>CAZLHI010000108.1:0-1598 GCA_964559435.1 uncultured bacterium | reverse complement strand
CTCCTATAGTGGTTGAGTGAGTTTGGCTGGGCTGGTGTGAGGAGCGCCGAGTGGGTTATAGTCTCCGGGCCGCGCGCCGGGCGTGAGATCGTCCGTAACGCTTCGGTGCGACCGAGATAAGGAGAATGATCCCTCGGCGTCCGGTCCGGAGCTTGTATTGCAACCTGCGGCACGACCGCGCAATTGAGGAGCCGAAGCGGGACCGGAGACGGCGAGGAGCACCGGCGAGGGCGGCTAGACCACCATCAGGGAGAGGAGCGTTGACTGAACCGAAGATCCTGTGTGTTGGCATCGATGTGTCCTCGCGTCACCTGGAGTTGGCCTGCTGTGATGACCGGGGCGTGGCCTTGGGCAAGGCCCAGTCCTTCCCAAACACTGCCGCGGGCATCGCGGCGCTGTGTAATGCAGTGATCGCGAGGGCACGGCAGCTGGGTCCTAGCCTCCATGTCATTGCCGGTCTGGAGTCCACCAGCGATTTCCACCGCCCTGCGGCGAAGGCTCTGAGGACAGAGACGCGGGTGCCGATCGAAGTACACGTGCTCAATCCGCGCAAAGTGAAGTGGTTTCGGCATCTCGAGCTGAAGGACAGCAAGACCGACCGCGTGGACGCGGAGCTGATCGCCCGTTTCGTGGCGAAGATCCGTCCCCAGCCGCGTGCTGTCGTGCCGGAAGGATGCGCCGAGCTCCAGGAAGCCACCCGTACTCGTCGCCGCTGCATGGAGGAACGCTCCAGGTTGAAGAACCGTCTCCATCGGCTACTGCGTAGCTACTGGCCTGGCTGGCGAGAAGCCATGGGAAAGCACTTCGGTGGGCGCACTCTGGTAGCGCTTAGGGCGTGTCCCACGCCCCACGATGCCCGCAGACGTGGCGCCAGCCGGATTGCCCAACTGCACAACTGTGACGGCAGACGAATCGGCCGCGTCTTTGCCGACAAATTGCTGGCGATGGCGAAGACCACTGCCTCAGGCCAGCTCTCCGTCATGGTCCGCCTCTCCATCCAGGACGTAGCTGCCCGCATTCTGCAGTTGAACCAGCTGCTGACACGTCTGGACGCGGCTATCGCGGAAGAGCTGGAAGGCATCTTCCCAGACACCGTCCTGCTTTCCATTCCCGGCCTCGGCCCCGTCTCAGTTGCCTCCATCCTGGCCGAGATCGGCGATATTGGATGCTTTCTAACCAAGGAGGTCTTCGTCGGGTATTGTGGCCTCTATCCCGTGGCTTGGGAAAGCGGGGAAACGAAGCTGCGCTTCTCCATGACTCGCAAGGGCAACCGGATGCTCAAGCTGTCTCTGCTGCTCGCCTCCGGCCCTGCCCGACAGTGCAACCCGCTGCTGCGCCACTTCTACACTCGCCTCCGCCAGCAAGGCAAGTCCGCCAAGGCTGCCGGCGGCGCTGTCGCCCGGAAGCTGGCGGAGATCGTGTGGGTAATGCTGACGCGCAATCAACCGTGGTCAGAGGAGATCGCTCTACGGGGTATCGCCAAATCAGAACTCATGACACAGACGCAGCAGGGGGAGCGACGCCTCACTGGAGATGCCGCGGGTCAAGCGCCAGTGGCGCCACCCAACAAGGCGGCTTCGAGGTCTCGCGCTCCCCGC
>CAZLHI010000107.1:0-1757 GCA_964559435.1 uncultured bacterium | reverse complement strand
TGGGCATCGGCGGATCGCGGTGCTGGGGGGCCGCCGGTCAGGGCTACGCCCTGCCGTTCCCATGCCGAAGATTCTGTGCGAGCGTGCTACAATACTGCTGGAGTGGGCCGAGCGTCCGCGCCCGCCGCCGCCAAGGCTATGGCGAGTGAGGAAAGTCCGAGCTTCGAAGGGCAGGGCGCTGGGTAACACCCAGGCGGGGCAACCCGACGGAAAGTGGCACAGAAACATACCGCTTCGGCTGACTAGTGCTGAGAATCTCCAGCGAAGCTCGGGACGGACTCGGATGGTGCGTGACACGAGGGCTCTTGGCTGACCTGGTCGAGGCCCGCTAGGTTTGCCCGAACTCAAGGAGTCCGCGGCTCCGCGGCTAACCGAAGGGGATATCTTCAGGGAGCGTCGAGCGAGGCCGCGGCTCTCCCGCGTTGGCGCTCGCCGCGCCGAAGGATGGGAAGCGTGTCGCAGCTTTGACACCTGGGAGATTCGAAAGGGAGTCAGCGATGAAGGAGAAGGTCGTGCTGGTTGGCGCAGGCAGCGCCATGTTCACAGGGGCCCTCTTGACGGATATCGTCAGGCGGGGGTGGGAGTGCGAGCTGGGATTGGTGGACGTAGATCCGGACGCACTCGCGGTTGCGGAGGAGCTCTCCAAGAAAGTCATCGAGACGAGAAACGCGCCGGTAACAGTCAGCGCCTCGACGGACCGCCGCGGCGTGCTGCCGGGCGCGACGGTGGTGATCACGACTATTGCCGTGGGAGGCCGCCGGGCGTGGGAGCAGGACGTTGTCATCCCGCGGAAGTACGGGATATACCAGCCGGTCGGTGACTCGGTCATGCCGGGGGGCACGTCCCGCTGTCTCCGGGTGGTCCCGCCAATAGTCGAGATCGCGAAGGACGTTCTCGATCTCGCGCCGCAGGCTCTCTTCTTCAACTACGCCAACCCCATGACCGCGATCTGCCGGGCGGTGTACAAGACAACCGGCGCAGAGATCGTGGGGCTGTGCAGTGGCGTCTACTCCATCGGCCTCAGCCTCGCAGAGCGCCTTGGCGTGGCGCCCGCCGACTTCCGATACACAGCGGTCGGGCTCAATCACCTGACCTGGTTCACGGAGATCCGCTCCAAGGGCGAGGACATGATGCCCCGCCTGCACGAGCTCGCGCAGGATGAACTGTCAAAGAGGGCCGCCGATCCGGAAGCCTACAATCTGCCCGGCGGGCTCTGCTGGCAACTCCTTCAGACATTCGGGGCCTATCCAGCCGTTGGCGACGGGCACGTGCTGGAGTTCTTCCCCAGCCTCTTCCCGAACGGCGAGTACGGCGGCAAGAAGATCGGTGTGGAGTGGCACCCGTTCGAGGACATCATTGCCTGGGGCAACCGAATCTACGATCAGATGAGGGAGAAGGCCTTCTCCAAGAAGCCGCTGGAGGACGACTACTTCGAGAAGGTCGCGGGCGAAGGCGAACACGAGCAGTGCATCGACATCATCGAGAGCATTCGGCTGGACAAGGGCGAGGTGTTCTCGGCCAACCTGCCAAACTCCGGCCAGGCACCGAATCTGCCGCCACAGGCCGTGCTGGAAGGGCCCACCATGGCCACCGCAGGCGGTATGAAGCCCATCGCACAGCGGCCGCTGCCCTCGGGCGTCACGGGGACACTTGCCACGCGCCTGCAATGGGTGGAGACAGTGATAGAGGCTGCCTTGGAGGGCAGCCGACAGAAGTTCATCCAGGCGCTCGTCCTCGACGGATGGGTGAAGAGCATA
>CAZLHI010000106.1:245-1758 GCA_964559435.1 uncultured bacterium | reverse complement strand
TCAGCACCAGCTCCTCGTGGTTGAACGGCTTGGTCAGGTAGTGGTAGGCGCCCAGCGACATGGCGCGCACGGCCGAGTTGATCGAGCCGAAGCCCGTGATCAGGATCATCTCGATCGTCGGCCGGTACAGCTTGACGAGCTGCAGCAGCTCGAGGCCCGTGATCTCGGGCATCCGCATGTCGGCGATCACCAGGTCGAAGTCGCCCTCGCGCAGCATGCTGAGCCCCTCAGCTGGCGACGGCGTGGCGACGTGGGCCAGCCCGCGGTGCTCGAGCAGGGCGCTGATCGTCTCGAGCACAACCTTGTTGTCGTCAATGACTAGGATCTTTGCGTTGTCCCGTTCCATCGCGCGGCCGGGCTCCCGAGGCACGTTGTGCCCACCGGTCAGTGTAAACTGCGGGCGACACCGGCGCAATCGCTTTTGCGCGCCGCGTGCGAGGCCCAATCGTCAGCGAGGCGGAACGGCTCACCCTGTGCTATGCTTGCCGCGTGCGTGACCACGACCACCGTGCTGGTGAGGGTGTCTCGTGCCCGAGACGACGCAGGCAGGCTCTGGCGATCGCGTGCTGATACGGGCGCTCGCCGCGGCGCTCGGGATTGGCGTGGCGCTGGTGGGCGCGAAGGTCGCCGCGTTCTGGATCACCGGCTCGGCGGCGATCCTGGCCGACATGACCGAGTCGCTGGTGCACAACGCGGCTGTGGCGTTCGCCCTCTACTGCCTCACGCTCAGCCGCCGGCCGCCCGACCGCCGGCACCCCTATGGCCACGGCCAGGTCGAGAACATCTCGGCGCTGGCCGAGGGAAGCCTGGTGCTTGGCACGGGGATTCTCGTGGCCGTGCGCGGCGTGCAGAATCTGCTCCATCCGGGCGTGCTGAGAGTCAGCCAACTCGGCATGTGGCTCGTGGTCGCCGCCGGCGCGATCAACGTCGCCCTCGGCGTGGTGCTCTGGCGGCTCGGGCGGCGTCACCGCACCATCATCCTTGAGGCGAGCGGGCGCCACATGCTGGCCGACTCGTACACGAGCATCGGCGCCGTGCTCGGCTACGGCCTGGCGATCCTGACCACGTGGCGGTCGCTTGACGCGATCGCGGCGCTCGTGATCGCCGCGGCGATTATCGTCTCCGGCCTCGCCCTGCTGCGGCGGGCAATCTCGGGCCTGATGCACGAGCTCGACCCGGCGGTTGACATGGAGATCCAGCGCGTGCTGCGCGCCGAGCAGGACGAGCACGGGCAGGAGGATCAGGAGCGCGGCCAGCCTGCCCATGCCTTCGGCGCGGTCACGCACGGACTGGTCCTCGTCGGGTCGCAGGATCGCGCCGAACGGGCATGCCTCCTCGCACAGCCGACACTTGATGCATTCGTCCGGGGTGATGGTGACGTGCCACCTGGAGACCTTCGAGACCAGCCTCTGGACGGCGCCGTAGGGGCAGAGGTAGCGGCAGTAGGGCCGTGCGACGAACATGCCCATCACCAGGAAACTCGCCCCGAGGGCGAGCATGCTCGCGCTGCCCG
>CAZLHI010000106.1:0-235 GCA_964559435.1 uncultured bacterium | reverse complement strand
GCCCGAGAGGCGAAAGACAGACACGAACGGATCGTAGCGGCAGATGATGAAGGCGCTTCCCGTCGCGGCGAAGAGCACCGCGGCGCCGAGGTAGACGTAGGCGAGGAGCCCCAGCGAGTGTTCTGCCCAGCCCGGAACCTTGACGGGACGAAAGACCACCACGTCCTGCAAGGCGCCCAGCGGGCACACCGACCCGCAGAACACCCTCCCGAAGAAGAGCGCGAAAAGGAGCGGC
>CAZLHI010000105.1:0-1888 GCA_964559435.1 uncultured bacterium | reverse complement strand
CCCCCCCGGCCGCGGCTTCGCCGTTTCCGTTCTGGCCGTGCGACTAATGAAGCGACGCGAGTGCCTGCTCGAGGTGCTCGACGGCGCGCTCGTCGTGGGCCTTCGCCTCCCGCACCAGGGCCGAGAGCTTTCGGCGCAGGTCGCGGTCGCGGAGCGCGAGGCGCTTCGGCTGGGGAGCGAAGCTGTGCGGCGCGAGGTCGTGGGCCGGCCCGATCACCTCCAGCTCGGCCCGGTAGGCCTCGGCGGCCTGGCGCAGCTCGTCGGAGGCGGCCTCGCCCTCCTCCGCCATGCTCTCCAGGAACGCGGCGGCATCGCGGCGCTTGGGATAGAGCAGGTGCAGGCCGTCGTTGCTGATGGCGAAGCAGCGCATCTCCATCGTCTCCAGGTCGTCATCGGCGAAGGCGAAGTCCTCGTCCCGCTCCAGCGCCTCCGCCATCGCGTCATAGGCCACCAGGCCGGTGATGAGCTGCTTCTCGACCTTCCCGTCGATGGTGGCCAGCGGCATCTCCGGGTCCCGCGCCAGGCGGATCGCCCACTCCAGCGTATCCCGCAGCACCTGCCGCCGCGGCGGCGGCTCGCGCTTCTCGCCCAGCAGGATCAGCCCGTGGCAGCTCTCGAACCAGTCGGCCTCGCTGAAGTATCCCTTCTTGCTCTCCTGGAAGTAGCTCCGGCCGTACAGCACCTCGCCGCCCTTGTCGTAGCCCGCGACGATGCACGCCTCCGGCGGGCCGACGACGCCGATGGCGATCACGGGCCGGCCCTTGTCGATGCTCTGGACGATGGCCTTTCGGTAGACCTCCTTCGCGTCGCCGGGGTCATCGCGGTCGTAGTCCGGCACGAAGGTGTAGTCATAGCCGAGCGCGGCGAAGGTTCGCTTCACCGGCTCGGGGCCGAGCATGAGCAAATCGCAGTTGCGCGGGCTCCACGGCGGCTCCCAGATCATCTTGAATGCGCCGCCGGAGATGCCCATCACGTAGTTGTCGCTGACATCCTCCTTCAGATAGTGCATACACGCGGCCGCCGCACCCGGGAAGCACACACACGCCGTGGTCGTCCAGTGGATCCTCTCGACGCCGGCCAGCACGCGCTTCACGCGCTTGCCAAACTCCTCGTCGGGACGGTGGCTGCTCAGCGTCTCTCTCACTTCGGCCTCCATTCTCTCTCGCAGTCGAGCCCGCGCCGAGTGGAGGCGATTCTTCACCGTGGTGACCGGCACGCCCAGGAAGTCGCCGACCTCGCCCATGGAGTAGCCATCGATGTAGAAGAGCGTGGCCGCGGTGCGCTCCTTCTCCGGCAGCGTGTTCACCGCGGAGAGCACTTCCCTCTGCGTCTCCCTCTGCTCGACCGCCTCGTGGGGCCCCCGACGAGGGTCGGCCGGCTCGACGCCCGACTCCAGCGGCACCGTCGCCACTCGCTTCCTGCGGGTGATCCGGTCGCACTGCTTGAAGACGATGCGGCGGAACCAGGAGGGAAACGCCCGCACCTCTCGCAGCGTGCTCAGGTTGAGATAGGCCTGGACGAAGGCGTCCTGCGCGGCATCCTCCGCGAGGTGGAAGTCTCCCAGCACCGAGTAGGCGTAGCCGACCGCCATGTCCTGGAAGCGCCCGACCACGGCGCCGAAGGCCTCCACATCGCCCGCCTGCGCCTTCTCCACTGATCGCTGCCACTCGGCCAACTCGACCTCCGTCTTAGCCACCGCCGCTCCCGTCTCAGCCATCGCAGCCTCCCATCTCGACAGGTCCTCACCTACATTGCCCCACCTTCGCGCCAAGAGGTTTGCCGGGATGGCGATGGCCACTTCGGCGGCAGCGCCGCCGGGGCCTGCCGGCGATCACCGCGTGACGTCGGGGGGACGACCCATTCGGCTTCGCTCAGGGCAGGCCGGCGA
>CAZLHI010000104.1:0-1931 GCA_964559435.1 uncultured bacterium | reverse complement strand
CGTTTTAGGCGCGGGGTTTCCCGTAGCCGTGATTATGGGCGACCGCATCACTCCCGGTCAGTATGACCTGCTGAAAGCCGCGGGCATCAGCCGCTTGAATATCTGGATGGACGAGGACGACGCGGGCCGGATGGCCCGGGCCGGAATCGCCCATAGTCTGCAAATGATGCGGTGGGAACACCGGATTGTCACGGATGCCATGTGCAAAGACCCGGCAGAAACACTTTTACAGGGCGGCCTAGAGGCCGTCCGGGCGCATCTGGCGGGCTTGTGGGAGGACTAGGCAATGGCCTACGACAGGAAGCTGGACGAGAAGCTGGCCGAAGAGGTCGCCTTCGAGGACGACCGAACACAGCTCACGGTGCGCGTAATGTCCTACGATGGGGGGGAGCCTAAGCTTCAGCTCTCGCGCAAGTGGAATGCAGAGAGAGAGCAGGGGGGGGACCCGGCGTGGATATTTCGCAAAGTCGGTCGCCTGACAATTGCCGAGCTTGAGGCGGTTGTCAAGTGCATGGAAAAGCACGCCGCGCTTTTCTACGGTGCCGACGAGCCTCCGGCCGACCTCGTACAGGCAGACGCTGACCCGACGTAGCCCCCCCGGCCTGGCCCGGCGCCGCGAGGCACCTACAAACCGGGCCAGGCTTTTCCTTTGTTTCCACGCCAATTGGCGATCTGTGGCCTTTTGCAGGTATTTTCCATTGTATTCGCCCGAAACCGCTGAGCTGGTTCGTTTGCGGTGTTTCCGGCCCGGCGGGCACGCCCGAAAACAGGTCTTTCGACGTGACGAACTCCGGCAACTCGCCCGTGACCGTGACCCTGATCGTCTCCGGCACGCGCAGCCAGGTCTTTCCGAGCGCCATCGCGACCGCGACGTCGGTCGAGCCCATCCCCGTGGCGAATGCGCCCAGCGCGCCGGCGGTGCACGAGTGCGAGTCCGCGCCCACCACGATCATGCCGGGCGCGGCGAAGGACTCGGCGATCACCTGGTGGCAGACGCCGCATTCTATGTCGGAGAGACGGCAGCCCGTCTTCTTCGCGAACGCGCGCAGGAGCCGGTGATCGTTCGAGAGCTCCTTTCGCGGCGAAGGCGCGGCGTGGTCGCAGAAGAAGATCGTGCGCTCCGGGCGCGCGAGCTTCTCCGTCCCGAGCTTCTCAATCTGCCGGACGGCGAGCGGCCCCGTTCCGTCCTGCGCGAAGGCGACGTCCACGGGCGAGACTATCATCTCGCCCGCGCGGACCTCGCGGCCTGTTCTCTCCGAGATGAGCTTTTCCGCGAGGGTGAGCGGCACGGTCTCTCCCGACGTCTCAACGGGCGAAAGGCAACCGCCGATGAACGCAGATGCACGCGGATTACACCACAACAAGAAGAGCCTTTGCCGTATCGGCGTCCATCGGCGTCCATCGGCGTCCATCGGCGGTTTCAAACGCCGTCTCTCGAACGGCGGACGCGCGAAGACGCCGAGTTCAGAAATGTATGGGAGCGAGCGACGCCGGTCAAGCGTGTGGTGCGCGCACGCAGCGCAAGCGCCTGCGCTGCGCGCATTCCTATTGCGTTTGCCCCTCAGCTTCTTTGCTGTCCTCCCGCCTGAGCCGCCTGCGGTCGTAGCCCTTCTTTCCCTTCTTCGTCGAGTGCGGCCGCTGGACGGGCGAACGCGTCCACGCCAGCCGCGGGAAGGGCTTCTTCTTCGCCTTCTTCTTCCGTTTCTTCTTGCCCATGGCGCTCCGCCCGTGACGGCCTTTGCTACTCTGCGAAGTAGCTTCGCTACGTAGCACGAGCTGACTATGTCCGGCCTACACCGCCCGCCAGTGCCCCGGCTCGGTGCGCTCCAGGCTGAATACGCTCCGATCCTCTGTCAGGAGCGGCTCGGCTTTACGGCCCTGCGCCGAGCCGATCCTGTGAGCCTGCCGAGGTCGGCCGGGCGCGGGTCGTT
>CAZLHI010000103.1:1546-2251 GCA_964559435.1 uncultured bacterium | reverse complement strand
AGCAGCTCTTCGTCAACCTGGGCCTCAACGCCATCCAGGCGATGCCCGACGGCGGCACGCTGACAATCCGCACGCGCCGCTCGCGCCGCCGCACGCCCGCGGGCGGGAGCGAGCCGATGCTCGTCGTCGTCTTCGCCGACACCGGCGTGGGCATCCCGGCGCGGCATCGACGGGCGATCTTCGAGCCGTTCTTCTCGACCAAGGTGACCGGCGAGGGCACGGGCCTCGGCCTGGCCGTGAGCCGGCGCATCGTCGAGGACCACGGCGGCGATATCCGCGTCCAGAGCCGGCCCGGCCACGGCGCCACCTTCACCGTGCGGCTGCCGCTCGAGCGGAGTGACGCCGATGGCTAGGCACTGCCACATCCTCGCGATTGACGACGACGTGCAGATGCTCGAGCTTCTGCGCAAGGTGCTCAGCGCGCATGGCTGCCGCGTCTCGGTGCGCACCTCGGCCGTGGCCGGCCTCAAGCTGCTCGACGACGATCCCGCCGACGTCGTGCTCTCGGACGTGCGCATGCCGGGCATGGACGGCCTGACACTGCTCGAACGAGTCCGGGCTCGCGCGCCCGACACGATCGTGATCCTCATGACGGCCTTCGGCAGCATCGGCGCGGCCGTCGAGGCGATGAAGCGCGGCGCGGCCGACTACGTCACCAAGCCGTTCAAGATGGACGAGATGCTCGTCGTGCTCGACAGGGCCCTC
>CAZLHI010000103.1:0-1536 GCA_964559435.1 uncultured bacterium | reverse complement strand
GTGCTCGCGAGCCTGCGCGACGAGGTCGAGCACCGCTACCGCTTCGGCAACCTCGTCGGCAAGTCGAAGCAGATGCAGGAGGTTTTCAAGCTGATCCGGCGCGTCGCCCGCGTCCGCTCGACCGTGCTGATCACCGGCCGCAGCGGCACGGGCAAGGAGCTCGTGGCGAAGGCCATTCACTACAACAGCCCCCGCAAGGACAAGCCGTTCGTCGCCATCAACTGCGCCGCCATTCCCGAGGCGCTGCTCGAGAGCGAGCTGTTCGGCCACGTCAAGGGCGCCTTCACGGGCGCGATCGACCACAAGCCCGGCCTCTTCGAGGAGGCCGACGCCGGCACCCTCCTGCTCGACGAGATCGGCGAGCTGCCCGCCGCCATGCAGGCGAAGCTCTTGCGCACGCTCGAGGATCGCCAGGTCCGCCGCGTCGGGGCGACGCAAGCCGTCGAGGTGGACGTCCGCCTGATCGCCGCCACCAACCAGGATCTCGACGAGCGGGTGGGCGACGGGCGCTTCCGCCAGGACCTGTTCTTCCGCATCAACGTGATCAGCATCCACGTGCCGCCGCTCGTCGAACACCCCGAGGACATCCCGTTGCTCGCGCAGCACTTCCTCGACAAGTACGCCGAGGAGCGCGGCCAGCGCCGCAAGAAGCTCTCGCCCGCGGCGCTCAAGGCGATCGTCAACTACGACTGGCCCGGCAACGTGCGCGAGCTCGAGAACGCCATCGAGCGCGGCGTCGCCCTGAGCAGGACGCGCACGATCGAGCCGGCCGACCTGCCGGCCGCGATCACCGCCGAGCGTGGCGACCTGCTCAGGACCGGTGCCGCCGAGGGCGTGACGCTGCGCGAGCTCGAGGAGCGCTACATCCTCGAGGTGCTCGAGCAGACGCGCGGCAACCAGGTCCAGGCCGCCCAGCTCCTGGGCATCGACCGCAAGACCCTCTACCGCAAGCTCAAGGCGCTCCGGCACAACAGCGGGCAGCCGTAGCCGCCGCAGGAGCCTTGTCCGACGAACGGCCTTGGCAAACGGCCACGTCTGATGTAGCATGTGTGCGCGCGTCAGCGTGCCGGGCGGCCCGTCGTGGCCCCGGCTTTCTTTCTCCGCAGACAGAGGTATTCGTTCCTGTCCAGAGGAGGCATGACAGGCAGCGACCGTATGGCGCGGCCGCAGGCGGCGAGTCCCCGCGGCCCGCTTCGCCCCGCGGTTCTCATCCCGCCCCACGCTGCGCCGGCACGCTCCTACGTCTCTGGCGGATACGTCGCGATGTGGACACGTTGCTGAGGGATTCCCATGCCAAGAGCCGACCGAATGACCGTTCTGCCCATCGAGGTCCCGCACACGGACCTGGCTGAGTTCGATCTCGGCCCGCAGGGGCCGGGGTTCATCCTGGCCGTCAATCCGGGCTCGCTCTCGTCGAAGATCGGCATCGGCCAGGTGAGCGACGCCGGGCTGCGCTTCTGTGAGACCGAGCTGCGCCACGACGACGTCGAGGGAACTCGACAGCGCAAAATCAGGCTCCGCAAGGAGATCGTCCTC
>CAZLHI010000102.1:0-2266 GCA_964559435.1 uncultured bacterium | reverse complement strand
CTCAGGCCCGTACTCATCGGAGTGGACGGCGGGGCCGACCTGCTTGTGCGAGAGGGTTACCGGCCGCACCTGATAATCGGGGATATGGACAGCGTGTCCGACGAGTCCCTCAGGTCCGGAGCGGAGTTGGTGGTCCACGCCTATCCGAACGGCGAAGCGCCGGGCAAGGACCGCCTTAGTAAGCTGGGTGCGTCCTTCGTGGTGCTGCCTGCGCGCGGCACGAGCGAAGATGTGGCCATGCTGCTTGCCTACGAGAAGGAGGCGGAGCTGATTGCAGCCGTGGGGACGCACTTCTCGCTGAGCGAGTTCCTGGAGAAGTCCCGCGGGGGGATGTCGTCTACCTTCCTGGTGCGGTTGCGCGTTGGCTCCATTCTCGCGGACGCTAAGGGGATCAGCCGCCTCTATCCAGAACAACCCTCTCGGCGGCTTTTCCTCTACCTGGCGGTGGTGGCGGGGCTGATCATGTTCGTCTTGGTGACGGAGGCGCCGTCGATCGGAGCAACGCTTGACCTGTGGATGCTGAAGCTGCTCCGGTCCCTGGGGCTATGAACATACCGTGCGCGCTGCGGAGAGACACGGGTGCTGATTGACTATCGATATCACATCGGCAGTTTCGTCGCGATATTCGTCGCGCTGCTGCTCGGGATCCTCATTGGCATCGGCCTGGCGCCGAGCCCTGACGAGGTGAAGAAGAGCGTCGCCGCGCTGAAGGAGGAATACCGGAAGACCCGGGAGGCGAGGGCGGAGGAGATCAAGGCCCTGGAGCAGACGAACCGCGAGTACGACATGCTCACCAGGGAGACCGTCGCGGCGGTGATCAAGGACCGGCTGGCAAAGGAGCGGGTGGCCATCGTGCTCGACCGGGAATTCGGGGGGGACCCGCTGCCTGACAATCTCAGGGCGGCGCTCAAGCAGGCCGGCGCCAAGGTCACGTCCACCACGATCATAACGCGGGACTTCATCACGCTTCCCGCAGAGGTCAGACACAAGGTGTCGCAGCAGCTGACGCTGTATCCGCCGCCGGGAGTTCACTTCCGCACCCTCATTGCTCGGCGCATCGCCAAGGACCTCGCCCGCGGCAGGCCGGGGTTGATCCTTGAGCTGCACACGAGCGGCCTGCTGAAGTCGGCCGCCGACTCCGACTACTCGCTCCGCCCCAGCGCCGTGCTGATGGTCGGCGGCATGGCTGCGGCCAGCGGCGCCGCCCCCGAGCGCATCGACCTGCCCATGATCCAGGAGCTCACGAGCGCCGGCCTCCGCGTCGTGGGAGCCGAGGCCAAGGCGGCCGAGGTTTCGGTCATCCCGATCTACAAGGCCGCGGGCGTGCCTACGGTCGACCACGCCGACACGCCGGCCGGGCGGCTGGCCATCGTGCTGGCCCTGGCCGGCGCTGACAGGCACTACGGCCTGAAGGAGACCGCAGACTCGTTCCTGCCACCGGTTCCGGCCCTCCTCGAGCGGTGACGCTATGCGCGCAACCGCCATCATCCCCGCCTATCGAGCGGCCGGGACCATCGCCGAGACCGTTCGCGGCGTCCGTTGCATTCCCGATGTCGGCCGGGTCCTGGTTGTCGATGACGGGTCTGATGACGGCACGGCCGAGGCCGCGCGGGCGGCGGGCGCGGATGACGTGCTAGTGCTCTCAGCAAACGAGGGGAAGGGCGCGGCGCTGTGGCGCGGCGTCCTGGCGGCCTCGGGCGATCAACTGCTGTTCCTCGATGCCGATCTGGGCGGCTCGGCCGCGAATGCCGGGCCCCTCCTGCTCGCGGTCGGAGAGGAGACAGGGATGGCCGTGGGCGTCTTCCCTGCGGGTCCGCGGCGTGGCGGTGTGGGGCTCGCGATGGGCCTCGCCCGGGGCACGATACGCCTGCTCGCGGGCCTCGACCCGGCCGCGGCGATGTCGGGGCAGAGGGCGCTGTCGGCCGCTCTGGTGAGGCACATCGGCATTGCACCGCGCTTCGGCGTGGAGGTGGGACTGACGGTGGAGGCGGCCCATCTGGGCGTCGAGATTCGGGAGGTCGCGCTGGCTCTCGACCACGCCCGAACCGGCCGCACGCTGGAAGGCTTTCGGCACCGAGCGCGCCAGTTCGTCGACATACTCCAGCTTCTCGTACTCACGGGATACGGTCTGGGCTGGCCGGCGCTCTCTCGGGCGAGGACGACGCTCCGGGCCGCGCTGCTGCTTGCCGCGCTCTTCGGCTTGATTGCGCTGGGCGCGGCCGCGACGCCGTCGGCGGCGCGGTCCGCTGCGGCGGCGGCCGCGGGC
>CAZLHI010000101.1:0-2270 GCA_964559435.1 uncultured bacterium | reverse complement strand
CTAGATAGATCTCTCCCTCCGCCTGCACCGTGTCGCCTCTCGTGTAGTAGACCGCCGCCTGCCCTCCGAGCAGCGCCGCGTACATCTGCGTCCATCCCAGGGTGGTATCGCCTACGGGCGTTAGCCTCACCCATGATCGGTCCAGGTCGCCAGCCTTCACGCTCAGCGGATATACCTTCCCCGTCAGGACATCCCTGAGCTCGGCTGCCGAACACATCTGTGCCGCTCCCAGCGCAACCACCGCGATACAGAGAGCCATCATCGGATTCCGCACAGTCGCCTCCTCTGCTGCCATCGTATGTGCATCATTGGTGTTCAACTACTTAGCAAGAAGGACCTCTCAAGCGGTGGAGGCGGGGCCGGCCCTGGGCTTCGGAACGCCTCCGAATCCGGCTCCTCCCAGGGATCACCTAACCCACTGGTGAACAGCGGCACGCCCGCGGGCTTCCTTCCCGCCGCAAGCTCACGCGCCAGCGCCTTCAGCTCCTTGGGGAACACCGGCTCTTTGTGCACGTCCGCGAAGCGCACCCATTTGCAAGCGCCTTCGATCACATCCGCGCGGTCGGGGTCAGCCGCCCCACCATTCACAAGCTCCGCCCACACCCACACTTCCAGCGCATACGCGTAATCCGATCGCTCCGTCTCCTCCCGCGGGACTCCATGCTCCACGAGCATCTCCCGGGTCGGCTCCAACGGCCAATGCTTGGGCACGACCCACTCCCGCAGGAAGGCGAGCGACTTCACCTTCACGCGCAGTCCAGTCTCCTCGAACACCTCCCGCTCGGCCGCCTCGAACATTGTCTCGTTCGGCCGTAGCCCGCCCCCCGGCGCGGCCCCCGGCTGCGGCGGATTGCCGCCGACCACATCCGGCCTTGGCAATACCAACATCTTACCGTCATGGACGACGAGCGCGCGGACCCTTACGCTTCGGAAGATGTTATGAGTGAACACAGCTGCCCTCGGCGTCGTCCCACGGATTCCCCGGCGCGCTCACGAACGCCGGCACGCCCACCGCCTTCCGCCCTTCCGCCAAATCCCGAGCGAGGGCCTTCATCTCTGTCGGAAAGAGTGGCTCCTTCGGCACCTGCTCCAGAGAGACCCATTCCGGCACTTCATCGGTCAGGTGCCCTCCTGTGCTCGGCTGTGTCGGCTCCCCCTCGGGGATCTCCGCCCAGAGGTACACCTCTATCCCGTACCCGTGGTCGGGGAAGTCGGCCTCGTCGTACTCGAATCCCCACGCGTCCGCCTGCCGCTTCATCTCCTCGGCGGGAACCATCTTCGGCACCACCCACTCCCTGAGGAACGCGACCGATGTCACCCGCACCCTCAGCCCCGTCTCCTCGTACACCTCCCGCTCCCCACAGTCGAACAGCGACTCGTTCGGCTCTAAACCTCCACCAGGCAGAACCCGGTAGGAATCGCGCCCGCTCATCTGATCCTCGCACGGCGCGTGCAGCAGCATCCTGCCGTCGTGGACCACGATGACGCGTGTTCGCACATTGCGGTAGATGTTATGGGTGAACATGGCTACCGGCTCCCACCACCTTGGCTATTCCCCCGCTCAAGAAGCGGCCCACCGGCCACGGCGTCGCGGCACCGCCCGCATCCGGGATCGCCGCAGTGTGTGATCATCGGGTCCCGGCGGATCGCTCGCGCGGCGGCACCTACCGCGGCCTCCGCCGGGAAGACGCGCCACACGCTCGGGCCGACCTTCGTCTGCCTCTCCAGCGGCGCCAAGACCGGCTCGAAGTTGCCGAAACCTCCCGAGCATCCGCCCGCCTGGACTTCGATCGGCGTCCCCTCCGGCCCATTCCCCCACCGACGAAATGGGGCCCGGCCCGCTTCCTGCTCCGCCCGATGGAGAAGCGTCATCTTGCTCAGCCCCACACCCATCAGCACGACTACTCCGTCATGCTCGCAGAGCGCCTCCAGGGCGCCCCAGACGCGAAGTGGTTGCTGCTTGCTTATCAACTCGTCTGCCAGAGGGCCAACCGCGCTGAATGAGCACAACGGATGATCGCCTCGGACGCGCCCCCGCCTTGCGACCACAGCGGCAGGGACGGCACCCATGTGCGCATCGATCTCAGCCGTGTCCGTGGAGTAGATGCGGTTCTCCCCTGCGCTCTCACTGCGTCCGCTGTTGTAGTCCCATCCGTTCCGCGGCGGCCGCGCCCTTGATGGCCGCACCGCGAACGCCCTCCAGGAGAAAGTCGGGACAACGACCGTGCACCCCTCCGCGAGCAATCCGTCCACTACCGTGGCCGCGCCCC
>CAZLHI010000100.1:0-2335 GCA_964559435.1 uncultured bacterium | reverse complement strand
GTCCTGAAGGCACGTCCCAGGCCGGCCTGAGGGAGCTTTCCCGTGCTCGAAGCACAGAAACTCACAGTTGGCTACGACGGAGATCCCGTGCTGACCAATGTAAGTCTGACGGCGGCGCGCGGCCAGTTCATTGGGCTGGTTGGCCCCAACGGGTCGGGCAAGTCAACTCTGGTGCGTGCGCTGAGCCGCGTTCTGCGACCCCTGAACGGCCGCGTCCTGCTCGACGGCGCCGACATCTACCGGATGGGCGCGCGCGAGCTGGCGCGCCATCTTGCGGTCGTTTCCCAGGACAACACGGTTGCCTTCGACTTCCCCGTTCGCGACGTCGTGCTCATGGGACGAGCTCCCCACCTCTCTCGCTTCGGAATCGAGGGGCCTCGGGACTATGAGATCGCACACGAAGCGATGGCCCTGACTCGCACGGACGTGTTCGCAGACCGCCCGATCAGTGAACTGTCGGGCGGGGAGAGACAGCGCTGTATGATCGCGCGGGCCCTGGCTCAGCAGCCAAGCGCTTTCCTTTTGGACGAGCCTACCGCGCATCTCGATGTGAGCAACCAGATCGAGATACTGGACCTGGCACGCCGGCTCACGATGGAGCGAGAGCTGGCAACGGTCGTGGTGCTGCACGACCTGAACCTGGCAAGCCAGTACTGTGATCATCTCGTGTTGATATCGCTCGGGACGATTGTGGCCGAGGGGATGCCCCAAGCGGTGGTCACGGAGTCGCTGATCCGGTTGGCCTACGGCACAGACGTGCAGGTGCGACCACATCCAACCACAGGACGGCCGTACGTGACGCTGCTGTCTCGTCTGCCCATGGCGGGGCCCGCGACACGCCAGACCAGGATCCATCTGATCTGCGGTGCCGGAACGGGCGCAGGGCTGATGCGCCGCCTGAGGCAGTTCGGGTTCGCACTTTCGGTCGGAGCCGTCAATGTGTCCGACACCGACCAGATTGAGGCGGAGGCGCTCGATCTTCCACGAGTTGAGGAGGCGCCTTTCTGCCCGATAGCCGAGGAAACGCACCGACGCAACGCCGCAATGGCCCGAGAGGCGGATGTGGTGGTTGTGACCGGCATTCCCATCGGCCGGGGGAACCTCCGTAACCTCGAGGCCGCGGTCAGGGCGCGAGGCGCTGGCAGGCGCGTGCTGATCATCGACGATCCCCCGATTGCGGGCCGCGACTTCACCGGCGGCCAAGCAACTGCCTTGCAGCGCCAAATAGTCAACGCAGGAGCCGAACTCTGCCAAGACGAGGAGGAGGCACTGGGGCGCCTAGAGGGTATGCCGTGAGCCGAGAAAGCTGGCGCTTCATAGACTGTGGGCCGCGTCCCGGCGGGGAGAACATGGCCCTCGACGAGGCGCTCCTCGAAAGCCATGCAAGCAGTCAGTCTCCCCCCGTCCTCCGTGTCTACACCTGGCGGCCGCCCGCCATCTCACTGGGGCGCTTTCAGAGCATCGAGTCGAGCGTCGATTTGGAGAGGTGCCGCGCTCTGGGGATAGACGTGGTCCGCCGGCCGACCGGCGGCCGCGCTATTCTCCACACAGAAGAAGAGGTAACGTTCAGCATCGTCGTATCACGGGAGCGACTCGGCACGAAAGGAGTCATGGACTCCTATCGAATCCTCGCACAAGGGATCACTGCGGCGGTCCGCTCGCTCGGCCTCGATGCAAGGCTGGTAGACCGTTCAGCGGCGGTCCCCTCACCCGGCCGCGTACGAGACCCGGCCTGCTTCGCGGTGAAGGCGCGGTGCGATCTCGTTGTCGGGTCAGCCAAGCTGATCGGCAGCGCTCAGGTCCAGAGGAACGGCTTCATCCTCCAGCAGAATTCACTGCCGCTGCGAATAGACCCGGCCAGATGGCGAGATGTGTTTCTCCGGAGTGCCGACTCACCACCGGCGATTGGCCTCTGGCAAGCAGCGGGCCAGCCGATCCCCTATTCAGAGGTCGCAGTTGCGCTCAGGCGCGGCTTCGAAGACCACTTCGGGGTCCAATTGGCGGACTCCCTTGTGTCAGACGAGGAGTGGCTGAGGGCGACCGAAATCGCCAGAGGCTCGGCCGTGCTCGCCGCCCGGGATGCAACGGCCACAACGGGCTGAAAGAAAAGGGTCAGGTCGCTCGGACACGACCTGACCCATGTTCGCGCTGAGAGAGCGTGATCTCTGCTAACCCTAACCCCAGCCTCCACCACGGCGTCCCCTGCCACCGCGCCCGCCGCGGCCGCCCCTGAAGCCACCGCGGGCCCGCCCGCCGACAGCCGGCTCGCCCGCGGCTGCCGCAGCTTCGGCTGCCGCAGCAGCCGCAGCTGCCCGCGTGGTCTCCAGCTCAAGCT
>CAZLHI010000099.1:0-3253 GCA_964559435.1 uncultured bacterium | reverse complement strand
CAGTCGGCGAGATGTTCATGCCGCGACGGATGAACACAGCCATCTGGTCGCGGGGCACCTTCATGTTCGGCCGGTAGAGACCATCCGGGAAGCCCTGCACGATGAACGGCACCCGGCCCGCATCCCTCTCGGTGTCGTTCCGATGCCACTCGATCGAATCCGGGAACCGGCCAATCGATATGTCTGCTTCCGCGCAGGAAGGCGGAGTGACGTACGAGCTACCGGCGATGTCCCTCAGCGCCCAGTCACACGCCAGCGTCTGGACGCTTGAGCTTGTGGGTGTGGTGATAGGCGGGGCCACCAGCGCAAGCTCGACCGATTCGGTGGCGCCAATCGCAATACCGTCCTCCGGCAGCGGTACTGTGTCGGTGCCCCAGCGGTCGATCAGCAAGTCAACCGAGACCGAGGTGCCCTCACACGACCACAACTCGTAGCCTGCTTCGGTGAGGTCAACCGTGCCGTCGTTGTGTATATCGATCCCGCCGTCGATGTCGGCGTCCCACGCTACGTAGTCAGGCAGGTCCACGTCGCCGAGGCGCCAACTCGCCTGAGCGAAGGCCGCGCCGGCGGCGATGCTGACGACTAGCACTGCTAGCCCCAGCGTCAATAGGTACTTCATTCTCAGCATGCCTCGCCTCCTTGACAGGGTGGAAATCTGAATCTGAAGTGAGTCCACTCACACCAGAACGCGCTCCAGAGGCGAAGGAGCACCGTCTGGGTCCAAGCACTCTCAGCCTTCTCCCTGACCACCTCCTCTTTCGCAACGTGTTCGGCACGCCCCTGCTCCGGATCAGCCGGCGGGTCGGCCCCGGTCCGACGGACCGACGGACCTTTGCGGCCGTGATAATGAAAGACTTATGAACGATAACCGTCCTCTCAGGCTCACGGCCGCCTATCGCCTGCGTTTCAGGAGCGGCCAACACCCTGCCCGCTGAGGCATGAGGCGACGCCTTTGCACCGCGACACGCACCTTACGGAGAACGCGAACAGCACTGTAGGCCCGCTGAACTCCGCTGGGCCCTAATGGGCATCGTGCAGTCTAGCACATCGGCCCTCCCACGTCAAGACCTCGCCGCTGGCGATTTCCCGCTCCCCAGCCCTTCCTGGCGCTTCCGGCCCGAAGCCCCGCGAGCGCCTGCCTCCTCTCCCGCCTGGCCCCCGGCGGCCTCCTCTCCGCAGGCGACCGGCTCACGACGGCAGGTTGGCGCCGCCGGCCAGCGAACGCAGTAGGCAGCCGCTTCGCCTAAGGCGGCAGTCTTCTTTCGCCGCACCAGTTGGAAGCGCAGCCCGATGAACAGGATCTGGCACCATCGAGGCGCCGTATCCATTGGGATCGTGATCGGAGTTCTGCTGGCCCTGGTCACGTACCTGGCCTACCTGGACGGCGGAACGGCCGGCAGCTTCATCCACTTCTACTACATCCCGATCGTGCTGGCGAGCTATCTCCTTGGGGATCTCGGAGGGATCGTTACTGCCTTCGGGGCGGCCCTGCTGGCCGCGCTGCTGCCGCTCAAAGAGGGCGTGCCTCAACCTCTCGCCGACATCGTCATACGGGCCATTCTGTTCTACTTCATCGGTTTGATCACAGCGCGTCTGTTCGCTCAGCTGGAGGAGCGGCGCGAGGACGCAGCCAGCCTGCTGGAGGTCTCCCGCTCGGTGAATGCCTCCCTCCGCGTCACCGAGGTGCTGCGCACGATCACCGAGACCGCGGTCAAGATCACCGCCGCCAAAGCATCTTCCATCCGCCTGCTGAATCGCAAGCGCGACGAGCTGACTGCGGCGGCCAGCTACGGCCTGAGCCTGGACTACCTGGCCAAGGGACCGGTGCGGCTGTCCGAGAGCCCCCTCGATCAAGAGGCGCTTGCGGGACGCTCGGTCGTCATCGTCGAGGTCTCAAAAGATCCTCGGTTTCGATATCCAGATGAAGCCAAGGCCGAGGGCCTGGTCTCACTTCTCACGCTGCCGCTCCGGCGCGGGGAAGACACGTTCGGCGTACTCCGCGTCTACTGCGGCTCTCGTCACCTCTGGTCCCGCCGCGAGCGCCGGCTGCTGCAGGCCTTCGCCGACCAGGCCGCCATCGCGATCCACAACGCGCGGCTGCACGAGGACTTGCGCCGCAGCTATTGGGAGACCGTGAGCGCCCTCTCCCGCGCGATCGAGGCCAAGGACCCACACACCCTCGGCCACTCCGAGCACGTCACCGACTACGCTCTCCAAGTCGGCCGGGCGTTGGGGCTCAACGCGGACAAGATGGAGGTTCTCCGGTTCGCCGCCACCCTGCACGATGTGGGCAAGATCGGCTTGAGCGATCGGTCACTTGCACGGATCGGGCATCTGGACATGAGCGACGAAGTGCTCGTGCGCATGCACCCCCTCATCGGAATCTCCATCCTCCAGCCGGTCGAGTTCTTGGCTCCCGCCATGGACGCAGTGCGCTACCACCACGAGCGCTGGGACGGCAACGGATACCCCGAGGGTCTGGCGGGCGAGGATATCCCCTTGCTGGCCCGCGTGCTGGCGGTCGCCAACTCGTATGATAGCCTGCGCACCGGCTCCCCGGGCCGGGCCGGCCTGACCGAACAGGAGGCGGCCCACGCTCTCCGACGGGCCAGCGGGAAAGACCTGGACCCGGAGATCGTGGCTATCTTCCTCCGCGCTCTGGGCTACGACTCCCTGCCGCGTCCCGCCTCGAAGCCTGCCAAGGCGCCGCCCGACGAGAGCTAGTCGTCCTTGCTGTCGGTCTTGGCCGAAGCGCCCGCGGGTTTCGGCTTCTCCGCCCCGCCTTCCGCCTTCTCTCTTGCTTCCGGTTTCCGGTAGTCCGTACTGTGGAACCCCGGCCCCTTGAAAATGATGCCGACGGGCCGGAACACCTTTCGCGCCGACTCCCCACATCGCGGGCACTGGCAGGTGGCGCGGACCTTCACCTCCCGGTATTCCTCGAAACGCCAACCGCAGTCGTCGCAGTAGTACTCGTAAACCGGCATCCTACAATGACCTCTCGCGCTCACAACTCAGGATACCCACCGCAAGGCCTCCCCCCGCCGCCTACACCTCTCTCACGGTGAGCCCCTGACGAGCGATCTTGAAGGGCATCACAGTGGCGCCCGCATCCCTCACGGCCGCCTCGACGGCGCCCCGCTTGCCTTCCCCCACAATCGCGATCATGCACCCGCCGCCGCCCGCTCCCATCACCTTCGAGGCCAGACCGCCGGCGGCTTTCGCCGCCTCCACAATCTTCTCAATCTGGGCCGTC
>CAZLHI010000098.1:0-3330 GCA_964559435.1 uncultured bacterium | reverse complement strand
CCCAAACGGCTGTTTGCAAAGTCGTTCGAAATGTGGTATCCTTGCCTGCGAGGGAACAACCACTGTTTTCGAGGAGGCGAGGATGCGGCGTCTGACCGACCGACAGCGGCAAGTGCTGGAGGGGATTCACGATATCTACAGTGAGAAGGGCTATCCGCCGACGGTGCGCGAGATCGGCGAGCGGCTCGGCCTGCGATCGAGCTGCACGGTCCAGCGGCATCTGGAGGCGCTGGAGAAGAAGGGCTACATCAAGCGCGACCGGACGAAGGCCCGCTCGATGGAGATTCTCAAGGCCCCCGACCCGACCATGATACCGGTGCCCATGGTTCCCGTGCCCGTCATGGGCCGGGTGGCGGCGGGCCAGCCGATCCTCGCCACCGAGAACATCGAGGAGGTGTTCCCGCTTCCCCGCGACATCGTCAAGGACGACCAGTGCTTCATGCTGGAGGTGAAGGGCGACTCCATGATCGAGGCCGGCATCTTCAACGGCGACTACGTGGTCGTGCGGCAGCAACCGTACGCGGAAGACGGCGAGATTGTGGTCGCCCTGCTGGAGGATGAGGCCACCGTGAAGTACCTGCGGCGACGGCGAAACCGCGTCTACCTGGTGCCGGCCAACAAGGACCTGCAGCCGATCGCCGCCGATGATGTGAGGATCATCGGCAAGGTGCTGATGAGCATCCGCCGCTACTCCTGATAGACGGCTGCCGTCGCGCTTGACGCTGCCGTTCCCCGTTGCTATCTTCTCAAGTGGGACTCTCTCGGTCCCGGCCCCACGCCGGAGGGGTGTCCGAGCGGTTTATGGAGACGGTCTTGAAAACCGTTGGGGGCCCGAAGCCCCTCGTGGGTTCGAATCCCACCCCCTCCGCACTTGCGGCACGGCTTGCAGCGTTCGCGCCGAACGCCTGCCGTGCCTGTCGCGCCTGAAGGATCTCTTGCCCGGCACTATGGTCGCGGAGCGCCGCTGGCAGCAGTAACACACCCCGGCCCGGATCGCCCTGAAGGCGCGGCCTCGCCCACGCCCTTCCCGTCCCGTGCAGGCGGAGGATAGGCCTGCTGGCGCCGCCAGAATGTGCGAGATAGCGTCGAGGCGGCACAGGATAATAGCTCTCCTCTCTCGAACAGAGAAGCGAGAGGCCAGCTTTGACAGGCCTGGCGCATTTCCTGATGGTGCGGGAGAAGGACGGGAGTTGACGCCTGGCAGCGCCGGACGGACGGCGATGCGAAGAGGGCGATGGCTGAGTCTCATCATCTTGCTGAGCTGTCTCGTCCTCATCCAATCATCGACCACCGCAGCAACGCCTTCGAGTCAGAGGCCCGCCGGGGCCCTCATTCTCTATGACTCGGCCTCCTCCTATGCCTGGCTGAGTGAGCTTCACGCCATCCAGATCGCCAACCTTCTGGGGCACTTCCCTCTGGAGTGGATCATCGAACCCGTAGAGAGCTATCTCCCTGGCGAAGTGGAAGACTACGCGGTCACCTTCTACCTTGGAGATGTGTTCGACAACCCGCTACCGGAGGCTTTCCTGTCAGACGTAATGAGCACCGAAAGGACGGTCTGCTGGTTCAAGTACAACCTCTGGCAGATCGCCTGGGACGAGTACGGCTACTGGGATGCTGAGTTCACGTTCCGATACGGATTCCAGTTTGCCGGGATCGACATCTCCGGGCTCTCGGAGATCGTGTACAAGGGCGTGTCGTTGGTGAAGGACACCACCGACCCAGACCTGGGTCTGGCTTACATTCTCGATTCGGATCGAGCCCAGGTAAAGGCGGTCATTCCCCTACCGGGGGCGGGCCCCGGGACAGAGGACTCATGGCCGTATGTCGTCCACGCGGGGAACCTGTGGTATTTCGCCGATACGCCCCTCACCTACGTGTCCGAGGAGGATCGCTATCTCGTTTTCTGCGATCTTCTTCACGACATCGTGGGGATCGACCATGCGCCCAGCCGTCGCGGCCTGATCCGTATCGAAGACGTGGATCCCACCTGCGATCCGGGGGACCTGGTCGATGTGGCCGACTACCTGCACTCGGAGGGCGTTCCCTTTGAGGTGGCGGTCATTCCTGTATTCAGGGACCCACTCGGAGAGACCACCGGGGGCGAGCCAGTCGAGGTCCGCCTCTCTGATTCGCCTGGGGTCGTGAGCGCGCTCCAGTATATGGTCGAGCACGGCGGGCAGCTCATAGTTCACGGCTACACGCACCAGTACGACGCGATCCCCAACCCGTACAACGGAATGACGGGGGATGACTGCGAGTTCTTCCGCACGATATGGGATGAGGAGAGTGGAGAGACGCAGTTCCTCGGGCCCGTGCCCGAGGACTCGGTGACCTGGGTCAACGGCCGTATTGACGCAGCCCTCGCGGAGATGTCTCTGTGCGGGCTCCCAGTCGTCGCCTGGGAGACGCCGCACTACCTCGCCTCCGCCCTTGATTCAGTCGAGTTCGGGAGCCGCTTCAGCCTGGTGGGCGGGCGCGTTCTCTACTTCAGCTCACTCGGTCCCTACTTCGCGGGGCAGTTCTATCCCTATCCCATCGAGAGCGACGTCTATGGGCAGCGCCTCCTGCCCGAGAACCTGGGCAATGTCGAGCCGGTTCCATTCTACGACTACCCGGCGCGCTTGCCCGCCGACATTGTCGGGGCCGCGGAGAGGAATCTGGTCGTTCGAGATGCTTGGGCAAGCTCCTACTTCCACCCCTACCTGCACATCAGGTATCTAAGGCAGGTGGTCGAGGGCATCAAAGAGCTGGGTTACGTCTACTGCACCATCCCCCCGCTGCTGGCGGAGGCAGGTCCGGATAAGGTGATTGTCTCTGGTGGCTTCGCGACCCTCGAAGGATCTGCTTCAGATGGGGAGCCACCGTACACTTACTCCTGGTCGCCGACCACGGGGCTGGATGAGCCGACCGCGGCCTGGCCCATCGCCTCTCCTGAGAGCACCACGGTCTATACTCTCACGGTGACCGATGATCTCGGGCAGACCGCCGCCGACGTGGTAACGGTCACGGTGGCGTCCCCGGTGGTGGCAGAGGCCGGTCCGGATAGGGTGATATCCTCTGGAGGCGCCGCGACGCTGGAGGGATCGGGCTCCGGCGGAGTGCCACCTTACGAGTACTCCTGGTCGCCGACCACGGGGCTGGATGAGCCGACCGCGGCCTGGCCCATCGCCTCTCCTGAGAGCACCACGGTCTATACTCTCACGGTGACCGATGATCTCGGGCAGACCGCCGCCGACGTGGTAACGGTCACGGTGGCGTCCCCGGCGGTGGCAGAGGCCGGTCCGGATAGGGTGATAGCCTCTGGCGGCGCCGCGACGCTGGAGGGAT
>CAZLHI010000097.1:0-3565 GCA_964559435.1 uncultured bacterium | reverse complement strand
GAAGTGCCGTTCGCGGTCCACGGCCTCTAGTCTGGACGGAGCCGCTTGCGCACGTCGTGAGCGCTGAAGAAGCAGTACCGGTATCCCGCGCTGCGATACAGCCGTTGCGCGGGGTTCTCTACGCCGGTGAAGATGATCTGGAACGTGGCATCCTGTGCCTTCAGCCACTCGTTCGCCATCGAGAGCAACACGGCGCCGATCCCTCTCCCGAAGTACTCCCCTCGACGCTCGGGCGTCCATCCCCTCAGCAGGATGAACGCCCAGCCTCCAGTTCCGTAGTGCTTCTCCACATGGCAGCCCCCGCAGAATCCGACGATCACGTCCCCGTTCCTGCACACGGCGTAGGGATGTCGCTCGGGATCTTCCTCGAGCCGAGTGGTGAGCCCAGCGCGCATCCACTCGGCCTCCGCGATCTCCTCAAGGCTTCCGGCATGCTTGGTGTGGAGGAACTCGAATACCAGGCCAGCAGCTTCGTTCTGCCGCCGGAAGCCCTCCACCGTGGGCGTCGTGGCGAAGCTCGTCAGATCGAGCTCCATCACCACCTCCAGACCCTCGACGCCGTGGGTCTCATAGCCGTGGCCAAGTAGTCGCATGTGGATCGGGTCGCCGAACCCGACACTGTACTCCCGCGAGATGCCCTCGACCTTCGCCTCCCTGGCCCCATGCTCGCGCAAGAATCCCTCGGCGTTGGCGAGGAGACCATCGAAGGCCCCCTGATCTACCTCGCCTAGAACCGGGGTGGTGATCACTGCCCGACCTGCCTCCCGCGCATGGGCAGAGACGAACGCCTCGATAGAGTTTCCTTTCTCGGCGACCCACGCTGCCGAGGCTGACGCCTCGCCGATCATGCGTTGGAGACAGTCGTACGCATGGCCGGCCGTGATCGCCTCCCGGAGCAGGCGACAACGTGTCGCGAACGTTCTCCCAAAGAGCGCCGCCACTGACGTCCAGTCTGCGTCCTCATAGGGCCGAATCCCCACGTCGCTCCTCCTGTTTCCGAACGTAGCGCTGTACTCAGCATCCGCTCCAGGTGGGAGCATGGCCTGGCATCCTCACCGCTCAGCACAGCGGACCATCGCATACCCTTGTCCTCTCTAATGATCCTATCCGGGGCTCCTGAGCGATATCCTTCATCTTAGCGTAGGTGCTATCCTCCGTGTCATGAGTACGCTTTCAACCTTCTTCTTCAGTGCCGGATGTGTTCTCCGCGCCGTCTGGGAACTTGCCTGCTACGCACGCAAGTTCGTCTGGGTGTTGTTGCTACCGAAGGCCCTGCTCGCGGGACACGTGGTGGCGCTCGAGAGTCAGCTGGCTATTGAGGTGAGCGGACCCGGTGGCGGCAAGAGGCCACGCCGCCAGTTCACCCCGGCCTTTCGCCTCCTCTGGGTGGTGCTCTCCAAGCTGCTGGATGGCTGGGAAGACTTGGTGCACCTGATGAAGCCGGAGACGGTGAAGCGCTGGCACACCAAGGCCTTCGGGCTGTTCTGGCACTGGCGCTCCCGGCCCGGGCGCCCTCCGGTGTCCCGCGAGATGCAGCAACTCATCCGACGGCTCAGCAGAGAGAATCCCTTCTGGGGTCCCGGTTGCATCCGCGATACGCTGTTGCTGCTGGGCTACGAGGCGCCCTGCACCCAAACCATCTGCAAGTACATGGTGAAGCCCAGGAAGCCGCGGCCTCAGTCGACGAACTGGCTGTCGTTTCTCAGGAATCACCTGGAGCTCTGCTGGGCGATCGACTTCTTCACCGTCAACACTTTGGGCTTCCAGACCCTGTACGTGTTTCTCGTCTTCGATCACGCCCGCAGAGAAGTGCTGCACTTCGCCGTCACCCCGCACCCAACCATGGAGTGGGTGGTCCAGCAACTGCGAGAGGCGACGCCGTTCGGCAAACCGCCACAGTACATGTTGAGAGACAACGATGGGATCTTCGGCTATGGGGTGCGAGCCTTCCTGGAGTCCTGTGGCATCGAGGAGGTCCGCACCGCCTACAAGTCTCCCTGGCAGAACCCTTACATCGAGCGCATGATCGGAACGCTACGCCGGGAGCTGCTGGACCACGTGATCGTGCTGCACCAACAACACCTGGAACGTCTGCTCGGGGACTACCTGGAGCAGTACTACCATCCGGCGCGGCCCCATCAGGGCTTGGGTGGCGAGACACCCGCGGGGGCCTCTCTGGAAGGCGAAGGACAACTCATCTCGGTGCCAGTGGTGGGCGGCCTGCATCATCGCTACTACCGGGCCGCCGCCTAACTCACGACGAACCCGTCTTCACCCATCTGTCGAAGGCAAGCGGGTCGGCTCACCGCGGCTGGACTGCCTGCCCTCCCTGGTCTGGCTGCCTCGCCGAACTCTACTCAACGCCCGCGGCTTCTGCTATCATAGCTTAGCGCTGTCCTTTGGACCACCCGGATAGAGTTTCTAGAGAGGACAACGGCCGCCAGGACACGCTGTCTCTAGCTCTGTAAGTCCTCTATCCTGGCTTCCGCCCTCTTCCTCGCGGAGAGCTGCTGGGAGCGGAGCAGTGATAGGAGAAGTGACGCGAGGAAGATCTTAGCGTCATCCGGCTCCCCAAGCAGTGAATGGATCTTTGCGTCCAGCTCACCTGCCGTCGACTCACCAAGACCGACGGGCGCGTTGAGCCAGGATTCGATGGGTGACAGGTACTTCTCGAGCAGTGATGCTCTCTCGATACCGTCGGTTCCCCTCATCGGCATCACGGCACGCCACTTCCCCGCGCCGATGCTCGACAGGATCACATCGTACCGGCGGAAGGCCTTGTGATTGCATGGCTGCAGTCTGCCATCGCCATCCCCCTTCATGGCGTCGAGTATCTGGGGCTCAGGGCCCAGCCTCGTGATCTCCGCCTCCACCGCGGAGACGGCCGAACGATGGGCTGCCGCTCGGGCTACGTCCTGGCGGTGAAGGCCGCCGATCCAGAACTCGAGCATGAGGCAGAAGCGCTCGACGTACAGCTCCTTCAACAGGTCTCGTTCGCCGAGGAGGGTCGCCACGCGATCGAGCAAACTGCCGTCGGGGTCACACTCCTGGAGCAGTGCGCCACAGCCACTCACCCCCTCAGGCGCCAACCACTGCCGCGCTGCAAGGTAGTAGGCCCAGACAGCACGCCACCGCTCCTTGGAGACCGAAGCCATGTGGCCGATAGGCATCTCAGCGGCGGCGCCGCATCCGATTGCCGTGCAGAGAGCCAAAAGGCTCTCTGTGAGATTCCAGTTGCAGATCTCGAGGGCGACTATCTGCTCAAGCAGACGCCCGAGGGGCGCATCTAGCGGGCGCGCTGCCCCCCAGAGCTTCCGGAGCTGCACGAGCTGTTCCTCGGCCGCTTCCTCGCCGTGTGTGGTCCACCGGTGCTGGGCCAGGACTTCCGTTTCCCACGGTTCCCTTGTGCATTCGCGTCCACCCTGGGTCGGCAGTGTCATCCGCAACGTCTCCTGAGGACTGCTGTCATAGGGTAATCGAAACGGCTCTCGGCCTCAAGAGAGCGAAGATCCCACCGCGCGGCTAGGCACGCGCAGCATTACGCCACTGGGTCCGTAGCGCTCCT
>CAZLHI010000096.1:0-3636 GCA_964559435.1 uncultured bacterium | reverse complement strand
GGCCCGCCAGAGGCGGGTAAACTCCGGCATGGCCGGCCTACACGTGAGTGCTCGGTGGTAGGGTGAATGCGCTTCGAGAGGGGGAGGGACATCCGTTCGGCTGCGCTCAGGACAGGCTCCTCCCCCCTCGATTCTTCCCCCTCCCCACGGCCCAAGACAGCCGGGGCGCGTCTGCCACGGCCGGCGGGGAGGCGGAGTGGCAGAAGAGTCGCTTGTGCGGTACGGCCGAGCACCTAGTAGAGGGGGTCCGGGGGACTGATCCGCCAGCAGTCCCCCTGGCCGTTACGGGGGACGACTTCTCGGCCGTCCCCCAGGCTCTCATGTCAGCTGAGATGAGGTGAAGCGCGCCCTAACGCACGTCGTGCGGCGGGCCGAAGAGGTCGATCTCTGCGATGCTCCACGCCTCTACCTGACGACTCATTCGTACAGCTGGACCTCGGTGATGCTCCACGGGGCCTCGTCACTCGACTCGGTGAGCGTGAGGCGCACCCCCTGGATCAACCGGGCAGAGCCGAAGAGCGCGCCCGTCGGATGGTCACTAGCGGTGAGTCCCGTGGGCACGTCTTCCCAGCTCTCTCCGTCGGTGGTGATGGATACCTGGAGTCCGCGCGGCCAGTCGGTCCCGACCCTGTACTGCGGGCCGCCCACCATGCCCCCCCTGGTGGTTCTGGGCTCGTCCTCCGGCGCGGTGGGCGGATCAAACGGCCCCAGTGCGAAGTCTTCGGCGTGATGCACGGTCAGTCTGGATGCTGACACCGGCTCCTCGAAATCAAGCTGGAACCACATCCCAGGTTCCTGGAGATGATGCTCGCCGCGCCCGGTCCAGGCGGTTGTCTTGTCCCCGTCAATGGCAAGGTGCGGCCCTGTGGAGATACCCCCGGCGAAGGCAGAGGCGTGCCAGGTCTCCGTGGACTCCAGTGCGAGGCCGCTCATGAAGAGCGCGTTCGGAAGGACGACGCCGACATACGAAGGATGCCGGGATACATAGCCCTCGATCTCGATGGCGCCGGGCGGTGATTCGAACTCGAACAGGCTCGCCGGCACGGGTGAGCCGTAGTCCAGTATCTCCCTGGACCAGAGCGGCGGCCTGCCATCACTGTCGGCACCGAAGGCTCGCTGCCTCAGAAAGCGGCCAGTTGTGGGATCGATCTCATACTCGTTGGTCTGGACAGTCGCTCCCGATGAATCCCTAACCATGACGTTCACGATGGTGACTGCTCTCCCGTCTCGCTCTCCCTCGCGAACGGTCACGGCATTCCCCCAAGCCCTCTCCTGGTCTAGGTCGAGTATCTGGTTGAGATACAAGTCAAGCCTGAGCTCGATCGAGGCCGCCATTTCGCCTGGCGTCGCGTGGTAGACCTGGACGATCCCCTCGGGGAACCAGGACGTGTCCCCACGGTAGTAGGACCAGGCCATGCCCAACTCCGCGTTGTATACGGAGGCTGCCACCAGGTTTCCCTGAGGATCATGCGTGTTCGACCGCAAGCCTTGGGGAGAGCACCAAAGCTCGATTGAATCCCGAGACATCCTGAATCCCTCGGGGGTCAACTCGCTTCCGTGCTCTCTTGTGTGGATTGTCCGGGCCTGTTCCATCGCCTCGGCCGCGCTGATCAGCAGCGCCCGTCCGTCCACGGGCTCTGACCGCGTGAACACTCCGGCCGCGGCCGCCCCCATAAGCACGAGAAACGCAACTGCGTAGGCCAATCGTCTCATCTTCCTTTCCCCCTTTCCGAGGATTCGCTGAAGCAGCGGCCGCGCCGGTGCGGCGACGGCCGCGCGGCGCATCGCACCGATGGCCCGCTGCCTCGCTCCGGCCTGCGGCCGCGGCGTGGGATCGCCCGACTCCAGCAGCTCTCCCAGCTCTTTCTCAAAGCGGTCAGCTATCATCGCTGCCCAGCCTTTCCCGGGCCTTCTGCTTGGCCCGGCGAAGAAGCGATTCGGCGGCCCTCTCGGACCGGCCGATGATATCGCCGATCTCCCTCAGCGAGTACTCATGCACACAGCGCAGCACCAACACCTCCATCTCGACGCTGGAGAGACAGGATATGAGTTCTCGTACTCGTTGCCTCGCGTCGATGCGTGCCGCCGAGTCGGCCGCCACGTCCCCGGCGGCCGGCTGCTCGGGGAGCGATTCGAGCGGCACTTGCGCGCTCGCCGGCACCGCCTTGCGCCTGCCGAGCCGGCGAAGCTCCTCCCGCGCCCTCTGCCGGGCGATCCCGAACAACCAGGCCCGGAACGTTGACCGGCGCGGGTCGAAGCCTCCGATGTTGCACACCGCCTCCGCAAGTGTCTGCACCATCACGTCCTCCGCCAGCTCGCTCTCCTGCCGCAGCACCCTGGCGACATACTTGTGGATCGGCCCCCCGAACTGGTCGTAGAGTCTGCCATAGGCCCCAGCATCGGCCTCTCGCAGACCCTTCACCAACAGGGCCGCGGCGTCGTCCCCGCCGCCAGTCGTCACCCTCGACACGTCGGCTTCAGCCATCAGCAATCGGCCCACAGGAACTCGACCACAGTTGTGTCTCTACTATTATACTAATGTCAATCGCTCCAAAACCCGGCGCTGGGAACCCCCGCAAAGAAGGCCGCCCGGCGGGTTAGTGCCGGGCGGACTGCTGTCTGAGAACAGCGAAGAGTTTTGCTTCCTGCCCCTGTGCTAGGGCTGTGATCCGCGAATGCCCTCCAGCGCGGCCGGGGCGAGGTGGGTGCGGATGGTCTCGTCTTTGTCTTTGAGGAGCCGCTCCAGCGCGGGAACGGCTGCCGAGGCCGAGGGGCCGATGTGACCCAGCGCGCACACCGCCTCCCGCCTCAGGTAAATGCGATCGGAGTCAAGGGCGGAAACCAGCGCAGGCACGGCCGCCTTCGCGGGCGGACCGATACTGCCGAGCGCACCGGCCGCGGTTCGCCGCAGGTAGATATCGTCGGACTCAAGGGCGGAAACCAGCGCAGGCACAGCCGCCTCCGCCGCCGGCCCGATGCCGCCGAGGGCCCAAGCGGCGGTCCTCTGCACATGTCTATCGTCGTCTCCCAGAAGACCGATGAGGGCCGGCACGGCCGCCTCGGCGGCGGGCCCAATCTGCCCCAGCGCGCCGGCAGCAGCTTCGCGAACCTGGCGGTACTCGTCTCCCAGCGCCTGGATGAGCGCGGGCACGGCAGCGGCGGCCTCCGGCCCGATCCCGCCCAGCGCCCACGCCGCCGACTCCCGGACGTCGGCCGATCCATCTCCCAAAGCTCGTACGAGGTCCGGAACGGCAGCGGCGGCCTCCGGCCCTATCCTGCTCAGTGCCCAGGCGGCCGAGCCGCGCACCTTGAGAGATTCGTCCACCAAAGCACGAGCGAGGTTGGGCACGGCCGAAGCGGCGTCGGGCCCGATCCTGCCGAGCGCCCAGGCCGCCGAGAGTCGGACGTCGGCGGATTCGTCGCCCAGAGCTTCGGCCAGGGCGGGCACGGCAGCGGCGGCCTCGGGCCCAATCCTGCCGAGCGCCCAGGCCGCTGGACCTCGCACGTCGGCGGATTCGTCGCCCAGAGCTCCGGCCAGGGCGGGCACGGCGGCGGCCGCCTCCGGTCCCATGTTGCCAAGCGCGCGGGCCGCCGCCTCCCGAACATCGGCATCGTCGTCGGCCGCCGCTCGAGTGA
>CAZLHI010000095.1:0-3886 GCA_964559435.1 uncultured bacterium | reverse complement strand
GTGAGCGAGCGCGATTTGCGCGACACGTACCTACCTGCCTTCAAGGCCTGTGTGCAAGAAGGCAAGGCGGCCTCCGTCATGAGCGCATATAACCGGACGAACGGCGAAGCCTGCTCGGCCAGCAGCACTCTCCTGATCGATGTTTTGCGGAAGGAATGGGGCTTCGACGGATTTGTGGTTTCCGACTGCGGGGCGGTGGCCGACATCTACACGGGCCATCGTCTGGTGGGCTCCGCGGCCGAGGCGGCCGCCCTCGCAGTCAGGAACGGTTGCGACCTCAACTGCGGGGAGGCCTATGGCGCCTTGGTGGAGGCCGTCCGCCAGGGACTGATCGAGGAGAAGGAGATCGATCAGGCGCTGGTGCGCGTACTTCGCGCCCGTTTCCAGCTCGGCATGTTCGACCCGCCGGAGATGGTCCCGTACGCGCAGATCCCTCCGGATGTCGTCGACTGCCAGGCGCACCGTGATCTCGCACTCGAAATGGCGCGGCAGAGCATCGTCCTGCTGAAGAACGACGGCCTGTTGCCGCTGAAGAAAGACCTCAAATGTGTCGCGGTGATCGGCCCGAACGCGGACAGCCAGGACGCCCTCCTCGGCAATTACGCGGGCACGCCGTCGAAGGCCTATGCCGTGCTCGACGGGCTCAAGGACCGACTCGGCGACGGCGTCCGTGTCGTGTACGCCAAGGGCTGTGACCTCAACAGCGCATCCAAGGATGGCTTCGACGCAGCGGTAGCAGCTGCACGGGAGGCCGATGTCGCGATCCTCGCGCTCGGTTTGTCCGTTGCACTTGAGAGCGAAGAGAACCAGGCCTGGGAGTCGGAGGTCGGCGACGACCGCGCCGACCTCGATCTGCCGGGCGTCCAGGAGGAGCTGCTGCAAGCCGTCCGCGCCGCCGGCACCCCGATTGTCCTGGTGCTCATGACCGGCAGCGCCCTCTCGGTCAACTGGGCCGACGCGAACGTCCCCGCCATCGTCAACGCCTGGTATCCGGGTGAGGAGGGCGGCCACGCCGTCGCCGATGTGATCTTCGGCGACTACAACCCGGCCGGTCGGCTCCCGGTGACGTTCTACGCGTCGGTTGACCAGCTCCCTGAGTTCACGAACTACAGCATGGTCAGCCGTACCTACCGGTACTTCGCTGGGCAGCCGCTGTACCCGTTCGGCTATGGGCTCAGCTACACGCGATTCCAGTACTCCTATCTGTGCATCACACCCGACAGGCCTGCCACAGGCGAGTCCCTCCGAGTCAGCGCGCAGGTCGAGAACATCGGCGATCGCGCGGGCGACGAGGTGGTGCAGCTCTACATCTCGGACCTGAAGTCATCCGCCTCTGCGCCGATTCGCTCACTGCAGGGGTTCACACGAGTCCACCTCGCACCAGGCGAGAAACGGACAGTCGAGTTCGAACTGAAGCCAGAGCAGATGGCCCTGTACAGGGCGAACGGCGACTGCGTCGTGGAGCCCGGCGAGTTCGAGGTGTCCGTCGGCGGCGGCCAGCCGGATAGCAGGGGGACGAAGGAAAACGAGAACCTGGTGCGGGCGAGGTTCGAGGTGGTCGGCATCGCCACGTTGATCACCGGCTAGCGGACCCATCCTGCGACGCGCGGAACCGAACTTGCAGACGGGGCTGCGGCCGCTCCCACTTGTCCACCACTGTCAACGCGCGTCCTCGGTTCCAGCGAACCAGAGTTGATTTCGTGCTCTGCTCCCGCTATGGTGTTCTTGGAGCCACAGACAACATCCCGACGGCACAGTGAGGAGGCGTGATGCTCGGCAGTGTTCTCTGGTCCGTGACCGTTGCTGTCCTCGGCCTTGCGAACGGCATTATGCCCGCGCTTGGGGGTGCGGCCGGCCCAGACGCCTCAGCTGCGAAGGACTGCTCGAGCCAAGTCTCGTCGCCGAGGTTTGAGAGAGTCACCCTCGCCCTCCGCGAGGATTATGAGAAGGGCGATGACCTCAGCGACATCGCCAAGGACTTCGCCCTGATGAACGAACTGGGAATTGGCGAACTCCAGTTCAACATCGGCTGGGATGACTACGAGCCCCGGCCGGGCGTCTACGACTTCGCCTGGCTCCACAAGTTCGTAGACCTCGCTGCGCAGCACGGCATCAAGCTGCGGCCCTACATCTGCTATTCACCGGGCTGGGCCGCCAAAGCATGGAATTCGCCTCCCGCCGACCTCGACCACTGGCGCGAGTTCTGCCTCGCGCTCGGCAAAGAGATGAAGAGACATCCAAGCATCCTCTCCTATGAGATCTGGATGGAGCAGAACTCCCAGATGTGGTGGGCCGGCACCATAGAGGAGTACAGGTCGCTCTTCGACCAGGCGGCGGAGGCGCTCCGGTCCGCCGACCCCGACTGCGAGATCTTCTTCGGCGGCCTCACCGTCCCCAATGACCAGTGGCTCGACGTGTTCGCCGACGGGGCCACCGACTGCGGCGACGCTGTTCTGCTCCACTGCTTCCACGAGACGTGGGGGCCGCGGGGCGTAGCCATCGAAGACTCCCTCGGCCCTCTCTACACCGATCACTTCTTGCCCGTGGTCGAGAGACGGGCGGCGGGCAAGCCCATCTGGATGAGCGAGTGCGGCTATTCCACCCTGAACCGGAGCGAGGAATCACAGGCCAACTTCATCGCCCGCGCGGTTCCCCATTTCCTCGCCAACACCGCGGGCGGCCAGCGGATCACGAGGTTCACCTACTACGAGACCAAAGACCTGCCCGAAGGCAGCCCCATGATCGGCGACGAGCACAACTACCACTTCGGCCTCTGCCGGGCCGACCGCACGAAGAAGCTCGCTTTTCATACATACGCCGTGCTCGCCAACCTTCTGAACGGCAAGGCTATTGCGCCGGCCGACCATGAGGTCTCGATCACGGCCATCGAAGGCTCCTTCGGCAAGCAGTACCACCACCTCCTCAAGCGCGACGACGGCGCCCAGATTCTGTTCGTCTACGACAAGGAAAACAGCGTAACCGCGAGCGCCGTTCTCACCGCCCCGGGAACGACCTGCACGAAGTGGGCCCTCGACGGCACATCACAGATGTGGCCCGGCTTCGATGGCCACACTATCTCTGACCTCCAGCTAAGCCCCGGCGACGTGTCCGTGTTCGAGATCAAGTAGAGTCGGACTGAACGACCTGGGCGCACGAAACTGCGGGCGGCCGGGCCAAAGGAGCTGTTGCCGGGGCCGATGCGTGGGCTGTGGACGCGCTGCGGAAAGCGCGCTATATAATGGTGGCTGCACTCCGGGCAGCCGCTGCGGCGGTGAGCGCGGGGTAATATGTCTCGGCGGGGGTCCCTCTTTACGGGTGCGAGGGTTCGCCGGTCCGTCCGACGGGCCCCAGCCCGGCGGTGTGAGCCGAAGGGGACGCGTCGATACGCTTGCGGGCCTGCTGCGAGGCGGAGAGGAGGTGGTCAGGGAGAAGGCTGAGAGTGCTCGGACCCAGACGGTGCTCCTTCGCCTCTGGAGCGACTTCTGGTGTGAGTCGACTCGTTTCGGTTGAGATTTCGCCCTGTGAAGGAGGCGAGGCATGCTGAGAATGAAGTACCTATTGACGTTGGGGCTAGCGGTGCTAGTCCTCAGCATCGCTGGCGGCGCTGCCTTTGCCCAGGCGAGTTGGGAGGTCGAGGAGGTGGACGCACCTGAGTACGTAGCCTGGGAAGCATATTTCGACCCTCTCGTGTATATCCACAACAACGGCACGGTTGCGCTGGCCTCCCCCGAGTACGTGCTGCGTTCGTGTGAGGGCACCTCGGTTTCGGTTGACTGTGAGACCGACCGCTGGGGCACGGACACAATACCGCTGCCGGAGGACGGTATTGCGGTGTGCACTTCCCCCCCCGGTGGAGTTGGCGCTCGTCGCGCCGCCTCTGACCGCC
>CAZLHI010000094.1:0-4251 GCA_964559435.1 uncultured bacterium | reverse complement strand
ATGGCTATTACCATGCCCAGAGTAGACATAACTATAAGACAAGAGATTCTCTAGTACACCCCGATCTGTCAGCGAGGACGGACTGAGATGCTCTCCGAACGGTTCGTGAAGCGCTGGGAGGAGCTGCTTTCGCGCCAGCCGCCGCACCGGCTCTCGGATGACCTCCCTCACCAGGGAGGGACAACCGCGAGCCTGGAGTGGGTGTTCGCGCAGAGCGCCCATCAATTCCCGCCTCAAGCTGGGGAGTGGCTAGTGCTGGATGTCGGGGCCGGGGATGGGTGGGCGGCACGACTCTTCCAACGACATGGCGCCCACTACACCGGGGTCAGTGTGAGTGCCGAGGATGTGAGCGCGGGGCGGCAGGCTGGGCTGCGGTTCCTGCAGGCTGACATGCATGATCTGCCGTTCCCCGATGCCTCTTTCGATCTCGTCTGGATGCGCCATTGCCTTGAACACGCCCTTGCGCCTGCGCTGGCTCTCATGGAGACCGCGAGAGTGACGCGTCCCGAGGGTCTGGTGTATGTGGGCACGCCACGGCAAGACGAGCATGAGTGGGTCCTGGCTGAACCCCATTACGTTGTGCCGACTGAGTTGCAGATGGAGAACTGGCGTGCGAAAGCCGGGTTACACCTGATCTCGTACGAAGTAGCAGACGAGCAGCGCTGGCTATTGAGGAGGGGAAAGTGATAGCCGTGGTCCGTCCGTATGTGATCGGCTGCGTGCTCACTTACAACTCGTCGGCCACGGTGCTGGCCGCGCTGTTGTCGGTGGCGAACGTGGTCAACCACGTGATCGTCATCGGCGGAGACTTCAACGGCAATGCCTCCGATGATGAGACGGATACCCTCGTCGATGCCTTCGCGGCGCATGTGCAAGGCGTGGGCGGGATCGAAGTGACCAGAGCACTGGTGTCGGGCCCACTGTGGGTGAAACGGCAAGCCTACGTCAAGGAGGCGCTCCGCCACGTCGAGGAGGCAGGTGTAACGGCACCATGCTGGCTGTTCCAGGTGGACTCCGACGAGGTGTACGACGACCGAGTGAATCACCTGCCATGGCTGCTCTCGCAGCTTCCGTCGGAGATCGTAACTATTGGGTGGCCCATGCATCTGTTCACCCGGGACCTGGAGCATGAGGAGCAGACGGCCATCGACGCCCAGGTGCGCGCCTACCGTCTTGTGGGCGAGATGCAGTTCCGCCACATGGCCGGCGGACTGGAGGAGCTGATCGACGCTCGTGGTGCCCCGATGATCGCGGAGGGATGCACTCACTGGACTGAGGAGCTGGCAGTGTTCCACTACCACCGCCATCTGTCATTGCGGCAGAAGGAGCAGAAGGTGTGGCAGTACCTGACGTGGCAGGGATTGGCGCACCATGAGGCCGAACAGCAACTGAAAGATCACAGCATCCACTACGAACGGGAGCGATGGCTTCAGGAGTGTGTCCTGCCGCGGCAGTGGCGTCCCGAGGAACACCCTTGGGCCTTGCGCGAAGCCGAACGGTGGAAAGAAGCACTGCTGGCCGGTGCTCCCAGGGCGCAAACGGAGTAGCCATCCATGGATGCCCTCAACACAGCGCTGCTGGCTGAGGACGAGCCGCTGCGGCTTCAGCTCTTCGAATGCTGGGGCATCCGGTCGTGGGCGAACATCGGCAACCATGCCTGGTCGCTGAACCCTGCAACCATCGCGGATGCCGACCAGCGATGGCTCAAAGATGCCGACGCGGTCGCCGAGCTGCCGCGCGTGGACGCCGTGACAGTGCACTTCACGCTTCACTGGTGGCCCGATCCTGTGCTGCTGTTGACGGCCCTGTGGGAGCGGCTGAATGCGCCTGGGTACCTGCTGGTGTTCGTCGCGCACCACGAACGCATCTATGGCGAGTGGACCCAGGAGGCCTTCTGCGGGCATGGAGACTCGTTCGGACCAGTGGCCTTCGAGCACGACTTCGGGTTCCTGTGGATCACGCGCAAGCTGCACCAACCATCGCCCGACGAGGTCATCTGTCATGCGGCCGCCGTCAGCACGGGCGATGTCTCGGTGCTGCTCGCCGGCAGCGGCGGAGTGGGCAAGACAACGCTGCTGCTTCGGTTGGTCGAGCTCGGATGCGCCCCGATCAGCGACGACCGCGTCGCGCTCAGGTTGGCACCCAGCCACCAGAATGCGGTGCTGGCGCGGCCAGTCACCGAGGAGACGTCTCTACCCCAGGACCTCCGGTTTCGCGGCGACGAAGTGCGGCGCGTCCTCTCCGCTCATCCCGCGGGCAGAAGTCCCGACGGGATCCTCCAGGCGCAGCAGCACTGCCCGGAGGCGGAACTGAAGCACCGCTTCAGCTTGAAAGAACTAGGGAACTTCGAGTTACACAAATGGCACGACGTGGGCCTCATTGTGCTGCTCGAGCCTGGCCGGGCCTCGAGCAGGCTGCAGGAGGTAGACGCGGCAGTGGGAGCCAGGCTGCTGTTCCAGGAACGGCCCAGGTGCGTCGGCTACAACCGCCCCGAGACGCGATCCGCCAAGGCACGGATCGAGGCAAGGCTGGAGCGATGCGCGCTGTTCTCCCGAGCGTGCCGGCCGTCCCCCGACTCGGTCTTGGGCCTGCTTGACAGAGGCGGAGCACGGCACCTCGGGAGCTCGCCCGCCCCAGGCTTCGAGGAACGGAGCGCCACATGATCGTGGGAGTGTGGTTGGTCTACAACTCCGCCGCCACACTCCCCGCGTCGGCGGCCTCGGTGTGGCCATTTATCGATGCCGCTCTCTTCATCGACGGTGACTTCGACGGTCATGAGCGCTCCGATGACGGGACGCCTGGTATCGTGGAGGAGTTCTCCCGCGGTGACTCCCGGCTGCTGCAACGCCTCGTGCCCGAGAAGCGCCGCAAGTCGGTGGCCTACCTCACGTGGTCTGGCCCCTACCCGTGCAAGAAACGAAACGTCTACCTGGAGCACGAGCTCGTGCGCGAGGCATCCTGGGTTTGGCAGGTGGACAGCGACGAGGTGTGGACCGAGGAGGGGGCCAGGTGGGCTCGCCGCGCGGCGATCGACGCGGCCAGCCAATGCCACACGATCTCCACTCGGCCCCTGGCATTCACCCATTCGTTCGCATACTACCACTGGCCCACATCACAGGGGAATGGGCCCCGCCTGTACCGGGCCCAGTGCATGGCCCCGTGGGATCATCAGCCAGGCGCCCACGAGCGCTTGAACTGGAAGTGCACTTGCAATCAGCAGGACCTGGTGTGCCCGGAGCCGTTCTTCCACTACCAGCTGTTCCAGACGCGTGAGCAAGCAATCGCCAAGCTGCGGCGGCACCGTGGCTACGACGGAGTGTCGATCGACAGCCGGGCGGCCCTGGCCAATGACTTCTTCCGGCCGCTCGAAGACCTGGTGCTTGAGCGCAGGCTCGTGCCATTCGGAGGTCGGCATCCGAGGCCCATGGTGGAGCTGCACCGCCAACGCATCGAGTCAGATATGGCTACCGCCCGCGAGTGTCAGGCGTTGATGGGACCCCGTGAAGTGGTCATTTCACCCTGAAACCGCCGTAGCCTCGCTCTGACGGCCTCTCTCGGCGTCCCGTGGGCACTCCACTTCGCAGGAGGATGAGCCCGCGTAAAGGCAGCTGGAACCTCCGTCTGTTTGGTGATGAAGGTGGTGTTGCTCAGTGGTCGCTGGTCAGGCCGCAGCAGGCGTCGGTGTATACTGCAGCACCTCCTCTGGTCCCATTTGTGATTGTCAACCGCCCGTGGAACCGGCCTGAGATCATGCTGCCAACCGGTATGCTGTGGTTCGAGTGTCTGGGAAGAAGCGGCGCTCGACCGTGCTGGCGACGGCCTTCGCCGAGCGATCTGGGGGCTGCCAGCGTTCGCCACGGTGGACGGCTTCCGGAACCGCGCCGCGCAGCGTCATGTGCCCTCCATACTCATTGTAGTAGAGCTCGAAATCGACCAGCAGGCTAGTCAGATGATCCATGCCTCTGATGACGGGCACGCGCTTCAGCCATTCATGTTTCAGTGTCAGGATCGCACGCTCGGTGCCGGCGATGGATCCGTGCTTGCCCACCGCACCGAACCGCTGCTTGACGTTCCATTGCTTTAGCAGCTCACCGAAGACATCGGAGATGAAGACGCCCTCCTGGTCAGTGATGATGTGCTTCGGCGATCCGTGGCGTAGGAAGGCACTCTCCAGAGCATCTACCACCCAGCCTGCATTGGGACCCTCTAGAGGGCAAGCGACGGTCACCATTCTTGAGAAGTGGTCCACGG
>CAZLHI010000093.1:0-4690 GCA_964559435.1 uncultured bacterium | reverse complement strand
TCCTCGGCCGCCGCTGCATTCGTCGTGCGCGCCAGCATGAGCGCGTAGACCATCCGCACGTTGCTCCTGTAGAAGGCCTCGAAGTCGGCCATTGCCCTTCATCCATGAATACGTAGGAGCCACTCCTAGCGTTCGCGCAAAATCCCTCTTGACAGCAAACAAATGTGTGGTATACTCGGATATCAAACTTCTGTTTGCTTGGGAGGCCGCGGATGGCCAGGCGTCGGCGGTGGGTTCGATGGATGGTCGTGTCCCTCGTGGTGGGCGTGTGTGCAGCCTTCCCGGCGCTGGCGGGCAGCAAGCAGTCGAAGGCCCTGGAGACGCGGCCTCCCCTTCTCGTCGAGGTGGAATACGGTGACAGCCTCTGGACCATCGCCAAGGAGCACGGCGACCCGACGCGCGACGTTCGCGAGATCGTCTACTTCATCCGCAAGACCAACAACGTAACCGCCGTGAACCTTCAGCCCGGCGACCGCCTCGCGATCCCGGCGGACTGCCTGCCCGAGTCGTGAACGGCTAGTGGGCTTCCGCTGCTCCTGAGCTCGCCCGCTGCCCGGCCTCACTCCTCACCGGCCGCACTCGCCGGCCCGAAGACGTGCACTTCGTGGATGTCCCACCACTCCGGACGGTGTTCGGCCGTGAGTTCGAGGCAGACGGGCGAACCTTCCTTGCACACCTAGCCGCAGGCAGGCGGTCGGTTTGCCGTAGGCACGCCTGCGCCATATGCAAAGCCGCGCCCGCTGTGGTATCCTCTTCTGACCTTCGCCGAGTAGGCAGCTTGGACACAGGTCATCGCAGCAAAGGAGGCGGAAAAGTGAGGCGGCTACTCATCGCAGTTGCGGTCATTCTCCTCATCGCCGTCGCGAGCGGCGCGTGGGCACAGCCCTCCCTCATCGGGCCGACGGGACTCATCCGGGCCCCGACGGCGGCGACGCTCGATGCGCTCCGGTGGAACGTCGGCGCGTCCAACGTGTGGGCCGACGGAGGGCCGGACGAGAGCTTCGTCTACGCGAACGTGGGGCTCACCTCGCGGCTCGAGATTGGCGCCACCCGGGCGGAGCTTGAGGACCAGGAGGCGGAGACGGTGCTCAACCTGAAGTTACGCTTCCTTGGTCCGATCGCAGGCAAGATAACACTGGCCGCGGGCGCTATCGATATCACGGACCAGGTGGATCGGTCGGGCTACCTGGTCCTCACCCACGAGCTCGGCGCAGGACTCGTATCTTCCGGCGGCCAGTTCAGCCGGCCACAGATCCACCTCGGGGCGGGAAGCGGCCGGCTCGACGGGCTGTTCGGCGGCTTGTCCATTGTGGTTCGTGGCGAGACGGATCTGCTGCTGGAGTATGACGGGCAGGAGTTCAACCTGGGCCTTCGGCACCGGATCGTCCCCACGTTCTCCGCCGCAGTGGCCGCGCTGGACACGTTCGACGACATCGCGCTCGGGCTATACCTCACCAGCCCGTGGTAGTCACAAATGGCAGTGATGACCCGCGGCGGCGCGCCGCGGGCTGGTCATTGGGAGGCCGACATGCGGAAGTTCTCCTGCGATGAGGTGGCACAGGTAATCGATCATTCACTCCTCCACCCGGCGCTGAACGACGCCGAACTTGAGGCCGGATGCCGCGCGGCAGCCGAATGGAGTGTTGCGTCGGTCTGCATCAAGCCATACTTCGTCTCCCGCGCCCGCGAGCTGCTGCAGCACTCGGTCGTGAAGACCGGAACGACGGTCGGCTTTCCCCATGGCGGCCACGTCATATCCGTGAAAGTCGCCGAGGCCAGGGCCGCCCTCGGCCAGGGCGCGCAAGAGATCGATATGGTCATTAATATCGGAAAGGTAAAGGGCGGAGACTGGGATTATCTCGAAGACGAGATCGGGGCCGCGACCGAGGCCGTTCATCAGGAAGGAGGCCTCATTAAGGTCATCTTCGAGAATTGCTACCTCGTCGATGACGAGAAGCGCCAGCTCTGCCGCATATGCAAGGCCGCTGGTGCGGACTTCACCAAGACATCCACCGGCTTCGGCACGGGCGGGGCCACAGATGATGACCTGCGGCTGATGCTGGAGGAGGCCGGGAACGCGATGGGCGTGAAGGCCGCTGGCGGACTTCGCACTTATGCAGATGTGGCCCGCGTCATGGCGATGGGCGTCAGGCGCGTCGGCGCGAGCCAGACAGAGCGCATCCTCGCCGAGTGCCGCGAGCAGGGCTGACGCGCCCGCGCATCTACTCGTTTCCCTCCTGCTCGGCCGCCAGCACGTCGGTGAAGACGAACCCGTCCCGCTCGACCGTCTCTCCCACCTCCACTGCTATCGGCGACGCGAAGCCCGGCCCATCCCAGGCGAAGGTGTGGAACTCACCGTTCTCGCCACACGGATCGACGCCACCGGGAAGCTCCCGGAGGAAGTCACGATCGAAGGCCCGGCCGGCCAGCTGGCGAGGCGTCTTGCGCGGGTCGAGGCAGGTAACCACCGCCCGCACGCCGCCGGCGATGATCTCCTCGGCCAGCGCCCGCGAATCCCTCCCCCACAGCGGGAAGGCGGCCTCCATGTTCACCCTCGCAAGTCGTTCCTCCCGATAGGCGCGGACATCGGCCAGGTGAACGTCTCCGAAGACGACGTGCGTGACGCCTGACCGCCGCGCTTCCTCCATGGCGCGAGCCATCCGGGACTCGTACTCATCGTTCGAGCACGGCGCGGGGATGCGCACGACGTGGAGCGGCAGGCCCAGGGCCGCCCCCTGGGCCTCGACGAGAACCTCCCGCACGCCGTGCATGCTCACCCGGTGGTAGGCATCGGTGATGGTGGCGAGCAGCCCCACGACATCAATCTCGCCCGATTGCCCGGCGAGGTGGAGGGCCCAGAGGCTGTCCTTGCCGCTGCTCCAGGCAAGCCAAGCGCGGGGAATGTCGCGGGCCGGCAAGGGGCTATTCCGACTTCACGATCGTGATGCAGGCGTCGGGGCACATCATCGCACACTGCGCGCAGCCCGTGCAATTGTCCGGGTCGATCACGGCCGCCGGGTGGAAGCCGCGGGTATTGATGTGCTTCGCCAGCCCCATCGCCTGGCGGGGGCAGACCTCCACGCACAGCTCGCAGCCCTTGCACATCTCTTCGTCGATTATGACTGTGACGCGTGGCTTGGTCTTGGACACGATGGCTACTTCTCTTCGAGTCTAGTCGTTCCTGCCTCTCCGCGCTCCTCCCAAGGCAGCCGCACCCGCAGGCGCATCGGCAGCACAGGAAGCCCTAACTCAGGAACATCGGCCGCCAGTTCTTCTGCGACCGCGAAGAACGCGACCCGCAGGCTCAAGCTCTCCCCTGCCTCGGCGACGTGCTGCCAGCCAGCCTCAAGAAGGGAGCACTCTGTGAGGCCGCCCAGATGCGGGTTGGCAACGAGGCCGGTCACGCGCAGGCCGGTCATCTCCTCGATCAGCCGCCGCTGCTCGGCCAGGCCGCGCCCCGATGCGTCCGGCCGGAACGGGTTCACGGCCATCAGCAGATCGTATTCGCCGGCCGCAATCTGCTGAGCGTAGGCCCCGAGCAGCCGCGCTCCTGAGGTATCGCCGCCGACATCGAGCACCGTGTGAACTGACTTCTGCTCTATGGTTTCACGGATCTCGGGAGGAAGAGCCGGGTTCTCGAATGACGCGAGCGCGCCCGGGGCCGCGATCACGCGCAGGCCTTCCTCCGCCAGCGCCTCCCGATAATCGCCGACGCGGAAGTACGGGGTCACCACGTCGAGATCGATCAGACAGGTCTCACGCTCGGCCGCCAGCGCAGCCAGGCTGTAGTTGATGGCAATCTCGGTCTTCCCGCCGCCGAGGGGGCCGATGAAGGCGACGACCGGGTGAGGTGACAGCAAGTCGCTCGCGCCGCGCCCCCGCCTCATCCTGCCGCCTCCTTCCTGCACTTCGGCACAGGCGGGAGGTGCTCCGTGCCGAGGCGGTCCAGAGCACGCAGCACCGGTGTCCGCTGGATGATCTCCGTCAGCGAGAATCGCTCACATGCCAGATGGATTGCGGCCAGGATGAGCACCGCGGCGAGCCGATAGGTGGGCCCGAGGCAGGCTGCAAGCGCCAAGCCGGCGGCACCACCTAGGGCGTTCGAGCCGACATCTCCCATCATGGTCCGCCCGGCCAGGTCGGAGGGCGCGGCGACGGCGGCCGCCGCCAGCAACGGACCCAGCAGGTGGAGCGAGTCAAGGGACAGCGCGACAGCGATGACGGACAGTAGCGCGAATCCTTTCAGGGCGCGGCCCGGCCGAAGGTCGAGGAGATTCACAAAGTTCGCCGCCAGCGCGATGAGCATAGCGTCGAGCGCGATGAGGCCCGGCCGACCGGGGTCGAGCAAGGCTCCGGCCCACACGCCGGCCGCCAGGCCGCCGACAGCCTTCACGGCCCCCGTGGTCACGCGTCCTCGGACGAGCGCGGACAGGTGGCCCCGAAGGCCGCGGGCCTGACGCCCGGCGGCAAAGAGGTCGTCCAGGAGCCCGAGCAGGCCGAACGCACCCATCACGATGAGGCCGGCTCGCAGCACCGATGGGTCAAGCCGGGACAGCAGCAGCGCGGGCACCCCCACGACGACGAAGAGCAGGCCCGCCGCGGCGGGTATGCTGCGGCCGAGGTAGTTCCTCTTCCGCACACCAAGCCACACCGACGTGACCCACAGGCACGCCAACCACAGCAGAGCCGC
>CAZLHI010000092.1:0-4723 GCA_964559435.1 uncultured bacterium | reverse complement strand
CCGGCTGTGCTGGGGGCCCGAGGCCCTGCCGATGCTGTCTGGGAGGAGGCACCAGTCGCCCTCTCGGCTTGTCCGAAGGCCGATTCGAGGAGGTAGAGCCCATACCCTCTCCGCAGAGCGATCAAGGCGACCGGCGTGCACAAGACATCAGCGGACCTTCGCCTTCTCGAGGAGCCCTCGCGAGGCGCCGGAGTGAAGCCTCCTAGATGGGGAGAGACAGGGGGCATGCGGCCGAAGGCGTATTGACCTTCAGACGGCAAGCCCAACGGGAGGCCTGATAGTGAAACGAGCGATGTTGCTGCTTCCGCCGGAGAACCGCGACGCGATCTACGGTCGCGACATCACGGCCAAGGTCGGGGAGCTCGTGGACCTGAGGGATTGCTGCGACCGAGTCGGCGACCTGGCTGCGCTGAGACCGGAGCTGGCCAAGGCCGAGATCATTCTCTCGGGTTGGGGGATGATGGCACTGGACGCGGACTTCCTCCGCGCGGCGCCCGAGCTGGCCGCCGTCTTCTACGGAGCCGGGTCGGTGCGGGGCTTTGTGACAGAGGAGTTCTGGAGGCGGGACATCCTTCTGACCAGCACATGGGTGGTGATGGCCATTCCGGTGGTGGAGTACACCATTGCCGCCATCGTCTTCGGCCTGAAGCGAATGCTTGCGGCCTCGGATCTCACCAGGCGGGCGCACACCTTCGAGAGGCCGGGAGATATCAAAGGGCTCCACGGCGCCAAGGTCGGCATCATCGGCGCGGGGATGATCGGGTCGGGGGTGCTCGAAAAGCTCAAGGGCTATGACGTGGAGACCTTCTGCTATGACCCCTATCTCTCCGAGCAGCGGGCCCGGCAGCTACACACGACGCGGGTGACTCTGGAGGAGGTCTTTGCCGCCTGCGACGTCGTCAGCCTCCACGCGGCGAGCACCCCCGAGACGGCGCACATGATCAGCGGCGAGCACTTCCGACAGATGAAGGACGGCGCCGTGTTCATCAACACGGCGCGGGGGAGGATCGTGCGCGAGCGCGAGATGATGGAGGTGCTGAAGGAGGGCAAGGTATTCGCCTTCATCGATGTCACCGATCCGGAGCCGCCCGAGCCTGACAGCCCGCTGTACACACTGCCGAACGTCTTTCTCACGCCTCACATCGCCGGGCCTGGGGGCGACGAGGTGCGGCGCCAGGGCGAGCTGGTTCTCGAAGAGCTCCAGCGGTTCCTCACCGGCGAGGAGCCTCTGCATCCGGTGACGAGGGACATGATGGAGTGGATGGCGTGACGGCGGGCGACATGTCAGGCGGGCCGCCGGAGCAGGAGGAGATCGCAGGCGAGCCGAACCTTATTGCAGGAATCCCCATCCAGCATACCATCGTAGGCCCAGGCGAGGGAGGCCGAGATGCTGCAGCTTACGGTGATCGAAGGGCCCGACAAGGGCAAGGTCCTCAAATCGCCAGCGGACTCCGTATCGCTGGGCTCTGGTTCTGCCTCGGATGTGCGGCTCTCCGACTCGTTCGTCTCCCGCCGACACGGTGAGTTCGCCCGCATCGGCGGCACCTGGACGTACGCCGACCGGGGAAGCACCAACGGCTCGGCGATCGAGAGAGAGGGGCGGAGGATCGAGGTAGACCAGTCCGGGCCGGGGGTGGAGCTGCGGCCGGGCGATTTGGTTCTCGTCGGCCAGTCGGTTCTGCGGTTCGAGGCGGCCGAGGAGCCGTCCGGGGAGCAGCCGGCGGCAGAACAGCCGTCACACACCGTCATGGCCACCCGCACCCTCGCGGACCTCCATGCCTCCAGGCGCCGCCAGTCGGAGAGCCTGGAGGACCTCGCGGCCGGCTATGAGCTGGAGAAGAGCATCAGCCTCGCCTTCGACCCCGAGCAGATGCTCGACGGGATCCTCGACGCGCTGTTGGTCTCCTTCCCCGGCGCGACCCACGCCATCATCTTGCTCGTCGACAAGGCTTCCCTCCAGCCGAAGCGACAGATCGCCAAGGTCGTGGGGCAGCCCGGCCGCCATCAAGGTGATCTGCCGATCAGCATGTCGGTGGCCGGTCGGGTTCTGCGGGAAGGCCGGTCGATGCTCTTCCAGGATGTAGCGGCGGAGTTCGAGGACTCCCGCAGTGTCGTGGCCGCCGGGCTGAAGTCGAGCCTGTGCGCGCCCCTGTGGACGGGGGAGGAGACGGTCGGGCTCATCCAGGTCGAGAGCAGAGGCGGCAAGGCGGAGTTCACGGAGCGCGACATCGACCGTCTGTCACTGTTCGCCAATCGCGCGGCGCTGGCGATCGTGGGTTGCGAGCTGTCGGAGGCGGAGAGCAAGAACCAGATGATGCAGGACCTCTCGGCCATGATTACGCACGATCTGAAGGGCCCGCTGACCGGTGTTCTCGGGTTCCTCGACCTGCTTTCTCAGGAAGAGCTCACGGATGCTCAGAAGCTCTACGTCGAGTACGCGTTCGGCAGCGCCAAATGGCTTTCCATGCTGGTGGCCGGGATTCTCGATGTGGCGAAGATGGAGGACAGCGAGGTCAGGCTCGGCCGGGAGCCGCTCGACCTGGCCCAGGAGATCCGGGAGGCGCTCGCCCTCATTGATTACCAGTTCGTGCAGAAGAACATCCGCCTGCTCACCGACGTATCGGCCGATCTTCCGGCGGTTCCGGCCAACCGGGAGTTCTTCCGTCGCATTGTCGTCAATCTGGCCGGCAATGCGGTGGACCTCTCGCCTTCTGACACGGCGGTGACCGTATCGGCCGGGCTTTCCGATGACGGCAAGTCGGCCGTGGTGAGCGTCAGGGATGAGGGCCCGGGGATACCGGAGGAATATCAGAGCCGCATCTTCGACAAGTTCTTCCAGGCGGCTTCGCGACAGCGCTCCCATGAGAAGGTATCGGTCGGGCTCGGGTTGGCCTTCTGCAAGCTGGCCGTCGAGGCCCACGGCGGGCGCATCTGGGTGGAGAGCACACCGTCCGAGGGAGCGTGCTTCTCCTTCTCCCTTCCGCTCGAGGCGGGCACCCGGAAGGACGGGGAAGACACCCGCAACTTTCATTAGGCTGCCGGCCGAGTGGAAGCAGGAGGGCTGACGGGGGTGCGGCTAGCGCCTGCGGAGCCAGCCTCTCTTCTTCCGCGGCTTGAGGTCCTTCAGGGCCTCATTGATGGCCACCTGAGATTCGTGGAAAGTCTTGCGGCGGGCGATGTTCGGGTTGGGGGTGCCGCACCGCCAGCAGGATGGCGTCGAGGCCGTCAGCCCCTCCCCGCACTTCGGGCACCTCAGGTCAGGTGCGCTCTGCCGAGCACGTCGGGCCCTCTGGACCGGCGAAGAAGGGCTCGCGGCGGCCGGGCCGGGCGCCGGCGCTGCGCGCCCTGGTGCGGGGGGAGCGGCTTCGGGGGCCCGGTCGGGCAGCACCATGGTGCCCTGCGCGGTTGGGGTCTCGGGTTGGGCCGGCGTGAACCCGCCCGCCCGCAGCGCGCTCGCGATTTCGCTCACATTCCCGAACCGGTAAGAGGGCTGCTTGCGGAGACACCTGTTGAGAACCCGCGACACTGCAGGCGGCAGGCCGGCGACGAGCTCGACCTCCTTGTTGAGGATCTCGTTGAGCACTGCGCCGGGGCCCTCCCCCTGGAAGGCCTGGCGGCCCGTCAGCATCTCGTAGCAGGTGGCGCCGAGGGAGAAGATGTCGGACCGCGCATCGAGCTTCTCGCCCCGGGCCTGCTCGGGCGACATATAGGAGAAGGTCCCCATCATGGTGCCGGTCTGCGTCACGCCGGTCTCGTGGACAATGGCGGCGAGGCCGAAGTCCATGAGCTTCGCCTGCCCGGACGCCAGCACCATGATGTTGTCGGGCTTAATATCGCGATGGATTACGCCCTTGTCGTGGGCATATGCGAGCGCGTCGCAGACGTCGAACATGATTCCCACTGACCGGCCGGGATCGATGGCGCCGGAGGCGTCGATCTGCTGCCTCAGGCTCTGCCCGTCCAGGTACTCCATCACGATGAAGAACGTGTCGGCGTCGGCCCCGATGTCCAGGACCTGGCAGATGTTCGGGTGGTCCAGCGTGCGGGCCGCGCGGGCCTCCCGCTGGAACCGCTCGACCGTCTCCCACCGTGCGCGAGCGTTGAGCCCCTCGGGGAAAAGAATGGTCTTCAGGGCCACATCCGTGCCTTGGGGAGAGTTGGCCAGGAACACTTTGCCCATCCCTCCCTGGCCCAGCTCGCGGATCAGAGCGTAATCCGCAATCTTTCCCAGGCTCACAGTAGCACCTCCCTACCAGTGCACTGGGCACGACCTCTGCTTCGCCCCCGTCGGCCTCGGCCCCTGTGCTGCCTCGCCACGGCGAGAGGCCGGGACGGGCCGGGTGTGTTTCCACTGCGCGGCCCGCGCCAGGCCCGTTGCCGTGTGCTGCCGCCTACGAACTCGCCTCTCCTTCTCCCAGCAGCCAGCCCGCCTCCGCCAGAAGCTTGTCCAGTGCCACCGGCTTGTCCAGGAAGGCCTGGACCGGCAGGTATTCATAGGGCTGATACGTGCCGTCGCTCTGGTCCGAGTAGAACTCCATGGGGCTGTCCTGGTGGACGGCCGTCAGCATTATGATGGGAAGATCCCGCAGAGCTGGATCGTCGTCTTTGCGTAGGTCCCGCAGGAAGTGGAAGCCCTCCGTGCCCGCGGGCATCATGACGTCGAGGACGATCAAGTCCGGTCGCTCGGCGTGGACCCTCTCAAGCCCTTCCTCCGCAGTGCCGG
>CAZLHI010000091.1:0-4958 GCA_964559435.1 uncultured bacterium | reverse complement strand
AGCCCCCGACGGCTTCCGCCCGAGAGTGTACTCTCGGGCGCACTTCTGCTTCTTCGCACTCGCTCGCGGATATCGTCAGGAAGGCCAAAAGCGAGCGAGGGGGCGCGGGGGACTGATCGCCGGCAGTCCCCCGCAGACCGCTGCCGGTTCAGTCGACGCCCCGCTCTGCGAGGAGGCGGGCGGTATTGCCGCCGAGGATGCTGGCCTTCGTGTCCTCGGGCAGGTGCGAGGCGCGGATGGTGGCGACGACGGCGGCCGGGTCGTTGATGGTGTAATCGCTGCCGAACAGCACCCGCTCCGGCCCGGCGCAGCGGACGGCCAGGTCGAGCACGCCCATCCGCTGCACCCCGTGGCCGCTGAGATCGAGGCACAGGTTGGCGTGCTTGGCGGCCAGCTCGCAGCGCTCGACCACCGCCGCCGGCGAATCGCCGATGTGTGGCAGCACGAAGGTCACCTTCGGGAACTCCGCGCAGAGGCGGCTCATCTCCGCGGCCTCTTCCACGTGAATCTGCACCACCATGTTGAGGTCGCTCGCCACCCGCATCACCGTCGCGAAGCCGTCGGTGTCATAGGTGTAGCCGGCGGCGTAGCCGCACAGCTCGCCGATCCAGACCATGGCGAGCGTATCGCGGCAGCGCCGCACCTCGGCCGCCGCCTCCTCGCCGAAGTCGGTGTTTACTAAGCAGGCGGGTACGAGCATCTCGGGGTGCTCGCGGGCGGCCGCGGCCGATTCGTCATTGCCGGCGATCATCTCCGCGGGAGTCTTCGCCAGCTCGCCCCGCATCGAGCTGGCCACCGCACGGTCCACCCCGCACCGCCGGAGATAGGCGACCGCCGCCGGCAGCTCCGGCGTGAACGGCTGCCACTCCCACGTGCGGCCAAGGCCCACCGAGGGCAGATGCACGTGGCAATCGAAGATCATGTCTTCCTCCTCGACCGTCGGACTCGCGGTGCGCGATCAGCAGCAGCCGTTTGAGGGCGACCGCTGGCCGTGCGACACGTGAGAGCCCACGCAGTATCTACGGGCTATCATCTCAGGGCGACCTGGCGGATAGAGCTCTCAGTGAGCAGGGGCATCACTGCTGCTGTCCAACCACCAGCAACCGGGCGACCTGCTTGAGCCGGGCCACCCCCTCGACCTCAGGGTAGCCGACCCAAAGCGCCCACGCGCCGGGCGCAGCATTCGTTGGCACCACGCACACCACCTGCTGGCGGTAGGCGAATCCCTCCGGCGTCGGGGGCAGCGGCGCGAGGCCGTAGGCAAGCCAGGCAGAGTAGTCGGTGAGCGTCTTCGCACTGGGCTGGCCGGTCTGCCCTTCCGGGCGCAGGCGAAGGGCGACGAACGGAGGGTTCTCGATGGGCTCAGCGCATCGCCAGTCGAGTGTCACCCGCACGAGGTCGCCGGGGCGCGGTTGAGCCGGCGAGACGGAGGCTCCCACGAGGAAGGCCCCTTCGGGGAACTCGATGAGAGGAGCGGTATGGGGGCACGCGACCAAGAGCCGCGGCCGGCCGTCGGTGACGCGAAAGAAGTCGGACCACAGCGCCTGCGCCGGAAGCTCGGTGGGGGCTTGGGAGAAGGCAGTGCGGCAGTACACCGGGCGGCCCCATGCGACGGCATCTCCGCAGGCAAGCGCGAGCCGGAAGGCATACTGCGACCACTCGTCTCCTTCGAGGGCCTGGGCCTCCTCCCCATAGCGCTCGATGAGAGAGGTCAACGCCTCCTCGATGCGGGGGTCGGAGATGGTGCCGGGGAAGACGCCGTAAGGGCTGGCGAGCGTGATGTCGCGGCGGACGCCCTCGACCACCTGCATATACATCGAGATGAAGTAGTCGCCCGCGACGGTGGTCATGAGGATTCCGTCGGGCTCGATCTGGGAGAGCATGGCCTGCGTCCTGTCATAGTCCACCCACTCGCCGCGGTGGCTGCCCATCTCCCAGTTTCGCTGCACGAGGTTGGCCGGGATGAGCGCCAGCGCGGCCGCCGCCAGCGCGGGCCCCGCCCACCTGGCGCGCCGCCCGAGTGAGCGCTGAACAGCCTCTACTACCGCGGCCAGGCCGACGCCCGCCCACAGGCCCACCGCAAGCGCGCAGGGAGCGAAGAACTCCATGATGTCCAGGGCGCTGTAGCTCAGGTTCCACAGCGAAAGCAGGACCACACCGACCATCAACGGGACGACGACCAAGCGGCGCCGGCGCCAGAGCGCTACCAGCCCGACGGCGGCCAGCGCCAGGCCCCCATAGGTGAGCTGGGCCGCCAGGTCTCGCGCTGCGGTGACGGCGAGGGCGATCGCCTCCGGCAGCGGCCGCGCAAAGGCGTGCACGGCATAGTAGTCCCTCGCCATGAGGTATGGCACGACGGCTTCCCACTGCGTGAGGTCGCTCCTCATCACCGCGGGATGCGCGGCCGACCGGATCGGGAGGTAGAGGTAGAAGAGGAGTGGGGCCAATGCTGCTATCGCCGCCTTCGCCATTAGTAAGCGCCGCGGCCTTTGTGCGATGGCCGCCGTCAGCAGCAGCGGCGCGGTGAAGAAGAGCGCGGTGCGGTGGTGCGCCAGCCCGAGCCCGGCCAGCAGCGCGAGCCACACCACCTCTCTGGGCTTCCCGGTCACCGTCCATCGGACGAATACTGCTATCGCGAGGGCTATGATGAGCGCGTTGAGAGCGTAGACTTCGGGCTGCGCGGCATTTGTCCAGACGGCTCCGTTGAGCGCGGCGACGAGACCGGCGAGAAGGCCGGCCGGAGCCGAGTCGGCGAGCTTCGCCGCGGCCCAGGCGATGGCGCCCGCTGCGGCCGCCGCGCACACGGCCGAGAACAGGCCGATGCGGATCGGCGGCGTCGCAAACGGAAGCAGATCGAACAGCTTGGCCAGCAGCAGGTAGAGAGGATATCCGGTCGGGTGGCAGATGCCGAGCACATGGGCCGCGCTCACAAGCTCGGGGCTGTCATCCGCGAGCACCGTCGGCGCCAGGGTGTACAGATAGATGCCGAACGAAATCAGACCGGCAGCGAGGGCGGCGCTCGCCGGCCGACCCAAGCGGCCCCTCTCCGGCGGTCTCTCGCGCACAGCGGCCGGCATGATCGGCGGCTCTCCCCCGGTGAAGCTGTGTGGCCCTCGCAAACATATCGGTTCCCGGTCGGGAACCGAACGAGGGTCGGATTCCACTCCCTCGCCGTCGGTCCTGCAGCCAGCAGCGGAGTCGCCGCGCAGCCCGGGTCTGCCGGGCCAGCGGCTTCGTCGCTGCTTACCGCCCGGGAGGCGAGCCGCCTTCGCCCGGGGGTTCCCGCCCAAGGAGCAGGTTCATTCCACAGGCGGATTGCTCGTGTGCGTCAGCACGTCTTGGCCGGTCCCATTGACCAGGTTGGGGCTTCCGAGCTCCCCCGCCTCGCGCTCCCGCTTTCTCGCGAGCAACCCGTCGAGACGGTTGAGGAGCTTCTCGACGCCGCGCCAGAACAGGCCGGCAAACAATCGCCTCACGCGGACCAAGTGCCGCTTGATGAAGAGCATACGGCGGAACCGTCGCAGCCCTGCAAAGAGCAGCGGGCCGACGACGATCCCCAAGAGGAATCCCTCGAGGAACGTATTCATCGCGAACTACCCTCTCCCGTTAGTAGGAGTCCATGAGCACCGAGTAGTCTGTTCCACATTTGGGGGCTCGGGGCGCGCTGCGCCTTCCGGACACTGCCAGTCGTCCCCCCTAAAGCACTCCGCCCGGCAGGCATCTGCCGGGCGGCCCCTCTTCCTAAATATCGGCTTCGGGCGCACGCTGCCGAAGCAGCGCGCAGAGCCACTAGCTTCAGTACTCAATCACCTCGACCTCTGCCGCGCGCAGATCGTCCACCGGCTGGCGCGGCGGCAGCGGCAGGTTCTCGAAGGTCACCGTGTGGACCTCGCTCGGGTCATCCGCGTAGTTCGAGAGCGTCAGCGTGATGGAGTCGGGCTGCGGCGTCTCGCGGAGGGGGATGAGACGGAGCACCGCAAAGAAGCAGCCGAACCCGCTGCAGGAGGGAGCCAGGTTCCGGTCCTGCTCGTATCGCTCGCCGTTGCTGCCGAGGGCCTCCACGCGGGCCGGCGGCTGGGATTTGTACGCCCCCGCGGCGGTCTCTAGGTAGACGTAGCTTAACGAGAGGTGGATCCACCCGCGCCTATCCGAGTCGATGGCATGGAGGGTGACCACCCAGTCGCGAGTCTCCGCCTGTGCGACCACCTGGGGGAAGCGGCGCTCCCACCAATGGGCGCGCGTGAGCACACTGCCCGGCGGGGGAGTGAAGGTCCGCGCGGCCTCGGGTATCTCCACGTTCCACTCGAAGGTGGCCTCGAAGGTCGTGCGGCGCGCGCCGTTCTCCTCCACCGAATGAGACATCGTCCGCGGGAGGCTGCTGGCCGGGTCCACCTCCACTCGGATGAGCACCCGCTCGCCGTCCTCGTAGAGCAGGCCGGTGCCGCTACCCGGCCGCCCGCAGTAGTACATCAGGTAGGTGCCCTCGGGCCGCCACTCGACCTCCACCACGTCCACGGCCTCCCCGAGATCGTTTTTCTCGCGGCCCTGGTAGATGAGGTCCAGCTCGCCGTTGTCGAGCGGCTCCGCGAAGACGCGCAGGGGGCCAAGTGCGGGGGCCGGCTCGCGCCAGCCCTGCAAGGCAGCTCCCTGGCCCAACAGATCGAACTGCTCCACCGCCTTCCCGCGGCCGGTCCTAGGGTCGATCCAATAATCCACGGTGAGCTCACCATTGTCCAGGTCGAGCACCGTCAGCTCACCTGCCACCCAGTGCTCGTAGCGCAAGAAACGTTCCTCGGGGGCCTCCCACTTCTCGATCGTGACGATGCCATCATCGTCGATGGTGGCCTGCATATGCATCGTCTTCGCCTGCGAGGCGGCCGCGAGGAAGCCACCGAAGAGCGCGGAGGCCGAACCCACCGGCAGCCGCGTGAGCCCAAATCCCAGCAGCGCGAGCGCGG
>CAZLHI010000090.1:0-5687 GCA_964559435.1 uncultured bacterium | reverse complement strand
TCTACGAAGGTAGTTGTGTCCATGAGGGGAGGTGACTGCCGAGATCGGCTTCAGAAGCAGGTGTTGGTCGGCGTCCGGGATTGACCCCGTAGATACTGTGTTCGTTGTCAAGCCTTGCCGGCCTCGTAGTTCGGATCGAATGGCTGCTGGGTTTTGAGGACACCGAAAGCGAGATGGAGTAGTTTCCGCATGACAGCTATGATGATGACCATTGTGGGTTTGCCCGCTTCCCGCAGTCGGTCGGCGAATGACCGCAGCACTGGGTTCGTCCTCATGGCCACAATCGCGGGCCAGTAGAGAGCCTTACGCAGTCGCGCGTTGCCCCGTTTCGAGATCCTGCTCTTGCCTCGCACGGAGGAGCCGGACTCGCGAGCTTGGGGCGCGAGTCCGGCATAGGCGGCCAATTGCCGGGGGTTCGTGAAGCTCGTCCCGGCCATCTCGCTGAGTAGCACGTTGGCGGTGGCTTTCCCTATGCCCGTGATTGAGGCCAGCAGGTCGCGCTTGTGCTCGAGCTCTGGATGTTCCTCGACGTGGTCGGCGATGAGCTGGCGAATCTCTTCCATCTCCGCCTCTAGTGCCTCGACGATTCGCGTGAGGGATCTTCTCACTGATGCCGATATCTCGGGCGCGCCGAGCCGGTTCTTCTCCTGCAGAAGCATCTGCTGTACGCTCTCCAGGCGTCGCACTAAGGCTTGGAGTTCGGCGATTTCGGGCGCTGGCGGCTGCCAGAGGCCGGGCTTCATCGCACAACAGAATCGAGCAATGAGTGCCGCGTCCACCCTATCGGTCTTGGTCCGCAGCAGTTCGCTCTGAGCGAAGGCCTTGATGCAGGCGGGATTCACCATGCTCACTGGCGTTTCAGACGCGTGCAAGTGGCTCGCCAATGCGTCCCCATACGTGCCGGTCGCCTCCATGCAGATGTGCACCGAACTCGCGTCTTGGCGCTTCAGCCATGCCTGCAGTCCAGCGAAGCCAGTGGAGTTGTTCGCGAAGGTCCGGTGACGGTACCTGCCATCTCGTCTCAACAGCGCGACGTCGAATTTGCCCTTCGCAACATCGATGCCCACGTGTGTGTCAGCCATTGCGCTCCTCGGTAAGATGTGATTCGGAGACGCACAATGACCGGTTCGGTGGTCAACCTTGTACATGCAGGCTTCTCCATATCGGAGGCCTAAGATACTGTCCGACCTAGGGGGAGCAGGAACGGGTGCTCATCTACGGGTCAGCCTCTGGGGCTTAGTGTACCACCAGCATCTCCGCTCCTGCGGTCCGTAGCGTCTCCAGTACCCTCCTTCTACACTACAGGAAGACACTACGTGAAGCATACAAGTGTACCGAAACTAATCCGTGACCTCGGAAAAGCCAGGAGACGCCTAGATTCTCGTCGTCCTGGAGCGGGATTGACTTCCCGCTCGGCCCGCGCCATCCCGTGCTGTCCAGAAACTCATCCGTGTCCCGAAGTGCCCTCAAAGCGGTTTCACAGGCGCTGGACACCCGCAAGTGGTATCACTGATGGGGGCAGGTCAAGGGTGGGCACTACTGTGCCCGCCACCAAGGGTCAGGAGAAACGTTCATGCGCATCGCCAATATCACCCCGAAGCCCGGCCAACTCGTGACCGGCTCACTCGCCGTCGGCCCCGTCCACATCCCACTCATGGTCATGCAGGGTATGAAGCCCGGCCCCGCCCTCTATCTGCAGGGGCTGCAGCACCCCACGGAAGTGATGGGGGTGGAGGTGATCCGCAGCGTGGCCAGCGAGCTTGACCCACGAAAGCTGCGCGGCACACTGGTGATGGTTCCCATCGCCAATCCGCTGGCGGCGGCGTGGGCGAACGGACTCGGTGAGTTCGGTGATGTGGTCGCGCCGCGGGACTGGAAGAGGTTGGGCCGGGTGAATATGAACCGCGTCTGGCCAGGAGACCCGAACGGCAACCTGATCGAGCAGATGGCCCATGGCATCTGGGAGAGCATCTGCCGGCAGGTGGACGCGATTGCCGACTTCCACTGCGGCCGCATCTGCGACCACTACTTCACGGCCGCGCTCGACGGGCACGGCAGCAGCATCGCTCTGGCGAAGGCCTTCGGCGCGCAGCTGGTGGACTTGCAGACCGAGCAATCGTATGCCGAGGGATTGCTCTTCCTACGCGCGCCGACGCTGCTCGACAAGCCGGCCATCCTCATCGAGATGAGCCCAGGTCGCGATATCACCTACGACATGCTCGCCAACGGGCTGCGCGGGGTGCACAACCTGCTCAAGCACCTAGGCATGCTGTCCGGCCGCGCAGCGCGGTCGGAGAAGCAGGTGGTCGTCCGCCGCGCCGATCCAGTGCGCATCTTCAAGGCGAAGCAGGAAGGTTACCTCACCACCTACCGCCAGATCGGAGAGCTGGCTGCGAAGGGCGACCTTCTCTGCGAGGTCCGCTCCCTCGACCGCTTCCGGGTCCTCCAGACCATCCGCGCCCCCTTCTCCGGTACCTGCCCCTCCATCGGCCCCGGCTCAGAGCTACGCGTGGTCAAGGTGGGGGAAGAGGTGTGTACCTTCAAGCGGGTGGCAGGCCCATCGTAGGGCAGCCTTGCAGTCTGCCAATGAGACACGCTGCCGGGGTCGGGCGGCTGTGAGAGCGGCTCGGAGCAGCTGGGGCGACCCGGTGCCTGCGATGCCACCAGGGCCCTCTCGCCTGGATCGACGGGCCCTGTACGCCGCTATGTGCACAGAACGGGTGTCATGTGCCCAGCGCCGGAAGTGGCGAGACCGTCCCACTCAGGATGGTCTCACGGGCCCTTGACACCCACAGTCAGGGGCACCGACGAGTATTCGCGGGGGACACATGCACAGGTGTATGCACGAGGGGAGAGGATACCACGAGAGTGGCTCCACAAGCATCCTGGGGCCAGATGAGTTTCTGGACAGCGCGCGGTTTCACCGCCAGTTGACCGCCACACTCATCGTCAACATCATAGTGCCTGTGCCGCGGATGTATTTTCGCAGCGCCCAGTTCGCCTCTGATGTCCATGGCGAGCGAGTCGGGCGCGAACGGTATCCTGAGATCATTCAAGACGCTTTATCACGCCCTCAAGTACCTCCTGAACGCGATCGATACCGGGCAGGGAGTCGCCGGTATGGGGATACTTGCCCTCGGCAATGCTCTGCAGGATCCATTGATAATCGTCGACAAAAGCGGTTGCCGGTTGATGAAACATCGCGTTGTCATCCCCACAGTTGACTGCGACGGTGCCGGCGTGCGGCGCCGGCTCAATCAATCCCTCTGACGCGCTGCAGTCAATCCACACGTTTGCGCTGGCAGGACGTGGCGGGGGCGTGCCCTCGAATTGCCAACCCTTCCATTCCCACCCGTCATAGGCATGCCAGTTTGCGAGATGGAAGCCGGTGAAGGTGATCTCCGAGTTGTAGACGACATTCCGGTGGATATCGACGCCCCGTCCGTAGCCATCCATGTAGATCATCCAGATTATGGGGAATACGGCATTGCGGTTGTTGCACATGTAGTTGTCAGTGATGAAGTTTCGCGCGCCCGGTTCTTTGGTGCCGCTGACGTAGATCGCCTCCCCGAACGCTCCGCGGGAAACGTTATGGAACGTGTTGTATTGGACCCGGTTGCCCTCCACAAAGCGGAATGCGGCCGCATGCCTGTCCAGAGGAGGATGCGGAGAGGGCCGTGGAAACTGCGGATGGGCACGATGTGGCTGATGGATCAATCGCTGTCCTTCGTCATCCAGCTCGACGATGGCCATCGTGAAGCACGCGATCTCCGGAATCTCGTCCCAACGGTGCATGGCCCACGCGCCCTCCTGCATGTGGAACTCGTCCCTCCACGGAACGCTGTCGTCCACGTGCCGGATAAGCACACGAAACCGCGGGCCGGCAAGCAGTACGGGCGTATAGGGTGTGTCATGGATATAGTTGCGAACGATGTCGTTATGTCCGCTGTTCCAGATTGTTATCGCGTGCGCGTCGGTCTTGATACGGCCCGGAAAGCCGATTACGTTGTCGGCAATAACGTTGTGATGATTCTCGTCACGCGTGCCCGCGCCGTACCCGCCGAAATGGATCGCTTCCATGCCCAGATCGTGGAACGTGCATCCCTCCACCGAATTATGTTGTGCGTACAGGTCAAAACGCACACCGACGCCGCCGGACTTCGTGAAGGTGCAGTTCCGGACCGCGCAGTGTTCGACGCCGCGGAGCCGGAGCAGGGCGTTGTTCTTGTCACATGTTGCCCAACCGTGCTGCGCGACCGGGTCGTCGTCCTCCCAGTGCAGGAAGCGGCCGGTCGTGAATGTGATGCCGTCGAAGGTGATATGGCTGACCGGCGTCACCGGCTCGTCGGAATGCCACGCGGCCGCGCCTTCCGGAAGGCCGCCGTGGACGAGGACGAATTCAGAGAGCGTCGCGGCGAAGATATCTTCTTCCAGTCGTGCGTTCTCGAAGGGCCAGAGATAGATGAGTCCCGATTCAGGATTGATCACCCACTTGCCAGGCGCGTCGATACCCTCGGGGCAGTTGATCAGCGCTGAGTCCACAAAATCCACATTGTCATGGTATTCGCGTGCGCCCCCCGATAGCTGATACGTCGCCGCGATGGTCGAGCGGACTCGCGAGCCGAAATCCGTCCGTTCCACCGATTCGACTGGAACCAGGCCGATATTCCAATCCGAGAGCCACGTCATGATCTCCATGCCCTGCGGCGGCATGGCCAGTTCGGTGACGTCAATCGTCAACTCGCTGACCCTCTTCATCTCTGGACTGTAGTAGATAGCGTCTTCGACATCGCCCGAGAATTCCGAATCCAAGGGGGTACGGATCTTTCCGGCGATCGAGTAGATGCCCCGGTCCATCCAGCCGTTGTTCCGATCCACGAGCACGCGAAGGAGCGGGTCGGTAGTGTTCCGCAGAGCTACCGGGACGTCCGCCACATAGATGTGGTCGCGGGCCGAGGCCGGTATGGCGTCGTAGAACGGGTCGCCGCGGCTGATGGGCTGCCAGCCGCGAATCGGTACACCGGACGTGAATATGGGCTGCTCGCCCGACGCCGCCTGATACGTGATTCGTCTCTTCGCGGATCCGGAATCCTCACGTCCAAGCCTCACCGGGGCATCGAAATGGTAGTAACCGCTGCTGAAAGACACAATGATGTCCCCATCGCCGCGAAGTTCTCGTACCTTGTCGCGCGCGCCGCGGAACGATGCAAGCGGCGCCGTTTTGGAGCCGGGGTTGGCGTCGTCGCCTGAAGGCGCTACGTAGAGTATCCGCGGCGCAACGATATCCGCTGCTGCGCTCATGGCGTGGAGACCGTCGGGAAGCCCCAGGAACAAGAGAGCAATTCCAATGTGGCACATTGATGAGTTACGCCGGCGCGATAGGAACGGCATGATTGAATTCTCCAATTCTCCGGTGGTTGCATACGACAGTCTCCTCCGATCACCAACTCTTCTTCGTCCATTGCGCCAGCGAACTCGTGATCTTCGGCCGGTTCGGAAGGCAAACTGCTCAAAGGAGTAAACGTGGCGTCGTCTGATGCCTGTTAAGCAGCTTCCCGAAGTGTACCAGAACGAATGTGAGGCATCCAGGAGGCCAGGGGTCGTTTTCGGGCGATCCTGAGACCATTGGGATTGGCATCAGAAGGAGATGCAATAGCATCTGTCAAGGGGCGACGAGTTGTCCCGCG
>CAZLHI010000089.1:3928-6333 GCA_964559435.1 uncultured bacterium | reverse complement strand
CAGAGGGCGCAACAACCTGATCTCCGGGGTGGTCTACGACGACGGCGTGAGCGGCAAGGTGGCCGCGGCGAGGGTGGAGGAGGCACGGCGGGCGGCCAAGGCGCGCCGCGCGGCGGAGGCGGATGAGGGCGGGGCCTGGGAGGTGCCGCCCGGGGAGATCCCGGACGAATTCTGGGGCGACGTGGATGCGCGGGCGGGGCCGGAGGGAGGAGTGCAGCGGCCGGGGGCGATCACTATCGAGCAAGAGAACGTCGACTATTGGTTGCCGCCGGTGGTGGAAGTGGGGGGTCCGGTGCAGCTGGAAATGGACGAGATCGGCCGCCGCGAAGAGAGGCCGAGCAGCCGGGAGCAGACAGACCTCTCGCGATACTTCATGCCCCCACATGAGATCCATCAGGCGCGTGAGCGTTTGAACGAGAGCATCGAGGACTTCGAGAAGGCGAAGGCGCGGGCGGCAGAGGCGCCGACGGGAGAGGATCTGAAGACGCTCGGTACGGTTGGGCTCGATATCGTCTGGAACTTCCTGGCAACCTATGCGCCGTTGCTTAGGTCGCTGCCCGCGGCGCGTGCAGCGGGGCCCGCTGTTGTGGGCGGACTTGCCGGCGTGGCCAGCGCAGACAGCCTGGGGGAACTGCCGGGACGCGTACTGGAATACGGCGCGGAGGGGGCCGTTGCCGCATTCCTACCCACCCAAGTGTTCCTAATGGAGAAGGACTTGCATGACATGCAGTTGGCGGCGGCGCGGGGTGAGCGGCCGGAGCCCAGCAAGCTCGAAGCTATAGTGAGGCGATGCGAGAAGTTGGAGAGTGCGCTCGGCAAGATGCCGATCTTCCCGCCTGGCGCGCCCGGAGGCGCCACCACGCGGGACCTCCTAGCGGCGCGTGCGGGACTGCGTGCAATCAAGGACTGGGCGCTTCTCCAGTATGAGGAGTGGAGAGCGAAACGCTAGGGCGGCAGGCGGCGGCCGGCGAGGACCGGAGGGCGTCACCTGCCGGTGACGGGTGGGAGGGGAGGTCCGGACTCACTGGTAGAGCGGCGGAGGCGGTAGTAGCCTGCGGCCAGGAGAAGAGCCGTGAGGAAGAGGCCGACCGCTCCCGACAGCCAGTAACGCCACGCGTCGGGCGACGTGCATAAGATCGTGAGCAAGAACACAATGAAGGACGCCCAGTAGAGCAGACCCGACGACTCGCCCAGGGCCGCTCTCATGCGGAGCGTGAAGGGCTCGCAGCGGGCCCCGCCGAAGGCGACGGCCGTGGCTGCGACTGCCGCGAAAGCGCCGGCCACGGCCCATCCACTCTTGGCCGTGGCGAGGGGCCATCCGAGAAGCCGGGCGGCCGGGACCAGGAGGAGGCTGCTGAGGGCCGCGAGGAGGAAGAGTGCCAGGGCCAGGAGAGGGAGGTGGACGGCCAGCCGGGAGGAGGGGAGAGAGGAAGGCTCGTCCTCGGCCGGAGATGCGCTCGCAGACAGGCGACTCTCGGCCACCGCGCCGAAGACGGCCGCTGCGCCCCCAAGGAGCAGCAGAGCCATGGGGCCCGCTGGCCCCCAGCCTTTCTCGCCAAGCGTCTGCCCGAACACCAAGAGGAACCAGCCCACCCAGGCCAGCACAGCGCAGGCAGCGCGCACGGGACGTTCCGCAAAGGGGTCAATATTCGTCTCCTTCCAGGCGGCAGTGCTGGGGGCGGCGTGCCACACAGCAAAGCCAGAGATGGCAGCGATCGCACCCAGCCGCTGCTGGTGGAACAGCACGGTTGTGAAGCCGCCGACCATCAACACGCCGGCAACGGCGAACAACAGCCGCGCCGATGGCGGGTACTTCCTCAGAGATAGGCGATCAAGCAGCTTGCGCATCTCACCCCCTCGATACCCAGTGGATGATGCCGCAGTATAGCACATCTTTGCTGGGGGTTGGTAGGTGGATGAGGCAGGCTCCGGCGGCTACTGGGTCGTCGGGGCCTCTTCCTTCTCCGCAGAGGGCGCCTTGGACTGGTAGTAATAGCTGCTGCGGGCCAGCCCCATCAGCTCACATCCCTTCGCCGCCGATCCACTAGGCGAAGCATAACTTGTCCGATGGGCGAGCAGCTCGTCGGAACCCTTCTACGACCAATTGGAAGCGATATCTGGATCCGGGTCCTATGGTAACTAAGTAAGGGAACACGGCCACGATGGCGGAGCGCGAGAACTACGAGGCGGAGAAGGTCGTGGAGGAAGTGGTGCGCGAGTTCGCGGCCGAGCGCGGGCGCCGCGAGCTGCGCTGGCGCGAGGGCGGGGTGCTGAAGGAGATCAAAATCTCGACCAGTTGGTGGGAGGCGGTCGAAGTGCTGGTCGAGCTCACGGAGACATCCGGTTGGCGCGGCCGGCCGGCGCCCGGAGGCGCGTGGTGTGGCTGGCGGCTCGGCGGCGTGAGC
>CAZLHI010000089.1:483-3828 GCA_964559435.1 uncultured bacterium | reverse complement strand
GAGCCACCGGGGCCTGCGCAAGGGCATTGGGCTCCACACTACTCGGGACCTCCAACTAGAAGTTAGGCGCCGGGCGCCGGAGCTTCATCCGGTGGTGCCGGAGCGCACGGTGGGGCGGGTGCGGTTGGACGATCCGGCCCTCGAAGCGCGAGTGCTCGCGCTCATCGACGAGGCGTGGAGCGAGCTAGAGCCCCTCGGGGAGGAGGACCTGGCGCGGGCGCGGCAGGAGTCCGCGTATGTGGTGGAGCACTCGTCGTGGTGGCAGCGGCGGCGCGACCACCAGGCCCGCGTGGCCAGGGTGAGGGCGCTCGACCCGCTGCTGAAGGAGTTCGCGGACTCCCTGGGCGGCCGCTTCAGGAAGGATGGCGATTACGAGCCCCACCTCCTGTGGCCTCGGCGGCGGGCCCGCGCTCGCATCTCGTTATCCCCCTCCGAGTTCGCCGAGGACGCTGGCTACCTCCAGGTCGTGCAACTCAACTACCAGCGGAAGGAAACGAGCGGCCGGCGACGGGGACAGTGGCGCTCGCTGGGGGGTGTGGGCCGCGTGGTTCTGGGCGGGTGGGATGATATCGAGGGACTGCGGTCTGGATTCGCGTGGCTCCGGGATATCCACGAGCTGATTGAGCGCGCCGAAACCTGGGCGGAGGACCGCGGCCTCACGCCGCGGTGGGAGTGGCGGGGAAGCCCGGCGGACTGGGTGGTGCGATGGCCGCAGGCCGATCCTCGGTTTCTCGTCGGGGTCCACGCGCATCCGGAGAGTGGCCTCTGGTTGGAGGGCGAGGCGAGGCAGAAGGAGGCCTTGCCCGGCAGCGCGCTCGTGGTGCAGTGGGTGGCACGCCGGGACGCGAAGCCGGAGCCGCTGGCGGAGTGGCTCGACGTGGCCGGCCTCCGAGCGGCACTGGAAGGGGCCGGCCGGGCATTGGAGGGCGAGGACCCGTAGGGGAAGCGCGGACACCAGGCCGAGAGAGGGGATATGGCGGATCAGGAGACGCGAGAACGCTGGCGCCGCCTGAACGAGATCGTCGAGGAGTTTGCGCGGGCGCGCGGGTTCGATGGGAGAAGTCGGTGGGAGGCACACGTCCGGGGACTCAATCGGCGCCACCTGAAGCTCATGCGAGCCAGCCGCGAAGAGCTGCTCGCACGAGGGCCTTCCGGGGACGAGTTACTGCGCTGGCGGGAGGGTGACATACATAAGGATGTGAACGTGTCCTCCGGCAGCCGCGGGTGCCTCGAGGTGAGCGCGGAGGCCTACGAGGCGGCGGGGCAGGCGGGCATCCCGGCGGAGGGAGGGGCGTGGTGTCATTGGCTGCTCGGGGAGGTGGAGCAGGACGCGCCTGATCTGCGAGAGCGCCTGGTGGCCCGTCTGGATGAAGGGATTGAGCGTCTCCAGCCCCTGAGCTTGGATGACCTGCGCCGCGAACACAAGGCGATGCAGGAGCATGTGGAGGCGAACATCGACCCGGTCTTGGAGCAGTTCGCCGCGGCGCGGGATGGATACGTCGCCAAGGAGGGATACAGGGACATACACGCGGAGGAATACCGCAATCCGTACGCAGGGGGGCGGTGGACACAGCGTTCGGTGGAGTGGCCTCGAGAGCGGCCGTTCTCCCGCATCACGGTGAGAGTGAACCCTCGCTCACAGACTATAGCAGTGGATGGTTGGGCGAAGTGCCAGCGGCTGTGGTTCGTGCGTGTGTGGACGGACTGGGGGTCGACCGCAGACACTGCTTCGTGACCAGCAGGCGTGGGGACCGTCGCGACTCAGTCTCCAGCCAACCCCGAGAACGCAGGAGCGGATAGAAGGGGCCGGCCGAACGGGCAAGTTCTTCCTGCACGGCGGGACGGATGCAGGCACGGCCGGTTGCGTCGAACTAGACAATGATGATCTCGATGAGTTGTTTGGTATGTTAAGGATGATCGAGGCGCCGGTTCGGGTTACGGTTTCGGAGCCGGGACCGCCACGGTGACATGGCAGAGCATGCTGCATCGACGTCTGGTAGTCCGAGGCATCGCACTCCGCTTGGGGGCGCCCTGGTAATAGGGCTGTCGCTGCTCGGAGTCGCGGGCTATCTCGCGATCTGCGTTGCCTACGGTCTGCGAAACGGGGTCATCGACCTCGGCCTTGCGGCAATCCTGTGGCTGGTATGCGCGGCCACAGTCTCGCGGTTATGGCATCGACGCTGGTGGCAGTTGCTTACAATCGTTGGCCTCGCGGCCGTCTCGGCCGGGCTGTGGTCGCTGACGGTGGTGGACTTCCCGCCGCGCTGGGTCGAGTCGCGGCCGGCCTTGGGGATCGCCCTCCTGCTCGCGCCGCTTCTTCTCGCGTCCGGCGGGGGAGCGGCCGTACGAGAGTGGCCCGAGGTCAGTGCGGCCCTCGTCGTGCTCCTGGCCAGCGCCGCGCTTGTGCCGCTTCACATCGCGAACGTCGCCTCCCACGTCGCCGGTGGCTGGCGCGAGTACTCGTACCCTTCCCCTCTGCCCGCCCTCATCTGGCTCTCCGTCGGCCTCATCTGCGCGGCCGCCGGAGCGAGATTGCTTCGCCGCTTTGGTGCCTGGGTGACTTGCGGTTTATCCTGAGCCTTGCCGCAGGGCCGAAGCGTGTGAAGAATCGAGGGAGGAGGCGTGCTCTTCGCGGTGACCACCCTCCTCTGGGTTTCCATCGAGATGACTTGGTGGGGGACGACGAGGGTGCCTCTTTGGTGACGCGGGGATCGGGTAGCGCCCTCCTGTTAGCACCGTTCGTACACGGTGTTGACACGGGATGGAAGGGGGCAGCGCGGAGGGTCCGGCGGGGGCTACGGTCTCTATCACACACCGGGGCAGCGGCCGATGGTGCAGTAGAGGGGCCGCGGGCGGCCCGGCTCAGTGGGCCTGCTCGCCCAGCTTCTCGGCGACGTAGGCGCACAGCTCGCGCATGCTCTGATAGCGAGGGTCGCCGGCGTCTGGCTCGAATCCGCGGACGGCCTCCGCCAGATGGGCTCTCGCCAGGGCGAAGTCCGCTGGTTCGTATTCCTCTGTGTAGACGCGCAACGCGTTCCTGAGATGTTCGATAGCCTTCTCGTCGGCGTCGGCGTCCGGCGGCTCAGGGTCGATGAGGCCGAGGAAGAGGTGCGCGAGGGCCCAGTGCTTCGCGTCTATCTCCTCTGTCAGCACCGTGAGCGCGGCCTCGTAACACTCGACGGCCTTTCGGTAGTTGGCGGCGCGCTCTACGCTAGGCAGCAGCGCATACGCGGTGCCCAGCCGTCGGGTCGTCACCGTCCAGTTCTCGGGATCGGAATCCTTCGTGTACACCACAAGAGCCTGCTCAAAACACTCGATGGCCTTCCGGCCGTGGGGGGGGGGGGG
>CAZLHI010000089.1:0-473 GCA_964559435.1 uncultured bacterium | reverse complement strand
AAGTCGCCCGTCTCCAGCATGGAGTAGGAGACACCGAGGGACTGCATGGCGTAGGCCCACTGCTTGGGATGCCGCTCCTGGGTGAGGAAGTGGAGCGCGGTCTCATAGGCCTCGATAGCCTGGTGGAGTTCGGGGGAGACCTGCGCGGGTGGGGCCGTCTCGGCCACCGTTAGATGCCGCTCGCCCTCCTCGACCAGCGCCATCGCCTCTTCGTAAGACGTAGGCGCGGTCGCCGCGGCCGGCCCGCTTCCGCAGCGCGGCGCGGCGCTGAGCACGAGCGCGGCGAGCACAAGGGCCGCCCACCACCAGGCGCGGGCGGCAGCGCACTTTCCTCTCGCGTCTGACTGATTCATGGGTGTCCCCCTCCGCAGTACCTGACGCTGCATTATACCACGCCTTTGCTGGCGGTTGGTAGCAGGAGAGGAGAGGCTGGAGCGCGACCACGCGACGCATGGCCAGCAGTGCACGATTGG
>CAZLHI010000088.1:0-6404 GCA_964559435.1 uncultured bacterium | reverse complement strand
CCGGCCTAGGGACTCCTCCCCCCTCGATTCTTCCCCCTCCCCACGGCCCAAGACAGCGGGCCCCCGTGTGAGGCGCAGCGACCTGAAGGATGGCTCGCAGGGCCTGGTTGCCAGTTCCCGTGTCTGGGGGGTATGATAGGGGTTACGGTAGTTCGGTGCGGGGAAAGATTGAGTTGTTGATTCGCGCCCGGGAGGGCGGCTCTGTCTGATGGATCGGCGGATGCGCGGTAGTGCTGGGCGCGTGCGCGCCGGTGGGTGCGGCTAGGCTCCCATGGATCAGCAGATGCGCGATATCGACGTGCTCATTCGCGCCAGGTACTCGCTGCTCTATGTCGTGTCCTGGGAGGAGCGGCGGGTGCTGGCGGCCCTGCGCGAGATCGTGGTGGGCCAGGAGAAGAACTTCTACACCTGGTCGGAGACGATGGGCCTCAAGGACGGCACCCGGCCCCTGGGCGGGGTTTCCGTTGACAGCCGCACCCGCGATCCCATCCACGTGCTCGACCAGATCCGCAGCACCCGCGAGCCGGCCGTCTACGTGCTCAAGGACTTCCACGTCTTCCTCAACAACAACTACCCGCACGCCAGCGCCGTCATCCGCAAGCTCCGCGACCTGGCCGACGCGCTCCACACCGCCTACGCGACGGTGGTCCTGCTGTCGCCTGTGCTCCAGCTCCCGGACGAGCTTCAGAAGGACGTCACCGTCATCGACTACGACCTGCCCGGCCTGCGGGAGCTGGACGGCCTGCTCACCCGTGCCGTGGACTCGGTGCGCGGCCAGGAGGGAGTGGACGTCAACCTCACGGCGGAGCATCGGGAGCACATCCTCAAGGCGGCGCTCGGCCTCACCCTGACGGAGGCCGAGAACGTCTTCGCGAAGTGCATTGTGGAGAAGGGCGAGTTCGACGTCGGTCTGATCGTGGCGGAGAAGCAGCAGCTCATCCGCAAGTCGGGCGTGCTCGAATACTTCCAGTCGCGGGACCAGTTCGGCGACATCGGCGGGCTGGAGATATTGAAGGCGTGGCTTCAGAACCGCGCGCTCGCGTTCACCGAGAAGGCGCAGAAGTTCGGCCTGCCCTCACCCCGCGGGATTCTCTTGCTCGGGGTGCAGGGATGCGGCAAGAGCCTCACCGCGAAGGCGGTGGCGCATCTATGGCGGCTGCCGCTGCTGCGGCTCGACGTCGGCCGCATCTTCGCCGGGCTCGTCGGCTCCTCCGAGGAGAACATGCGCCGGGCGATCAGGATGGCAGAGATCGTTTCGCCATGTGTGCTCTGGCTGGACGAGATCGAGAAGGGATTGGCCGGCATACAGTCCTCCGGCTATGCGGACTCGGGGGTGACGGCCCGGGTCTTCGCCACCCTGAACACGTGGATGCAGGAGAAGACGCGGCCGGTGTTCGTGGTGGCGACCGCGAACGAGATCAGCGCGCTGCCGCCGGAGCTTCTGCGTAAGGGGCGCTTCGACGAGATCTTCTTCGTCGACCTGCCCGCGGAGCAGGAGCGGCGGGAGATCTTCGCCATCCATCTGAGAAAGCGCGGCCGCAGCCTCGACGACTTCGACCTGGATGCACTCGCCAACGAGTCGGCCGGCTTCTCCGGCGCCGAGATCGAGCAGGCCGTCATCTCCGCGCTCTACGCGGCCTTCGAGCAAGACCGAGAGCTAACCACCGAAGACATCGTGACCGCGCTGAAGCAGACGGTTCCGCTTTCGATCACCATGCGGGAGGACATCGGGATGGTGCGCCGCTGGGCGAAGGGCCGCGCCCGGCCGGCCTCCAAGCACGGCCTGGCCGATGTCGAGCTGGAGGGCCGGGACCACGAGCTGGAGGACCGCATCGACTGGGTGGCGCCGGGCATCTGGGGCCGGCGGATCGTTCCCACCGAGGAAGCAGACTGACTCTCTCTTGCGTGGCGCCCGGTGAAGAGCGCTGGCTCGGCATAGCGTCGCTCCCAGCGAAGCAGCGGACCAGCCTCTGACACATACGTCAGCACACCTTCATGATCCGCAGGCGGGAACCCAACCCGGAGGCGGCGAAGTAATCTGATGTGAGCGAAGGCCGCTTCCGATATCTCGAGATCAGCGGCCGCGTGCGCCGGCCCACTGTTGTGACCGAGGAGCCCGTCGTCGAGCCGGTGGCGCGGGTGTCTTTTCGGGTGGCCGAGACGATCGGCTCCTTCGGCGCGGCGCTGGGCCAGTTCAACAGCCCGAGCGGGATCGCGGTCGATTCCGAGAGCAACCTCTACGTCGCCGACGCGCAGAACCACCGCATTCAGAAGATCACCCCCTACGGCGAGGTGTACGGGCTGGGCGGCCATGGTCTGCTCCTCTGTCCGCGGGGCGTCGCGGTTGACCACACCGGCTCCATCTACATCGTGGAGCAGGGCGCGAACCGCCTGCAGAAGTTCGGCCCGCGGGGACAGTGGTTCTTCGCCATCGGCGGCCCGGAGGTCGAGCATCCCCGCTTCGCCTCCCCGACCGCCGTCTGCCTCGACAACTTCCACCACATCTACGTGGCCGACAGCGACAACAACCGCGTCACCTGCTACAGCGCAACCGGCCGCTGGCAGATCGACTACCACGGCCCGACCCCCGCACTGTCGCTCGGCCACCCCCAGGGCGTGGCGGTGGACTCGCTCGGGCGGATCTATGTCTCCGACACGCTTCACAATCGCGTGCTGCGGCTCACTCCCGAAGGTCGCTATGACGCGACCATCGGCCGGCCCGGCCCGCGCCCAGGGGAGTTGTCGGAGCCCCGAGGCCTCGCGCTCGACCTCGACGGCGGGCTGTGGGCGGCCGACGCGGGCAACGACCGCGTGCAGAAGTTCACCCCAGAGGGCGAGGTCGTGTGCTGCTTCCCCGAAACCCCCAGCGCCAAGATCGACCTCGCCGGCCCAAGCTCGGTCGCGGTCGATCCCAAGGGGAGCGTCTACATCTCCGACACCCTCAGGCACCGCATCCTTCGGCTGGTTGCCGCAGGGACCCGCCAGTGAAGACACGGCTGCTGGAAGAGGACATGACATACACCGGCGCGCAGCTCCGCTCCGGCTGGATCAACGAAACAGCCGGCCTGCACGGCGGCGACGTGGCCGTCGCCTTCCTCGGCCCCTGTGACATCCATCCCGAGCACATGGTCGATACGGCCGACCTGGAGGCGGGCGCCCGGATCAGCAGCCCCCGCATGGTCCACCTCATCGTCGAGCACCCCGGCCTCGACCTGGGCCATATCACGGCACGCCAGCGGCTCCTCATGGCGGTCGCCGGCGAGATCATCAACGCCCGCCTCGGCGAACCGCTGATCGAGCGCAAGGGCGATGATCTCTACCTGCGAGAGAGGAAGCTATCGGTCTCGGTCGCGACTGCCTCGCCCAACTTCGGGCTGATTCACTCCGGCTTCAACGTCCGCGGCGAGGGCGCGCCGGTGCCGGCCATCGGGCTGGAGGAGCTGGGCCTGTCGCCGCGGGAGTTCGCCGGGAAGCTGCTGGCCGCCTACAAGCGCGAGATCGAGAGCGCCGCGCAGGCCGCCGGCAAGGTGAAGCCGGTCGGCTAGCCATCCTCGCGAAGGATGTTGTCCTCGGCGTGCGCGGCCGCCTGCCATCGAAACGAGGCGACGGACCGCGCGGCGCTGCCGAAGCTTCAACATATGGCAGGGGTCTTTGCCACTGTTCTGGCCCATCGGCAAGTAGGAAGAGACGGCTTGCGGTAGAAGGGGCAACCCGAAGATGGCACGCCACCCGGCGAATACAGAACAGGCCGAGCGGCCCCCGGAGCCGCCCGGGCCTGCCCCGGGCATAGGGGCCGTCTCGGACCGGCCTTCAGCGAAGCCCGGCCGTTACGTCCTGTCGGCCCTGCTCGGGCTGGCCGTGCTCGGCGGGCTCTACCTCACCAGACTCCAGAGCTACCTGCTGTTCCACGCGCTTGCCGAAGGGTTCAGCATCATTGTCGGCTGTGGCATCTTCATTCTCGCCTGGAACTCGCGGCGCTTCACTCTCAACTCCTACCTCGTCTTCCTGGGGGTCGCATACCTGTGCGTCAGCTCACTGGACCTCGTACATACGGTCGCCTACAAAGGAATGGGAGTGCTCGCGGGCGCAAGCGGCAACCTCGCGGCTCAGCTCTGGGTCTGTACGCGCTATGTGGAGGGCCTGTCGCTGCTGGCAGCGCCTTTCTTCGTCGGACGGCGGCTCAGAGCCGACCTCATCGTCCTCGCCTACGCCGCGGTATTCGCCCTCATCCTACCGTCGATCTTCCTCTGGGGTGGCTTCCCGGTCTGCTTCGTCGAGGGCGTCGGCCTCACTCCCTTCAAGAAAATCAGCGAGTACGTGATATCGCTGATCCTGCTGGGCTCGGTCGGCACGCTGCTGTGGAAGCGCAGCAGCTTCGATCCGGCCGTGCTGCGGCTGTTGATCATATCGATCCTGCTGACGATCGCCTCAGAGCTGGCCTTCACCCTCTACACCGACGTATACGGCCTCTTCAACCTGATCGGGCACTACTTCAAGATCATCTCCTTCTATTTCATCTACCTGGCTGTCCTCCAGATCGGCTTGGCCGATCCCTACGCGCTCCTCTTCCGCGACCTCAAGCAGAGCGAGCAGGCGCTGAAGACCGAGAGCGACTTCGTGTCGGCCGTGCTGTCCACCGCGGGAGCGCTGGTGGTGGTGCTCGATGCCGGGGGCAGAATCGTCCGCTTCAACCGCGCCTGTGAGGATGCCACAGGTTACCGCTTTGATGAGGTGAAAGGGAAGCACTGGTCGCAGGTCCCCGTCCTACCGCCAGGGCACCTGGAGTCGGCCGAGGCCGCCTTCGCAGATGTGACAGGGGAACGCCGCTCGAGCGAGTACGAGGGTGACCTGCTGGCGAAGGACGGCAGTCGCCGCCACGTCGCCTGGCGGAACGCGGCACTCGCCGGCTCCGATGATCAGGTCAGCTTCGTGGTCGCCACCGGCATCGATGTCACCTGGCGCGATCGAGCGGAGCGCCGGCTCAGGCAGGCCTTGGCGGAGAAGGAAGTGCTCCTGGCGGAGACCCACCACCGGGTCAGGAACAACCTCCAGATCATCGGATCTCTCCTCGAGCTAAGCTGCCAGCGCACCGACAGCCAGGAGGCGGCCGCCGTGCTCCGCGAGGCCGGCGGGAGGGTGTTCACCATGGGCCTCATCCACTCAGACCTCTACCGCGCCGAGCGGCTCGACCGGATCGACATGCGGCGCCACGTTCACCGCCTGGCGGACCGTCTGGCCGACGTCTACGCAGGTGAAGGCAGGGACATCCGTCTGCTCGTCGCCACCTCCGGGCTCCGTCTGACCCTCGCCCAAGCCGTTCCGTGCGGCCTCATCATCAACGAGTTGATCACCAATGCCTACCAGCACGCCTTCCCAGGCAGACAAGAGGGCACGATCGTAGTGACGCTCGAGGACCTTCCCGATCAGATGGTAGCCGTCAGAGTCAAGGACGATGGCGTCGGTATGCCCGACGATGTCGCAATCGAACAGCCAGACACGCTCGGGCTTCAGCTCGTCAAAGGGCTGTCCGATCAGGTCGGGGGAACGGTCTCCCTCCTGCGTGGGCGCGGCACGGAAGTCGTGATCCGGTTCAAGCTCGTTCCACCCAAGGCCAGCGCGGGCCCGCCGGCCTGAGGGCCCTTCCTTCTTTCCCGGCCCCTGCTCGAGACATCCAGCGCAGGAACTTACCTCCAGCCAGGCTCCCGCAGGCCGTTAGGAGCAATGGCAGGAGGCAGCCTCTCGCCCAGCTAATCTCCTCCCTCGTGAGCGCGGCCCTCTACGAGATCTTCTCATCGGTGCAGGGCGAAGGGCTGCTGGTTGGCGAGCGGCAGGTCTTCCTTCGCTTCTGCGGGTGCAATCTGGACTGCGCCTACTGCGACACCCCGGCCGCCAGAAGCGAGGCCGCGGTCTGCCGCGTCGAGCGGACCGCAGGCGCGCAGGACTTCGAGGAGCGGCCGAATCCCCTTTCGGTGGGGGATATCGCGGGGGCGGTCGGCCGGCTCGTCCGGCCGCAGCCGGGCCTCCATCATTCGGCTGCGCTCACCGGCGGCGAGCCGCTGCTGCATACGGATGTCCTGCTCGAACTCCTTCCCATGCTCGGGGACCTCGGGCTGGGCGCCTACCTGGAGACCAACGGCACCCTCGCCGACGACCTCGTGCGGCTGCTGCCCCACCTCGACGCGGTGTGCGCGGACATCAAGCTGCCTTCGTCAACGGGCAAGGCCCCGATCTGGGGGATGCACGAGCGCTTCCTGCTCGGGCTCGTCGCGGTGGAGGACCCGAGCCGGCTCGACTTCGCCAAGGCCGTCGTCACGGCCGCCTGCGAGCCGGAGGAAATCGAGACCGCCTGCCGGATCATCAAGGGAATCCGCCCGGAGATGCCGCTGGTGCTTCAGCCGGTCACC
>CAZLHI010000087.1:0-6417 GCA_964559435.1 uncultured bacterium | reverse complement strand
CCGGCGCGGTTGGAGGCGGCCTGTGCCCGCGCCCTGCACTACGGTGATGCCAGCTGAAGTGGTCACTTCGCCGTAGAACCGTTCTAGCCTTGCTGTGACGGACTCTCTGCTGTATCGTGGGCACTCCATTTCGCTGGAGGATGAACCCACGTGCAGGCAGCTGGGACTTCTGTTTGTCTGGTGATGAAGGCCGTGCTGCTGAGTGCCCGGTGGGCGGGCCGGACACGCCAGCTGGGACTGGAGCAGGCGGCAGGGGCGTCCGGTGATAGCGCGGAGCTGCTGGCGGAGAACGTCACCCTCCGAGATGCCGTGGAGTTCCTGACGGAACGACTGGCCTGTGCGGAACGGCGCCTCAAGGCTGCTCACATCCGCAGGTCGTATTCTCCGGCAGAGCGGCTACATATCCTGTGGTGCATCGAGTACTTCGGCATCCCGCGGCGACAGATCCCGAAGTGTCTTGGCGTGGCGCGCTCCACCGTGTGGCGGTGGCTGCGACGCTTGCAGGATGGCATTGGGCTCTGTGGGCACAAATGCCGCCTCTCCACGCGCCGGACTTCGGAGGAGCTGGAGCAGCTGGTCTGGGAGCTCCATGAGCTCAATACAGAGTGGGGACGTCGTCGCATCGCCCTTGTGCTGGGAACGCTGGGCATCTTCCTGGCGGCATCTACGGTGCGCAACATCCTGCTGCGACCTCGACCACGACTGGAGGGCGCGCCCGCTGCTGCGGCCGGAAAGCCTGAACAGAGCAAGCCACGCCAGATCGTGGCCCGTTATCCCAGTCACGTATGGAGCATGGATCGCACCCGGGTGTGGCGCTGGCGCATCTGGCCCACCTGGGTATTGGTGGCGATCGATCACTTCTCGCGTAGGGTCCTCGCCTGCTGTGCCCTGGAGGGGCCCAATGCAGGCGGGGTGATGGATGCTCTCGAAGATGCGTTCCTGCGCTATGGACCGCCCAAGCACATCATCACCGACCAAGAGGGCTTCTTCGTCAGCTCCGTGTTCGCGGAGCTGCTGAGACGATGGAATGCCAAGCAGCGATTCGGTGCGGTGGGCAAGCATGGGTCCATTGCGGTGACCGAACGCGTGATCCGGACGATGAAGGCGGAATGGCTGCGTCGCGTGTCGCTGATCAAGGGGCTGGATTGCTTGCAGGCGCTGCTGGGTGACTTCGCCTGCTACTACAACTGCTGGCGGCCGCACATGGCCCTGGAGGGTGCTGTGCCAGAGCTCATCCACTTCGGACAGGAGTGGCAGCCGCCGCCGCGGACGGCGAAGGCCATTCCGGCTCGCATCGAGCGGCGATTCTTCCCCGAGACCCGCGTCACTGCCTTCCGACTCGCGAAGGCCGCCTAACTAAGTCTACTGGCTGGCATCCTTCCTTTACTCGCCTCCGGCAACGCGATGCACGCGCACGGCCTCTGAGCCCGTTTGTGCAGACGACGCAGCTCGGCAGCGGTTTACCGTCGGAGAAGGTCAGCACCCATACAGGATCACATGCACTCTGCAGGGAAGACGCGCAGCGGTATCAGGCCAACTTGACCACTTCATCCGGACGCGTGGCCGGCTCGTGCGCGGCCGTAGTGTCCCACAACTCATCTGGGGTTCGTTTCCGCACTGGCTGAAGTGAACCTGCGTCGGATTCGCTTTGGCGCAGTCGATTCATGGCATGGTCGGCAGCTCGCACCCAGGCATTGTCCATGGCAGCGAGGAGCAGAAGGCTCTGCCAGGCGCGCCACTGCTCGGGGCGGCGGCCACGGAGACCGCGCGGTTCAGGCGGCGAGTCGGTGATAGTCGCTGATCAGGCCGCCCAGCACCGGGCGGGCTGCGATCTTGCCTTCACAGGGATAGGCGTCAGGGGCCTCTGGCGGCAGATGCCGCAGGGACTGATGGGGTCGGCGCTGGTTGTAGTAGCGGATGTACTCAGCAAGCACCCAACACAGATGGGCTTCGTTGAGGATGATGATCCGATCCAGACACTCCTGCCGCAGGCTGCGTATCCAGCGTTCGGCGTAACCGTTCAGATCGGGGGAACGCGCCGGCAGGCGGATCACCTTCGTGCCCGCGTCTTCCAGCAGGGAGTCAGCGTGGAGGGTGTACTTGCTGTCCCGGTCGTGGATCAGATACCGCGGGAGGTCATCGCTGACCACTGACAAGTTCCGGAACTGCTGGGCGACCCAAGCCTCGTCAGGCGAGGTGCAGACGTTCCAGTGGATGATCCGCCGGGTCCCGATCTCCAGGAAGAAGACCAGGTAGTAGGTCCGCAGTGCTGCCGTGGTAACCGTGCAGAAGTCACTGGCCCAGATGAACCGCCCGTAGTGCGCGAGGAACGCCAGCCAGCCCATGCCGGCGCGGTGGCGGCGTTCGGGAGTCAGTCCGTACTTCCTCAGGACACGGGCCACGCTGCTGCGACCGAAGCGCCCGAACCCCAACTTCCGCATCTCCCCGGCGATCTTGCCGTAGCCCATCCAGGTGTTCTCCCGGGCGATCCGTAGCACCCACTGCGCCATCTCCGGGGTGATCGCAGAGGGACGGCCTGGCTTCCTCTTCGACAGCAACCTCCAGTGTCTCCGCACGAGTGCCCGATGCCATCCCACCAGCGTCTCCGGCCTCACCACCAGCAACGCCTCTCTCAGCTTCTGCCTGCCCAGCAGGATACTGGACAGCACGAGGGCGAGCCGCTCGCTGGACACCAACGAGGGTCGCTTCCCCAGCTGGCGCTGCAGGATTAGTACCTGATGATGGAGCGCCAGCACCACGCGTGCTTGCTCACCGCGCAGCACCAGCCCGAACAGCAGGTAGAGAGGAGAGAACAACAGCAGCATCACGTACCAGAACATGACCGGGAGGATGCTGTACCGGCGACGAGAAGTCAACCCCGAGGATGCACGGAACCGAGGCACGGAGCTTCCTGAGTGCCTCAGATTAGTTCTGGGACACTATGCTGAGGGCAGTTAGGAGATTCCTCGGCCACGAGGTGCACATATGAACGCGCGTGACAGAGAGATCGTCCGTGGACTTGCGAGAAGGATCGCTGAGATTGCAGCGTGGCCCATCCAGGAGGAGAAGCGTAGGGTATGCTATGCGATCAACGCGCTGAAGCCGATCCGACCCACAGTGTTCTGCGATCCTGAGTCCGCGTGGGATGTGCTAGTGCCGGAAAGTGTGTTGCAGTGCGAAGACGAGAAGGCGCGGGAGATCGAGTATGCCTTGCGCAGGAGGATCTATTCCGCGGAGCATTTCGCCGACGATGAGGTCAACGATGACACTTACTCCGTGCCCCGGGTGATCCGCTCATGTGGTTGGGGCATCGGTCCGAAATACATTCATCCACAGGAGGCGAGAGGCTCATACGTCTGGGACCCGCCGATAAAGGCTCGCAGCGATTTGGACCTCATCAAAGTCCCAACCGTCGAATATGACGCGGAAGCCACTCAGCGCGAGTTCGAGTTCTATCAGGATCTCTTCGGAGACATCCTGCAGGTGCGCGTACACGGTGGCTGCCGCTCTTACGCTGGCTTGATTGATGAGTGGACCGCCCTCCGGGGTCTGAACCAGACCCTCCTGGACATGGCCGAAGACCCTGATATGGTTCACGAAGGTATGCGGCGCCTGATGGAGGGTAGAATCGCGGAATTGGAGTCGGCGGAATCTCAGGGGCTGCTCTCGCTGAACAACGCCGACGGCTCCGTCGGCTCGGGAGGCTCGGGCCTCACTGACGAGCTTCCCTCGCCGGATTTTAACGGACACGTGCGGCTGAAGGATCTCTGGGGGTTCGCCGACTCCCAGACCATGGCGCCGGTTTCGCCGGCGATGCATGAGGAGTTCGTCCTGCGGTACCAGGTCCCGATCATGAAGCGTTTCGGACTGACCTACTACGGTTGCTGCGAGCCGCTGCACCAGAAGATCCCTCTGTTGAAGCGGCTGGTACCGAACCTGCGTAAAGTCTCCATCAGCCGTTGGGCGGACAAGCGCATTAGCGCGGAGGAACTCGGCCCCAACCACGTATTCGAATGCAAGTCTGACCCGATGGTGTTTGCCTCCGACGTGTTTGATGAGGACGCGATACGAGAGAGCATCCGCGCGACCATCGCATTGGCGAAGGAGTACGGCTGCGTGATTGAGTTCATTGTTGACACTGCGGATAACATCAGGGGCGATCCATGCCGTGTGGATCGTTGGACTCAGATCGCCAGGGAAGAAGCAGAACAGGCCGCCGCGTAGCTAAGGGGCCCGACAACTAGTCGCAGCCCTCGCAGGCAAGGATGGGGAGCGTAGCCAGCTCCATTCCAGCGGGGCAACTCGCATCAACTCGGCAGGAGGCACAAGAGTGGCACAGGTCAAGATCGCCTTCATCGGCGCCGGCAGCGGCGGGTTCACGTTGAGTCAGGTGAACGCCATCTGCCACACGCACAATCTGCATGGCAGTGCCATCAGCGTCATGGATATCGACGAAGATCGGCTCAACGACGCGCATGTTATCTGCAACCGCTTTGTCGACCAGATGGGAGTCGATATCAAGTTCGAGAAGACCCTTGACCGCCGGGAAGCCTTGAAAGGAGCAGACTTCGTCATCAACACTGCGCTGGTGGATGGCCCGCGGCGACTCAAGGAAGGATGGACGATAGCTGAGAAGCATGGCGTGAAGTGGGGCGGCAGCTACCACATCCTCTATGACGAGCCCTTCTGGCTCAACTACTACCAACTGCGGCTCTTCGAGGGGATCGCACAGGATATGCTCGAGCTCTGTCCTGATGCCTGGCTCCTGCTCATATCCAATCCCGTCCTGGCTGGCACTACCTTCCTCACCCGCAAGTATCCGGATCTGCGAATGGTGGGGCTCTGCGGCGCCGATGCTGCAGTGTATGGGATAGCGGCGGTGCTGGGACTGGAGAGAGAGCATGTCACCTATGAGGTCCCTGGCGTCAATCATTTCATCTGGCTGACGAAGATGTATCACAGGGGCCAGGATGTCTTCCCGATGATTGACCAGTGGCTGGAAACGGAGGCGGAGAGCTACTGGAAGAAGCGTCCAGAGGGCGAGATGGGGATGAAGAAGATGGATCTCTATCGGAAGCTAGGGGCGATTCCCATCGGAGATTCCGCCAGCATCACCGGCGCCTCCTGGCCTTGGTGGTACCACAGCAGCGAAGAGGTGGAGAAGCGTTGGAGAACCGATTCCCGGGAGTGGTGGTACGAATACGCGGAGGAGGTACGGAAGGCACCGGAGAAGTTCAAGCGACTGGTGCAGGATGAGTCTCACCAATACGTGAGGGCATACGAAGGTCACGAAGGTCACGGACTGCAGGTCCTGATCATCGAGTCCATCGCCTGTGACATCCCCCGGACTTTCATCACCAACATCCAGAACACTAACGAGTTTGTCGCCGGCGTTCCCCGCGACTTCGAGGTGGAGATCCCAACACTCATAAGCCGGCGCGGCGTGCAGGGGATCAAGACCGACGGCCTGCCCAGAGCGATTCTCGCCCACCTCCTACGAGATCGGGTCGCGCCGGTGGAGATCGAGCTGGAGGCGTACCAGAAGGGAAGCCGCAATCTCCTCACACATCTGGTGATGACGGACAAGTGGATAACCTCGCAGAAGCAGGCTGAGGACTTGATAGATGAGATCTTCAGTCTGCCCTACCACGGCGAGCTGCGCGAACACTACCGCTGAGATCTTCGTTCAATGCGGGGGAACTCCGTAGTGTCCCACAACTCATCTGGGGTTCGTTTCCGCACTGGCTGAAGTGAACCTGCGTCGGATTCGCTTTGGCGCAGTCGATTCATGGCATGGTCGGCAGCTCGCACCCAGGCATTGTCCATGGCAGCGAGGAGCAGAAGGCTCTGCCAGGCGCGCCACTGCTCGGGGCGGCGGCCACGGAGCGAAGTGTTCCGAAACTCATCCGGGGATGAATTCGGCAGGTTCAGAGGCGGACTTGCGCTCTGGTACGGCTAGTTGGTGCTGTCTCGGAGGGTTCGCGCGTGGGCAAGGCCTGTTTTGATGACCGCCAGAAGGACAGGGCAGGCGCGCAGCGGCAGCCCCAGAGGGTGTGGCGGACCCGGGACTTTGTCAGGCAGCGAGACGGCAGTAGTCGTTGATGAGTCCCCCGAGCACCGGGCGGGCAATGATCGCGCCCTCGCAGGGATAGGCGTCGGGGGCCTCCGGCGGCAGATGTTGCAGCGATTGATGGGGCCGGCGTTCGTTGTAGTAGCGGATGTATTCAGCCAGCATCCAGCGCAGATGCGCTTCGTTGAGGACAACGATCCGATCCAGGCACTCCTGTTGTAGGCTGCGGATCCAGCGTTCCGCATAGCCGTTCAGATCGGGGGAGCGCACTGGTAGCCGCATCACCTTCGTGCGGGTGTGACCGCTTAGCGTTGGTCAGGCGGCTTGCGGGAGTTGGCGGGAGATGT
>CAZLHI010000086.1:0-6526 GCA_964559435.1 uncultured bacterium | reverse complement strand
AAGAGAGTCCCAGGAAGACTCCCCGGGAGATCGCTGAGATGATCTGGGAGATCTTTGAGGCGAATCCACACTTCGGTCGGCACCGCATCGCTATCATCCTGTGGACGCTCGGGGTGTTCGTGGCTGCCTCCACCGTCAGGAACGTGCTGGTGCGTCCCACACCGAGGAGCGCACCTGCCGCAGCGAGGGCGGCGACGGATCCCGAGATGCCCCACGAGATCGTTTCCCGCTGCCCCAATCACGTCTGGAGTGTGGACCGGACGCGGGTGTGGCGCTGGGGCGTCTGGCCGACCTGGGTGTTGGTGGCGGTGGATCACTTCTCCCGCAGGGCGACCACGGTATGCCTTCTGGAGGGTGCCAATGCTGGGTGGGTGATAGGGGCACTGGAGGAGGCGTTCCGGCGGTACGGTCCCCCCAAGCACATGATCACGGATCAGGAAGGCGTCTTCATCTCAGATGCCTTCCGCGGACTGCTGAGGCAATGGCATGTCAAGCAGCGGTTCGGCGCGGTGGGCAAGCATGGCTCTATCGCGGTGACCGAGCGGGTGATCTGGACGCTCAAGTATGAGTGGTTGAGTCGCGTTCCCGTCATCCGGGAACTGGATCACCTAGCACACTTGCTGGCAGACTTCGAGCTCTGGTACAACGACTACCGGGGACATATGAGGCTGGGGGGTGCGAGGCCGAGCGCGATTCACCGGGGTGATCCCTGGGAGAGGCCTGATCGCTCGGCCAAAGCACTGCCGCGGAACATCCAGCGCCGCTTCTTCCCGGACGTTCGCATCACCGCCTACCGGCTGGCGGCCTGACCGGACTTGGCTTTGCGTCTCGTCGCGGCATCTTCTTCTCGGCTGTAGCCCGCGAACGCGCCCGCGCCTTGCTCTCCTCAGGAACCCGAAGCGTGCTGATACCAGCGGAGTCCCAATCCCGCCAAGGCCGTGTCATCCATGCGATGGAACTGTGCCCTCTCCGTCCCTTGACAGGCGTCCCAAACCAATGTGACAATCGCAGCGTGTCCTGCTTGTCTCGGCCGAACTTGCGCTGCTTCTCCGAGCCCATGAGCTCGGCCAGGGGCGTTTCGAGGATATTGCCCAGCAGGTGCCTGGGCTCGACGAAGTGGTCGCAGGAGTAGAGATCGCCGTTGTGCTCCAGGGCCGCCCCCTCGCCGCAGGTCGGGCTGAGGACGCACAGTGTGGAGCGGCCGCGAACATAGGAGGCGAGCACCCCGTCGAAAGTCTGCACGAACATCTGCCCGACATCTCTCCGTACCCACTCGTCGAAGATCGAGATGAGGAAGCGCCCATATTGCCCCGGCGTCACCGAGCGGTCGGTGAGCGCGTTGCCCTCCTGGAAGCCGGTGTCATTGTCTCGCTCGACGATGGGGATGAACTGGAGGTACTGCGCCTCCGCCTCGTCGCGGAAGAAGCGATAGACCTCCAGACCGTGGTCGCCATTCGCGGCGTGAATGGTGGCGAGGACGTTGAACTCGACCTTGTGCTTCTGGAGTAGCCGCAGGCCCCGCATCACGCGGTCGAAGACGGGCTTGCCGCCCTTGTCGTGACGGTACGCGTCGTGCATCTCCCGCGGCCCGTCGATGCTGATGCCCACCAGGAAGCTGTTCTTGCGGAGGAACTCACACCACTCGTCGTCGAGGAGCACGCCATTCGTCTGGATCGTCGACTCGATAGTCGTGTTGGGCTTACGGTACCTCTCAATATGCCGCTGCGCCCGGCGAAAGAAGTCGAGCCCCATCAGGGTTGGCTCGCCTCCCTGCCATGCGATAGTGACCTGTGGCACCTGGTGTGCTTCGAGGAGCTGACGAATGTAGCTATCCAGCACCTCGTCGCTCATCCGGAACCGGCTTCCGGGATACAGCTGCTGCTTGGCGAGGAAGAAGCAGTAGTCACAGGCCAGATTACAGACCGCGCCGGTCGGCTTGGCCATGATGTGGAAGGCGCGGAGGGCAGTGCTCATGTCGATTCGCTATCGAGTCTCACCGTGTCGGCTATAAGGCTGGCGGAAGCAGTCGCCTCGTTCTCCGCAGCTCCGCAGCGGAGAACTGCTGACAGATCGTCATTCCACCTGAAGTGGTCAAGTTGGTCTGATACCGCTCCGCGTCTTCGCCGGAGAGTGCATGTGATCCTGTGTCGGTGCTGACTTTCCTCGACGTGAGACCGCTGCCGAGCTGCGTCATCTGCACAAACGGGCTCAGAGGCCGTGCGCGTGCATTGCGTCTCCGGACGCGAGTGAGAGAAGGATGCCAGCCGGTGGACTCAGTTAGGCGGCCTTCGCGAGTCGGAACGCAGTGACGCGAGTCTCGGGGAAGAATTGCCGCTGGATGCGAGCCGGAATGGCCTTGGCCGTCCTTGGCGGCTTCCGCCAGTGCTGTCCGGCGTGGATGAGCTCTGGTACAGCGCCATCCAAGGTCATGTGCGGGCGCCACGAGTTGTAGTAGCAGGTGAAGTCCGCCAGCAGCGCCTGCAAGTGATCCAGTCCCTTGATCACCGGTACGCGACGGAGCCATTCGCCCTTCATCGTCCGGGTGACGCGCTCCGTCACGGCGATGGAGCCGTGCTTGCCCACCGCGCCGAACCGCTGCTTCACCTTCCACTGTCGGAGCAGGTCACGGAATGGGCCGCAGGTGAAGATGCCCTCTTGATCGGTGATGATATGCTTGGGGCTGCCATGCTGGGAGAAGGCCTGCTCGAGCACCTCCACGACCCAGGCTGCATTAGGTCCTTCCAGAGGCCCGGCCGCGACGACCCTACGCGAGAAGTGATCGATCGCCACCAATACCCAGGTGGGCCAGATGCGCCACCGCCACACTCGGGTGCGATCCACGCTCCACACGTAATTCGGATAGTGGGCGACGATCTCCCGCGGCTTCTTCTCTTCAGGCTCTCGAGCCGCAGCAGCGGGCGCGCCTGCGGGTCGTGGTCGAGGTCGCAGCAGGATGTTGCGCACCGTAGAGGCCGCCAAGAAGATGCCCAGGGTTCCCAGGACCATGGCAATCCGGCGTCGGCCCCACTTGGGGTTCAGGTCGCGGATCGCCCAGACCAGCCGCTCCAACTGCTCAGCGGTGCGGTGCATCGATGCCTGGCATCTGCGGCCACAGAGCCCAATGCCATCCTGGAGACGTCGCAGCCACCGCCACACGGTGGAACGAGCCACTCCAAGGTACTCAGGAATCCGCCGACGCGGGATACCGAAGTACTCCACGCACCACAGAATGTGTAGTCGCTCTGCCAGGGAGTAGGGCGTTCGGATGTTAGCCGCCTTCAGACGCCGTTCCGCGCAGGCGAGCCGCTTAATCAGGAACTCGACGGTGTCCCAGAGCATGGCGTTCTCGGCGTGCACCTCCGCGACATCACCCGAAGCCTTTGCGGCTTGCTCCAGGCCCAGCCGCCGACTCCGCCCCGCCCATCGGGCACTTAGTAGGACGGCCTTCATCACCAGACAGATCGAAGTCCCAGCTGCTTCCACGCGGGTTCATCCTCCAGAGAGATAGGAAACCCACGGTACAGCAGGAACAGCCGTCAGCGCAAGACTAGACCGGTTTTAGGGCAACGTGACCGGTACACGTGGTTCGACAGCTAGTGGCGGTCATCCGGCAACTGCGGCGAAGCCTGACGGCCCTGGAGACAGAGATCGGCAGGCAGGTAGAGGGACACCTACTATTCACCATCACCGGCTTGGGTGACAGCACAGTCGCGACCGTGCTGTCGGAGTTACCCGTCCAGCAATTGGCCACCGATACCCAGGCCACAGCCTTTGCTGGCCTCAATCCGCGCCTGCGCCAGTCAGGTCGCTTCGCCGGGAAAGTCAGGCTCTCAAAGTGTGGTTCGCCGCAACTGCGACAGGCCCTCTACATGGGGACGGTTGCCGCGCTCCATCGCAACCGCGTCCTGCAGGCCTACTACCAACGGAAACTGGCAGAGGGCAAACGCCCCAAGGCCGCCATCATTGCCTGTATGACGAAGCTGCTCCGGATCATCTTCGCGGTACTCAAGACAGGCCGGCCCTTTGATCCGGACCACGAAGCAAAACGTCGAGCGCACCGCCATCTGGCATCCCAAGCCGCTTGACAAGAACCGATAGCATCTTCGGCGCCGTCAACAAGCACGGATCCATCGCCGGCACCGAGCGTGCGATCCTGACACTGAAACATGAATGGCTGAAACGCGTGCCAGTGATCAGGGGACTGGATCACCTTGGGATGGTGCTGGGTGAGTTCGAGCAGTACTACAACCAGTGGCGAGCTCACAGCACCGTAGGTGGCGCGGTTCCTGATCTGATCCACTTTGGAGGCGAATGGCGCGCACCAGAGCGGAAGGCCAAGCGCATCCCCAGCAACATCGAGCGTCGCTTCTTCTCGACTGCGAGAGTCACAGCCTACCGACTACCCAAAGCCGCATAGCAGTCGCCGTGGACATCGAACAGGGATCATCTCATCACGTGTGAGGTTCACGATTCCGTGGCCCAATTGCCGCTTCACTGCCCACGAGAACGCCCTATCAGACCTCGCGTCGGTACTACTCTGTAGTCGCGTCGCTTGGTGCACGGCCCATGCCAACGCGCTGCAGAGCAGGGACAGCGGTTTCAGAGGGGAATAACCGCGGCAGGCGGACGCGGCGTCCCGGGCGCCCCAGAGAGAAGCGGCGCTATAGGAGCGATGGCTCCCGACGAACCAGGCTGGGCCCGAGAGAGGCCTACTGCTGTCGCTGCCGGGCCGCTCGGCCTTACCGCTACCCCAGAAGAGCGGAACTCTTACCATACTACGATAGGAAAACCGAGAAGGCAGACATCCGGGTCGCGATTCGTGCTCGCTGTCGGGTGTGCAACACGCCAGTCTTTCGCATCGTTCGCCCGGAGGAAGCGGAGGGTCTGCAGCCCGTCTACACGTGATGCGGCATCACATGTCCATCAGAGGTCGGAATCTGGAGGGGCCAGCTGGCGTAGTCGATACCTGTCCGCGCGTCAGTCGCATCTGATAAGGCCGGCCTTGTGGGCCCATAGCGGCACTTATCACGTCGCGCGGATCCCACTCTGGCCATTCGCCACCTAGCGCCCAGGAGAGAATGGCACTTCGTCGAAGGGAAATTCTGGTTTCGATCATGCTTCACCGCGACAGCTGGCACCATTGAGATGGGGGCAGGTCATGAAGCTGCAGCGTCTCCCTGAGTGGCGCATCAAGAACGGCATCCTTCACCCGGATCAGGGCGTCCGGCAGGAGGCGCTGGGCTACTTCGCGGACTCGCTCAGCGAGGACCGCACGGTGATGCCCTTGGCCGTCCAGGCCGTCGACAAGTGGGGGTGGGGGGAGGCATTCGAGTTCCCGCATGTCATGGCCGACCTCGCTCAGACCGAAGAGACGCTCCGGTGGCTCGTCCGGGAACTGGCCAAGACCGGCAAACCCGACGGCGCAGAAGAGGCGCTACATTGTATGCATCTCTCGAGGATGATAGCCGCGGCCGACGCGCGACTCCTCGCCAGACACGAGGCGAGCGTCATGGAGCTCGAAGGCCTGCATTCGTCGGAGCGGGATCGCGTAGCCGAGCGCATCGAACTCCTCGGCTACGACGCTGAATACTGCTGGAAGCAGCTGGAACGGTTCTGCGATGAGGGTAAGAGGAAGGCATACGTCAACGAGGTCAACCTGGAGCACGCATACAATCTCGTCGAGGCAATTTCCCGGAATGGCAACGCCTACGCGGACCGGGTACTCGAACTGCTTTCCGAAGAGATTGACAGCTACACGGGCAATCCCATGAAGTGGATGGAGGGGCTTGCCGCCAGGCTCGCGGGCGAGATGCGGCTTGACGCTGCCGTTCCGCTCCTCGTCGAGAAGCTCCACGTCGATGGGGACTGGACGAACGAGGAGTGTGCGCGGGCGTTGACAAGGATGGGAGCCGATTCGGCAGTCGAGGCGATTGTGCAGCAGTACCCCGATTCGGAGCTGCACTACCGCATCTACGCTGTCGGCGCGCTCGAGGATATCCATTCCGACGTTTCCCTCGAGGCGTGCCTCCAGCTCTTCAACGTGGAGGACGATTTGGACCTCCGGTTCGGCATAGGGCATGCGATCCTCAGACAGTACTCGGCCGGCACGGTCAACGCGATGCGCGAGTTTATCCTGGATACACCGCCCCACAGAGAACGGAACTCGATGCGGGACCGGCTGGTTGCCGTCGCCGCCCTCACGGGGGGCTCTTTCCCCGAGTACGAAGAATGGCAGGCGCTGGCCCGGAACGTGAGAGAAGAGCATAAGGCTCTTGGGAGAGAGCTACTAGCCTCGAGAGCGGCGCCTGGGCAGACGATCGCCTCGGGGAACGTGCCGGAGCCCAGGGCGAGGTCGAAGCACGGCCGGAACTCCCCGTGCCCCTGCGGAAGCGGGAAGAAGTACAAGAAGTGCTGCGGGAAGCGGCTGTGACGCCCGGGGTCGTTGTTAGGCGATCCTGAAACCGTTCGGAGTGGCATCAGAAGGAGATGCAATAGCATCTGTCAAGGGGCGACGAGTTGTCCCGCG
>CAZLHI010000085.1:0-6569 GCA_964559435.1 uncultured bacterium | reverse complement strand
CCCCGCGCCTTTGGCCGGCGAGCTGGCGTGAGTTGTCCGTGATCCGCGGCAGACGCAGGAATCAGCCGGCCTCATTGTCCCACATTCACTCACTGGGCGCGACCGCCGAATTTGGCCAGCAGTTTGACATGCTGAGTTCTAGGGCGATTTCGCAGTGGGAGAAGGAAGCGGCCGGAGTGGGGACCGAAGGGACTCGTGAGAACTGGCTGCCCGAATGTAACCCTCCTAGAACCGATTCTCAGTTCGCGGAGGGTTGCGTTCCGGGCCCGGTTGGGGGATGGAAATGGCTAGCGCGGACCGGTGACCATGGAAGCTGCTGTGGCCGACCCACACGACGCGCCGCCCACTGGCGCCCCTTCGCCTTTGGTTCGAGCAGTGGGGGCATCGCCTTGGGCATCTCTGCGAGGGTCCCGTGTGCCATCACGCAACAGCCCCTGACACCCCAGGGAGTTCTCGCCGGGGTGCAGGGGCCGTGCGCGCAAATACAGCCAGTTAGACCGTCATTGGTGCGACTTTTGCGTTCCTTTGCCTGTCCGTGACAAGGTGGCTCTGCTGAGCTCCCCCCAATCAGATGCTCACTGCGCGTTTCCTGCCAGCTTCACGTCGTCCACGTACATGTAGTCGCTGGTCGAGCTGGCGTGGAGCATGAAGGGCACCCTGAGGTAGAAGTTGTCGTTGGCCGAAGAAGGCAGGTCGTACTGGAAGTAGTGAAGCTGACCATCCTCTTCGGCATCACCGTCGTCGATTCGCTTCAACTGTATCCAGTTGCTGCCGTCGTACCAGAGGGCTTCACACCACTCGCCGGACTCGAGACTGCTGGCGCCGATGTAGAAAGACACTCTTATGTCCTCATACTCGGTGGTCGACTGCCTCTTGTGCATATTCGGGGTTCCCGATCCGCTTATGCGGACGCCGTGGGTGCCGCGCCTCGGGGTTCCCGAGTACCACTCGACGGTCCCACTGGTGGTCCAGTCGCCTAGGGTGTTCGTCTCGAAGTCATGGAAGTGCAGGGCCGTCAGGCTGGTCGCCGAGATGTAGTTGATCTTCGTTTCCGTGTCGGAGCCGCCGGCATTGCTGGCGGTCAGGCTGACCGTGTAGTTGCCCGCGCTCGTGTAGCTGTGGCTCGGATTCTGGTTCGTCGAGGTGCCGCCATCGCCGAACGTCCAGCTCCACGAGGTTGGGTTGTTGGTGGAGGAGTCGGTGAAGCTCACCGCTGGCGTCGGGTTCCCTTGCGTCGGTGACCCAGAGAAGTCTGCCACGGGCGGCGGCGTGTGGCGGCCTAGTGGTGCTCTCCGCAAATGCTGCCTGGACGTTCCGGCGGCTCTAAGACATGTCCCACTCGCACCCAACACGGACATGCGGTGTCAGGATACCCTAACAAGGACCGATGGTGCCGGGTGCAGCGCCCGCTGAGTAGTCTACTCCCGCCCCAACATGTTGATGGGCTCCCGCGCTCCGTTCGGGCGCGTCATCCAGACGTCTCCGCCGGTGTACATGTGGAAGACGCGGCCGTCACCTTCGCGCAGTTCCAGCAGCGGGAGATCAGTTTCGCCCAGCTCAGCCGCCTCTCGCAGGACCTCTTCCCGCGTGCCACCCGGATAGAGCAGGCGCACTACGTACTCATCCGGGGCGAAGGCCGACCCCATGTAGACTGTCATGTCTCCGTACTTCTGGAGGTCCTTCACGAGGTTGGGGCCGCTGGCATGGGGCGGATAGCGTCCGCCATGGTCGGCCGCGTACCTTCGAATCGCCGTCCCCACAGCATCCAGGTGGGAGTCGCATATAAGCTTGATGTGCTCCTCCCCCAGGTCCTTACTGAGATCGATTCCAAGTTCCAGCAGCGTCTTCTTCCAGAAGTACACGGCTGACAGGTGCGCGGCTTCCTGCGAGCCACTCGCCGTATACACCAGACACGGCCCTTCGGCCGTTCGCGCCCAACCCACCAGGTCCTCTTCGCCGATTCTCACTGGGGTGAAGGTCGTGCCAAGAGTCATCCCACCTTCTTCTTGAGGCAGGCGCTTACTCCTTGGGAAGGCCGACCACGTTGCCCTGATGCTCTGGAAGGTCGTCTCGGAGCGCGTGCCCGAACTGAGTTGCAGGCCTCCCTTCCGGTCGCGGTAAGCGAGGAGCTCGCCCCCGCACGACCAGCCGAGGAGCCTATCGACTCCCCCGGCCGCTGGCGCGCGGCGAATCGAAGCGTCGGCCGTTGCCAGGTCTATGGAGGTGCCGTCGCCGAAGGGTTCAGTCCAGGCGAGGATCGACCTGTCCCCCGCCCACATGCTCTCCGTGCTGGCGCGGGCGCGGGTACCGCCCGAGCCTACGAATTCGAGTTCTCCCGATTCCGGGTCGTAGACGACCTCTGTCACCTGGTCGCACTCCAGTGAGAACAGACGGAGCCGACGCCCGTCCACCGACCATGCCGCCTGGGCGGGCCGGGTGAGCAGTACCCGCTGCTCTCCGGAGGGGGGAATCACCAGCGTAACAGCCCACCCATCTTCCAGGCTTAGAGTGCACGCGACGTCGTCACCAGACAGGGACCAGGCCGCGGCCGCCAGCAGACAGTCAGGTTGCACCACCGATGGCGGGCGCTCTTGCGTGCAATCGAGTAGATAGAGCGTGCCCGGAGCGTGGCGAGCGGCCACCGCATTCTCCGCATCGGGTGGGCCGGCACCGAAGAGCTTCTCGCGGCCGGCCCGGACCGTCACGAGCAGCCACCGGCCGTTGGGTGATTGCGAGGCCGGCTGACCGAACCACAGATCTTGTCCCAGCGCCGAGGCATCGAGCAGAACCCGGCTCTTTCCAATCTCCGGAGAGACCCAAACATCGGTAAGAGACGACGCCGTCGACGACGTGGCGCCGAGGACTGATGGGGCTGGTCCGGTGCTTTCCGCCGGACCAGCCCTTGCTTCACGCTGAAGTGGTTGTCCCTATGAGGGAGCGTGTCAACGCCGGTATCAAATAGCGATGAGACAGCCCTGCACAGCCTCTGGGCTTGCCTGGGAGTGACGATTATGTATGCTACCCCTATCGGACCATTCGGCGGCGCCTTCGGACGCCGTCCCTCTCAGGGCGCTCGGGCCGGCTTCACGGGCGGCTGACAGGGACAACGGGCTTCGCGCCGTAGATCGCAACACTCGAGCAGAAGCATCTCGGCGGGTCCTGCCACATCTCAAAATGCTCCACCCGCAGGCCGGCGGAGACGAACTCCTCCAGTAGTTCGGCCAGAGTCGCCCAGTAACGCGTACGGTTGAGGGCGATCCTCGTCTCCGGATCGAACTGCGCTTGCGGATGCGAGTAGTCGGGAATCTCATCGGCACAGCTGTTGACGCTGAACATCACTCCGCCGTCTCGAAGAGCGCCGAATGCGTTTGCCATGAACGCCATCCGGTCTGTGCGACCGATCAGGCAGTGGCGAACAGCATTATCGCAGACCAGCGTGTATCGGCCAGGTCGAAGCGGGAGCGGTTTCGTGACGTCGGCCCGGATGAACGCCACGCTGACACCAGACTCATCTGCGTTCTTCCGGGCCATGTCCAGCGCGGTCTCGGAGAACTCGACGCCGGTTACTTCTCACGCACGCGTCGCCAGCAGGATCGCAAGTTCGCCGCCGCCGCAGCCGAGGTCCAGCGCTCGCCCCGGCTCGGGGAAGAACTCCCATGCGAGAAACGTGTGGAAGGCACCCAGACTGGTCGAGTGCCAACCTGTCCCGCCCTTGTCTCGTAGGCGCCGATAGACAGGCTCATGGTCGTAATACACGCGCCGGCTGTCCATACCAGACATCCCTCAACGGCCAGCTTCGTAGCACGGGAGCTTGCCTCCTTCCTCGAGAATCCTCGGCAGAACCGGTCACTTTGGACCTGCCCGAGGGAAAGGCACTGGATACGCCGACTGCGCACGGGAGCGTGCCTCGAGTGGCGCGTCTGCTGGCACTTGCACACCACTTCGATGAGCTGCTGCGGGACGGCGTTGTCGAAAGTTACTCAGAGCTGGCTGCGCTGACCCATGTGAGCCGCGCTCGCGTCACTCAGATCATGAACCTGCTGCTCCTCGCACCGGATATCCAGGAGGAGATCCTTCACCTGCCTCGCACTGTTGTCGGACGCGATCCTATCCGCGAGACGCATTTGAGGCCCATTGCGCAGGTGGTGAGGTGGGGGACGTAGCGGAGGATGTGGAGGGAGCTGCGAGAGCGGACGGCGCAGTGCTGAGCTTCGGCAGATTCGAGACCTGCCATGCTACAGATCCTTGAGAATCTCTTTCCTTTTTGCTTCGTACTCATCCTCTGTAATAAGACCCCCCTCACGGAGCCTGGTCAACTTACGCAATCGCTCCTCCGGCACAGAAGTCGCCGGAGGGGACGCCTGAGGCACCGTAGTGGACACAGCCTCTTGAACTGTGAAAGACCAAGACTCGATCTCTGCCTTTGGGTCACCCCATACCATTATCTGTTCCGTGGCGAACGGCTGTACGTGACTCAGCTCCGGGGAAGGGACCGCAACTCCAACAGTCACCCCCTCTTTTGCAAGAGCTGAGAGCACCGATTCCTCCCACTGACCGTGATGCTTCGCATGGCTCGTGCCATCCTGGAAAACGTAGTGGACAACCCACAGACCGTAGATGCCGAGAGTGAGAATTGGGAAAACGAAGAGCTGCAGCCAGAAGTTCCGCCAGCCTATCGATCTCCGCCTTTCCAGCAGGACGTTCAGCTCTATCCCATGCCGTGCAGCTTTCTCCGATGCCAAGCGCAGGAATACGTTCTCGCGTCTCTCGTGAAAACGAAGATCCTCCAGCACGCGCTTCAAGAGGTAAAGCTGCAGCAGACCGTGGACCAAGGCGGCAGGGACGCCGCCCGCCAGAGACACAACCGGGTAGGGGAAAACGAGGAGATCTCTCAGCTCGAAGGAGGTACGGCCGAACGCAAGGCTAGCAACTTGAATCTGCCATGCGAACCAGAACAGAAGGCCTAGGATACCTCCGACCAGCCATGTGACTATCAGTGCGTTGGACACCGGGCCTTCCTTCAGTCGCGCAGAGGAACGTACCATGGCCAGATCGCCCACAGGTACGCCCTTTCGCTGCAGCCATGCGAAAACTGCGAGTTCGAGGTGGTCATGCCAGGCGAAGTGTGCGTTGCGGCGCTGATACACCCCCCACCAGTATGGGAGCAACACCGCGGATAGGCCTAGTGAGACGAACGGGAACAGTCGCACGTCGCCGGCCAAGCTGAGAAGGAGACCCAGGATGCCGCTCAGCACGATGAGTCCGATTACTGTGTCGCTGTGTAAGCGGCGCAGTGCCTTATCACGCAGCGAGACTAGCGCAGGCGCAATGGCGTTACTGTGCTCTCCTCTATGTTGTGCAGATACAGGCAAGTCTCGGGCCACGGCGCTCGCCTCTACCTCACAAGGTTTGTTCGCGGACTTCTGCTGCGCTTGCCCATCGCCCTATGGGATCAGCGCTTGCTCGACCATATCAGATCTGATTTGTCGTATGGGCAGAAGAGAAAGTCCTGCGGAAAGTAGCTCTTGCACTTGGGACACTTCTTCAGATCGCCAATGTCCTGGCCAAAGACTACCTTGTTGCACCGCTTTTCGTAGCGAGCCGGGTACCCGATCAAAACAGTGCCTGTGGACCATTTCTGGTTGATTTCATCCCAGAATTCGTACCGAATCCGACTACGCTGGTCATGGTTGGGCCAGCAGCCACTCAATCTGTACACTCTGCCGGCCCGTAGCGTGACGGTCATCTCGCGCGGCCCGGTCCAGATGATCTCTTTGACATCGGTGGTAGGTATCGAAATTCGGTTGCCTTCGTATCTTCCCTCAATTACTCCGTTTGGGAAGAACGGCTCATGAAAGGCGCGGACTTTCTGCACGCCACCCCTTATGCGGTGGAAGTATCCACCCGAAAACTCTGCAGTGGGTGCTCGGATCGTGACGCAAAGCGCTACCACACCCACCAACGCACCCGTTAGCCAGATTCTTCGATTCCTCATCTCCGTGCTCTCCTTTCACCTCTGTTATACTGAGCTTCACGGGCATTCAAGGGCAAGGGCTGTGCTTCTTTCAGGTGTCAAATGCGATCACGGGATGGGCCCTCGACGAGCTTCGCTTCTTCAGGGTTCGACGAGTTGCACCTCCATACCATCAAGAGGAGTCGTGGTTCCCCGGCGCACAATCGTCCAGCCTCGGCCCGGCAGGATCACCCGATCATACCTGTGAGGGTTTCTTACCCTGACTCCGGCGTCCCATCGGCGCACGGCTTCGGCCGAGTTGGGATCGCTAGCCGCTTTCCTTCGGTAGAACGCAACCACCCCACCAACCTGCATGTCAACAAGGATATAGCGGACACGTTCCTCATCGAAAGCACCAAGTGGTGCCTGCTGCCTGAGGGAAGCCACACGCGCGGCTTCGGCTCCATCTGCCATCCCCCTTTCCGTCGCTTCCTGCAGGGCAGCTCGCATGCTCATCCGCGAGAGGAACCTCCGCAGACCATCAACGCCCACCATGGCATCTAGAGAATCTCTTGTTTTATAGGTATATCGGCTGTGGACATGGTATTTGCCATGC
>CAZLHI010000084.1:2590-6915 GCA_964559435.1 uncultured bacterium | reverse complement strand
CTCTTGCGCCGCTTGTGCCGCTCGCCGGTCCTCCTCCGCCACCCTCGCCGCGGCCACCTTGCCGCTCACGCCGGTGTCGTAGACCACCCCGGACACCACGTTGTTCACGTCCTGCGTGAACGTCCCCGGTTGCTTCAGGAATCCCTCCGCGTGGAACATGCTCGGGCCGAGGGAGTGTAGATACTTCAGCCACGCCTTCAAGTTGGCCGGCCCGTTGTCATCGACAATCCGTTCACGCCAACCCAGGACGAGCAACCAGCCAAGCAGCTGCAGGGAGGGGAACACTTCAGGCGTGGATCGTTTGACACCCCTTCTGTCCCGGAGTTGCTGGCGCGCTATCATCGCGGATCGCATTCCACCACGCCAGTGCTGACAGACAGAACCAGATCTCTATCGCAGGCAGGACACTCCAGAGCAGGATACTGACGGCTGTGTTGAGCGCCGGTGGTCCGCTCTTGCCGTAACCAACATGCCATGCGTAGGCAACAAGGCGCCAGGCGGGCCCCAGCCAGAGTAAGCGTACCAGCCCGATCCCCAGGACCACGACCGCCGTCTCGGAGAAGCGTCGCCAGACCGTGCTACCACTCACCAGGACCGCCGGCACTAACGACGTGTTGTCAACCGCGATGATGAACCACGCGAGGATGAGTGTCAGCCGGAGCACTTCGACCACCAGGAAGAGCCCCGTGAGCGCGAGAGGTGGCAGGGCGGGGTCCATCCCCGTCGTCAGTAGAAACAGTCCTGAATGGGGAAAGCCGAGGATCATCGTCAGCGCGAGGTAGCGCCAGAATACTCTCCTCCCACCGCGCACCGCCGTCCGCCAGTCCAGCACGCCCCGCGCAACAAGCCCCGTCAGCAGGCAGACAAGGACACCGGTGACAAGGGTGACTACAGCCAGATCAAACCACGACGCCGCGAGGAACAACAGTCCCCACACCCACCACGTGATCTTCTCCGGCCGAGTGTAGGAGAAGGCATCGCCAACACCGAGATTCGTTCCGGGCAACTTGGGAATCCCCCAGAGCACATCATACAGCCCGACCAACTGCGGAAACTGCCCAAGCTCTTCCTCTGACTGATCTTCCTGCTCCACCGACACGGCATCCTGCGGCTTCAGGGGCTCAACAAGGCGGTCGCTGAGGTCGGAGCCGAGCACAGCGACCGCGCCAAGCGCCAGCGCGAGAAGCAGCAACGCCCGATGACCGACCAAGAGCCGCCATCCCCTGGCGACATGCCCCCACCCCCGCGCCCAGCCCGACGTCCTTCGCTCATCACTTGTGTCCACCGCGCCATCCCCCTTGCCTGCCGTATAATCCCTATCTTAGCAGCTGTCGCTGGCGCGCGCCAGACCTGTTGGAGGATCAACGATTCGGCAGATATCCCTGACACATCCAGAACGGCGCGGCTTGCGGAGGACGCCGATTACCTACCACGCGCATTCTTTGAAGGAAGCTGGCAGGCCCCCTGCATGCATCTCTCGTATTCCTCCCGGGCCTTGGCCAGATCCTCCTCATATCTGGTTTTCCAATAGTCATCGAGCTCCAACGCCGTCTCAGGTATATCGGGGTCAGGCATCGTGTACTGTCGTTGCCCACCGGGGCCGCGTGTGGGCATCCTATCGGCGGCGGCACGGCCACCGTAAATAATCGCGTTCAGTGTCCTCCCCACCTTGCGCCTCCACTCGGCAGCGGCCTTCTTCTTCTCATACTCTCTCTTGCACCGAGCCTCGGCCTCTTCCCGCGTAACGGGGTAGGCCATCTCCACCGGCTGGCCCGGCGTATCCGTCGGCGGCAACCAATAGCCGATGCCCTCTTGCCAGATTGTGGCCGCCCCCGGCCTCTGCACTTCTCCCTCCGGCCCGCTCTCGGCATCCACGTCCGGCCACACTTGGTCTGGCATCTCTCCGGGCGGCACCTCCCAGGCCCCGCCCTCATCCGCCTCCGCCCGCCCGCGTGCACCTGAAGGCGTTGCCTTGTCCTCCCTTTCCGCCGCCAGCTCGAACCGCGCCTTCGCCCTCGCCTGCGGCTCCGGCCAGCCGTTCCACACGTACATGGCCGTCCGCCGATTGAACGGATCGGTGAAGTCCCGCCACCCCTTCGGCTTCCCATCCGGTCGAAACTTCGCCTCCCCGAACCGATTCAGGAAGGCCTCCCACCTCTCCTCATCCAGCGGCTCCTGCGGCTGCAAGATCAAAGCTGCCCAGTCCTCCGACTCCTTGTCCCCAAGCATCGCCCCCAAGATGAAATCATGCAGCAGCCCCGACCAATCCATCCCTCTCTACCCCTTTCCGGCCGCCCCACCCCGGCCAGGCGCAATGGCCCGGCCGCACCGGCCGAATGTCTTGCCGGGAAGTTACTAAGGAAACAGCGATGCCCCGCCCCCACCTCGTCGGGACCGTCGCACCCAGCTAGGCCATGAGCGTGTACGGCGGGTAAGGCGGCCGCCCGCCCGGACGCGGGCCACCGATGCGCCCGAGGCCCGCTGGCAGCCCCCCAAGAGCGCGGAGCAACAGAGGCAGATAGGCGCCCGAGGCCTGGCCGCCAAGCCCACCCACAAGGGGCGCCACCAGCCGCGGATCGCGGAGAAGCGAGGCAAGCAGGTCCGGCCTCACGCCGCCTGCGCCCGCGGGCGGCTGGCCCGGCACACTCGGCTGTGCAGACCTCCCCCGCAGCATCTGCTCCAGCGGGCCGCGCATCATCGCTCCCGCGCCCAGCCCCGCCAAGGGCGCGAGCGCCGTGACGGGTCCCGGCATCGTCCCCATCGAGCCCATGGCCGGAAGTATGCCCGATGTCCAGGCCAGCGACGTCGCGGTCGGCTTCGGGGCCTGCTCACCGTTGTCTGGCATCGGCTCCTCGTCTGCCGGCCGCTCTTCAGCCGCAGCCTTTGCCTCTTCCTCCCGCCTCCTCTTCTTCTCCAGGTAGGACCGACGGATGGCCAAGGCCTTCAGCAGGTTCCCCAGGCCCATCTGCCAGGGCCTCGTTCCCCCGCCCCCCAACTTCACCGAAGAGATGTTGCCGTTTGACACGATTTTCCTCCCTTGTGTTGGCTACTTCGCGCCTGCGCCGAGGTAGTACGAGCTGGCGACGTCAGCCGCATAGTCCAACAGCCCCGGGCTGCCGCCGCTCTGCGTGACGAAGGGATCACCCTTCGCCTCCGAGAGGTAAGCGAGCAAGGCGTTGATCATCGCATCGCCCCGCTGGCCGATCAGGCCGGCCGCCTTGTAGGGCTGGTCCATCGCCATCCCCATCAGCTGCGGCATCATGCCCAGCCGCTGCTGGTAGGCCCCGAACCGCTGCTGGCCGAGCCAGTCGGCCAGGCCCTGCCGCGCCGCCATCTCCTGCCGCGCCATCTGCCCGAGCATCGGCGACGAGAAGGTCTGGCCCCGCCCCCCGAACTCCATCCGCAGGTTGCCCCGCATGTCTTCGAGGTCTTGCTCCATCTGCCCCCTCCGCGCCGCCTCCATCATCTCCAGGCCCGGCGGAGTCTCGCCGACCCACCCCGGGCTGAGCATCTCCCCGAGCCTTCCCCGCGCAGCGGTCGCGGGCGCGCCCGACGCGGCCCACAACTGCTGCGCCTGCTGGGCGCCCGGGAACTGCTGGCCGACACCGGTCGTCCAGGCCCCCAGCCACCCGCCCAGCGCGGGCCAGAGCTGCTGGCCGAGTTCGCTCAGGCCGGGCAGCTCGCCGTACACGTGCATCATCTGCTCGGGCTCTTCACCAAACAGAAAATCACCCATTTCGCACCTCTTTCGTGTAGATTACGGACGCCGGCTTGAACCCCACCGACGCCGCTCGTTTCCTCATGTCCGGGACCGCCGCCTCAAATCCGATCCAGCCACACCCAATGGTCCGCGCCTGGCGCTCGAGATCCCGAACCAGAGCGCGCAGCGCGCCCAGATCTCCCGGACAGTAGCAGTGCGAGACCCACAGCAACCGCTCGCCGCTGCCGCCGCGGCGCGGCGCCACCATTGCAAACCCCGCCGCCTGCCTCCCCCGGTGGGCCAGGTATGTCGTCACCTCCTCCCGCAGTGCCTCCTCCACCAGCGCCTTCACCGTCGGCGGCCGCGGGTGCCTGCCGCGCAGGCTCTCCACATAGTCCCTCGCCAGGGCTGCGAACCCCCGCAGCCCCGCCCGGTTCTCCCTCTCCAACAGCAAGGGCGCGACCCGCACTGCTGCGACCTGTTCTGTCATGTTGACTGTTATTGGTTCTGTCGGCGTGCGGGTCGCGCCGCAAACCTGCCCGGGCCCCGCCTCGCTCCTATCCTGGTTGGGCATCGGCCCGGTGCTTCACCCAGTTGCTCAGCCGCCGCAGCCCGATGAGCGCCC
>CAZLHI010000084.1:0-2490 GCA_964559435.1 uncultured bacterium | reverse complement strand
GCATCGGCCCGGTGCTTCACCCAGTTGCTCAGCCGCCGCAGCCCGATGAGCGCCCCGGCCGCCATCATGCTCGCCCATACGGGCGCGCCCTCCTGCTCGGTGAGCGCGCTCAGCGCCGCTATCAGCACCGGAATGCCCACCAGCGCGAGGTCCAGCAGCAGCTTGTCCAGCCACTTGCCCCAGTCCATTGTCAGAACTCCGCGGTGAGCACGTCGGCCGTCACGAACCAATTCCAACTGTCTCGCGCCCACGCCACGCCGAGCCGAACGGGGAGGTCGGTGTCAATCCGATACACCGGCGCGCTCACCCCCAGGAACACGTCGTTCTGGGAGATGAGAACATCCACTCCAACGTTGGCCCCGACGTACTGGAAGGCCGTGGCCAGCGTCAGGGACTCCGGCGCCGCCACCGGCAGCAGCTTGAAGGTGACGTCGAGCGCGGCGAACGCTTCGTGGTCCCCGTCGAAGGGCTGCACGTACGTCAGCCCCGCGCCGAGCACCTCCAGCGGCTTCGCTGCTGGCCCCTCATCTGCCCGGGCCGGCCCTGCCGCGACAAGCCCGGCGATCAGTGCTGCGATTGCTGCGACAACTCCAACGGTCTTCACTTTCGCCTCTCCTTGTTGGATTGCCGGGTCTCTCTTCCGCCGCGAAAACCTCCATCGCTAAGCGATTCACTAAGCGGCCGCTACGCGGCCGGCCTTGATCGCCAGCGGCACTCGAGTCACGCTTCTGTTCCAGCATAGCGATCCGCTCGCTCCGGCCTCGGGGACATCGTGTCTCCTCACTCGATGTGGAGGGAGGCCATCCGCTCCACGTCCCAGTCCTCGGTGAAGACGAAGCCGTCGTAGGGCTTCCACAGGGCGCTCTGGAGTCGTGCCCGGGGCGTGACCTCGTAGCGGCGGCCGAAGATGACCTCCTCCGCGCTGGGTATCTCGCCCCGACTGTAGCTCGTGAAGAGGCCCTCCGGCTCCTCGTAGTAGAACAGGTCGTCGGACGCTCGGTGCCGTGCATCAAGTAGCGCGAGCGCCTCCAGCGGAACGGGGTAGCACTGGGTCGTGAGTCGCAGCAGCATTCGGACGCCGAACAAGAGGCTGGGCCAGGGCCGATCCATGCCGAAGCCCGTCTCCTGTGGCCGCGCCTCTCGTTGGTCCTGCTCCGCGAACATCGCCTGCAGCGCCGCCTGGAGCCATTCAGGCTGGGTATCCTCAGCGTGTTGGCGAACTGCGCCGCCTCGAACAAGGGCAGCGGATCCGCCCGGAAGCAGAGCGATGCGTGGGCCGCGTGGGCAGCCAAGACGACGTAGGCCGCTGGGTCCGGCACCCTCATCTTGACTCCCAACACCTCCCGCTCACGCGCGGCCTGAAACATGCACGGTGCACCGGCTAGCGCCCACCGCAGCCACCTTAGCCCGCGGGGCACCGAGCAAATGTGCGCGGGCGTACCCCGGGGCAGGTTCACCGTCAGTTGCAGCTCGCCGTGCTTCCCGAAGGCGTATCGGTCCGGGAAGAAGCGCCGCGCGTCGGCGTCGTGCGCTGTCGGTATGTAGATGTCGATGTCGCAAAGCGCACGAGGGAAGTGCGGCAACGGGCAGGCTGCGTAAGGCCGGAGTCCTCCGACCGTGACGTACTCGAGGCCAGCCTGCTCCAGTGCCTCAAATACGAGCTTGGCGTCCGCGAGCCAGGGCTCGCGGCACGCGCTCAGACGCGGCATGTCCTGTTCGGCCGACGAGGCCGCCTCGGCCGGCACCACCGCGCTGGTCTCAGGTTGGGCCATGCGCCAGTACAGGATCGCTTCGAGCTGATGGGCCATCGCGGCCGTCAGGGCATGGTCCCAGTCCGGCGAGCGCGCACCGACGAACAGCGCTGGTTCCTCGTCGGACACGCTTGCGTCGGCGGCGAGCCGCAGCAACTCGTGCTCTGGACGACTAAACGCCATCTGCGACTTCCTCCTTGATCGTCAGCAGCAGGCGACTCATCGGCCGCCCCCCGGCGGCCGCTTAATGCCGAGCCGGTCCTGGATACGGTTGAGCGCCAGGCTGTGCTGGTCGAGAGTGCGGTCGAGTTCCTCGAGCTTCTCGGTGATCTCCTCGCGGTCTTGGTCCAGGCCGTCGATCTTGGTCGCGTGCTCGCGCACATCGCACCGAATGTCCGGTATCGCGTGGGCCGTCCAGATCACAATGCCGAGAAGGAGGCTCACCGCGACACCTGCCACCCACAGCAGTGTTCGGAATGTCCTGTTATTCGTCGGCTTCCTCATGTGTCGGCTCCCCTGTGTCACCGGCCCATTGCGCGAGTGTCCTCCTGATCTGCTCTCTCAGTGGCGGCGATAGCTCCTCAAACAACGCTAAGCCAGGTACGAACGCCTGGCCTTGAATCGCGTCGATTATCCACCTGCCAGTTGGAGCGACCTCGGCTTCCAGCATCACCGCGGCGACCCGCCTGTAGCGGGCCTGCTGTTCCTCGAGCAACGCCTTCCGAGCGGCCTGGGCTGT
>CAZLHI010000083.1:0-7317 GCA_964559435.1 uncultured bacterium | reverse complement strand
TCCGGCCGGGGTGGGGTTCAAGGAGGCACCGACGCAGATCGCGAGCCCTACCTGGACGCCGAGGCGGCGGCGGGACCCGGCGCTGGCCGAGTACGACCAGGCGGCGGCGATCCATCGCGAGAGATGGGGCGGATAGGCTGAGGCGGACCGGGGAGCGGCCTATGGGATAGTGCGCGGGGAGAGTTGGGCTGGGCCTAGCCTGCCGGGGGCGATGGGGTTTCTCCGCCGACCCTGGCCCAGCCCATAAGAGCAAAGAGAGGCGGGTTGGCCGAGGCGGTCGGCTCCAAGAGACAGACCACATCGCAGAAAGGAGTCTGACGCTATGGCTGTCACGTATCTCGACGGACTGATCGACGTAGCGGATCTCCCGGCGGATTCGCGGCCGGAGGCCTGGGCGAAGCGGCTGCTTCGGAACCATCCGAACGCGGCCCTCCTTCAGGCCCTCAGCACGCGGATCAAGCGGGAGACCGTCACCGATCCGAAGTTCCACCAGTTCGAGCTGGACAGGTGGCCGCTAAAGGCCTACCTGGACGGAGCCGTCTCCGACACGGCCACGACGCTGAAGGTGGACGACGGCGCCGACCCCAGCACCGGCACGGCTCGATACTTCCAGGCCGGCACGCTGGTGCGGGTGGGCGACGACCCCTCCTCGGGCGAGGTGCTCCGGGTGATCTCGAACCCGGTGAACGCCGACCAGATCGAGGTGGAGCGCGGCTACGGAGGCACCACGGCGGCGGCGATCCCCGACAACACGGCGCTGATCATCATCGGGCACGCGGACGCGGAGGCCGCGGACTCGCCGCAGGGCCGGGTGCGCACACCGACGGATGTGTACAACCACGTGCAGATCTTCCAGACGCCGTATCGCTACACGCGGCTGGCGCAGGCCACCAAGACGAACTTCGGCGAGACGGTGAAGGCGATGTCGCACATGGACGCGCTCATCCAGCACGCCCAAGAGCGCGAGATGGCGATGCTCTACGGCGTGCGCCACGCCGAGGAGACCTCCACCGATGAGGGCATGCGCTACTCCACCGGCGGCGTGACGAGCTTCATCTCGACCCACGTACACGACGGCTCGAGCACGAACTTCACCACCGCCAACTTCAACGACTGGATGGCGGCGATGGCCGGCGACGGATCGGAGCAGAAGGTCTGCCTGGTGGGCAAGACGGCTTACTCCGCGCTGTGGGACATGGTCCGAACGGAGGCCACCCAGACGCTCGAGCCGGCCGAGACAAAGTGGGGCTTCAGCCTCAAGCGCATGATCACCGCAGGGCCGGACCTGATGATCCACCTCCACCCGCTGCTGAGCGAGGTGGCGCCCGGCGACATGTTGATCCTCGACCTGAAGTACTTGAGCTTCATGTTCGTGAAGAGCTACGACTTCAAGCACGAGGCGGTGACGCTCGACAACAACAAGCAGGTCACCAAGTATCAGTTCTACTCCATCTCCGGCCTGCGGATGGGCTACGAGAAGGCCAACGGCTACATCAAGGGCATCACGACCTTCACCGAGGCTTCTTAGTAAACAGAACGCAGAGCTTCACAGGCGCCTTCCTCGGAGCCTGCTTTCTGCCCGCCCCGAGGCGGGCGGGCAGGAGGAGGGGCTTCGCGGCCTGCCCAAGCCGCTGAGGGATGAGAGGGAGCGACAGGCGATGTTCTGCCACCGGGCCGAAGCCGGCCGGGGCCGGTGCGGAGGGCAAGGAGTTGAGCCGACATGTTTCGCTGCACGAAGAGGCCGTATCCGACCGTGAAAGTGAGAGACGGCACGAAGGTCGCGCTGGTGAGCTTTGTGAGAGGCGGGGTGCTCGATCCCAAGGAGGCCGCGCCGCGGATCGGGGTGAGGGTCGAGGCGCTGGTGGAAACGCTCAGGTCGCGGCCGGAGTACGGCGTGACGATTGTGGAGGAGCGGGAGACGGATCCTTCTGAGGCGGCGGCCTCGCCTCCTCCCACGGCCGAGGAGGGGGCGGCCGAAGGGCCGGCTCCCTCCTCGCCGCTGGCCTGTCCGCACTGCGGGCGGGAGGACTTCAAGGGACGGCGGGGGCTGGCGCGGCACATCTCGGCCATGCACCCGGAGGCCGCGCAATAAGCGGCCCCGCCGACACGATCAGGGGGTGAGAGATGGCGACGTTCAAGACGATCAAGGACCGGGTCGGGTGGTTGGTGTTGCGGCCGCTGCATTCGGACACCGAGCACGCCGATGACCTCATGGGGTTCGCGATCAACTCGGTGATCCGCGACATGGAGCGCCGGCACGACTTCGGCGCCATGGAGACGACGCTCGAGCTGACGACGACGGCCGGCACCGAGTATGTGACCCTTGGCGACAGCTACAAGGGGATGGCCGCGGGCAAGGACGGCGAGGGGTGCGTGTATCTGGTGAAGGACGGGGACTGGAGGCGGCTGCGCCAGCTCTATAAGGGCGAGATGCTGAGCCTGCCGCGGCTGCGGGAGCTCTACCCCGACCCGAGCGACACGGGCCAGCCGAAGCACTGCTGCCTCTGGCAGCGGCGGGTGTATCTGGGGCCGACGCCGGAGGCGGCCTATGGGCTCCGGATTCCATGCTACGCGTATCTCAACGACCTGAGCGCATACACTGACAGCAACTGGTTCACGACCGCGCTGGACGACGTGGCGGTGATGGAGGCGGTGGCCCTGGCGCGGCTGATGCTGGACGAGCCGCAGGGCGCACAGGCCTGGTCGGGAGTGAGCGCGGGCGCGCTGGCGACGGCGGCGGCCGTCGATAGACGAGAACGCACGACGCGGGTGGGCCCGCGCTCGGCGGTAGTGAAGGCTGTGTGAGGAGAGAGCGATGGCAGTAGGAGACTGGAACATATTGAAGCCGGGCGGCCAGGACCTGGTCAGCACCGTAGACAACCAGATCCGCGAGGACAAGGAAACACTGCTCAGTGCGCTGAGCAACGAGCACAACTTCGAGGCCTCGGACACGACCTGCGACCACAAGGAGGGCTCGGGCAAGGCGTGGGTGGACGTGGCTGCGAACAGGTCGCTCCGGGACAGCTCGCGGGGGCGGCTGTTCGTGGAGACGGATACGCACAAGCTGTACTACGGCGATACTGAGGATGCGTGGCAGTGGTTTGCTCCCAAGCGGAATGCAAACCAGAGGTCCTTTATCCCCACCGGAGGGGAGAGCACTGCCAGCGCCGTCTGGAACAACATACCAGAGGGTGAGGATGATTGGAAGGTCGAGATCACAACCACAAGCGACAACAGCCAGCTCTTCATAACGGGGTCGGCCACGCTGAAATCGACGGTCAGCGGCAAGAATCTGTATGCCGTACTTGCGGTCGATGGAACGCGAGTTACCAATTCCGACAACCCTGGGGGACAGGCCATCGTGAAGTACGCGGATGGGGAAACGACGATCTGCCTCAATCGGCTGGTAACCGATGGCGACAATGACATTGATCTGTCGGCCGGCCTGCACACCATTACGATGGAGTGGAAAGTCGACGCGGACGGGGAGGCCTCCCTCGTCGGGAACATCACGGCGAGCCTGGTCGTGGAGGAGATATAGGTGCTCCGCGGCTTCCGGCCCATTCAGATCCCGGTAGATGGCGGGCGGCGGATGGACATCCCGGCCGGCCACCCCCAGTTTCCGAGGCGGGACTCGCCGGATATTCACAACATCGTGGTGTGGGACGGAGTCTGCCGGAAGTGGCCGGGGATGGTCCCATACACAACGGTAGGACTCGGCGCGCCAGTGCGGTTCCTGGCGCGCTTTGAGCTGGGCGGCGGCACCCGGCACCTGGTGGCCTCCGACGGCCGGGATCTGTGGTCGTTCGATCCGGGCGGCCCGTCCTGGGTGAACCGCACGCCTACCTATACGACGGGCACGACGAAGTTCACGAACAGCTCGACGACGGTGGAAGGGACTGGCACCAACTGGAGCAGTGCCAACTGCTGGGTGGGCATGAAGATCAAGAACGACGCGGACGGGACCTGGTATGAGGTCGCCAGTCTGACGGACGCGACGCACCTGGAGTTGACAGCAGAGTATGAGGGCACGACGACGGGATCGGACCCCTACACGCTGCGCCAGCGCCGGTCGGCTGCCGGCGAGTATTGGATGCGAGGGTCGGTCGCCAGGGATTCGATCAATGGCGATCAGATCATGGTCGTCAACGGGGTGAACGCACCGCTCCTGTGGGATGGGTCAGCGGCGACGTTCGTGGAGGTGGGAGGATCGCCGCCGAGCTCCCGGTTTATCAGTACGTTCCACCAGCAGAACCTCATAGTGCTGGCGCGGGACGCCAGCAACCTGCTCCGGGTACAGCACTCGGATGCGGGCGATTACACGGAGTGGTCCGACGGGTTGGCGGCGAGCTACGATTTCGAGGATAGCACGGCGCGGATTGTCGGCATCGACGGGGGCCATGAGTACCTGTACCTGTTCCGTGAAGACGGTATCTGGCGGGGCTTCTGGGAGGGTACGGGCATCGGCATTTCGTGGAGCCGGATCTCGGGGATCGACGGGCCGGTCTACCCGAACAGCCTCGTGCGCCTGGGGGGAGAGGCCCGCATGGGGACGGAGGCGCCCGTGAGCAAGTGGGCGTACTTCGGCGCCGGCAACGTGTTCGCCTTCGACGGCGAAACGATCATGCCGATCGGGGACCCGGTGCGGCCGTGGGTGTTTGGCCCTGACCGGATCGACCCCGAGTATCCCGACAACGTCGTGGGCGTGGTCATCCCCGAGTGGGGACTGGCGGTGTGGAGCTTCCCGACTGTCGGCTCGGACGGAGTGTGCACCGACTCGGTGGCCTATGACTACAAGCACGACCGCTGGTTCCCGCGCACGAGGGGCTGGAGTGCGTTCGCGGGCTATGACCTAACCCCGTCCGACGTGGAGTGGGATGACCTGTTTGAGGGTACTATCGACAGTCTTGAGCCACCGAGGATTTTCGACGCGATCAACGTGGCACCGCAGCCAGTGTGCTTGGTGGGGGATGAGAACGGTTACCTCTACTACCTCGAGTTCGGCATGAATGACAACGGGGCGGCGATCCGGGCGCAGCGGAGCACCCCCGTCTTCTCCTGTGACGAGCGGGCCAGCCACCACGAAATTGGCGCAGTGGGCTTCCGGAGCACAGCAGGGGGCGCGACCTTCAACATCGTTGTCCATGGGGGAGACCGGCCACAGGACATGGGGCGGCTTCAGAGCGTTGCAGTAGCCTCCCAGTATGGGACCGGCCCCACGCGAGAGGGGGAATCGCCGTACAAGGCAGGCATGTGCATGGGATACTTCCGGTGCGGCGCGCGCTACATACAGATCCGCGTCAGCAATGAAGAGGTGAACCGGGATTACGGTCTCTATGATCTGACGGTTTGGGTGAAGAACCTGGAGGCGTGAGGTGCCGAGATTCGGCGGCATTCCCTATGATGCGATAACGGATGTGCCGACCCGACAGGCGTTCCGACGCCTGTGCGAGGTGATGGGCAATATGTTCCTCACCGGGAAGGCCGCGGAGCGGCCGACGACCGCGCGGCTCGGCGCCTACTGGGTGACACAGGACGCGGGGCAGGAGGTCTACTGGTACGCGGGCGAGAGCATCGGCTGGCTGCTGATCGCAAGCCTCACTAGCGCCGGGCAGGCCACACTCGATCACAATCTCCTCAAAGATCTCCAGGGTGGACTCTCCGAAGAACGGTACCACCTCGCATCGGCAGAACACACCGCGCTGGTCGCCAACTACCCGTTCTCGCCAAACGCTGTACTCTACGCGGACGCGGACGGCTACTTGGCGACGGACCCCAACTTCATCTACAAGGCTGGCTACCTCGGCCTCGGCATCGCGTCTCCAACCGCGCCGTTCCATATTCGCAACAACATCACCGGCTACCAGGTGCTGGTTGAACGTCCCAGCGATGGAATCGCGGCCCTGGTGCTCGGCAACAACGTAGTGGGCGGGAGCGGAACAAACCACTGGGTAGCCGTAACGGCCGTGAGCGGAGAGAACGCATTCTTCCGCTTCTATGCGTACGCTGACGCTCTGGGTGCCACCAACACTGCAATCGCCGAGTTGAGCCGCGGGGGCGCATTCCGGGCATCGCCTGGCTCAGCGAGCGCCCCAGCCTTCAGTTGGATGGGCCGCACAACGGACGGCCTCTGGTCGCCCGCGGCTGGGGAGATCGGGTTCGCCACGGCAGCTACCGGACGGGCGCGGCTGACGGCCACGGAGTTGCGGCCGGAGGTTGACGGCGGGCTGTGGGCGGGCGCGCCGGGGCAGCGATGGAAGGGCCTGCGGTTGCAGCCGCACGCGAGCCTTCCCACTACCGACGGCGAAATCACCTTCTACAGCCCGAGCCTTGCACCCGTTGTTCGCTATAAGACCGTCCGCCGACTCGGTGGTGTTGCGGACCCACTGATTGCAGAGCACACCTTAGCACCGCCGTCCACCAGCGGCGACTGGCACACCGGGTATACCATCGCCGCGTCGCAGTGGGTCGTGAAACGCATCTGGAAAGGCATCTTACATGGAGTGTGGCAGATTCAAGGCCAAGGCGTAGGCGAAAGCGCGACGCTGGACTTCGCTCTCTACCTCGGCGCCGAAAAGATATGTGGGTTCTCGAAAAGCGTCGGTCCCGAGGAGGACCCCAAGCGCGGTGCCTGGCTCTTCGATCTTCTCATCGCTTGCGATCAAATGGGTGCGGCCGACACGATGGAAATCGTCTGTAGGGCCTACCACAGCCTGGCTGACAGTTTAGGCTTCGCGAAGGGCAGAAGCCTGGCCGCCGTGGTCGAACTGACGCACGTAGACGAATGCTTTGACCTGAGTACGAGTAGCGACCATCTGCTCCGCGTGAAAGTGACCGCGAACAAGGCTCTATCCGCGATGACGTTCTCGCGCCAGCGCGGTTTGGTCGCAGGAATTGACGTGGTGTGAGGAGGCGGCATAAGTGGCTGAACTGACACAAACACAGCGGCTCAAAGTCCAGCGGGATCGCTGGGCATTCCTCGTGGAGTGCGCGGCCAGGGGCCTCAATCTCATGGATCAGGCGTTGGCGGCCCTCGCCGACCCGGACTTCGACATCACGCCCGCCCAGCGGGACGCGAAGCTGGCGCACTACGAGGCCCTCCTCTCCGCGATGAAGGCTGCGGGCGCGCGGCTCACTGCCGACCCGATTGACTTCATGCTGGATGACCTAGACGACCTAACGCAGTTCGAGGAGCCACAGGTATGAGGAAGACCAAGCCAGGCAGCAAACCGCAGCCACGCCAGGGCGGAGAGCCGCAGATCACAGCCCAGGCCGCTCGGAAGGCGTTGCTCGAGGAACAGCAGGCCCGCTACAGGC
>CAZLHI010000082.1:0-7320 GCA_964559435.1 uncultured bacterium | reverse complement strand
CCGATAGGGTATCACTTTTTTCCACTTCGGCCAACCTTTGCCGGTCACACCCGCCTCCACAAGGACGTTGACAGACGCTCCAGAATGTGCTAGTTTTTTCGATGAAGATCGCCTCTTTATTATCTGCATTGAAACTCGTTTGTTTTCGCATTTCTGGCTGAGTTAGTTTCTCTGTTTCTCGCTTATTGGATTAGCCCAATTCAATACTGTTCTGACCCATTTCAACCTCTTTAATCTACTCGTTGAACGGCAATTGGGAGTTGAAATGGGCGGACTTGGCGCCTTGCCAAGGGCCGTCCCAGCAAGTGAGGTCCGGCCCCGGTGGCAAGGCGTTCTCGCCATAGAAGGAAACGAGCGCAGCAGCGGGCCCGCACGGGCTCCCGAGGCGCGACCAGCGCGGCAAGCCGCAGGAGCCGCACTGCTGTCCTCGGGAGGCCGGGCCGCCAGGCGCGACAATCGTGGCGACGGCGGCTTCTCGCAGACATTAGCGGCATCATAGCGGCTCTGTCAGCGATCATCTGGCTTGTCTGCCTCGTTGTGCCCTTCGTCCATAGGTTGTGGGAGTGGTTTCTGCTTATTCCACCTCCCTGGATAGGACTCGGGCCGTGACCGAGGACGATGGTGCTCGAAGCACAGATTCCTGGGAATATCGTCTTTCCTTGATTGCTGAGTATAGCGGTGCCAACCCCGCGCTACGGAGGACTCTATGAAGCGGCGCTCTGAGGAGTTGGAGGAGTGGCTCTCCGGCGCAAGGCGCCTCGGCGCCGCGGAGGCGAAGCTCATCGACCCCGCCTCCGTCGTCACCGCGCCGTGGGTCAGGCTCAAGTGCCAGTACGGCTGCGGCGGATACGGTCAGCGCCTGACCTGCCCGCCCCACTCCCCCACCCCCGAGCAGACGCGCCGCGTGCTCGACTGCTACCAGACGGCCGTGCTGATACACTGTCCGGGCGAGGGCAAGTGGCGCTCGATCAAGCGCATCGTGGCCGACCTGGAAAGAGAGGTATTCCTGGCCGGCCACTACAAGGCCTTCGCCTTCGGCTCCGGGCCCTGCGATCTGTGTGATGAGTGCAACCTGGAGCACTGCCTCCATCCGTCGCAGGCTCGGCCCGCGATGGAGGCGGCGGGAATCGACGTCTACGCCACCGCCCGAGCCAACGGTTTCCCCATCGAGGTTGTGACCGACCGCGGCTGCCCGCAGAACTACTACGGTCTGGTACTGATCGAATAGCTGACGCGAAGACTTCGGACCAGCCAGCCAGTGCGCGCGCCTGGCCAGGGTGCTCTGGCGCAGGCCGCCGGAGGCACAAGAGACACAAGGCGTGTTCATTGGCACTAACAAGGTGCTCGCAACGGCACAATCCAAGCCTTCGCCTCGGCAGGCACGGGTCGAACTCGTCTGGTAGCCTGGGCCTACCGGAGCCGATCGGGCAGGGCGACAAATCCACTGCCTGAGGGCAAGGAGGTAACCTCATGCGCGAGACCAAGCTTCTCTGTGCGGTTGCACTAGTGGCGGTGGCGATGGCCTTGGCCGGAACACAGCCCGCCGCCGCTGTCGTGAACGGCGACGGGCTGGAGGTCCTGGTTGGCGCCCAGACGAGCGTTGTCGGCACCTACATCTGGGAGATCGACAAATGGGCCGACCAGAGCAGCCTGACGGTGGCGTATGGAGACGAGGTCCCGGTCAACTACGCAGTCATGGTGGACATTTGCTGCGTGGAAGAGGACTACGGGGTCGCAGGCGATTTCTACGTGCTCAACCTGGGACTGGACACCGTCGATATCGAGGCCATTTCGGCAATCGTCTCCCCCGACATCGTCGCTTCAATTGACTGCGGGATCATGTTGCCGTACGCGCTGGATGCCGGCCAAACGCTGACCTGTGCCTACAGCGCCATACTGCCGGATGACTCGAGCCGGACAGTTACCGTCGGAGTCACGGCCGATGGTCTCGGCCCGTACGTCGGCACGGCCGACGTGGACTTCTCCAGCGCGATCCTGACCGAGGTGGACACATGCGTGGATGTCGTGGACAGCTGGGACGGATACTTGGGCTCGGCCTGTGTGGAGGGCGCGCCAGCCACCTTCTACTACACACGAATGATCGGAGGGTGTGTCGTCTGCGGCTACCGCGAGGTCTACAACCACGCCTATTTCACGACGAACGACACCGATACGACCGCCTGTGACAGTTGGACCGTCTGTGTCTACACGCCGTGTGAAGGCGGGTGCACCCGCACGTTCGGCTACTGGAAGACCCACTCCGAGTACGGGCCGGCGCCCTATGACGACACGTGGGCGGAGCTCCCCGACGGCGCCGACACCATGTTCTTCCTCAGCGGGCAGACCTACTACGAAGTGCTCTGGACTCCGCCGAAGAAGGGCAACGCCTACTACATCCTCGCCCACCAGTGGATCGCCGCCCAACTGAACGTCCTCAGCGGGGCCGCGATCCCGCAGGATGTCTTGGACGCGTGGCTGGAGGCCCGGGATCTGTTCGAGATGTACACGCCGTACGACATAGGCGCCCTGAAGAGCTTGAGGGTAGCCTCCACTCCCAGGTCGAGGGTCATGCGCGCGGCGAACTCAATCGATCCGCGAGACCGGTTTATCGAGTTGGCCGAGATCCTCGACGCCTATAACAACGGTTACGTCGGGCCCGGCCACTGCGTGGACTAGCTCAGACATAGGCGCACTGTGAGGACCCAGGAGGGCGGCCGCACCGGCCGCCCTCCTTGTCATTGCATCTCGCTCAGATCGTTCGCGGCGAGCAGGCGCAGTTCACTCAGCGCGTCGTCGTCCCTGTCGATAATGCCGAGCGAGTGCGCCTTCGCGCAGACCCAGCCAGCCCAGCGGTCGATCTTGCGCTGATCAGCCATTCGACCGACTTGCTCGATCATCCAGAGGGTATGGCTCACATCGTCGGTCGCGGCTTCGGCAGGCTGCGCGCCCGGGAACTCGTCGAGCAGCCTTCGCTTGACTGCCGCCAGGGTTCGCGGATAGCGACACAGCGCCACTAGTAGCCTGCCTCCTTGTCCACGACGTTCAGCAGCGGCTCCCCTGCTGCGTAGCGCCGCAGGTTCTCACAGAACAGTCCCATGAAACGCTCGTGCGAGCGGGGCGAATCGCCGGCTACGTGCGGCGTGATCATGACATTCGGCATATCCCACAGCGGACTCTCGGCCGGGAGTGGCTCTTCTTCGAACACGTCCAGACCTGCACCGGCGATCTCGCGCTCCCGCAGAGCGCCGATCAGTGCCCGCTCGTCGATCAGCGCGCCGCGGCCGATGTTGATGAGATAGGCCGTCGACTTCATCCGCCGGAGCTCTTCTGCGCCAATCAGATGTCGTGTCGCGGGAGTCAGCGCCGGGCAAAGCGCCACGAAATCTGACTCCTGAAGCAGCCACGTCAGTTCATCTGCACCCCGCATCTCATCGACGTACTCGGCGGCCATCGCCGGACGCCGTCTGATCGCGATCACGCGCAGGGCGAACGCCTTGGCCCGTCTCGCGACCTCGGAGCCGATAGCCCCGAGGCCGATAATCCCCAGCGTCTTGTCCTTGAGCTCGTCAAGAGGGAACTCTCCCCAGTCCGCCCATTTCCGTTCGATCTGGTACCTCACGAGATGGTTGAACTGGCGCGAGAAGGAGAGAACGAACGCCATGACATGATCCGCTATCGGTATCGCGTAGACGCCTTGAGCGTTCGTGAGGATGATGGGGCTGGCGATGAAATCTGGGGTGAGGAATCGTTCGACGCCGGCGCCACCGGACTGCACCCATCTCAGGCGAGGCGCCGACTTCCACAACTGCTCGCACCAGCGGCCTGCCTGAATGACCTCCGCGTCCGAGCCCTTCGCAATCGTCTCCTCCAACTCCTCGGCCTGCTCGGCAACGATGCCGTCTGCCACCGATTCAATACGGTCGAGGTCGGCCCGCGTCACGAGGTCGGCCCGCGTCACGAGGTCGGCCCGCGTCACCCTGTCGCTGACCAGTACTTTGAGAGCCACTAGTGCGTCCTCTCGACAAGGTACGTCGCCAAGATCCGCAGGTCCTCGGCCGGGCCCTCCCGCAGACCTATGTCGTCGAGGGCCTGGATGCCTCGCGCGAGGTACTCGCGCGCCATCTGCTCGCACAGGTCTCGAGACCCCAGCTCCTGCATCTGTGTGGCTATCCGCCTCGCCTCCTCCTCGTTGCTCACCCCCGCCGATAGCCGTGCTCTCAGCTCTCTGCCCTCGGCCTCGTCGGCGGCACGCAGAGCATGGACTATTGGAAGCGATCTCTTGTTGCGCTGCAGGTCGCTGCCGACGGGCTTGCCGAGCTCTGTCGCCTCTCCCCATATTCCCAGGACATCGTCCCTGATCTGAAATGCCAATCCGAGGTCCCGACCAAAGCGCCGGAAGGCCTCCATATGGTTTTGCGAGCCGCCTCCGACGCGGGCGCCTATCGCACAGGCGGCACCGAAGAGGCCGGCCGTCTTGCGCTCGATCATTGCACGGTAGTCCTCTACAGTGATATCGGCACGGCCCTCGTGCGAGATGTCCATCTGCTGCCCCTCGCACAGCCGTAGCGTGGCCTCGTTCAGCTCCTCCAGGACGGCCGCCGTTTGGTCCGCCGAGACGCCGTGGGCGCCTAACCGCGTCGCCACCACGTTGGCAAGGGAGAAGAGCGCGTCGCCCGCGATGATCGCGTGGGCGATGCCCCATCGGCACCACACGGCCGGCCGGCCGCGGCGCGTCGCGTCTTGGTCAGCGACATCGTCGTGGACCAACGTGAAGCTGTGGACCAACTCGACGGCTGCGGCCGCAGGAGCGACCGTCTCGACGCGGCCGCCGACGGCCTCGCTGGCAAGGCAGCAGAGCGCGGCCCGAACGCGCTTGCCGGTCGCGGAGGGGGTCTCGGCGCCCGCCTGATCCAGGCCGAGGTGGTAGCCGATCATCTCGTACAGCGGGAGGCCGGGTCTGTTCTGTAGGCTGCGTCGAATCTCGACGTCGACGATGTCGCGGAAGCGGGCGAGTATGCTACCAGCCTGGCCTCTTTCGCTCACGACTTAGGGCGTTCGCTGTATGGCGGGGTTTTCCTGGCAGCCGTGCAGAACGCGAACTCGCACGATAACGATGAAGCCTCCTGACTGCGCTCCTGCGCCTTGACACGAGGCGGACTTGGTGCTATTTTCTGCCTTGCTCGGGTGTAGCCCGAAGACGCACACGGGTCTGAGCGCGGCGTGAAGACTTGCCAGTGTTGTGTGTCAGCCTTCTTCCGTTGCCGTTCAGACTTACGGAAAGGGGGTTGACGGTGCCCAGTGGCAGGGTGAAATGGTTCGATGACTCCAAGGGGTATGGGTTCATCGAAAGCGAAGAGGGCGACGTTTTCGTCCACTACTCAGCCATCGTGAGCAACGTGCCTGGCCGGAAGAGCCTGTACGAAGGTCAGGAAGTAGAGTTCGACGTCACCCAAGGCCCCAAGGGGCTCAAGGCCGCTAACGTCAGGGTTCGCTAAGGCGGTTTACCGGGGGGGCGCTACCCGTCTGTAGGCACTCGCCGCGCCAGAGCGGCCCGGTCCGTAGGAATTGTACGGAAACGCCCCATCCGCGGCCGCCCGGCGGATGGCCCCGGCAGGACATGTCTCACCGTTGTCAGAATGGGTACTCCGCCGAAGGCAGTTTGGAGCTGTGCTACCACGCTGTAACATCCCCCGTTCTCGTGCCTCGGCCGCAGAAGGCTGCCTGTCTGGTCGGGCATGCTGGAAGACTCGTCAATATGGCCGCAGCGGTTCAAGGGGGATGCGGTGGAAAGGCATGTCGTTACAGTCTACGTCGCAAATCTGCCATGGCGCACCACAGAGGATGATCTGGCGGCGCTCTTCAGGGAGTTTGGACCAGTCGCCGACGTGCGGGTGATCCAAGACCCGGCTACAGGTCGTTCCCGCGGATACGGCTTCGTGGAACTGGATGGCGCCGAGGCAGTCAGCCGGGCGGTGGCCTCCCTTAACGGAGCAGAATACAACGGACGTCGCCTTTTAGTAAGCCCTGCGCGCCCAAAGCGTGAGAGATACTAGCTGCTGCCAGTCTTCTCACGACTCGCTCGCGCCGAGCAGAACGCCCGAAACGGTCGGCGCTTCTTCGCCTATGTGGAAGGCCAGGGCGACCTCGTGAGCGCTGCTCGCAGCGGTGTCCTCAATCTCGCTCGGTGACAGGATCGCAGCCACTGGCTCGCCGATGGCGACCGCATCTCCCGTCTTCTTGTTGAGCAGCACACCGCACAGCCTCTTGTCTCCGCCGGCGGCCGACTTGAGGTCCCGCACTGTCCGGCCGACCCGACGGGCGTCGATGCCGCTCACATGACCTGATTTGGAAGCCTTGACGACAGTTCGACTGGCGTCGCGCACGAGCGCCTCAGGATCATCGACCACAGCTTCATCGCCCTGCTGCCAACGTATCATCTCGCGCAACTTTGCGAGCCCAGCCCCATCCGCCAGGCGCTGCCGCGCGAGCCGCCGACCTTCGCCGACGGTCTCTGCCGCGCCGCCCAGAAAGAGCATGTAGCCCGCGACTATCTCACACACTTCGACGAAATCAGGAGCGCCGTCTCCGCCGAGCGTCCTGACGGCCTCCACCACCTCCGCACCATCTCCCACGGAACGGCCTAGCGGCTCGTCCATCCGCGTGACGAGAGCAGCCACTTTCATGTTTTCCCGGGAGCCGATTCCCACCATTGCCTCAGCGAGTTCTGTCGCCTTGGAGGCGTCAGGCATGAAAGCGCCGCTGCCCGCTTTGACGTCCAGCACGATCCCGTCCGCGCCCACCGCCAGCTTCTTGCTCATGATCGAACTGGCTATCAAGGGGACGCTTTCCACAGTCCCCGTGGCGTCCCTCAGCGCGTAGATCCTCTTGTCGGCAGGGGTCATCCTCTCAGTTTGCGCCGCAATGGCCACCCCGATGTCGGCTACCTGCCGGCAGAACGTCTCCGGCGCGAGATCCGTGACAAGGCCGGGTATGCACTCGAGCTTGTCTATGGTACCGCCCGTGTGTCCCAGGGCGCGGCCGGACATCTTGGGGACAGGCACGCCGCATGCGGCGACAAGCGGTGCCACCACGAGCGTCGTCTTGTCCCCGACACCACCCGTCGAGTGCTTGTCGATCTTCGTTCCCGGTATTGAGGAGAGGTCAAGCCGCTCCCCGGACTCGGCCATCGCCAGCGTGAGATCGGTCGTCTCCCGCGGTGTCATCCCGCGCAGCACGATGGCCTTCAGCAGCGCGGCCATCTCTGCATCGGAGACGCGGCCTGCCGTGTACTCGCTGACGGCACGGCCGATCTCCTCGGAG
>CAZLHI010000081.1:0-7502 GCA_964559435.1 uncultured bacterium | reverse complement strand
TGCACGAGCAGCACTGTGCCGCCGTGGATCCGCTGGCGAGCCTCCAGCAACATGTGCAGAGAGATGTCAAACGCCAGGACTCGTCCCGCGGGGCCGACGGGCTCGGCGATCAGCGGAACCAGCACGCCGGTGCCCGTCCCGACATCCAGCACATGATCGCCGGCACGCAACTTGGCTTCGGCGACTACCCGCTTCAGCCGCGGAAGCAAGCCTTCCGGTGTGCGCTGATTCCAGCCCGCCGCGCTGCGATCGAAGAACTGGTTCCTATCCATAGATGCATGTCCTTACGGAGCGGCAAGCCCGGACTCCCCCCAGTCGGGCCTCGGCGGCGACCACGAGGACTCAGCACAGCGCGAGCAGGATCATCACGGGGCCGCCTCTGACGAGCAGGTCAATCGGCTGCCACGTCGTCTTCACATAAGATGACATAGCGTAACAGAAATACGGCAACGGAGAGAGCCTACGCTATGCGATTCCGCTGCCAGTGGTCGTGCACACAAGCTTGCCGTGCTTGACACCTCGAGTGCTGATAAGCCGTTCGGCCATCTGTCGCACATGTGTGCCGGTTCCCCGGACGACGATAACTTCCAGGCAGTGGTGCGCGTCCAGATGGACGTGCGTGCTGCAGGCCACCGAGCCGTGTGTCTGATGCTGGAGTTCGGTCAGAGCTCGGGTGAGTTCGCGAGTTCCGTGATCGTAGACGAGTGTGATCGTCCCGACAACGGGGCTGTCCTGCCGCTCCCACTCACCATCCACGAGGTAGTCGCGCATGATGTCGCGTATCGCCTCGGAGCGGCTCTTGTAGCCCTTGCCAGCGATCCGCCGGTCGAACGCGCGTATGAGTTGCTCCGGGAGCGAGACGCCAAATCGAGCTACAGGCATGTAGCACCTCCCTGAAGACCGTAGTACCCCCCGCCGGCGGTTGTCAAGGCTGGGGGTGCAATGCTGGACCGATCGCGCCACGGCCGAGGAGAGGGACCCCCGCGCCTAGAGGGGGGAATCAGCACGAGGGCCCCGTCTGCGAGTGACGCAGACATAGGTGCTATACCACGCCTAGTGACGAATCAAACCTGCGATTTGTGACCAACATTGCGACAAGGCCCTGTACACACTCACGCAGAAACAACTTGGCTCTTGGTGGACATGGACAGTGGCGCGCTACAGCCCATGATACGCCATACGGCTGCAGCGCGCCCGAAGGGAGGACAGCGGATGTCACCTGGTCCATCGTCGGCGGGTTACTTGGACATCGTGTTGAAGTCTGCCCTGGGAGGGCTGCTCATCGCCGTGCTCCTGCTCCTGGCGCGCTTGGGGAAGTACGTCATCACCGGATTGCTTGTCTCTGTTCCCGCGATATCGCTCTACACATGGTGGTGGATTGGACGGGAGCACGGCGTCGAAACACTGCGCGTCTCTGTGCGGGCCGCCATGTGGAGCGCAATCCCCTGGGTGCTGTACCTCGGTGTTGTCCACGCTCTAGCCGGCCGCCTGCCGCTCTGGCTGGCGCTGGCCGCGGGCGTCGCGGCGTGGCTTGTGATCGCCGCCATCTTCGCGCTCGCCCTTCAGAGCAGGTCCTGACGGTCGCACCTGAAGCACCATCGCCCAGGCCGGCGATGGGACTAGTGCCGTGCTATAATGAACCGGCGCCGGAGTGGCGGAACAGGCAGACGCACGGGACTTAAAATCCCGGGCCGCGAAAGCGGCGTGTGGGTTCGACCCCCACCTCCGGCACCCTCGTGAGGGGACAGAGCGAGAGCCTGCGCATTGCGCTCGGCCTGCTTCGCCTTTAGGACTGGTGAGATCAGCAATTGCCCGAGGCCGATCCCGGCTGGCCCCACCTCCCCCTCAGTTCTGCTCCCCGGGTCAAAGACGAGCAAGGGAACGCTGCAGCAACCTCTGGTGTCCCTCTTCGTCCCGCCTCATCTCTTCCAGCATCTGGCGTATCTTCGGGTCGTCGGTCAGCTCCAGGGCACGCGTGTAGAGGGCTATGGCCTCCTTCTCGCCCTCCGCATGTGCCTCCAGGATCTCCCGCACTCCTTTGCGAGGACGGAGCTGAGGCAAGTCGGCATTCGGCTCCCCACCTAGGGCGTAGATCATCCGAGCCGACTTCTCAGCATGCTCCAACTCCACCTCCGCAATCAGCGACAGCTGCCGCCGAAGTTCTTCGTCCTGCACCTGAGCCATGTGCTGTGGCAACAGCCACAGGGCTCCATACTCGGCGCTGAGCGCATCGTTCAAGGCTTGAAGCAGCTTGTCCCTGCTCTCCTCTGGCACGGCCGACCTCCTTTCGCTGCGGCCAGTTTACCCGCCAACCACCCGCGCTCCTGTCGGATGCGTATGCAAGGTGTCCGGCTATCAGCAGGCAGCGCGCCAAGGACTTGAGGGCCGAGCCGCCGAAGCTACCTGGGGACGGCCGTACGCAGAGGGAAGACGTGCATGGCGGCCAACCGCCTTCTCAGCTTGATTGGGAACCTGCAGAGCTGTTCTGGGACAACTGAACCTGCGAGGTAGGCATGGGAATTCAGGCCAGAAGTGTGCTGGTGATCGTGCTGCTGCTTTCGATCTGTGTGCTGGCCGGCTGCCCGGGAATGCCTGGAGCGCCCGGCGCGGGCGAGGAGAGGATGCCCCCCGGAGTTCTTCCGCCGCCGGGAATGGAGAGCGGAGGCGCAAGAACCCTGATGGGTTCCACCATAACGCCCCCGGACAACTCATTCTTGCTCGTATCCTTCAGTTCGGTCGAGTCCGAATCCGCGGAGCACGAGCAGTGGCAGACGTGTCGAAGGATCGTTCCCTTAGAGAACTGCGTTCTGATAGAGGGGCTCAACTACGACGGACGTCTGGAAGACGCGCGGAAAGATGTGAATCAGCTGATTCCGTATGCACATCTCCAGGCTTTCCGCTGGAAGTACGAGGCGCGACCAGCGCCTCCACCCTCAGAGGCAGCCGAGGGAGAGCCGGAAGACCCGGGCGGATCGGACTGACCGGCCAGCAGGCACCGGCGGCGTGCTGCAGGCGAACATACCGATTCTCTGGCCTGCTCTTGCGAGAGCTGGGTGTCCCTATTCGGGGTAAAGCCGTCTTATCTCCTGCTCGACGACGGCGATGACGTCCTCGGAGCAATACGACGAGCCGGCCGCGTTCGGTCGGTGGTTGAGCGCGACCTCGCGACTTCCTTCCTCTTCAACCAGAGTGAAGACATACCGGTTGTTAACCAGGACTGTGGCGCAGCGAAGGCCTTCGCGCCTCATCTCGTCGCGGCCGGCAGGAGTGACCATGTCGAAGATCTGCACCCTCACACGCTCCTGTTCCCGGGCCGCAAACTCCTTCAGCAAGTCTGCCGTTTTCCGGTGGCATTCTGTGTGGAGTGGGGCGAACATCTTCACTAGGATGCGAGCCTTGGGCGAACCCAGGTCGATCAGCGCGCCTTCGCCAGGACGCACGAAGTCGCCTCGGCCCAGCACCGTGAGTGCCTCCCTGGCGACCCAGACAGGCGCTTGTCCTTTTGACACAGGCTGCTGTGTTACCGAGGCCCGGGTTTGATCCCCGGCCTGTGGAGCCTTCTCGCTCGCAGGAGCCGGGTATTCGACACCGAGGACCTGGCCAACCTTCGGATCGCTGCTCGCCGGGACTTCATCGACCCGCAGCCTCCCCGAGTACCAGCTGACATCGGCAGCCTTATACATCTCCTCGGCGGCCAGCAGGACGCCCACGACCTCGACAGCTTTGTACATGCTCTGCGCGGCTGGGGCCGACTCCAAGCTTTCCGTGTCAGACGTCGCCACCATTGTCGCCGCGCAACAGACTCCGAGAACTACCAGAAGACCCATCAATCTCACGCCAGGCTACCTCCCGAGTGCGGGAATCGTACCACGCAGCGCCATGGCGGTCAACGCAGGCGCTCGGATGCCGGCAGCCCCCTCCCGCCGAGCCGCGCTCGCTGGTTGTGATATAATCTCTCCCGCAGATGCCCAAGGGCAACGACAGCGCCGCCCCGCTTCTATCAGTACGCGACTTGTGCTTCACCTATCGCGAGACCGCTCGACCCGCCCTCCGCAACCTATGCTTTGACGTCCGACCAGGAGGATCACTAGTTGTCATGGGAGCAAGCGGCGCCGGGAAATCAACTCTCTGCAGGTGTCTCAACGGAATCATACCTCACTTCGTGCAGGGCGAGCTATCCGGCCGCGTGCTGCTGCAGGGCCGCGACACGCGGCAGCTCGGGGTCGCGGACTGCGCGCGGGACATAGGGCTCGTGTTCCAGGACTTCGAGTCCCAGCTCTTCGCCACTAATGTCGAACTCGAGGTGGCCTTCGGCGCAGAGAGTGTCGGCCTCCCCCGCGTGGAGATAGAGAAGCGGGTCCGGCATCTGCTCGAGGTCGTTGGGCTGCCCCACCTGGCCGGCCGGCGCCCGGCCTCTCTCTCGGGTGGCGAGAAGCAGCGCCTGGCGATTGCTGCTGCGCTCGCCGCCGGCCCCGCCGTGCTCGTCCTCGACGAGGCCACAAGCGATCTCGACCCGGTCGGCAAGTCGGCGGTTTTCGAGCTGGCTCGCAGAGCCGCATCCGACGAGGCCGGCCGGGCTGTCGTCTTCGCTCATCACGAGGCGGAAGAGGCGATCGATGCAACGCGTATCCTGATCCTATCCGAGGGAAACGCTGCGGCCTTCGGCGAGCCCAACCAGGTTCTCACAGACCCGGAGCTGCTGTCGGCCAACGGTGTTGCTCCACTCCCAACCACAAGCGTGCTTGCCGCGCTCGGTCTGGCCGAGCGGCCGCTGGACGAGGAAGATGCCACAGGCGAACTGCTCCGGCGCGGCTTGCGAATCCGCCCGCGGGCCGTCGAGCAATGGGAGTCGCGAGATGCCTCACGGGCAGCGAGATACGGTGATCCCATCGTCGAGGTGCGTGGGCTGACATATTCGTATCCGGGTGGCGATCCCGTCCTCCGCGATATCGACCTCACCGTGCGCCGCGGCGAGCACGTTGCGATCATCGGCCAGAATGGGTCGGGCAAGACGACCCTCGTGAAACACTTCAATGGCCTCCTGCGGCCGTCGCGGGGACAGGTGCTCGTCGACGGCGCATCGACCCGAGATCGCCCTCTCCGGAGTTTGGCCCAGCGAGTCGGATATGTGTTCCAGAACCCCGACAATCAGATATTCGCACCGACCGTCTCCGATGAGGTCGGCTTTGGTCCGCGGAACTTCGGTCTCAGTGAACGGGAAGTGCAGGCACGAGTCACCGAATCGCTGGCCGCCGTGCACTTCGCCGGCCGCGCAGACGAAGATCCCTTCTCCCTCACCAAGGGCGAACGCCAGCGCGTCGCCGTCGCCTCCGTGCTTGCGGGTCGTCCGGACGTGCTCATCTTCGACGAACCCACGACCGGCCTCGACGAGCGGGAGTCGCGCAGCATGATGGCGCTGATCGATCAACTGAATCGGCGCGGCCACACGATTATTATAGTCACTCATGCGATGTGGCTTGCGGCGGAGTTCGCGCACCGCATCATAGTGATGCAGGACGGAGCAATAACCCTCGACGCCACCGCCCGGTCTGCATTCGCCCAGGAGGACATCCTGCGGGAGGCTGCGATCATCCCCCCGCAGATCGTTCGCCTGTCCCGCCGACTCGGGGGAACGGCCCTGTCCACAGACGAGCTGATCGAGGCCTTGCGAACCGACTAATCCGGGGCCGCTTCTTCGCCAGCTTCCGGCCTCGCCCGCTCCCTGCGGGCAAGCTTCTCCAGCAGCCCTCCTCGCTCCACGTAGCGCCTGATCCCACTGACGATGCCTTGCGCCGCTCGCTCGCGGGCATCCTCCCCGGCAAGCACCTTCTCGTCTGCCGGATGGCTCAGGTACCCGACCTCGACGAGAATCGATGCCATCTCCGTGTGCGACAGAACGATGATCGGCTTCGGGTGCCGTATCACGCCGCCGTCCGGCAGGCCGAGCATCTTCACAAGCTCCTGCTGCATCACTCGGGCAAACCCAAAGCTATCGCCCTTCCGGTAGTAGGTCTCCGTGCCGCGATGCTCCATTGGGTTGCTCCGCCGAGCGTTGGCATGTATCGAGACGAAGAGGTCGGCATCCATCTCGTTTGCGATTCTGCATCTCGTGAGGAGCTCTTCTCTCTGCTGCTCCCGACTGCCGCGCGTCCAGGGGCGAACAGAGTTCTCGTCCACCCGTGTCAGAGACACATCCACTCCCATCGCCTTAAGATGCCGGTAGGCGCGCAGCGCAACGTCGAGGTCGAAGTCTTTCTCATGCAGGCCCGATCGGCCGATCGCTCCCGTGTCGTGGCCTCCGTGCCCAGGATCTATGACGACCTTCAACTCGGCCAACTCGAACCGCCCCAGAAGAACACGCACTTCACCTTCGTCGACGACTATTGCGTGGCCGGTGGGCTCCCTAACGATGATCGTCAGCCGCTCGGCGCCTGGCCGGTTGGGTGCCGGCCTGACCGACACTGACTCTACCAGCGGATCCGATATGTCCGGCATCGGGACGCTGATCTGATTCTGGGCATTGGATATGTCGATTCCGATCTCCGTCGGCTCATACATCTCGACAGAGGTGCAGTATGGCGTGCCGAAGACCGCGAGCCGCACAGCGGCCACTCGCTGGGAAGTCCTTTCGAAGGTGACGCCGGTGAGGATGACTGGCGGGACATCCGGCGGCAGTCCCTCGGCGTCCGGCAGGGGAAACTCGATCTCCAGCTTGCACTTATCCGCGCTCTCCCGAACGCGGCAGTGGCGAGGCTCCGAAAGCTCGACCACGACACGCACGATCTCACCTTCGGGAGATGGCGCAATGCTGTGTTGATGGATCCTCGCGCTCTTCAGATAGCTGTCCTCGAGAACGAACTCCGAGGGTATCTGCGAGAGGTCCATGTCAATAAGATCCAGGTAGAAACGCGCCGGATCGGATAGCTCGCCAGTGCGATAGGTGATGGGCGCGTCTGCCGCGATCGTCACTCGGTATCGATCGTCCAACTCCTGGAATCCGAACTGCCGCACCCAGGGATAGACATAGAGAGTCCTGGACTCCTCGTCCCATCGGGCCGAGCAGCCGAGCAGGGAGGCCACTGCTCTGGCGGGCACGAGCAGCCGGCCCCGCGCCTCCCGCGGAAGCCCGGGCAATTCCCGCAGCACACCGTCCCGGGTAGCCTCCGGCCGCTCGCGTGACACGAGGATCTCGGCGCCGTCCGCCCCGACGATCCTGATGGCCTCGTTGGTGAGTTCCCACTTCGCGTCGAGATAGGCGAGGCCGTCCAGCAGCGGGGCGTATACTTCATCTTCGACAGCTTCGAACTTGACCGGCGAACGGACTCGATGTCCGCGCACGACCAGCCTATCGGCCCACCCCATGGAGGCCGACGCGACGAAGAGGACGATGCCGAGTGTAACCGATACCCAAACCTTCGACCTCACGCTATAACCCCTCCCGACGCTGAACCATAACGAGTATAGCACCTCTCGTAGCGCCTCGCAACGACCGGGACCGCCAG
>CAZLHI010000080.1:0-7663 GCA_964559435.1 uncultured bacterium | reverse complement strand
ATTCTCTCTCCGGCGGGTCGGGGAGTAGACGTAGCGGCCGCCCTCCTCCACGTGCCTGAGGTGGCCCTTCTGCTCCAGAATGGACAGCAAGGTGCGCACCGATGAGTAGCTTGGCGCGTTCGGCAAGTCTTCCCGGACCTCGGCAGCGGAAGCGCGTCCCCGCCGATAGACGATGTCGATGATCTGCCGCTCCCGGCGGCTGAGGTTGAGCAGCGGCTGTTGCTGCCGTTTCGGCATGGCCCCTTCTCCGGGCTCCTTCGTAGAGCTGTGCGTGCGAATATTTTAGCAGAGAGGGGGCTTGCAGTCAAGGCTGGCGCGCGAATAATTTCGCACATCGTGCGGGGTTAGTGAGCGCTGCGGCGCGGTGGGTGTGTCAGGCCCCGTGCGAGCGCCGCAGGCGGCTGCAGAATCGGCCCTACTCCTGCTCGGCAGGTGCCGGCTCTGGCGCGGACCTCGGGGGCCGAAGCCACAGCATCGTGCGCACCTGCCGGCTCGGGAACTCCACCTGCAGTTCGTACACCAGCTTGGGCTCCGACCGGACTGTCTCGGTCCAGTCGTTGATGCAGTAGACCGCCTTCGCGATCTGCTCGTCCGGAAGGGGCCGCTTATCGGCGCCGGAGGTGTTGCTGCGCCGCACCAGTTCCTGCTGCTTCGCGGTCATGTCCTGGTAGGGCAATCCCTCCGCGCTGCGCGCCTTAGCCCGCTGCTCCGGTGTCAGCGACGCGTAGATGAGCAGCGCCTCGGAGGTAATCGCCGGATCGTAGACGCCTGCATTCCGGAGATCCTCGGGCACCATCATGAGGCCGTCTCGCAAAGAGGGGTGAGCCGGCCGGCGCCGCTCCAGCTCCACGGCCGCCGCCGCGATGTCATCCGGCGTGAGGCAGCCCTGTTGCCTCACCTTGTCTCGAAGGGCCGTCACCATAGACTCCGGGAACTCCTCCTGGGCCAGGCGGTACCAGAAGCGATCATGGAACACGAGGCAGTCGCCCGCCTCGTTCCAGTCGTACGTCCAGAACCAGTTCTCGCCGAGCACGTATAGCAGCCGCCAGACCGGCATCGTCGTCGTCGCTTCGTCCGGGATCTCCCGGGGTCCCCAGGTGGTGAAGCAGTCGGAGATGATCGAGAGCCCCGTTTCTTTCGCGAGATACCGCTGAACCTCGGTGCGGTCCACGCGTTCCTCGGCCGCGAAGGGGAGCGTGATGGTGCGGTGCAGGGCGGGGCTGCGCGGCTCGCGCCGCGCCAAGGCCCGCTTGCGCTCCCGCGCCTCCCGTGCCCCCTGGTCCTGCTCCTTCGCAAGTTCCGCGACCAGCGTCTCCGCGGTATTGTCATCCGCAACGCCGGTCTTCACGAGTAAGTCCCGGTAACGCTTGATGTCCCCCTCGTCGTTTCTCGGCGCTCTGGGCGGAGTCGCCGGCCACTTCGCGCTTATGAACCTCAAGTAGCCTCCATCCCGCATGTAGACGTTGACCCCCAGCCAGGTCCCGATACCGCTCCAGGGCCCATCGTAGCTCTGATAGGTGAAGGTGACGTCATCCGGGTTGCTCAGGCCATACGCAAACCCGTCGATCAGGAACTTGTCACCATCATGCTGTCTGGCCCACTCGAGCTGTCCCTGCAGGAGTTCCCGGCAGCCCTGCTGGAAGCGCTCCGGCGCGGATGTGTACGACAGGGTGATACTGCCGTTCGCTAGGAACTCCTGCATCGGCTCGGAGGGCAGGGACAGGAACAGCTCCATCTCTTTGCGCCTTTCTGGGTCCTTGACTGAGGCGGCGAGCAGCGGATCGGTCTTCGCCAGCTCGGCCAGTTCCTGCTCTGACATCGCCAGCGCCTTGCGAGTTGACTCCACCCGCGCCTCGCGAGCGGGCCGGGTTTCGTCCTCCCGGCGCGTGCGGCCCTCCTCGACAAGCTCAGCCATGGTTAGGTCCGTGCCAGCGTTGCGGTGCAGCAGATACACCGGCTGCGCCCCGCTGGGGTCGATGTCCCAGTGGCATTCCTGCAGTGCCTTGGGAATCTGGACCATGAGGGCCTTGAGGGTGCAGCCCTGCGCGATGACGGTGAGCTTCCGCTCGCCCACGGTGGCGAGGTCCTCCGGCGCGACCGCGAGAGACACGCCGCTCTGCTTGGAGAGTATCGCCAGGGCCGGCACCCCGGCGCGCCCAATGATCTCGATGTGGACGGGCTGTTGCAGGCGCGCATCGGTGTCGGCGAGCTGCGGCTGCCACTGCTCGCGCGCGCCCAGGCCGTGCTGGCCGGGCCCGTGCCCAGCGGCGAGGCCGGAGACCGCGGCCGTGATAGGGAACACCATCACCACCGCCAGCGCCATGGCAGCGGCGAGCCACGAGTAGCCGACTGCTGGAGGACTGACGGCGCCGGCAAGACGGCGGATGCGGCTGAGCAGCGACGTGCCGGAAGAGGCGATGGCCGCCTCGGGCACGCTGCTGCGCTTCTGCTCTATCCAGGCGAGTGCGCGCATGTAGCCGACGACATCGCCCGAGACGCGGACTGCCACGTCGTCGCAGCAGTTCTCCCGCTCGGCTCGAATCGCACTCGAAACCCACCACACGGCCGGGTGGTAGAACAGCAGGATCTCCACCAGGGTCTGGGCCACGTTGACGAGGTGGTCGTGCCGTCGGATGTGGGCCAGCTCGTGAGTGAGGATCGCCGCGAGCTGGTCCGAGGTGAGTCCGGTCAGCGCGCTGGCCGGGATGACGATCACCGGACGGAGCCAGCCGACGACCATGGGCACTCGGCTTGCCGCCGAGGTCAGCAGCCTCACGGGACGGCGCATCCTGAGGCTCAGCGAGAGACGCCTGACGCTGTGCTGCCAGTCTGCGCTCGCCGACTCGAGGGCACCGCGGATCCGCCCGACGGCCCACCATCGGCTCACGAGGCGCAGCGATAGCGCGACCACGCCGCCGAGCCACAGGAGGGTGATCCAGGGCAGCCTCGCCCCGACCCACTTCCGCGCCCGCACGACCCAACGCTCCGGCACGGGCGCCATGCTGGATGTCCTCCTGTCCAGTTCGAGGCCCGCGCTGACAGGAGGCTGCTGGCTCTCCGCGACCGCCGGAACGGAGGGCGAGGGAGAGGCCTCGGCGCGGGGGATGCGCGCCGGGGTCGAGGTCGCGATGGATGCCGGGGAGTCACCGGTAAGCGCAAAGGTCACGACCGGGCACGCCGCCATTGCCGCAAACACGACCAACAGGCCGGCATAGCGAGCGCCGGCACTCGCGTTCCGCAGCAGAGACAGGAGGACGACCGCGATGAACGCCAGGCCTGCTCCCTGCCAGACGAAGTGCACCAGCGCGAGGCTCAGGCGCGCAGCCGCAGGATGGCCGATGAGCGCTGTGATGCCTGTCATCTGATCCTCCGTTCCATCTCGTCAATCACCCGGCGGATCTCGCTCAGTTCCTTCGGCGTGGCTTTCTTGCTCTGGAGTGCATAGAGCACGAGCTCGGGAGTGGAGCCCTCGAACACGCGGTTGAGGAGATCGTGCGCGAATCGCCGCGCCACGGTCGGTCGTCCCTCCCGCGCGCGGTAGACATGGGCTCGTCTGCTTCGGTCACACTCCACCAGGCCTTTATTGGCCATGATCTGGAGCATAGTGAGGACGGTCGTGTGGGCCACCCGGCGCAGGAGTGTCTCCCTGACCTCTCGCACCGTGCTCGGGCCTCGTTCCCACAGCACCTTCAGTATCTCGAGCTCGACGTCCGTCGGTCGCTTTGTCGCCCGTCTCGCCATACCGCGCTTCTCACCTCGCCCGCCGGGAGCGGGGTCGGTATGTAGCTCCGGCGCCCGTCCCCTCCTAGCTACTAAATCATTCGAAGACGATCGTAGCACGGCACGGGCTCCGTGTCAACTAGGAAATTAGAAGATTCCGTTGGTCGTTGTCGAGGGCCGCTGAGACCACCGGTCGTTGTCGGGCGTCCCTGAGACCGCCGTTCTAGGCAGCCAGACGGAATGCAGTCACCTTGACTTCGGCGAAGTGTCTGCGCTCCATCCGCACCGGCAAGACCTTGGCTGATCGCTCCGGCCGCTGCCAGTGCTGTCCGGTGTGAACAGCGTTGGGGACGGCTCCTTCCAGCGTCATGTGCCCTCGGTACTCGTTGTAGTAGACGGCGAAGTCACTCAGCACCTGCTCCAGATGGTCGGCACCCCGCAGGATGGGAACGCGGCCAAGCCACTCCACCTTCAGCGTCAGGATGGCTCGTTCGGTGACCGCGACGGATCCCGGCTCGCCAAGCCTGCCGAAGCACTGCCTGATGTCCCAGCGGCTGAGCAGAGCCTGAAAGGCTGCGGACGTGAACACAGGATCGCGGTCGCTGATAATCTCCGTTGGTGGGCCGTGCTGGTTGAGCGCCTTCTCCATTGCCCCGATCACCCAGTCGGCGTCAGAGCCATACAGGGTCGAGACGGAGACGAGCCTGCGTGAGAAGTGATCTACTGCCACGAGCACCCCGGTGGGCCAGATGCCCCAGCGGTAGACGCGCGTCTTGTCCAGGGACCATGTGTGATTGGGGCACTTGGCTGTGATCCGGACAGGGCTCCTGCGGCGTCTCTCCGTGGCCTGAACTGCCGGTGCTGGCTGCTCGGGCCGCGCTCTGAGGAGAATGTCTCGGACTGCCGTTGGCGATACGAAGACGCCCGTTGCCCACAGCGCCATCGCAATCCGATGGCGACCCCACGTCGGGTTCTGGCTGAAGACCTCCCACACGAGAGAGGCGATCTCCTCAGGCGTCCTGTTCGCTGGCTCTCTGCGTCGACAACGCCTGCCGAAGAGCCCTTTGCGCAGCGACTTGAGCCATCTATGGACGCTCGCTCGGGACACGCCAAGTGACTGACGAAGCTGGCACCGCGGGATCTGGAAGTGCTCAGCCAGCCACAGGATGCGAAGCCCCTGTGTTGGCTCATAGGGCCGGCGGGCCCCACTCTTGCCGAGACGGCGCTCCAGCACCTGGACATGGGCCTCCCGCAGCGCCAGTGCGTCTTCCAGGAAGAGAACCCGCGCCTCGAGCTCTGCGACGCGACTGTGGTCTGCGATCCCAGCCGCCTGTTCGAGGCAGAGGAGCCGTCGCCGGCCCGCCCACCGGACGTTGAGAAGCATCCCCTGCACCGTCAGGGAAACAGCTAGCGGGAATACCTTCATCTGAGCTCCCTCCACAATGAGGAGCAGCGCCGAAGGCGCCGCCCAAAGGTCTCAGATGATAGGATGCTCAGGGGAGTGGCGCAAGCCCAGAAGCCCGGCAGAGGGGTCTCACGAACGCCCGACAACGACCCCCGGTCTCGGGCCCGTGTCGGTTGCCTCCATCCTGGCCGAGATCGGCGACATCCGACGCTTTCCAAACAAGGAGGTCTTCATTGGATACTGCGGCTTGTATCCCATAGCCTGGGAGAGCGGCAATACGAAACTGCGCTTCTGCATGACCCGCAAGGGCAACCGGATGCTCAAGCTCTCTCTGCTGCTGGCCTCTGGTCCTGCCCGGCAGTGCAACCCCTTCTTGCGCCACTTCTACACTCGCCTCCGGGAACGAGGCAAGTCAGCCAAGGCTGCTGGCGGCGCGGTCGCCCGGAAGCTGGCCGAGATCGTGTGGGTCACCCTGACGCGCAACGAACCCTGGTCAGAGGAGATCGCCCTGCGCGGCATCGCGAAATCAGAGCGCATGACACAAACAGACCAAGGGGAGCGACGCCTCACTAGAGATGCCGCGGGTCGAACGCCGGTGGCGCGACCCGTCAAGGCGGCTTCGAGGTCAAGCGCTCCCCGCCCTCATTCTACCAAATCACCGGGGGCCAGTCAGGCACCAAACCACAGACTTCGCCCCTCAGGACGACTCGTCGCCCCTTGACAAATGCTATTGCATCTCCTTCCGGACCCACCAGACTTCAAGCTTCTCTTACCCAGGATCCGCGCCAGCCTAGGGCTGGCAAAGCGGATCCTCACGACGGTCGCCTCGAGCGGCACCTAGACAGCCCTCTGTTCGCGCGGCATCTCCCCGGGGAGCCGTACGGAGGCGAGCACTGAAGTGACACAGGATGAGATCCAGTCAGCGCAGAAGCCCTGCGCGCGGCATCACCTCGCGCTGACCGTCGCAGCTCGGCGTACCTTCCTGAATGGAGCATGATCCATGGCGGTGAGCAGGCAGGACCGGAACGTCCTGAGGGAACTAGCCAGCCAGGTGGCGGAGATCGCAGCCCTGCCGGTGCAGCAGGAGACCATCTCCCTGTGGAAGGCGCTCAACGGGCTCAAGCCGGTTCGCCCCATGGTCATGATCGACCAGGTGTGCTGGCACGAGATGGAGGTGGACGGGGAGCTCACGCTGCAGACCGAAGATGACTTCTGCCGGGAGATCGAGACCACACTTCGCCGGACCCTCTACCGCTGGAAGCACATGCGGGTGGATATGGTCGTGGAGCCCGTCGTGGAGGTCCCCAAGGTCATCCGGGGCGAGGGCTTCGGGATAGACGTGGTGGAGAGAGCCGCGATCCTGGACCCGAGGAATGATGTCTACGGCCATGCGTACATCGACCAGTTCGAGACGGAAGATGACCTGAAGAAGATTCGAGACCCGGAGGTGTACCTCGACGAGAAGGCGACGGCGGAGGCGCAGGAGAAGGCGCACGGGATACTCGACGGGATCCTCACCGTGCGCATGCAGGGGCGGTTCCCCGTCTTCTCACCGTGGGACATCATCACCTGTTGGCGCAGTCCCGAGCATGTGCTCCTCAACCTGATCGACCGGCCGGAGTTCATGCACGCGATTATGTCCCGCCTCACGGAGGTGCATCTCCTCCTGCTCAATCAACTCGAGGAGCAGGGCTTGCTGGGAGTTGGGCAGCATACCATCCATTGCACGGGGGCCTACACCGATGAACTCCCTGCCCCCGGCTTCCAGCAAGAGCATCCTCGGCCGAGCGATCTCTGGACTTATGGCATGGCACAGGTGTTCTCTTCCGTCTCCCCGGCTATGCACCAGGAGTTCTGGCTCGACTACGCGGTCAGATGGTTCTCGCGCTTCGCTCTGGGGTACTACGGGTGCTGCGAGCCGCTCCACGAGAAGATCGATATCATCCGGGGCGTTCCGAATGTCCGGAAGATCTCCATGAGCCCATGGGTGGATGTTGAAAAGGGTGCGGAGCGGATCGGCCGAGACTTCGTGTTCTCTCGGAAGCCAAGCCCGGCCCTGCTCGCGGGCGACGCGTGGGAGCCAGATCGGGTGGAGAAGGACCTGCGAAACACGCTCGAGCAGTGCACCCGCCACGGGTCCCCGGTGGAGTTCATCCTCAAGGACATCAGCACCGTCGGCTACCATCCGCAGCGGCTCTGGGAATGGGCTGACATCGCCATGAGGGTGGTCGCGGGGTAGAAGCGTGGCCACCCGCGCCTGTAGTCCGCAGAAACTCATCGGGGCGTGAACGGAGTGTGGTCCGCAGAGACCCATCGGGGCGTGAACGGAGTGTGGTCCGCAGATACTCATCGGCCACGGTGATAGGAGCACACGCAGGATGCCATGTCCTCACAGACGAAAGAAGCAGCCCAAGAGCGCCGGATAGGGGTTCCAGGGAGAGGGAAGCACAGAGAGTCAGACATGGCGGATTCGATGCGATCCCGGATACCCGTATTCAGCGCTCTGTTTCTCATTGCTGCTTGTCTGCGCATCTACGC
>CAZLHI010000079.1:0-7728 GCA_964559435.1 uncultured bacterium | reverse complement strand
GTAAACGGCCATCTGGCCGCGGGTCACCGCCCAGTCGCCGTGGTAGAGGCCGTCCGCGTAGCCGGCGACGATGGCCGCTCCGTAACACGCCTCAACGGACTCATACGCCCAGTAGTCCAACGGCACGTCGGAGAAGTGATGCGGCAGATAGTGGGCTGTTGCGGCATGCGATGTGTCCATTGACACGCTGATGGCTGCCTGGCCGGTTGGCTGAACCACCTCGTTGAGGGTCCACACAGAGAAGAGGTAGTTCTCGATCTCGCTCGGGGCAGTCAAATCGACGAGGGAGTCGGCTGCGTACACCCTCGCGAAAGGAGTCGTCCCATCTGACCGGCCCCCCAGGTCGGCCGGCCCGACACCGACGGCGACCCCGTCGAGCGGCGCCGATGTGACGGTGAGGACGCATCCATGTGCGACGGTGAGTTCGACGGTATCTGACCCCTGCAGGGGTGAGGGATCATCACACTCGGCCGTGACGGTAAGCGCGACCTGAGTGTGCGAGCCCGGGTCGTCAGAGGGAGCCTGGTAGGTGGGGTTCTGAACATCCGCGGAAGGGAGAAAAGTCCCACCAGCCCCGCCATCATCCCAGAGCCACGAGGCGGCTTCGTGTTCGAACGTATCAAGGAAGACCGCAGAACACTGCGTCGTATCCCCGTAGACGATCACCTCCGGATCACAGGAGGCCGTCACCTCTACCGCGTGCACGGGCGGCGTCACGGTAAGTGTCGTCGAGTCCTCCCCGCTGATCGAGCCCTCGCACGTTGCCCGCAGTGTCAGAGTCACAGACAGGTTCGATCCGGTGGTATTGGTCGGGGCGATGTAATCCGGGCTCTGCTCGTAGCTGCTTGGCTCGAAGCTTCCGCCGGTGACGTTGTCCTTCCAAGACCAAGAGTCAATGGCGTGTCCAGAAGTACACGTTGCAGAGCCGGTGAGGGAGACCGTCCCACCGCTCATGACGGATGACGGAGAGACACTCGCAGACACGGTGACGTAGTGGGGGTCCGTCATCTCGTAGACGTAGACGTCCCAGACGTCCTGACAGCTGCCCCAGTACGAGGTGACTTGGATGTGGTGCTCTTTGTAGGTGCCGGAGTGGTTTCCGGAGGCGGTGTAGAGGGGGTTCTTGACGCTGGCATTGGGCGAAAACGTGCCCCCCGCGCCGTTATCGGTCCATTGCCACTCCTGGACCAGTTCCCAGGTGCCGCCTATATTGCAGAAAACATACGTTGGGCCGTAGAGCTGAGTGGTCCCCCCACTGTCGATGTACTCCGGATCAGCATACGGTATCGGATCCGGCTGCGCCTCGGCCGGCGTCGGGCCGAAAGCCGACAGGACCAGCGCAAGAAGAATGGCGACGACTGTCAGCGGCATACGCATCTCTGAGCCTCCCTAATCCTCTTCCCAGGAGAGTCCAAGACCGGAGCGAAACCGGCCCGAGCGGCGTCTGTGCGAGCCACTTCACGAGAGGGCGAGACTCAACGGGAAAGACATAATGGCTGTGACGCTGCCCGACTCCCCTACTTGTCTAGCATGTTAGTAACTTATTGGCATAATGTCAAGGACAAGCTGGTTGCTCGTATGGTTTGCGGTGCGAGGCCTAGTGCGCTAGCATAGAGGTCGCCTGGCTGGAAGGGCTTTGGTTGCTTCTGCGTTCCGAGTGGGAACGACAGCCTGCCGAAGAACCCCCCGCCTCCACCGTGAGCGTCGATTGGAATCGTGCGGCCCACAGGCCTGGTGACCGCGGATCCTGGCAAGCCTGCGCGGGTGCAGTCCACCCCGGAGTCCCGAGGAGGTGATTATAGCATGAACCCGCGGTACTACGGAGTGGACGCGAGCAAAAAGACGCTGGAGATCGCAGGCGGGGGCAGCATACACCGCCATCTGGGCGCGGGTCACTTGCTCCTGGGGGTGGTAGGTCCCGTCGCCATAGCCCTGCACGACGCCCTTCTCGACACAGTACTCGATGTGCGTGTAGGCCCATTAGGGCTCGGTGCCATCATCCCCGTAGCCGCCGGACTACGTCGTCAGCTCAAATGCCCTTGCGACGTAGACGGCCATCTGGGCGCGGGTGACGACCTCGTCGGGGTGGTAATTGCCGTCGAGGTAGCCCTGCACGACACCGTGCTCGACGCAGTATTCCACGTGCGTGTAGGCCCAGTAGGGCTCGGTGCCGTCATCGCCGTAACCCGTGTCGGCCGCGTCGGGGAAGTTGCGCGGGTCGGCCGGCACGTAGTCGGCCAGGCCCGCCTCGCCGCTCGGGGAGACCAGGGCGCGGGCCACGTAGACGGCCATCTGGGCGCGGTTGACTTCTTCGTCGGGGTGATAGTTCCCGTCGAGGTATCCCTGCACGACGCCGTTCTCGACACAGTACTCGATGTGCGTGTAGGCCCAGTAGGGCTCGGTGCCGTCATCGCCATAGCCGGTGGGCGGCGCGTCGGGGAAGTTGCGCGGGTCGGACGGGACGTAGTCGGCCAGGGCGGCCTCGCCGCTCGGGGCCACCAGGGCGCGGGCGATGTAAACGGCCATCTGGCCGCGGGTCACCGCCCAGTCGCCGTGGTACAGGCCGTCGTCGTAGCCGGCGACGATGCTGGCGTCCACACATCCCTTCACGTCTTCATAGGCCCAGAAGTCGAGCGGCACGTCGTCGAAGATCTCCTCCGTGCGGTCGGCGGGAATGTCCTTGATCTCGATCTGCTGATTGACCGCGACATCCCGATGCGTCACCACGCTGCCGTCGGGAAACCGCACCCGAACGCAGACAACCGTGGACACCCCGACGCCGAAGTGGGCAACCTGTTCGTTTTGGCCGCAGTAACCCGATCCGCCATCAATCTCCCGAATGAGAGTGCGACCCGACGCAAAACTGTCATCGTTGTCGAGGTTCAGCTCGACCCGGGCGCCGATAGCGGGCCGCGCCGGATCGCCGTCGGTGGAATCCCCGTCTCCATCGGTGAGAACGCTAACGCGGAGCCAGTTCCCGGCATAGCCGATGCTGCGGAAGAGACGGGTCCAGCCGTCGCTGATCCCCTGCACCAGGTCGAGCCGCCCATCGCGGTCCATGTCCGCACACGCCGCACCCTCCTTCTGGTGCACGTCGTCGAGGCCGGAGCCGGAGATCAAGTTGGCAAAAGTGCCGTTGCCGTTGTTGCGGTAGAGAAACGGCGACTCGCCCCAGTTGCTGACGTACACGTCGAGGTAACCGTCATTGTTGAAGTCTGCCCAGACGGCTCCCGCTGCGACACACTCGTCTCCTACCATGCCTGCGGTAGCGCTCACGTCGCTGAAGGTGCCATCGCCGTCGTTGTGGAAGAGCGCATCTCGCCGAGTGCTCGGTTCGAGGTACGGTCCGGATGTGACGTAGCAGTCGAGCCAGCCGTCGTTGTCGTAGTCGCCCCAGATAGCGCTCATCCCGTCGGGGAAGGCGCTGACCCCCGATTCGTCGCTGACGTCGGTGAATGCGCCATCGCCGTTGTTCCGGAAGAGGAGGGTCGGCTCGACCGCCCGAGCTACGACCACGTCGGGCCAGCCGTCGTTGTTGTAGTCGCCCCAAGAAGCGGACTCCGCGGAATCGCACGGGCTCAATCCAAACGAGGCCCAGACATCGGTGAACGCGCCATCGCCGTCGTTGCGCATCAGATAAGCAGACCCGAATCTGCTGGAGCAGAACGCGTCCAGTAGGTTGTCGCCGTTGTAGTCACACCACGTGACTCCTCTGCCGGCGCCGGATGCCGCGTGGATACCCGCGCTCTCGCCTACCTCCACGAACCCGGTGGCATCCCGGCGATACAGCATGGGGTGTCCCGCCCCCGAGCCCACCAATACATCCAGGTCACCGTCATTGTCGTAATCTCCCCATGCCACCCCGTCCTGCTCGATGGGGCTTGACGCCAGGTTGAGCGACTCGCTGACCTCCGAGAACGTGAGGTCACTATTGTTGTGATAGAGTAATGGTCCGTGCTCCCTGGGGTATGGAATGCCCTGGTCGGTGCCGGCGACGAAGAGATCAGCGTAGCCGTCTTCGTCGTAGTCGCCCCACCCGACGCCGACCGCGCTCGGTATCCACCCCGCGAGGATCTCCTCGAAGTGCTGGGCCTCCCCAGAGATAGCCGCGCAGCAGATCAGACAAAGAACCGAGAGTGTCGATAGCCCGTATCTCATCCCGCTTGCCTCCCTTGGATAACACAAAGAGCGAGACCCAGCGCGAATCTCGCCCAGGATTGCCGACCTATTAGACCTTCTGATTCTATCACAGGCCGCGCCCACCTGCCAGCTTATGTATCTTTTGCTTGTTTGCTTTGCTAGCCGACTCCTCCGCTCCAGCTTCCTGCGCCCTCTCGCTATGCAGTCGATGGCTTAGTTGCTTCGCTCGTGTGCTGCCGAACTACATGGCCAGCCCAAAGGCCCTCGCCACATACACCGCCATCTGGGCGCGGGTGACGACCTCGTCGGGGTGGTAGAGGCCGTCGAGGTATCCTTGCACAACCTCGTGCTCGACGCAGTATTCGACGTGTCTGTAGGCCCAGTAGGGCTCAGTGCCGTCATCGCCGTAGCCGGTGTCGGGCACGTCCGGGAAGTTGCGCGGGTCGGCCGGCGCGTAGTCGGCCAGGCCCGCCTCTCCGCTTGGCGCGACCAGGGAGCGCGCAACATAGACCGCCATCTGGGCGCGGTTGACTTCTTCGTCGGGGTGATAGTTCCCGTCGAGGTATCCCTGCACGACGCCGTTCTCGACACAGTACTCGATGTGCGTGTAGGCCCAGTAGGGCTCGGTGCCGTCATCGCCATAGCCGGTGGGCGGCGCGTCGGGGAAGTTGCGCGGGTCGGACGGGACGTAGTCGGCCAGGGCGGCCTCGCCGCTCGGGGCCACCAGGGCGCGGGCGATGTAAACGGCCATCTGGCCGCGGGTCACCGCGTTGTCGGGCTGGTAGGTGCCGTCGGGGTAGCCTGAGACCACGCCGGCCTCGGCGCACGCTTCGACGGCATCGTAGGCCCAGTGCGTGGCCAGCACATCGGGGAACCTTGGGAGGATGTAGGCGTAGATATCGGAGTTCGTGTACGCATCGCGGTCGCCATTCCGGAAGTCTTGCCATGCTACGATCCCGGTCTCCGCGATCGCCGGACCCAGGTTGCCGTACGGGCCATCGCTGGCCGAGAGCGGCCGCGCCTGCCCCTTCGCCATGTCGTAGGCGTAGACCTCGTCCTTGGTGGTATCTCCTTCACCATTGCGGTCGTCGGACCAGACCACCCAGCGGCCGTTGATCTTCGGATGATCCTGGATGTAGTCGGCCTCACAGAGGGCCACCGGGGTCGGGGTGGTCAGGTCGCGATACCAGATGTCGAAAGAGGATGCGCCGGCCTGGGTCCAGACAACAATGTCTCCATAGATGTCGGGCTGGGACTGCGATATGGACCCTCCGGCGACGAGAGTCTCTGCCTCGGTCGAGAGGTCGTACATGTAGACATCGCCGTCCGGCCCGTTGCGAAAGTCACACCACACGATTCGGCCTTCATGCACGCGCGGCCCCTGGCGACCTTGCTCCGCCGCCTCGTCCGTGATCTGCAGCAGTGTCTCGGTTGACAGGTCATATGCGAAGACATTGTGGTTGCCGCCGGGGTCGTCGCGGTCGTCGGCCCACACGATGAGGTCGCCATCGATGTCGGGGCCCTGCACATACTGCACATCGGAAGTGGGGGCCCAGTCGATGCGCCGCTCAATGCCGGTCGAGAGGTCGTACAGGTAGATCTCCCACAGGCCGCTTCGTTTATCCCGCCAGACGATGCGATCACCGGCGATGGAGGGCCACATCTGATCCTCCGGCGCGATGCAGATTGCTCGCTCCCTGCCCCTCTCCAGGTCGTACATATAGATGTCGTTGCTGGTGCCGCTGCGTTGATCTACCCACACGATGCGGGTGCCGCTTGCCGCTGGCATCCACTGGATAGACGGCGCCGCAGTGCAGACCGGAAACTCGGAACCGCCCTGCGCTGCCGCTCCACCCATGCCCAGCACGAGGCATAGCAGGACCGCCGCCATTAGTCCGTTTCTCATCTTAGTTACCTCCCTCGGGGAAGACAGAGAACGAGACCCGGCGTGAGCCCCCCAGGATGTTGGTCCGTCACAGACGGCCCTATTCTAGCACAGCTTCCCGCCCCGCGCTAGCTTGCATATCTTCTTCTTGCCTGCTTGCTATGCCCGGCGCCCCGCCGCGCCAGCTTCGCCTTCGCCCTGGCAACGCGCTCGACCGCATCCAGATGGCTCTGCCGATAGCGCGGGGTCGTCGGCCGCCAGGTGGTCTGCAGGAAGCCGAATAGGCGCTTGGGGGAGATATGCCTGGCGCACCAGGGGACGGTCCGCTCGAAGTTGTCGGGAGAGGCCCACTCGTAGCCCGCCAGGTTGCTGCCGGTCGGGATCTGATCGTAGCCGCGCTTGTCGAGGTCGAGGTAGGCCTGCACGTACCTGATCTTCTTACTGAACGAGCGGTCGTAGTACCAGTTGCTCTGCAGCACCGACTTGGGCATGCGGGCGAAGAACTCGTCCGGATGGTCCCACACATAGTCCGACCAGTTCCACGGCCGCACCCCCGCCTCCTCCACCTGCTTCACGAGGAAGAGCAAGTCGTGCCACCAGAGATCACCCTGGCGCACGACCATGTAGTGATGGCGGCGCTGGTGCTGCGGCGTCTCCTCGTCCATGCCCAGATGGAAGAAGCGCGGCCGGTCGAAGAGCGCGGCCACCTCATGGATGAGGTCCTTGCACACCCCGTAGTAGGCGTCGCTGGAGACCATGCGCGAGTAGGGTCCGAGCCAGGCGTCGTGGCAGGCGGAGAAGTTGAGCTTCGGGATCGGCTCCAGCCCGAGCTTTCGCAGCCGCTCCAGCTCCCGCCGCAGCCGCTTCGGCGTCCACGCGCCCTTCACCGCGATCTCCGGGTGGCTCTCATACTTCACCCCATCGCCCAGGTCGATCACCACCATGTTCAAACCGGCCTCGGCCATGCGCTCGGTGACGTCATCCCACAGGTCCTTGTCGAGCCGGAGCGAGGGGTCATAGTAGGACCGATCCTCCGCGCCCCGCGGCCGCTCGTAATCGACCCACATGTTCGTGCTCAGGTGCAGCAAGTTCGCCCAGATCATCTCGATGCTCCTTCGTCACGTCTCTGTCGGCTACTTCGGGCACCCGGTTCGAAGCCCTGTCGAGACGGGCGTGCCGCTTCAAGTGCAATCGGCCGGCGACCGAAGAAGGGCGGCAGCGGGCCGCATCCTCCGTTAACCGCAGGGTTTCAGTCCTACCAAGAGGTCGACATTCACAAGGGCAGGTCGTACCATGACCCGCGGGCGAGGTGTGGCGAGCGGCCGGGAGCTGATTCGGCTCTCGCGTGGAGCACTGCTCGCGGTTCGGAGCCCACTGCTGCCCGGCGCCAGTTCTCTCCGTTGCAGCCCGCGCTGTCCCGGGATGGAACCGGCCAACGCGTCCCGGGGCGAGGGCGCTTCGCCGGAGCAGACGGCCGGCGGCCGTACGTCGGTCTCTGCCTGGAATCCAGGCGCAGATAGAGTAAAGAGGAGGGATCGAGATGGGTGCGCTCTACGTTGGGTCTGGCGATGTGACACAACAGAGGCGAAGCCGGCCAAGCGTCGGCGTCTTGCTTCACTCGCCCCTGGCGAGCTATGCAGGATGAGGTAAGTCCGAGCTGGACGGGGCAGGGTGCTGGGTCCTGCCTCGCCAAGCCTGCGCGG
>CAZLHI010000078.1:0-8190 GCA_964559435.1 uncultured bacterium | reverse complement strand
GAGAGGAGAGGCTGGAGCGCGACCACGCGACGCATGGCCAGCAGTGCACGATTGGGCGCACGGTCACGGTGGTTCAGTGCCTAAACCGGTATGGCGTGCCATCGATCCCGGGGGAGGCCGTGGTAGACTAAGGCGAGGGTGGTGTGAGGCGCCCGTTCTTCGCTTAGTAACTTCCCGGCACAAGACGCGGCCGTTGCGGCCCTGAGATCGCGCCTGGCCGCGGTGGGGCGGCCGGCCTCAGGGACGGGCAGGCCCGCGAAGTGCCGAGCGCGGAGTACCGGGAAGCCCGGAGCCGGGGCGGCCAAGCGATAAGGACGATACGGGATGGTCGCCGGGGTACATCCTGCGAGACACCGTCACGCCAGGGGCGCCCGCCACGGTGGCGTCGCGGATCAACCTGCCTGTTCTGGAGTGGTGCGCGCCGCCGGAGCCGGTGGATCCTAAGCTGTACAATGCCTATCTGGACAGACACGGGCGGGCCCAGTACAAGCCAGGTGGGGAGCGGAAGCGCTGGCATGAGTTCACGCGCTCATTCAACCAGCGGGTGGCCTGGTATGTCTGGAACGGGATTCCCCAGGCCGAGGCTGAAGAGCGGGTGAGAGCCGTGGACGTACACCAACGGGAGCTGGACAAGCTCAGGGCCAAGCAGGAGCAATGGCAACGGCACACATGGCAGAGGATGGCCGACTCCGCGACGATGCTCGATCCTATGGAGCTGGATTTCCCGATCACGCCGCGGGCGGCGCCGGCACCGGAGCCGCTCCCCCTGAGGCAGCGGCAGCAGGATCTGATCCGCATTCGGCATGCGATCGAGAGTCTCGGCACGCTGGCCGAATCGGGCCACCCGGAGTATCTGCCCTACTACCTTCTGGCGCGGGAGACGCCGATCAAGATCGTGCCGTGGGCGGGCCGGAACGCGGACGCGCAGACGAATCCCTTCTACGACTGCATATACCTTACCCGGGGCGTGGTGAAAGACCAGGATGACCTGGTGACACAGATCGTGCACGAAATCCAGCACGTGTACGATCTCTACTGGCAGCGTATCTGGCCAAGAGAGGACAAGCAGACGGGTACGGCAACGCCCCTGGAGTTGCAGGTAGCGCAAGACTACATGGATGTGGTTTCCCGAGGCGAGATCAGCGAAGAAGGGCTCCCGTGTGAGCCGTCGGTGAAGCCTCATAAGGACGTGGGCCAATCCGGACCGTAGGCCCGTCGCACAGAAGGAGATAAGCGCTCCTCGTCTAAGCATAAACCATACTGCACATTGGGGGGAGCTTCGTGGCGGTCGCACGAGCCGTCGGGGTCGCGCTAGCCGGTATCTTCCTGTTGCTGCTGTTCGCCTCGTGGGCCGGCAGGGAAGGCTTCGCTTTGCCAGCGGGGCTGGCTCTACTGCCAGTTGGGTTGGTAGCATGCATCCTGCTCGTGCTGTTCGTACAGGCCGTAGCGAGGGGCCGCTTGGTGTGGCCCGGGGCGGTCGGCGCGGCCGTGGGCATTGTGTGCCTTGCGGCCTTCACGCTCTTCGCGGTGGTCTCGGGGGCCTTCATGGTGGCGGACGGGTTCAACGGATGGGAGAGCAGAGACAAGTTCCTGATGAGGCATGTAATGACCGCGCAGATGGTGCTCGAGTGGTTCCAAGAGGCGGAGGGGAGATACCCGACAGACGTGTCGGAGGATGCCGGCGTCCAGATGCAGGTCGATCGCATCAAGGAGGACTGCGCCGGGCTGGGCCACGAGATCGCGGAGGTGCGGCTGCTGGGCGGCGAGGCCATGGGCGACGAGGAAAGGAGCGAGCTGTTGGTGGCCAGCGACCCGGACGGCAAGCCGCTGGTCGTCATCTACTCTGACGGGACTTACGGCCTGAGCCGAAGCCTGCTCACCCGCCGGGCCCGAGCCGTCCCGGAGCAGGTGGAGATCCTGCGCTGACATGGGAGAGCGGCCGATGGCAGATGAGGAGCCGCAGACGGCTCACCCCGCGCCCGGCAGGCGCTGGTGGAAGTGGGCCCTGCTCGCGCCGCTGGCATGGCTCGCCTTCGTCCTGGTGGCGGCCGCCGCCGTCGTGCTGATCTTCTGGTCGGATGAGATCACGTTCCTGGGCGAGGACAGAGACGAGCGGCTCTTCTCCGCGGCCAAGGCGGCGAGTGTTGCGCTGGTGGAGTATCAGCGCGAGGGGGGGAGACTCCCATCGTCGCTGTCGGAGGCTCCTGAGCTTGAGGAGATCGCGAGGAGGTTGGGAGAAGAGTGCGCCAGCCGAGCTACCCGTGTTACGGAAGTTTCGCTGCCGGAGGTGCAGGGGCAAGAGCCGCGCCCGGAAGAGTGGGAGTTAATTGTCGCGGTTGTGGGCGGCAAGCGGCTGGCGGTCATCTCCGGGGAGGGCGAGATTGCGCTGAGCCGGGACGTCATGACCCGCCGCGCCTCGCGGGTGCCAGAGTGGATTGAGATTCTGCGGTGATGCCCGGGGCAGGAGGCCCCTCGGCTTCGCTCGGGGTAAACAAGCTCCTGCCCCACGAACGTCTCCTTAGTAACTTCCCGGCAAGACATTCGGCCGGTGCCGCCGGGCGATGGCGCCCGGCCGCGGCGGGGCGGGCCGGAAAGGGGTAGTCAAGGATGAAGTGGCCGCAGCTGCTGCATGATTTCATGTTGGGGGCGATGATCGGAGACAAGGAGTCGGAGGACTGGGCGTTGGCGATGCTGCGGCCGGGGCTGAAGGGCGAGACGGGCCGGGCAAACGAGGCCGCGGCTGCGTACCTGAGGCCCTACGCGAACAGCATGCGCATGTTCGACGAGAAGGCGGGGGCGGTGCCGATGATGGAAGGGCTGGTCCCGGCCGGTGGCGGGACGAGGCCGCAGCTTGTGCCGGGAGGCGAGGCCCGAGACGTGCTCGATGTGATTGGCGCGCCGAGTCGCGTGGACCTCTATAAACAGATCAAAGAACAGACTGAAGAAGCAATGGATCGAGCGAGACTGGCGCAGAGAGCGCGGGGGGAGCAGACGCTGCCAATAGTGCCGCAGGAGTTCCTGGATGAGGCAAAGGTTATCGCGACAGACGTTGTGACGGCGGTAGCTGGCCTGCCGGACAGGCGGCGGCGCTGCTGGTGTGGCAGGACTTTCCGCTGAGCCACGCTCGGTTCGTGGCGCGCCAGCGGGCGCGGCCGAGACAGCAAGGGGCGATATGGGTTCAGGAGATGGAAAGGGCGCAGACAGAGGAGGCGCCGGTGGGCTGGGACCGGGAAGCATGGTGCCCGCAGGGCGTCCCCTATCCAGCGGACCCCCTGCGGGAGAACGAGACCGGCCCCGATGAGTTCAGGGAGAAGGTCCGAGCGGCTGGTACGCTGGCTGGCGCGGCCTCGCTCATTCCAGGCCCTCACCGACTGCCCGCGGGGATCGCCGGCCTGGGCCTCACTCTTCTCGCCGGGACCCCGGACCATCGCAGGGCGTACACCATGTCCGATGCGTACGGTCTCTGGCGGCGGGAGGCAATCGCCGGGGTTCTGAGAACGCATCCGAACTGGGGCTATCCCCGATCCCGGAGGGGAAGATAGCAGAGGTGACGGCTAAGCTGGAGTAGGTCCGGAGCAGCCGCGAGCTGCACCGGTGCAGTCAACGCGCTCGCCGACTGGGTTGGGGTCCGTTCGGGTAAGCGGTCGCGCCGAGCATACGGTTGGCGAGCCATATGACCACCAGTCCCAGAAGCGCACACAACGCTGCCTCCGCAGGGGGCAGGGCGGTAGGAACGAGCCAAAGGCGCGCCCCGGGCATCGCGATCCAGGCCCCGCCAGCAATGTTCAGAATCCAGCTGTAGCCCCGGCCCAGGAGACGGGTCTGCCAGGGATCGGTGGGGAGCGGGCGCGGCGTGAAAGTGACCAGCAGCGCGCCGACGGCCGCCAGATTGCCAGCCACGGCGTGGATGGCAGCCGATGTATCGGGGGCGAGTCGCAACTGCGGGGCGCAGAGCCGGCAAGCGAGCACGGCTGCTGCCGAGGCGCAGTATACCGCGACGGACAGAGGCAGTATGAGTTCGTGGAAGCCGTGTGGCGAGGGGGAAGGCCTCCCCGCGTCACCTTCTGAGGCGGAGCCGACATTCAGCGCCGAGGCCCGGCGGGCCCGGGTCGCGAGGTAAGGAACCAGCCAGCGTGCGATCAGAGAGACTGCGCCGACTGCGAAGATAAGGAGGAAGGAGAGGTCGCGGCCCGCCTCCCATCGACCATGGGCGGAGGCACCGCGGACGATACTCACGCAGAACGCAATCCAGGCGAACCACAGCACTGCTATCGCTATGAGGCGATGGGGCGGCCACAGGAACCAGGTGCGACTGGCGTGGGTGGGACTGAAGACCGCCACCAGGATGATGAGGACGTATGCCGCGATCATCGGCCCCGCCACGTAGGGAAGGAAGAGCCGCCATACGGGTCCGGTCAGCGACTGCGGGAACAGAAGCAACGCTGCAAGGGCCACTACGATGAGGGCGAACTGCTGGCGTAGGGAGCTCTCACGCCTCCTGAGCCACTCTCGTCGCTGGTGCTCGTCCATAGCTCCCCCCTGCCACCGCAGTGCCTGACGCCGCATTATATCACACCGCAGCGGGCGGTTGGTAGGTGTAGGGGATGTGTGGGTTCAGGGGATACGGTCGTCGGCCGGCACGGCCGGCTGTCCCTGCTCGGCCGAGAGGAGGGCCGGCTGGGAAGTGTGCGAGGGCCGCGGACAGGAAGCGCCTGTCGCTCCGCCGTATCTCATGACGTAGAAACCTGCCTGCCGGCGGCGGCCCCGCCGGCGGTGGAGCAAGAAGGGGGACAGCATGACACGCCTTCCGAGATTGTCTCTGGTGGCTTTTGCGCTGCTCGTCGGGTTCCGCCTCGGCGGCTACACCCCGAGCAGTGCCGAGGAGCCGCCACCCGATCGGGAGCAGCATCCCAGCTTCGGCCACATCACGTTCGAAACGTGGCCGACAACCGACGCGCACCAGGATCGGTCGGTTACTTTCTTCAAGTATCGGACCTTCAACTGGCGTCGCCACCCTGACTGTGAAGACCCCGCGATCGAGAAGCATCTGGCGCGTATTGCACGGGGCATGATCGAAGGGAACGGCTACGAGTATGTGGACTCGCCCGATGCCGACTTCACCATTTCGCTCCTCTACCGGAATGAGCTCGGCGTTAGGAGCAGGCCCTCTCGGACTGTGAAGGTCCCGCTCTCCGATGATGAAGATGACGCCGTGTCTATCTCGTTCGACGCCGTCGAGGTGCGGGGAGCCACGGCGGACACGTTCACCCCGGAGGTCTACCTGTTCGTGGTCGATAACGAGCGGCGCGCGGCGGGAGAGCGCGAGAAGGCGGTCGTGTGGAGCGGCACTTCAATCGGAGCCAGCAGAGTGTCGGACGTTCGGCTCACCGGGCAGTTGCTGCTGTGGTACATGACGGATTGGTTCACCGCCTGCTTGCCGGTGTCGGTCTATCTTCCCGAGGTGCGCCTCGGCATGGGGTGGGCGGTGGCGAGCACCGATGGCAAGTCGTTCTACCCCATGGCCCTGGGCGTGTTCGACGACGGCGCGGCGAAGGCGGCCGGGATGACGTGGTGGGACATCATCTCGGAAGTGAACGGCGTCTCGGCCGAGGGCAAGTCGCTGCCGCAGGTGCGGCGGCTGATCGAGGAGGGACCCAAGGACACCGTCCGCATCACGGTGCGTCGAGGGCGGCGGGAGAAGACATTCGAGCTTCCTCGACCACCCGCGGCGCCACCGGGCTCCATCCCGCTTCCGCCGCCGGCACAGCCCTACGCGTGAAGCTCGTTGAGCTGAGGGGGGAGACCCCCGCCTGACCGACGGCCGTTCGCCGTTTCTCGTAGGGCAGGAGCTTTGTGTTGTTGCTTCGGTAGCGTGCTGCCGAAGCGTGTGGGGCGGCGATTGTTGCTTTGGTGGCTTGCTGCCGAAGTAACGAAACAGTGGTCGACTGACTCGCCCGTGTCCCCTCATACTATATAGACGCTCTGGAGCACCGATTTGTTGCGCGAGGCGCGTCCCTCCGATCGCGACTGGGACACCTGCGGGCGGACCCGCCGATGCGGGGCCGCCCGCTGCTACCGGGACGCAAGGGAGTCCCCAGCCGTCTGACTCCTGCGGCAGTCCTAGTCCGTCCCTCGTATCCTCGCCATCATCTGTGCATCAACAACCACTGTGAATTCAGGGCTGTAGGCGGCGACGAACACCGGCACGGTGTGCGCCTCCCAGCCCGGGATGTTGCTCCACGTCGTTCCGGGCTTCATCACATAGCGCACGACCACTTCGTCCTTCGTTCCCGGCCGGGTGAACAGGAGCCGCGGGTCGAGGTATGTCTCGAGGGCGGCGACGAGGCCGCGGCCATCAGTCGCGGCCGGGAACCGGTTGTTGTGATCCGCGAGGTAGGCGCGCATGGCCAGCGCGAGCTGCTCCATGTTCACGAGGACCGCAGTGAGCGCCCAACCGCCTCCTCCCGATCCGCCCCCTCCTGAGGGCCTGCTCTCCGCGTGACCATCGGCATAGGCAACGACGCGGAGGCCCGGGAGGGCCGCACATGTCGCCTCCGCGAAGGGGGTCTCAGCGGCCTTCGCCGGCGACACGGCTGCACCGGAGCGGGCGACGTACCGCACATCGAGGGGATCGCCGATGGTGGCGTGGACCAGGATGCTCTTCGGCGCCAGGTATGGCTCGAGCCTCCTCAGCATCTCATCGACGCTGTCTGCCTTGGGGAATATGCCAGCGTGCTCCAGGAGGTAGCTTCGCATTGCGAGTCCCAGCCGCTGCATGTTGCTCTGGAGGTGGAGCGCCTCCGGCATGAAGTCTGGATCGAACGGCTGGGCCGCCCAACCGCCGCCATATCCGCCGCGACCGCCACCACCGGCCCTGCCGCCGCCCGCTCCGCCTCCACCACCATATCCGCCACCAGTGCTACGCCAACCGGCCCTGCCGCCGCCCGCTCCGCCTCCACCACCATATCCGCCACCAGTGCTACGCCAACCGGCCCTGCCGCCGCCCGCTCCGCCGACACCGCCTCCGCCCGACCACCCAGTGGTTGGAGTGCGGCTAACCTCGGCCTCGGCCGCGCGGGCCACCGCCTCACCCTTTGGCACGAGTATGGCGTGCCCGTCCAGATAGACCTCCACCCGCCACTCGGGATGATAGTCCACGACGGCCATCAATGTACTGGCCGGCTCTGCCACGGAGCTATACGCCATGCTGGGTTCGAAAGTGAACTGCACGACCGGCTCGACCGTTCGCGGCCGCAGGAAGACAGACTGCTCCTCCACATACGGAGCCAATACCTCCATCAGCTCAACAGTGTCGTTGGTGTGCGGCAGCACGTGGTCGTGATCGGCCATGAACATGTGCACGGCCAACGCCACGTTCTTCATGTTGCTGAGCACTTCGACCGCTTCGCTGCGCGTCGGCTCTGCCAGCCACGAGTAGCGCGGCTCCGCTCCGCCGCCGGTTGAGCGCACCTCGACGGCCGCGAAGCTAACGGCGGCGGCAACTAGAAGTGCCGCGAGAACGGCCCAGGCAGCACGACTGAAACGGTTGACTCTGTCTGCTCTCATGATCGCCTCCACTCGTCTGAGTAGTGTGAACTTCCCTTCCGCCACTCCCACCGAGGCCACGGCCAGCCGAGCGTGTGTCCTCTCGGCCGCCGCCAGCAGGGAGAGCGCATAGCTCTTCGCATCGACATCCGGACTCAGCGCGGCCGCGTCGCAGAGCTCCTCTCTCGCCAGCATGATCCGCCGGCCGGCCAGCCAGGCGGCCGGGTGGAAGAACAGGGGGAGCTCGGCCATGCGCTGGAGCAAGTTCTTCAGGAAGTCGCCCCGCTTGATGTGGGCCACCTCGTGCGCGAGCACGGCCCGCAGGTCCTCCGGCGAGAGCGAGTCGAGCCACTCCTGCGGCATCAGAATCACCGGCCTCCGCAGGCCGTACAGCAGCGGCGCGCTCAGCTCGGTGCTGCTGCACAGCGCCACCTTGTGGCGCACGCCTGCCTCCGCGCACAGCGCGTCGAGCAGCTCCCGCGCCGTGCCGCCGGCTACCGGCTGGCTGGCCGCGATCATCGACCTTAGTGACCGGTGCCCCAGCAGCAGGCGCGCCGCGATGGCCGCGCACCCCAGCAGCCAGGCCGCCATCAGCGCCGCGCTCACCGGCGGGCGCGAACGCGGCGGGGCGCCGACCCGCACGGC
>CAZLHI010000077.1:0-8255 GCA_964559435.1 uncultured bacterium | reverse complement strand
ACAGGCTTCCGACTTGCGGCCTAGCGGCGCTAACTAGCTGCCCTCTGTTTCCCCTCGCGCTCGGTGGCGCACCGTACGCGCACAGCACCTCGGGCCATCTCTCCATCCTTGCGCCGCGATCCCGGTCTCATACCGGCAAGATCCAATATTATCCCCAGCGCCCGCTGCTCACAACACAACGGCTTAAGGCAGTTTCAGCGCCAGTTGACCAGCACACGCGGGATCATCCTCCAGCGAGATGGAGTGCCCACGATACAGCAGAGAGCCCCTCAGAACAACGCTGGAACGGTTTCACGGCGAAATAACCACCACAGTCGGCCTCGGACAGCACCTTGCCGACCTTACGGTTCCTCTTCTCAACCGCCTTTCGGAAGCTCGTGTGACGTGGAAAGAGCCCTGTCCGGTTCCAAGCTGTCTGAATCGAGAGGCGCTCGCGCAGCCAACACGCCATGCTGTCGAGCATCGCATGGGCGATGGCCACGAACGAGAGTACCGCGAAGTTCGCAAGGGGGTTGTTGGAGTCTTTCTTCTTCGGGAAGCTGTCGACGTAGAGTTGCCGAGCAATATGCAGCTTCCAGAGCTTGTAGCACGTTGCCGCGGCGTATTTGACCTCAGCGCTGATGATCTCCGGATCGTACTTCGCGCGGAGGCGGCCGAAGAAAGCGGGCTGTTCCGGACAGCTCGAGATGACACTAGATATGAGCGCGCTTCCATGGTCGATTGATCCAGCGGCAAGCAACGTCCTCAGGTAGTCAAGGTTCTCGTGCTCCTCCGCAAGGCACTCGCCGCACAGTGGGGTGACTCCGTCAGTTCCAGATATCCACTTGAGGGCACGCCGTGGGTAGCGCCGCTTGGCATCGATCTCCGCCCGGGCAGATCCGAGGACGAGTCTGCCCTTCACGGCCTGGACTGCCTCGCGGGCCCGGCACCGATGGCACTTCTCGGCGGCTCGGCATTTCTCCAACATCGGGGTCCCCTCCCATGCAGGTACCGACGCCGTAGACTCCCAGAGCTCGTCACCCCTGTCAAGTAGAAGCGTTCTGTCTGCGTCCGAAGTCATCTCACGGGCGACCGACTCCTGCCCGCCCACCGCGCGCTGACCATCAGGGCTCGGATGATGAGAGCAACGGACGCAGGGAAGACCTCCATGTCAGTTCCACTCCTCAACGCGGAAGCGGCGCCCGAAGGCGCCGCACTCTGGCTTCAGATGATACAGCAGCTCAACTAGCCCGACAACTCCCCAAGGCTCTCAGGCCGGCTTCACGGGCGGTTGACAAGCACACCCGTCTTCGGCACAAAGGCCGCTCTGCCCTGTCTTGGACGAAAGGGATCAATTCTGGAACCCTACGGGATCGCTTAATAAGGACTTGACACCGCGCCGCCCTCGTGGTAGCCTAGTGTCCGCTGCTTACCCTCCTGAGAATCCTCCCGCCGGCAGCGCAGAAAGCCGTAAGGGGGTCTGCGTTGAATGGCAACAGGGATTCTCGTTTCAGTGTTGTCGAGCTTCTGCTCCTCATCGCCATCGTGGGCATACTCTCCAGTGTGCTCATCCCTGCCTTCGCTGCTGCCCGGGACCAGGCCCGCCAGGCCCTCTGTCTTGCCAACGTGAGGAGCATCGCCCAGGCCGTCCGCATGTACCTGGGGGACCATGACTACTTGTTCCCACCCAGAGAGCAGGACCCAGCGGTCCTCGCCTACTTCAACTCCTACCCGGGTGGCGGAGGCAAAGGAGAGCGCTACGGCGGGGATAACCCCGACGACGAGCCGTTCTGTCCGATGGCCAGCCGGGCCAACCCCTACCTGCGTTGGCCGGTGATCCTCGATGTCTACCTGCGAAGCGGAGACGTTTGGCGCTGCCCGAACGCCCTGCTCTTGCAGGGCGCCGCCTTCATCAACGGCGCCGGCTCTGACTGGCTCCCGCATCTCCAGGCCCACAAGGGCGAGTGGGGCGAAAGCGCCGATCCCTGGATGTGTCCTGACCCAAGCTGGCCCCCCGGATGGGGCGGGGAGGTCACCGACTCACTAACCCAGCGGCGCGCGTCCATCCCTGGGGGCCGCAAAGAGGGTGCGGTATCGCCCGGCACATTTCTCCAGTCCATCGGCATCAACACCCTCGCGGAGCCCATCGCTCTCACCATCGAAGACCCCTCCTGGTATGTCATCTGCGCCGACGGGGGTGCTACCATAGACATGTTCTGCACTGGCACTCTCGCCTACCCCGACCTCTGCCATCTGCAGTGCGCGGGCCCCGGAGACTGGGAGGCCGACTGGGAGAACTGCCCCTGGAGCAGAGACTGCGGCGCCATCGCGGCCATGAAGACCGACCCCGAGCTGCGCAAGCCCTATGCCCGCCACTTCGGCGGGGTGAATATCGGCTTCCTCGACGGCCACGCCCGTTGGATGCACTCCGAGGAGGTCATCGCCGAATCGCCGAGCTGGGGCAATCCCCAGCGGGGCCGCCTCCGCGGCCACGACCCTTGGGGCCCGACCAAAGACGCCCCAGGGTATGATCCTGCCGATGGCATCCCGGCCCTCTACTAGCACTGTAGAGCGCGGTCTTCGCACCGCGCCAAAGGAAAGCCTGAGCGCGATGACTGAACGCCTCATTAGCTTTGCGCCCTCTGCGCCTCTGCGGTTCATGCTGCTCCTCCTCGTCGCCCTTATCACCTCCTTCGCCCGCGGCGCCCCACCGGGCCCTGACAATCCCTGGAGAGACCACTGGTGGCTACGGAACACGACCGGGCCGGGACGTGAAACGGGTGTCATGAACTCCGCCATGCGGGAGATGGCTGACGCCTTCGGCACCGGCCGCTTCGACGAATGCCGCGGGCTCGCCCACGCCCTGCTCGAAACAACAGATGATCCTGCCCTCCGCGACCAGGCCGCCACGTATGTCATCCAATCCCACCTCGCCGAGGGCGACTTCGAGTCCGCGCGCGCCGAGGCCCAGCGCTTCGGCGACGAGCAGTTCCTCGCCCGCGTCAACAAGCTCGAAGCTGACTACAAAGCCGAAGTCTCCGGCCTCCAGCACATCGTCGCCACCACCGACGACCCTGCCCAAGCCTCCCGCGCCCAACTGCTCACCGCAAGAGCTCACCAGCGAGCCGGCCGTCTCGACCTGGCCGCCGAGGTCTGTCGCTACATCATTGCGCAACGGCCAGATGACCCCATTGCTGGTGATGCACTCTCGCAGCTCGTCAACATCTATCTCCAGACCCAAGGGCGCGATTCGGCCCTCCGGGCCACACGGTCTGCGTTCGACGCGCACGCCGATTCCGCGGTGATCGTTCGCTCTGCCATTAGAACCATTGCCAGCACCTACTTGGCAGCCATGGATACCTCAGGTGCTCTTCGGTCTCTCCGGGACCTCGCCGAATCGACCCCAGACCCGCTCGTGCGCCAAGAGGCCGCTGTCGCCGTCATCGACGCCACTTATGCCCACCTCCTCGGCCCCAGACTCACGCGGCCTTCCAACCTCAACGATGCTATCACGTACGCCTCCTGGGCCCTCTCCCAACTCCCCGAAGGGCCTGCTCGGACCAAGGCTCACTTCCATCTCGCCTGGTACCGCCGGTGGAGCAATCAACCTCAAGAAGCCTGCGCGCATATCATGAGGGCCCTCGCTGCGCCCGATCTCGATCCCTACACCGCCGTGGAGGCCTGGACCCTGCTTCGCACAAGCCTGCCCCGGGGTGCGCTCCCGCCCGAAACCCTCGCCTGGCTCGCCGTCGCCTGTGAACGCACAGGAGACAGCACCTGGCTCGGCCACCGCCCCAGCGCCTCCCAGGATTGGCGCCAGGTCGCTCAGCGCATTGAGCAGCGCCTCGGTGCCGAAATCCCCGATTCTCCCTGGGCACGCCTGGCCGCAGCTCATGCCCATCTCCAAGCCCAGGCCCCAGATGAAGCTACTGTAGCCCTGCAAGCGCTTCTAAACCATTGGCCAGGCTCGCCGGAGGCGAAGGGAGCCGGGATCGAACTCGCTCCACTCCTCACCCACGCTGGTCGGACTTCCGAGGCAGCCGACGTCTGCCGCTGGCTTCTCAGCCAAGGTCTGCCCGCTGATCTCGAGGCCAGCACTCGACAGGAACTGGCCCGCGCCCGCCTGTGTGGCGGAGAAGAGCACGGCGAAGCCCTTCAGCACTACTACCAGACCATCGCAGCCGATCCCTCATCAGAGTCGGCGCAGCAGGCCGGGCGTGCCATGGGCGACGTGGTCGCCGATTGCCTTGGCGCCGATACAGCCGCGCAATTGCTCCACTGGCTTCGAGGCACCTACCCGAATACCCCCGCGGCCGCCATGGCCGATTACGAATTGGCCCAGCTCAACAGCAAGCAGAGCCTAGACGTTTGGAAGGCCGAGCAATATCTCGCCGTCATCCAGCAGTATCCCGGCTCCCAGGCGGCCGCTCTCGCCGCGTCCGCCCTGCGAGAGCGAGCATCTGAACTGGCTGAATGCCTATCTGATCTCCAGCGCCGAGGCCAGCATCGCGACGTTGTGGCCCACTTCGCGAACCTGGCGCCCTATCTCGATTCCCTCGATCAGCCGACTTTCTGCCAGGCCATCAGCACCCTCCTCTCCTCCGCGGGCTACGCCACCGGCCTTGCGGAGGAGGCAAAGCCCGCGATCGCCGCGCTTCTCCGCGCCAGCGCCTGCCGCAACGCTCCCGACAAGATGGCCCTCCTCTACGAGGCCCAGGGCAACCTCGCGGCCCAAACCGGCTCTACTGAGATCGCGGTCGGAAGCTGGCAGCGCCTGCTGGACGGGTACCCGGCTTCGGAATCTGCCGCCCATGCCGCCCTCCAACTCGGCGACCACTACCTCGCAGCCCGAAAACCCGAGGAGGCGATGAAGGCCTACAGGCATGCAAGGAGAGCGGTGCAGCACCTCTCCCCAGACCAGCGCGCCTCCGCCATGGTGGGCCTGGGGCTGGCCCTGGAGGCCCTGGGACGCTTCACAGAGGCCACCTACGAATATCGGGCCGCCATGGCCCTGGCCCCCGACTCCCTGGCTGCCCAGGAGGCGGCCCAGGGCCTCGAGTGGCTCGAATCCCCGCGATGACCGTGCGGACTGCTGTGCCAGAACATGACAAGGGGGTGATCACAGACAGCAACCGAGAGAAAAGGCTTCAAGCGATTGCTTTGAGTATGACAAGAACAACAAGGGAGGTGATTGAGGTGGAAGCAAGGAGATCTGGACTGCTGCGGGCGATCCTGATTCCGCTCGCCTGCATCGTGCTGAGCGGCCTCTTCGTCGGCCCCGCCGCCGCCATGAGGGTGATGAGCGACGACGAGCTCGTTGCCATCGAGGTCGAGTGGGTGCAGGGCGAGTGGATCGCTCAAGGCACGTGCGCCGGGACGCCGGAAGCTGGTCAGTGCTGCTTCTGTGTGGCCATCCAATGCCACTGGGTGGAGTTCTGCCATGGGCAGGACGACTGGAATAACTACAGCACCTGGCGGTGTGATCTGACAGAGACCAGCGAGTTGGGCTGTTCGAAGAACACGGTGCTGCGTGCGTGCTGTCGCTGGAAGGACTGGTCATCCTACAACCAACAGACGCAGACCTGCGTCGCGCCATCGGATTGGCTCTGTTGGTTTCGCGGCAGGCAGACAGACCGTGGGCATACGCTATGCGACGAGGGGTGGAGTGAGGATCCCTGCGTTACTTAGGTGGTACCGCACCAGCGTCGCGCGCGCAGCAAGTTGACTAGCGCAGCCGCACGCGGAAAGGAGGAGAAGAATGAGAAGGGACGATCACGTGCTTCGTCTACTCCTGATAATCGCTGCAGTTGCCGCGGGCTCTTTGTCTGGGTTCGCGGACGTTGCAGTCCACACCGCGGGGGACGCCCTGGAGGAGCGTGAAGTCGTGCTGCGGCGAGCTGACGACTACAGTCAGCACGTTACCGCCGGACGACTGATGCTGCGGACCGAGAGCCGTTTCCTGGATGATGAAAGGCACAACTCCGTCACAGAAGTGGAGGTGTGGTTTGACGGGGTGCGCAGCCGAGTCGAGCAGAGAAGGCAGGCCGCCAGAACCGAGGAGGTGTGGGCCGTATTCGATGGCGAGAGGTTCGTTCGGGCCGCACCGCCAGAGTTCCGCTACGGTCACGTTGCCACGCCCAAGGAGCTGGGCGAGCTGCCTCGCTACGTGGGCGGCATACCGATTGTCTTCGGTGACTTGATTGGTCCGGCGCTGAGGCACTCTCCGCCGCTGGGAGAGACCATCGCCGGCTGGGACGCTGAACTGGCTGGCGAGGAGCAGGTTGCAGACCTTAAGTGCCTGCGCCTTACAGCACCGCCGCAGGCGGTTGGTCCCGCCAGAGTCACGCGCTCCTGGTGGCTCGCGCCAAGCAAGGGATATGCCCTCGCCCAGTATTGCGAGTGCGGCACATGGGAGGCAGGCGATACCGCGTCAAAGCGCAACGTGTACACCGTAGAAGAGTGGATCCAGACCAGCGATGGGTTCTGGATTCCCAAGACAGTGAGCGAGCGTGTCTACATTCGGAAACGCGGGGGTGAAGAACAACTTGGGCGTATTGATCGCACCGAGCTTCTCAGCGTCGCTGTCAACATCGAGATCCCTGACGATGTCTTCCGGATCGAATTGCCTGAGACCACCGAGATGAGACGAATGGACTAGCGACAAGGTCCATGGGCACATAGGAGAGAACTTGTGCAGACCGGAGCTCACCAGCCTGGGCGGCATGACACTGGACTGCTTGTGGAACGCGCGAGCCGGAGGTTGGCGTGCCTCCGACTCCTCGTCCTCGCCAGCGTGGCCCTGACGACTTGCGCCAGTGTGCGGGCTGATGCCCAAGGGGAGGACCGTCGTCTGGCTAACAGGAGACCGCTCCCCTGCGGTGTGGATGCTGTCGTCGGCCTGACGCGGATCCTGGGAAAGATAGTGCAAGAGGTCACCATTGAGGAGATCAGCGCTGATTACTCACCGCCGAATTCCATGAGCCTGCTCGACGTAGCGCGTGAGGTCCACATCATTGTGGGTACGAAGCCAGAAGTCGTCGAAGCGTCCTTTCAGGAGATCCTCTCGCTCGACCGGCCCCACATCATCCACACGACCGAAGGGGGATGCAGTGAGTGCCCGGAGGGAGGGCATGTCGTGGCCGTCGAACGTCTGGCTGGCGAGTGGGCAATCATAGTACAGGCTGACGGCACGCGGCTCACGTCCGCGGAGCAGCTTCGCAGCAGCTACGGCGGCCACGCGGTTGCCTTCCTAGAGGGTGCGTTCTCCGCCCCGAAAGGGCCTCGCCTTTCCGTCGATTCCTATGTCGCCGATCTCGGGAGCATGACCGCTGGAGAGGCCCGCCCCAGCCGCCTGACCCTCCGCAACCAGGGAACCGCCCCTCTCCATATCAGCCGCGTCGACACCGAGGGCTCAGTTGCGTGCCTTGAAGCTACTATCCAACTTGCTCCCGCCGAAGTGGGGGAGATCGAGCTCAGCATCTGCCCCCGCCATCGGCTCGACCGCGCCTCCGATACTCGCACGTACTTCGTGCATATCTACTCCAACGATCCCATCCGACCTCGCACCTCTGTCGCGCTTCGATGCACCGTCGTTGAGCCTGTGATCGTCAACTCACCGGTCGTCTATTTTCCCCGCGTCACTCCCAGCCAGCCGGGCGAGCGCACCATCTTTCTCCAGTGCCGCCCACCCGTCGAGCTGGCAGCCGCTGTCCCCTCCCACCCGGCCGTTACCGTGCAGGTCGAGGAAACCGGCAAGTCCCTCTCCAGCACCAACTACCAGCTCCGCATCAGCGTCGAAGGCCACTTGCTCCGGCCCGGCATCGTACAGCTCCCCATCGGCCTCCACCTCAAGGGCGTCGAATCTGAAGGCGCGGAGCTCATTGCTCGAGTCCGCGTCTGGCCCGAGTGATCGGGGCCAGGCCGTCTGGCGCGCATGACCGGCCGCAGTGCGACTCACATGGGGGAGGACGGGAACGAGGGACGGCGGGATGCCGTCCCTCGTCATAGTGTCTGTGGGCAGCCGGGGCTGCCCGGTGGTAGTCGAGTCCGCGGCTGAGTAAGGTCCGCCTATGGCGAACTTGTAGCCGAGGCGGACGAAGATGTCTTGGTCGTCCAAGCCAAGGTGTACGTCGTCAGCGATCTTGAGACAAACGGAAAGCGAGAGACTGGGCTGAGTTGAGTGGGTGTTCCTGCTCCTGGGAGGGAAGGCCTGGGAGGCCAGTGTCGGCCGCCGGGTTAGACTGTACCACGCGTAGTCGCCCCATCTGTACCACCCG
>CAZLHI010000076.1:0-8693 GCA_964559435.1 uncultured bacterium | reverse complement strand
GATGAGTATCGGCGGCCGAAGATGGCGTACGAGGTGGTCAAGCGCCACTTCCATTCTGCAAGACAAGCCTGGCGCGACGGCCGTCGCGGCGCGTGATTCCCCTGGTTCTGGGGCACCCCTGAGAGGTCCAGCCGAGGTCTGGAGGTACTAGGTGGAACGGTTCGGCTACACGGACTACGAGGCAGGCGAGTACGTAGTCGAGACACCCGCCACGACGAAGTCACAGGAGAACTTCCTTTTCAACGACCGGTATTTCGCGGTCGTGAATCAGTGTGGCAACGGCTATTCGCGGTACGGCGACCCGTCCGGGATCTACACTGACATAATCGAGGGGACCTATGAGCCCACGTTTCAGCACAACACCCGCCTGATCTATGTGCGCGATGACGAGACCGGCGAGTACTGGAACATCGGGTACTACCCGGTGTGTCGCGAGCCGGACGAGTTCGAAGCCAGACACGGGCCTGGCTACACGATCGTACGCAGCGTGACCGACGGCTTAGAGGCGGAATGGCGGCTGTTCGTGCCAGCCGCGAATGACCCAGTCGAAGTCTGGACGCTTACGCTGACGAACACGGGCAGGAAGCGCCGACGGTTGTCTGTGTTCGCAATGGCCGAGCTGTCGCTCCAGACTGACGTCGGCCTCTACGGGCACGCTTCCTATCTCCACAGCGTTCGCCTGAAGAAAGCATATGGTGTTGCAGCTCGGAAGATCGCGATGGAGCTGCCGAACCCATACTACAGCGCTGTTCTCCTCAGCTCCCGTAGACCGGCCTCCTGGGAAGCCAATCTCAACGGGTTCACGGGCCAATATCGAACGTTGGCGAACCCGGCTGCGCTCGAGCGCGGGCGGTGCTCCGGGGCTGTCTCCAGCCGCGATCCAGTGGGCGCAGTCCTGCATACGCGACATTCCTTCGCCCCGGGCCGATCGGTCAGGATCGACTACGTGCTCGGCGCGGCCGATGTCTTCGAGGTCGAATCCGAGGCGGCGCGGTATACGCGCAAGTACTTGGGCGAACGTGGCAGGCGAGCAGACCGGGAGTTCGAGCGAATGCGCCGCGCGACGGACCGCCGTTTGGCGCTCGTCTCCGTGAGGACGCCGGAAAAGAAGCTGAACGAATTGGCGAGCAGATGGATACCACAGCTCATTGAGTACGGCGCTACCCACTGTCGCTGGGGCATCATGGGCTACCGGGACATCGTGCAGCAGACCCAGGGCGCGGTCATGTTTGGCTCGCGGGACAAGCGGCGGAAGCGCTTCGAGCAGGTCCTCTCTTACCAGTTCAAGAGCGGCTATGCGCCGAGGGGGTTCCCGATCATCCACGAGGACTCGAGCATGAAGTACGCTGACTCAGCCATGTGGCTCATAGTCGCTGTCACCGAGTACCTCAAGGAGAGCGGTGACCTTGACTTCCTGGAGGCGGAGGTGCCGTACTTCGACGGCACCCCGGCCAAGGTCTGGGATCACCTGAACAAGGCTGCGCATGCGCTTGGCTCTCAGCGGGGGGCGCACGGGCTCTCGTTGATATGGGAAGGTGATTGGAACGACTCACTCACCCATGTAGGGCGCACGGGCCGAGGCGAGAGCGTATGGCTCTCACAGGCCTACTGCTACACGTGTTTGCTGATGGAGGAGTTGGCCCGTCGCGTTGGGAGAGCCGCTGCCGCCCGCCGCTACCGAGCCAGCTACGAGGAGATGGCGGCCGCCCTGAACGAGCACTGCTGGGATGGCGGCTGGTACGTCCGGGCGTTCGACGATGACGGGAACGTGATCGGCGGCAGGCGCAATGAGCAGGGGAAGATCTTCCTCAATACCCAGTCCTGGGCGCTGCTCTCGCGGACCGTGCCGGAGGACCGGATCCCGGTCATGCTGCGGAGCATCAAGAGATATCTAGAAACGCCATGGGGCCACATGCTCCTGTATCCAACCTACACGAAGATGCACGAGAACGTAGGGCGGTTGTCGCTGCTGGAACCGGGCTGCAGTGAGAACGCCAGCGCCTACACGCACGGCGAGTCCTTTCTCATCATGGGGCTGCTGCAGGCCGGCCGCGCCGATGAGGCCTACGATGCTTTGCGCCGCATCATGCCCTACAACCCTGACAATCCCAGCGATGCAGTGCTCCCCTACCAGCTCTCGAATGGCTATGGCGGCGTTGACCACCGGTACGAGCCGGGAAAAGCGCAGTTCGCCTGGGTGACCGGTTCGGGTACCTGGCTGCACATGTCGATCGTCGAGTTCATGCTCGGCGCCCGCCGCACCTACGACGGGCTCGTCATACGCCCATGTCTACCCTCGCACTGGCGGCGGGCATCCCTGCGGCGGAAGTTTCGCGGTGCGACATATGAAGTCAGCTATCGCCGAGACGGCGGCGCCGGTAACACGATACAGTCGCTTCAAGTGAACGGCCGAGAGCACAACCCGACGGAGCCGCTGCCCATCTCTCGCGGCGGCCGGTTCAGAGTGGAAGTGATGCTGAGGTAGCTGAACGACCAGAGCAATGACGAGTCGCGACCGTCTTGTGGAGAGTAGGCCGCGAAGCTGGCGCTGCCAACTGCCGGTCGGAAGTAGATTGCGCGGTCAGTGGCTGCTGATGGCGGGCCTGCTGGCCCTCATGTCGGCAGAGGGATGCCGTTTTAATGACGGCGAGGCACCGAGGGGGAGGCCTCAGGGAGGAGATGTCGCCGCCGCATACGTGCGGCCCTATGGTCCCAGAGCGCCGTGGAACATACCAGCGAGCGGCCTGCCGCGACATCCCCAGTCAGACCTTTATCGCGACAGGCTGTGGTACGACGCGCCGAGCACGCGGCCCGGCAACTTCAATCTGAACTTCCGGGCATACACCTATCCTGTCTACTACGCGAGCGATGCTTCCGGGGAGTTTCCGGTGCGGAGCCGATGGGGGAACCTCGATGGGAAACAAGTACCGTGGAACCCAGAGTGGAAGCCGGCGCCGGGCACCGACGCGCAGGTGATTCTGCTGGACCCAGAGATGGGCCGCGAGTGGAACTTCTGGCAGGTCGAGTTCCGCGAGGGCGTGATTCATGCCTCCAACGCGAATCTCGTGGACGGAGACTACTGGACGAAGGAAGACGGTTTCGCTCCGTCACGAGGCATAGGCGTGCAGTATCTCGCTATGCTCGTGCGCCCCGAGGAAGTGCGCCAGGGCGAGATCGCGCATGCCCTGTCGATGCCGATCCGAAACACAGACGGGACGTACTTCGTCTCGCCGGCAACCAAGTTGGAGCATCCCGGCCGCCCTGAGGGGATTCCGGAGGGCATGCGGTTCGCGCTCGATGTGACCGATGAGGAGATCGAGGAATGGGTTGCGTCGCTGCCGGATGAGGTCGCTCAGATAAAGCACTACGGGCGAATTGTGGCGCGGGCTCTGAGAGACTATGGCTGGTTCATCACGGACACGAGCGGGGCCGCCCACCTCCAGAACGAGGCCTGGGTGTCGGCCGGAGATGAGTGGTCTGCGCTGGGGCTTGATACGCTCCGGGTAGCGAACAAGGAGTATCCGCGAGACCTGCTCGATGGCCTGATGAGGCGAGAGCGGATCTATGCGATCGTCCCCAGCGATCAGTATCCTCGATAGGCCGGGAGGCCGCGCCCCACACGCAAAGCAGAGCGGAGCGCCTGGAGGCGCTCCGCCCATTCACAGGTTCCGCCTCGGCCGTCCGCTCGTCAGGCGGAACGAGATGTCCAGACGACTAGTAGATCGAGGGCCAGTCCTCTTCGTAGCAATCCGGTAGACCATCGACCGTGTTCGGACCCCACGTCCAGAGGCCCTCCAATTCGCCTTCCGCAGCCATGTTGACACCGAGCTGGGAGTTGATCCACTGGGCGTGTCCATCCAGGAAGCCCAGGTTGACGCCGCCCAGATGGCGGGTGTACGGCTTCCTCAGCTCAGGATTGGCCAGGAACGAGCCGTTGTTTGGCGCATTGTTGTACAAGCCGCAGTCCGTCGCCCAAGTGCAGATGTCCCAGTCGGCCCAGGCGCACCACGGCACCGCGCTGCACCCAAGGGTGCAGACGTCAGGATAGAAGGTGATCTCGGTAGCCATGCCGTCGCCCTTGACGCCGCCGTCGCCGCAGATGGGGAATCTGACGGGATCATTGACCTCCACCAGCTTCGTGCCCATCTCATTCGCATTGACAGCGATGCTCTGGACGAAGGCCTTGTAGGTCCCACCGGCTGTCCTGTCCTGGGTGTAGGAGTCCGTCACTTCGCCTCCCCAGCCGACGGGCCAGGCGTAGGCGCACAGCTTCGTGTCAGCGTCGTCTCCCCAGGAATTCTCGGTGGACAGCCAGAAGTTGAAGTAGTCCTGAATCGGGACGATGTAGCCCGCGCCGCTCTCCACCTTGGCGCTCGGGCATCGCCAGACGTCACGGTTCTTGGTGTACTCATCCAGCACCACCGGCCAGCGAATGTACGGGTTGCACTGCTTGCGGCCGTACACGCAGTGGCCTGCGATGGTGCCGGCCCAGGTTCCGCCTCTTCCGGGGCTGGTGTCGAAGTACTCCAATACCTCGGGTCGACTCTCCATGGGCGGCAGCGTGTCGTTGCTGTCCGCCAGATACATCTGGATCGCAAGGGCGATGTTCTTCACGTTGGACAGACAGACGGCCTTCCGGGCCGACTCACGTGCCCGCGCAAAGACGGGGAACACCATCGCCGCAAGGATTCCGATGATCGCAATGACCACCAACAACTCAATCAGGGTGAATCCCTTTCGCCGCGTCATCGAGACGCTTCACCTCCTCAAGGAAATGTCACTGCTCGAATGCTAAGCTCACGCTTCGGACCAACCAGAGCTGCGCCTTCCCCTCACCTCCTTTTCCTGGCCGCCGCCCCTGCTGCGCCGGTGCGGCGTCTGGTCCGGATCCTTCGTTCTATGTGCAAAGGCTCCAAGCCTGGAGCGCCATACACCGTCCCAATCTGGGTAGTTTGCGGCCGCCAACCTAACGCGCGCGCCAGCCTCCGTGTGCATCTTATCAATGCCAGCGTACCCAGGTCCATGCGAAGAGATACGAAAGAGATGTATTTCTTTGCTGTACCCAGCGTACGGATTTCAGGAGCCTTTCAGCCGCTCTCTGAACGCCTTCGGCGACACTCCCTCGGCTCGCGAGAAGGCGTGGCTGAAGTGCGAAGGGTCCCCATAACCGAGCGAGCGCGCGATCTCCCCTATCGGCCTCTCAGTAGACTCGAGCAGCAGCTTGCCCGCCTCGAGGCGCAAGATGCGGATGTGCTCCGACAGCGAATGGCCCAGGTGCGTGGATATGAGCCGACTCAGGTGGCTCGGGCTATAGCCCACAGCCGCGGCCACGTGTGCAAGCGGCAGATTCCGCCTGAAGTTCGCCTCACAGAACTGCAGCGCCGCTTGGATTGTCCGCCATGTGCGGGGGTCGGCCGAGATCGTCGGGGATTCGCCCGGACGCAGACGGACAATACTTCCGCGGCGGAGCCGCCGGATGAGAATGCAGGACAGGTAGGTCAGCAGACCGCTTACGGAGCGGTCCCAGCCGTAATCCTTCTGCTCGAGCTCGGCCCCGATTGCGGCGGCGATGTTTTCCACATCGGTACGCCCGATCAGCTCGATGCTCGGCCCCATGCGCCAAGTTGTCGGCGGATCATAGGCCGTCTGATCGAGCCGAGCATAGGTGTGATCGGCGTAGCACCAGCACATCACATATCGCTCCGGGTGCTCGCTCGGAGACTCTGCATGCTCCACTCCGCGGCCGATCAGCAGGAGGCGGCCCGGCCACAGCTCGTGAGCGCCTTCGGGGGTCACGACCTTGGCACTCCCGCTGGTCACGAAGGCGAACTCGTGTCCGTCAGAGACGTGCCTATGGAGGGAGAGTGACGAGTCGTCTTCGGGGCACGAGACGACGGTCGTCCGCGCATAGAGCACGTCGGCGGCAGGCTTCTCGGCCGCCACTTCGAGCAGCATGCTCTCGAATCGCGCCTCTGAGCTCACAGCAGGCCTCGTCAGGTTTCCGAAGGAGTCTGGTAGCCAAGCGTCTGATGGTAGCTATGCTCCGTCGACTTCGTATCTCCTTCAGGCCGGTGTCGCACCACGCGCGTTCCTAGGGAATAGGGGCTTTACAGCGAGCTAGGCGACCTCTAGTATCTGCCGTGGCTGCGCGCGGTTTCGACCATCGCCAGTATGTTCTCGTCGGGAGTGTCTCGCCCACACTGATCGCCAGTGGAGAGGATAAAACGCCCGCCCCCGGCCGCCTCATCGATTGCCTTCTTGCTCGCTCTCATCACGTCGTCGGCTGTTCCGCGGAGCATCACTTCCGTGGTGTGCAGGTTGCCCTTCAAGGTGATCTTGTCGCCGTATAGACGCTTCAACTCCGCCAGGTCGCAATCTCCCATGGGCGGGGTCTCGAGCGGGTCGATGACCGTGAGCTCGGTCTCTTCCGCAAAGATCTTCACGAGTTCCTTCTCCGGGCCACACGAGTGGACATGAGTTGGGATGCCCGCCTCCGCGGCGAGCTCTATCACCCGCTCGACTGCCGGAAACGCAAGCTGCCGGAATATCTCAACGGTCTGGAAGACGAGAGTCCCCGAGCCGCCGACTGAGATGAAGTCCGGTTGCACGCCGCTTGACATCAACTGGTGGAAGTATCGCTGCGCGCTCTCCACGCGTTCCGCCGCCCATTGCTCACGCTTGTCCGGGTTGTCGTAATACCAATAGAGGTCCTCGGGACTCCTGATCACAGCCGAGGTCGTGACGTTGATCCCGACCAGCCCCTGATCGCCTATCATCTTCTGGGTGCGCCTGAATCCAGCGGCAGTGGTATCCACCGGCTTGACTCCCTCCAGCGGCTCCCACCTCTCAGGCACCGCTGGGAGGCCGAGCTTCTCCGGCCGGAGTCCCGCGGTCGGCGGATCGGCCACGTAGTAGACGTCCACAGTGGGCTTCCAGGTCCGGCGCCCGTTTTCGACACATGACTCCTGAGTGACTATGCGCTCCGAGTTCCGGAAGACGATGAAGCGCTCCCACTCAGGATCTGGCGGCGGTTCATCGCCCAAGTCGATCCGGGAGTAGCAGGCGAAGAGGCCGTCCATGAATCCGTCGATGTCGAAGTGCTTTGCGCACGCGATGTGCGCTTCCCAGATGGGCGGGTCATTGAAGAGATAGATGTCCCAGAATGGCTTCCCCGTGAGGCGCGCGGGGATCATATTCGACATGTCCGGCGTTACGGGAACGCAGTCTGGGGTCTCGCCGGCAAGGACGGCGAGTAGTCTCTCCCTGGGTGTCATTCCACGCTAGTCCTCTTCGATGACGGGCGCTCGCCGGATGCGGGGATCGGTGAAGACGTCGCTCTCGTCACGGCTCGTGCTCGAAAACTCCGAGACAATGGCTCCCTCGTCGCCGGCCTGGAACCAGTGCAGTGTATCCGAGGGAACCGTGTGCTGCTCGCCGGGGTTTAGCTCCACTTCGTGGAAGACCGTGTAGTAATCCTCGCTTCCCTCTGGCACGCGGGCCTTCGGGCTGGCAGTCGATTCGCCCTCGGAGTAAAGCCAGACCTTGCCCCAGCGGCAGCGGAAGGTCTCCATCTTTCCTGGATCGGCCTCGACGCGGGGATGCCGGTGTTCCGGACAGGTCTGCCGTGGGAACATGATGAGTTCCTTCGCACAGTACCGGTCCGTGTTGACATACACGACGAGCATGAGGCCGGTCCGCTCGAACTGGCCGAGCCCGAGGTCGATGACCTCCATGTTCGCCTGTTCGTCCGCGGTAATCGCAATACCGGCACGCTGCAGCATTTCCGCGGCACGCTTCCGGGCCGCCTCCACCTCGCTTCTTTTCATGAGCTCATTCTCTCTCTAACGTTCTGACTCGGCCCGCCAGATCTGTGACCTCTCGTCCCACCTCCACCCCTCCAGATCGCACGATACGTCTCGCCTGCTCCAGCCGGACCGAATGCGTTCCTCGACCGACGACCAGTGGGGGATGCCGCTGGTCGCATCGGCCCTTTCGACATTACACGCCCCGACCGCCACGGCGGCCGTCATCACGTCCTCCGGTGGCAGTCCCTTGAGCAAGCCTGCCAGGAAGCCGGCAATGGTGCAGTCGCCGGAGCCGGTCGTGCCGACCACATCGGCCTGAAAGCAGGGCGCAAGCAGCTCTCGATCCGCCCAATCCGTAGCACTCTGCGGTGCACAGTTCCCCATGGCGGCTGTCCGACCGGGGTCCTTGGTGGTGCGCAGATACAGCCCCTGTGTGCCCAGCTTGAATCCGACAATGGCCGCGCCCATGCCGACCAACTCCTCTGCCAGATTGCGCAGCAGCACGCCGTCAACCTGGGCGTTCATATCCGCGCCTGCGCTCGCCCGCTCCATTTGGTCGAATCGCTCTCGGTCGAGCATGAACAGGGTTTCGTCGAAGCTCGGCAGGAAGACATCCACGTGCGGCAGGGCGCGGCTGAGCACCCCGCGCCAGTCCGCCCGGCCCGCCTCCGAGGCCGGGTCCGGCCGGGCCATGTCGAGGGCAGTCGTTAGCTCCCGCGCCTTCACCTGGCTTAGCAGGGATGCCAACTCCCTGCCGCCGTCGGCGAACATGCGGCGCATCAGCGGCGGGTAGCCGAAGTGAAACAGGCGAGCGCCTTCTAACGTGTCGTACTCGACGTCTTCCGGCCCGAATGTGTCATTTGCGCCGGGACAGTGGAGGAAGACGCG
>CAZLHI010000075.1:0-9382 GCA_964559435.1 uncultured bacterium | reverse complement strand
TCGTTTCCGACACGTCCCGATGGACCGAACGCTGGCCGGACTAGCTCACGACCCGGGATGCAGTGGGCCGAGATCGGCACGTCTGGCCCCACTGTGCGCGGCCGAGGCCCGCTTCACCACTGCAGTCTGCTAAGGGACCTGCAGGCGGGCGACACCTGTGCCGGGGAGCACAGCCCTCTTGCCCCTTGGCATCGGCATGGTATACAATGGCCCGTCGGCTTGCTGAGCTGGCGATGCATACTCGAAGGGGGGAAGATGCGTGGGATCGCCAACGTGGATCCTCCTTAGCGGTGGGATCGACTCTGCCGCTTGTGTCCAGTTCTACGCCGATCTCGGACGTACAATCACTTGCTTGTTCGTGGACTATGGACAGCGCGCGGCCGAGCCTGAGCGCCAAAGCGCCACATTGGTCAGCAGTCACTACCGGGTGCCCCTCAACCAGCTCGTGGTCTCCGGTCCGAGGACCTTCGCGCAAGGCGAGGTGCCAGCGCGCAATGGGCTGCTACTAGTGTCCGCCCTCATGCACTTCCCTGCCAGAGCGGGCACCGTCGCGATCGGCGTCCATTCCGGGACTCCGTATTACGACTGCACCCCGGGTTTCCTCGACACCGTGAATGAGATCTTCGCTGGCTACACGGACGGCCGAGTCCGGTGTGAGGCCCCATTCCTGGACTGGGACAAGGCCGCCATCTGGCAGTACTGCCACACGAAGCGCGTGCCGGTCGAGATCACTTACAGCTGTGAGAGAGGCGACGACCCCCCTTGCGGCAAGTGCCTCTCATGTCTCGACAGGAGGTGCCTCGGTGCTTGCCCGCCGAAGCACTCTTGAGGTCCACAACAGAGTACTTGGCGAGACGCCGCTCCTCGTCCCCGCCTTCTCGAGCCGAGGCACCCCCGACGTCGCCGGGATCCTAAAGACAATGGAGGAGTTCATCACTGAGACGATTCTCGTCAGTGCCTATGACGTCTACCATGGCAATCTGGGAGACCAACTGGACCTAACCTTCGCCGGACTGATCTTCCTTGACAGCGGGGGCTATGAGAAGGCCAACCGGACTGATCTCTCGGATCTACATCACTCCCAGCCCTGCTCGGATGAATGGACGCGTGAGATCTTCGCCGCGGCGCTGGACGCCTGGCCTGTGGGTCCTCAGGATCCCGCGACTGTTGCCGTCAGCTACGATGTGCCGAACAAGCCCCTAGCTGACCAGATCGCAGTTGCTATGGATCTACTCGGCGGACGCGGCGGCCTCCTGAAGGAGCTCATCGTCAAGCCAGAGACCCCGGGGCAGTGCTATGTCCAGCTCTCGGGTATCGAGGCCAATGCTAAGCACTTAGGGGATTTTGACGTTGTGGGATTCACCGAGCCCGAACTCGGCAACTCAATCCTCCACAGAATGGAGATGATCGCCCGGACGCGCGAGATCATGGATGGCGCCGGCGTCGACACACCGCTCCATGTCTTCGGCGGCCTTGATCCTATATCGACGCCACTGTACTATGTTGCCGGCGCAGAGATCTTCGACGGCCTATCATGGCTACGGCTTGCCTACCTCAACGGTGTTGCCATGTACAGGAGGAACTACGGTGCTCTTGATCTGGGCATTGCAGAGCTGGATACTCACGTTGACCGGAAGCTGTGGTCCAGGAACCTGAGCCTGATGGCGGAGCTTCGCTTGGAGATGCTTGCTTTCCACAACGAGCAAGATTTCGACCGCTTCAGCAGCAACTGCGATCTCATCGAACGATCATATCATCAGCTCTGTGGCGCACTAGGGAGGGAAATCTGATGGGCGGCTCAGGAGGTAGCGGTAGCGGTTCGCGCATGAGGCCCGAGGTCATCCAGCAGTGGCTGCGGCGCGAGCAGGACAAGTCAACGAACGCCGAGATGGACCAGAAGGTCAGCGCGTTCGTAGACGAGCTACTTGCCGACTTCAACTCCAGGGACGTTGAGTCGACCGCGGCTCATCTGGAGACCATCAGGGGGGCCCTCAAGGATGGGGTGGGTAGGGCGGTCGACATGAAGTTCGGCGGCTCCATTGACAAACACACCTACGTTGACGGGCTGAGCGACGTTGACGCCCTAGTCCTGCTCGACGGCGTCAATATGGCCAAGCAGAGCCCTGACAGGGTTCTGGCGCAGTTCGCGAGGGCGCTGAGGGCACGACTGCCACGGACCCAGATCAAGGCCGGCACGCTGGCGGTGACAGTGACCTTCGCTGACGGCCACTGCATACAGCTACTCCCGGCCACACGCTCAGGCCGCGGTTTCAGGATACCGTCTGATGATGGTCTCAGCTGGTCGCGGATCAACCCGCGGCGATTCGCGCGGGAACTCACGACTGTGAACCAGCGGTGTGGGGGCAAGGTCGTGCCGACCATCAAACTCGCCAAGGCTGTCCTGAACAGTGTCAGCAATAGGTTGCCGGAAGATGCGCGGCCAACCGGCTACCATATCGAGGCCTTGGCGGTTCGGGCATTCCGTGACTACAAGGGTGCGCCAACAACGAGGGCGATGTTGAAGCACTTCTTCGCAGAGGCTGCCGTCCTTGCCAGACAGCCAATACGTGATTCCACTGGCCAGTCTGTGCACGTAGATGATCGGCTGGGTAAAGCAGATTCCCCCTCCCGAGTGGCGCTCAGTCGCGCTCTCGACCGAGTTGCGCGTCGCATCAGAAACGCAGACGCTGGGCCCTCGCTGGCTCAGTGGAGGTCTCTCTTTGGAGAAGTCGGGTGAGTTGCCTCAGGACGTCGCAGGAGAAGGAGCTTGAGCGGGTTGCCCGTGTGTCTGATCAGATGGTGACGGCGCATGCGGCGCTGCGCGACATGTACCGGAGACGGGCACTCCTCCTGGATGCCCTTCTGCTGGCATGCGCCATTGCCGTCTGCACACTGGCACTGGCAGACCTGCGGGTCGTGGAGGACATGCTAGGCCTTAGTCCTGATCGGGCCAGAGCACACCTAGCGATTTTCTCATCCCTGCTCTTCTTCGCCGTCCTAATTCAGGCGAAGGTCGACTGGAAGGGGAAAGCCGATGAGCACGACCGGGCAAGCCAGTCCTACGCGGCCGTGAAGCTGATGACTGGTCGGTTCGATCCAGGGGCAGGACCGGCGCAGCACGCTTCATTCACGGATGTTCGGGCGCAATACACGCTGGTGGGTCAGACGAGCATACCGCTACCAGACGGTCGATTCTTGGCACTGAAGGCACTACACCGGCGGAAGGTGGCCCTCAGCAAGTGTCTTGATCGATACCCGAATGCGTCTGTCCGCATCGTCGCCCTGGCGGGCAAGATCCGTGAGACAATGGCCGCGCTGCGCCAGTTCGCGGTGGCGGCGTCGGCAACAAGAGAGAATGGCGGGCAGGACCCAGGGAACGAGGGCAGTTGACCGCGGCCCGAGCTCCTACCACCTAGCGGCCACGACGTCACTGCGAGACCGGAGAAGACAGAGCCGTGTCATGCAACCATGATCCCGAAGTGCCAAATGCGCAGATGCTTGCCCAGGCCTACCAATCAGCGCGAGATCTTGTGGTCGCGGCGGGGCACGCTGACGAGATAGCGTGGCAAGCGCGTGTGCGGCTCGAGGACGTGACCGAGCCCTACTTCCTCCGAGAGAACGCGTGGGTCGTGCTGTGTTCGGGCATGCGGGAGTCCATCGTCCGGACGCGGTTCGCGCGAATCTCTGACTGCTTCCTGAACTGGGAGTCAGCTGCGGCAATAGTTGGCCGCCAGAGCGAGTGCCGTCACTGGGCCCTCCAGCATTTCAACTACCCGGGGAAGATCGACGCTATCATCTGCACAGCGAAGCGGCTCGCGACAGAAGGGTTCGAAGCGTTCATGGCGGCCGTTAGTGTAGACCCCATCTCGACGCTCCAGTCGCTTCCCTTCATAGGCCCTGTCACGTCCCACCACCTCGCGAAGAACATCGGCGTGCCGGTGGCCAAGCCCGATAGACACCTTCTCCGCCTGGCAGCAGTCGCTGGCTACGGTGACGTGCAGAGCTTCTGCACTGACATCTCTGACGTTGTCGGTGATCCCGTCCACGTCGTCGATCTGGTCCTGTGGCGCTTTGCCACCATCGAGCCCGCGTACCTGCAGGCCTTCTCAGAGCAGCTGGCTTGAGACCTGGTGTGCGTGTCGAGGGCGCGTGGGACCGACCTGAGCGTACAAGTAAGGCCGCTACCATAGTTAACTTCCGCGCTGTCTGCCCCAGGCCAATACTCGATTCGGGACGCGCCGCCTCCTCTGCTCAACCCCCCACTTCGAGGCACTGGCACTGGCCTCGATGCCACCCGACATTTGTGGCTGGGCCCGTAACTCGCGTTTCGACACGGCGAACAACTGTGTGACACTCGATCTGGCGCTCCGCCTGGCCCGTTGACGGCGATCTCACCGGCCCCCGACAAGGACCTATCGTTCCATAGCGTGCTCGCACGGCTACTTGAGCGACCCAGGAGGGTCGAAGGGTCGTTCATCCTGCCCAAGATATCAGCGGCCCGGGACCAGAGCAAAGCTCCTCAAAGGCCTCAGATAGTACTTATCGGGGGTACACGGACCACGTGCGCTATGTCGGCCTCCTCGCGGCGGAGACCGGCTGGCTGTAGGGCCGACAGGCATCAGGCGGACATGGGGCTCGGCCGCGTCGAATTGGGCAGGAGGCGACCTCGCGCTTTCCGAACCCGTCGACTGCGCCCCGGACGAAGGCGGTTCGGGCGGCAGGCGGCGAAGGGAGGCGGCAATGCAGTTCCGGTTCTGGAAGTTCGATGATGACTGCCCCGGCCGGGAGGACCGCAAGCGGGCGGAAGCGGCCGAGATCGTTCCCGGGCTATGGTATGTCGGAAGCTATCGCCTCGGCGCTTATCTCCTGCACACAGATGAAGGGCCGGTCCTCATCGACACCTGTGACAGGCGCATCCGCGACTTCTTCCTCGCGCAGATCGCGCGAGCGGGAGTCGATCCGACCTCGATAGTGGCGGTTCTACACACCCACGGCCACGCCGACCATACCGGCAATACGGCCGAAGTGGTGCGCCTCTCGGGCGCAAAGACCATGATCGGAGCCGGAGATGTGCCGTGGCTGGCCAAGCAGACAGCGGTCGCAAGGGCGCTCTGCCCCGGCGAAACCGTGACGTTCGGGGAGACGGAGATCGAGTTCTTCGCCGCGGCCGGCCACACGCTCGGATGCGGGATGTACCTGACCACGGTGGGGCAGGACAGGGCATGCTTCATGGGCGACTCCTGCGGGGCGTTCATCTTCGAGGCGGTCCGGTGGGCGGGAGATGCGGAGGCATTTCGTGCCAGCGCGGAGAGGATGAAGGCGGTCGAGGCGGACCTCTTCCTGCCCGGTCACCCAGACCAGATACTCGAGGTCAGCCCAGAGGGCGACCCGCGCCTCAGCCGGGAGCAGTGGCATCGCTACATCGACCAGCGAGTCGCAGCGTTGGAGCGGATCATTTCCGGCGCGGGCGTCTGACATCTTTCGGCGCTGTCTCATCGCCACTTAGCAGGGACAGCCTGTCCCAGACCGTCTAGCGGCCGCAGTTCGTCTCTTGACTGGCGTCCTAGACCAATGTGGCAATCCTCTCACTCCGAGGTGTCAGGGGAACCTTCAGTGTCGGGCCGGAGGGACGCCCTACCGGCCCGGCGAAGGGTCTTACAGGTTCCCATCCCGGTCGCCAGGTGGGAGACCCACCGAAGGCCGGTGCCTGGGCGCTGGAACACAGGGGCAAGAACACCCGACGGGTATCTCAGTTCGCGCGGCGACCTGATGGCCCGCGAGCGCCGAGGCCGGACGCAAAGGGAATGGAGCTACACCTTCATGGGCTCGTCGCACATCGAAGAAGAGCATGTTGAAGAAGACCGGCTTGGCCGCCAGCCGACGCCGATGCACTTCATCCGCCGGGCCGTCATCGAGGATCTGCAGTCTGGGCGATTCACGCGCGTCCACACGCGCTTCCCTCCGGAGCCCAATGCCTACCTTCATATTGGACACGCGAAGGCTGTCTGGATCAACTACAGCATCGCCCAGGAATTCGGCGGCCTCTTCAATCTGAGGTTCGATGACACGAACCCCGCCAAGGAGGAGCAGGAGTTCGTTGAGGCGATCATCGACGATGTCCGCTGGCTGGGGGTCGACTGGGAGGACCGGCTGTTCTTCGGCTCCGACTACTTCGAACAGCAGTACGAGTGGGCCCTGCAACTCATCAGACAGGGCGATGCCTATGTCTGCGACCTCTCGCCCGATGAGCTCATCCAGACGCGCGGCACGCTGACCAAGCCAGGGGTGGAAAGCCCCTATCGCAGTCGCAGCGTGGAGGAGAACCTGGACCTGTTCCAGCGGATGCGCGCCGGCGAATTCCCGGACGGCACACGTACCCTCCGCGCGAAGATCGACATGGCCGCGCCCAACTTGCTCCTCCGCGATCCCGTCATGTACCGGATCCGACACGCCGAGCACCACCGCCAGGGCTCCAAGTGGTGCATCTACCCGATGTACGACTGGGCGCACGGTCTGCAGGATTCGATCGAGGGAATCACCCATTCGCTCTGTTCGCTGGAATACGAGAACCATCGGCCGCTCTATGACTGGTTCCTGGATCGGCTCGGCATCTATCATCCGCGCCAGATCGAGTTCGCGCGGATGAACATGACACACACAGTGATGAGCAAGCGCCGGTTCATCGAGCTTGTCGAGGGCGGCCATGTCCGGGGGTATGATGATCCGCGGCTGCCAACGCTGGCGGGCCTGCGCCGACGCGGATACACGCCCGAATCGATCCGCGAGTTCTGCCGGAGGGCCGGGATTGCGAAGATCGACAACATCGTGGATGTCGCGGTGTTGGAGGACTGCATCCGTGACGATCTGAATCAGCGAGCACCGCGCGTGATGGCGGTGCTGAGACCGGTGAAGGTCGTCCTGACCAACTACCCCGAGGATCAGGTGGAAGAACTGGACGTCATCAACAATCCGGAGGATGCGGGCGCCGGAACACGCAAGGTGCCATTCGGCAGAGAGCTGTACATTGAGCGCGACGACTTCCGCGAGGACCCGCCGCCGAAGTACTACCGCTTGGCCCCGGGCCGGGAGGTCCGACTGCGGAACGCCTACTTCGTCAGATGCACGGGGATTGTCAAGAACTCAGATGGTGAAATCGCCGAGATTCACTGCACCTACGACCCGGAGACCCGCGGTGGTGACGCGCCCGATGGTCGAAAACCGAAGGCGACACTGCACTGGGTATCGGTAGCACGCGCAATCCAGGCCGAGGCCCGCTTGTACGACCATCTCTTCCTCAAGCCGACCCCGGATGACGTGGATGAGGGGCAGGACTACATCTCGAACCTGAACCCGAATTCGCTGGAGGTGATCCCCTGCCACATAGAGCCAAGCGTCGTCGTCGCTCAGGTCGGCGCCTGTTACCAGTTCGAACGGCTGGGCTACTTCTGCGTGGACAGCGACTCTACGCCGGAGCGACTGTGCTTTAACCGAACGGCGACTCTTCGCGACTCCTGGGCCAAGATCGAGAAAGCAATGAAGAAGGACTAGGCTCTGTCCGCTCTCGGCGCCCCCCGTGCGATGTTGACTCTTCGTCGGGAGCATGGTAGTCTTCCGACGGTCTGCCGGATAGCTCAGTTGGCAGAGCGCCTGACTCTGGATCAGGAGGTCCTAGGTTCGAGCCCTAGTCCGGCAGCCAGCTCGGGGCATACGCGGCTCGCAAGTGTGAATCGGCATCCAGAATCGACCCACCATCGACGCCCAGTACTGACCTGTCTCAGATCCCCGAAATCGAGCTCCTTCTCCCCTCAGGTGCCGCTGTCGGGCTCATCGCCGCGGTCATTCTGCCCTGATGCCGCACGCCGTTGTCGGGTGTCCGTGAGACCGATGCAAAGGACGTTACCTCCGGGCCTGTGACTCGCGTTTCGACGCGACAAACAACTGTGCGCGGGCCGATCCACTCCTGTGTCTCGGCCTGTCCACCGGGGTCTCGTCCGAGAGCGACGCGGGATGCGCACGACACGCCAGAAACGCCCTCTGAGCAAGGTTGGGGCGGTTTCAGCGGCGAGTAACCGCGGCAACCGGCACCAAGTGGAAGGGACTGCTGGACTCAGGCAACCACCAGGTTCAGCCCTGTCGCGGGTTCAGAGCACACCCAGCTCCGCCTCGAACTCGATGCGCTGACCGGGCACGAGGCGGTCGCACTCGATGGTCAGCTCGGCGTTCGTGCCGCCAGCTAGGACGGTGAACCGGCGCATTTCGCCCGGCAAAAGTCCCTTGAGCGAGTCGCGGGCGCGCACGCCGTTGACCGCCACAAACGCGTCGTAGTAGATCGGGGCTACCCCGGTGTTAGCCACTGTCACATGCGCCGCCGTGTCGCTGGCCTCGAAGGCGGTTATCCTGAACCTGTAGCCGCAGGCAAGACCATGTTCGCGGATGCGCTCCATCGTCGTCCAGCACGGCCATTGCTCGCAGATCATGAAAGTGATATGGAAGTTGGCAGCTTTCCGCGCCCACACCGCGGCCACCTGCTCCGCGCGCTCTCGGCTTCGGAAAAGGATCTCACCGCCGCAGGGAGAGTGCTTCCAACGGTCGCGGCGGAAGAACTGCCAACCCTCCAGATTGTAGCCGGGTTCCCACGCGCGATGGAAACTGTCGTCGAAGATCCCAAACTCCAGGTCGAGTAACTCCGGCTGCGCGGCAAACGGCGTGCGGCTGACCTCCTGGGCGTCCTGCGAGATCATCCAGGGCGTGTTCTCGAAGAGCCTGGCGAGGAGCCGGAAGAACTGCGCCTGGAACTCCTTGCTCGGGAACGTCCTTCCCGGTTCCTCCGGCCCGGAGTAGATGTGGTACTCGGCCCAGAGACCGAAGCCCACCTCCAGGAAGGCCAGCCGCGGGTCGCAGTCATACTTCGCGGCGAACTGTTCGTAGAACTCGAGGAAGAACCGTTGGTACTCAGGATGCGACCAATCCGGGAACCCGGTGTCGCGGCCTTGGCTCTTGGCTTGCGCCTCCGCGTAGTCGGGCAGCGCCTTGATGTAGTCCGGCACCGTGGTCTGGTGTCCAGGCCAGGTCTCGTAGAAGCGCAGCACGGCCTGGTGCTTGCGGGCGGCGATCGAGCTGAGTTTCCGGTCGACGACGGCCCAATCGTACTGACCTCTGGCTTTCACCACGTCATCGTAGCGCAGGTAGGAGTACTCGAGCGCGATGGCATCCGTATGGCTGTTCTGCGAATCCTCCCACATCACGATCCCGGTCATTGGCTGCACGCCGGTGATGCGGCTCTGGAGGGGGACGGGACGGAAGGAACCGCCTGAAGGCGGCTCGGCGGCGTAGATGCGCAGACAAGCAGCAATGAGAAACAGAGCGCTGAATACGGGTATCC
>CAZLHI010000074.1:0-9414 GCA_964559435.1 uncultured bacterium | reverse complement strand
CGCGCCGAACTGTGGCTGGTGAAGCTGGGAGAGATCGGGTAATCGCGGACAAAGCCGCGGTTGACCAGCAGACTGGGCACTCAACGCCACGGATCGCACGATCAGGGCAACGGCTACTCGAAAGACCCCCACCTACAGAGGATCTTGTATTACAGTGAGTCAAGCAAGCGGCGAGAACGCCTCACAAGGCATCCAGAAGCCTTCTGGTGCTCCTCGCGATATCACTGTAATGCAAGAAGCTCATTAGATACACTCCACAGAAGAAGACAGCGCCCAGAGGCGCCGCCCAAAGGTCTCCTATGGTAGAATGCCCAGGACTTGCCGACAAGCCTACAGGGCTGTCAGAGACGTCCCATCGGCTGACAAGCGCACCCCGATTCGAACCCGCGATCTAGCTCTCACGCGTAAAGGCGACGGCTGAGGAGCCGTCGCCCGATCTATGTCTGGTGCTGGGACCCAGATTTGAACTGGGGACACCCGGATTTTCAGTCCGGTGCTCTACCAACTGAGCTATCCCAGCACCGTGTTCAGTTGCGTATGCCACCCGTTGCCGTGAGCCTTGCCAGGTGAGCGATCCTGACAGGCTACACTGAGGCGATGGCGGAGCCGACGGGACTTGAACCCGCGATCTCCGGCTTGACAGGCCGGTGTGCTAACCATCTGCACCACGGCTCCGCGCAGCTCCTTCACTTAGTGGGCGAAACAGGGTTTGAACCTGTGACCTCTTGCTTGTAAGGCAAGCGCTCTCCCGCTGAGCTATTCGCCCAGCTATGCTGCATTCTCACCTTGCCGTGGTGGGCGCAGCTGGGTTTGAACCAGCGACCTCTTGCGTGTGAAGCAAGCGCTCTCCCGCTGAGCTATGCGCCCACGATGGTGGCCCCAGGGGAATTCGAATCCCCGTCTCCGGCTTGAAAGACCGGTGTCCTAGGCCTCTGGACGATGGGGCCATAAGAACCGGTCCCCGTCCGGGCAGCGTACCGGGCCGCCTTGAACTCAGGCCCCGGCCCACCGCGGGATTCTAGCACGCTGTTCGCGGGAGTGTCAAGCCGAGTGCGACCGCGGTGAGGCGCACCCGCGCCAGCCACCATGCTGTGCGTCCACAACCGCCCCTCTTTGTTCCTCATCTCGACACACACAGCACAATCGCCCCGGCGCCAATGACTACAACTGCCCTTCCCTTACCCGCTGCCAGTCCTCACTGAAGATCCCAACCGCTTGCACCCGACTCACACGCCCGAACGCGAACAGCGCCTGCATCGATTGCAGGCGCCTTCGAACCTGACGCGAATCGTGCAATCGGCTGATTTCGCTCGGGGAGACAGGATTCCATCAGTCGCAGGCAGGGGCCCGCCTCCGCGGGCCCCCTCCGCGACACACCGTGAGCTCAGCCGTACGGTCCAAACACGATTCCCAACCTTCGAATGGTTCCCCAGACGACCGAGATGTCGTGCGTGGCTGGGCTCCAAAGTAGGTTACACCAGGATCAGCGACAGGTCATTGGATGATCCTACTGCACTCTTGTACATTCTTCTTGCCGGGGAGACGCTCCGGCGAAACATGGTCGAGGCCGGCCAGAGGCGGCGACGACCCCAACTCATCTCAAGGGCCGTCCACGCGCTACCGGTGTCTACAGCGCCGGGGCAGCAGAGTGCACGAGAAGCCCACCTATCCAACGGCAGCTGACTACTCGGGCGGCCCTGTGCTGGTAACGGCCCTGCAGCGCTCTACTCAACAGCCTTTCGGGGCGCCAAGGCAGAGCTTGTAGATTCTTTGCACCAGGCAGTATAATCTTGAGACGATGGCAACGGCTTCGGAGGAACCAACTGAGAGCTTGAGTCCTGACTGGTTGATCCGGGCCAGGTCCTCCACACCGGTCCCCACAGCGGACCGGCCAATCGTCGGCGAGGTCGCTGTGCGGCCGGGCCCTTCGCCTCTAGTGGTTGATGTTCACGATGGCGTCGAGGTCGGCGTCATGTTGGCGGGCACTGCGGAGCGTCACTACCAGGATTTCATGGTGCCCGGCGAGCCCGGGGATGTGTGGCTTTGCGCCATGTGGGAGCCGCACGGCCGCCGAGTGGTGTCGCACCACACAGAGAACGTGGTGTTGCAGTTCATCCCCGAGTTTCTCGGAGAGGAGACAGTCGGCGACAAGTTCTGGCTCACACTCTTCGCCGTACAGGCGAGAGACCGGCCGTGGGTATCCACGCCCGAAATGCGCAACGAGGTGCTATCGATCGGCCATCAGATGCGGCACGAGATTCAGGACAAGGCGCGCTCGTGGGAGTATGCGATCCGACTCCTCCTCTTGCGTCTGCTCTTGACACTCAGCCGCGACTGGGACCCGCCCGCCTACTCGGAACCCGTCGCGCGAAGCACGGCCCTGACTCGCATCATGCCGGCCCTTTCGCTCCTTCGAGACCCCCGGCGGCCGCGCGTCACCCTTGGGACCGCGGCCGCCGCCTGCGGACTCAGCCAGTCGCGCTTCGCCGTTGTGTTCCGCGAGATGATGGGGGTGACGTTTGGGAACTTCGCGCTCCGCGCTCGTCTGGCCTATGTGGCCCATCGCCTTCTCAGCACTGATCTGTCAGTAGAGGACATTGCGGCCGAAGCTCAGTTTACCGATGCAAGTCACGTGCATCGCCACTTCGTCCGCCACTACGGTCAGACGCCGCGGCAGTACCGGGAACAGCCCGGCCACGCCGCCTAGCCGGCGCCAGGTGGGCACCACTGAGGCGGCTGCCCCATTCTACGGTGCCTTCGGGCTCGCCAGAAGCATGTAGTGGCTGCCAGTACGATAGTGTGGGACGACCTCGCTCTCGTAGCCAGCCTCTGCCAGGAGTCCCTGTGCTTGCTCCAGGGTGTAGATGCGCCGCCGAATGCCCACGTGATCGGGAGGACCATACGGATCATGAAGCGCGATCACGCGTCGATCCGGGCGGCGGAACTCCGGCTGTATCGTCTGCATGCGCTCGGCAGCGTCGTATCCGGCAACGACCCTCAGGATGCCATCAGAGAAGCGACGCTCCCATTCGGCCTTGCTGCCCTCGCGCGGCCAGTCCACCGCTAGGCGCGCCTTCGGGCGAAGAGCCGGCCGGAGCCGAGTCAGCAGAGCCAGTTCTGCATCTCGCCCCATCAAGCCCAGGGTGTCGAAGAAGACTGCTTGCATCGAAGCGCACCCCACCAAAATCGTAGCTGCGGAGATCGGCCGCGACGAAGTCGACTCGGACGCGCCGAGCTTCGGCTTCTTGTCGGGCCGCCTCGAGTACGGGTGCAATACGATCGACAGCGATGACCTCCAGCCCTCTCCCCGCCAGACAGATGTCGAGCAGCCCGTCGCCGCAGGCGAGGTCTATCACCCGTGCGCCCGGCGACAGGGCCAGGCTTGCGACAAGCCAGTCTGCCTTGTCCTCACGCGCCGACCAGCGCTCCGGGTTTTCCTCGTGGAAGCGCCAGAGGAGCAAGCATCCCCAGAACGAATTCCAGGTCTCCAGGACCCGCTCCGGCCGCTTTGCGTCGTCCTCTGCCATCTGTCACTATCCCCCTTCCTGATACTACCTTCACGCGGATCGTTGTGCAATGACGCCGACGCGGTCGGGTGGAGCCGGCGTGATTGCCGAGAGGACGGCGGCCGCATACCTCAACTGCGGTCGATCACAAACGTCTCTGGCTCCAGGCCGGTGCTGTAGTCGAGGACACGTCGCTCGTAGCCGTCGTCCGGCCGCAGCCGCGTTGGGCCGGTCCACTTGAGCGTCCTCCTGGATTGCCAGGGACGACGCTCCCAGACGGGGCCGCGGAATGGGTCCCTCGTTCGGCCCATCCAGCCGAGGATCGCTGCGTGCAGGCGATCCCGCACGTCTGCGTGGGCCTCTGAGTCGATGAAGTTGGTTATCTCCTGCGGGTCCTGCTCCAGATCGTACAGCTCGTCCGTGGACAGCAGGTTGATGACCAGCTTGAAGCGTCCGTCGAACGCGCACCTGATCGGCTGGAAGCCGCCCCAGCTATCGTGGTCCACCTCGTAGCGGTTGAACTCCATGAAGATGACATCGCTGGGCCGGGCATCCGGGTCCTTGAGGGAGCAAAGCGCGCTCTTCCCCTCGATGAAGGGCGGTGTCTCCAGGCCGAAAAACTCGAGAATCGTCGGGACGACATCGATGTGGGAGAACGGGTGGGGATTCATCGATCCTGACGGCGCGTTCCCCGGCCAGCGCACGATGAGGGGCACTCGCGTTGTCTCCTCATACATGGCCGGGCCCTTCGTCGGAAGGCCGTGGCTGAGCAGCGGGGTTCCGTGGTCTGACGTGTAGATGACCAGAGCGTCGGGTGCGTGCGCGTCGACGGCCTCGATGACCCGGCCGATCTCGTAATCCACGAAGGCATTGCAGCCGAAGTACATGGGCCGGTTGAGGGATGTGCGTCCTCGAGGGAGGCCGGCGGCCTCGACCCATTCGCGTATGTGCGGCGGCTTGTTCGCCAGCGGATCGGAGGCGTTTTCTCCGAGGGGGTACTCGAACTCGATGAACATATCGCAATAGGGCGGCGGGCATGCAAAGGGATGGTGCGGCTCATCGTATGAGACGACCAGGAAGAAGTCCTCCTCGTGGTGCTTGCCGAGGAACTGGATGGCGCGGTCAGAGCACTGATGGGCGAAGGTGAACTCCTCCGTGATCCCGTGCTCGTGCACCTTCTCTGGAGTGTTCAGCTCGCGGGAGAGCTTGCGATCCTCTTCGGACATGCCGTCGAGGTAACACCGCATATCGAACCAGTACACTGGGTCCCAGCCGTCCGGCCATCTCCCGCTGCCAAAGTAGTCCGTGCCATCCAGATGCCACTTCCCCACGTACCCCGTATGGACGCCGCTGTCACGCAGGCGCTGGCCGATCGTCTTGATGTTGAGTCCGAGCGGCATGTCGTTGCCCCAGCTGCCGTTCGTGTGGGGGAACGTTCCCGTGAGTAGCGCAGACCGAGCCGGACCGCAGACCGGCGAGGCCGTATAGGCCCGGTCAAACCGCATCCCCTCTGCGGCAAGCCGGTCGATATTCGGCGTTCGCATCTCAGGGCGGCCGTAGCACCCCACGACATTGGCTCCCTGCGTGTCCGTCATGATGAGGATAACTCTCCTCGCAGTGCTCATGCGTCTGCCTCCGACCGAGTCTCGGCCCGATAGGCGAAGCCGTGCTCCCGTCAGCCTGCACAGGCTCCCAGGAAGCTGCACACATGTCAAGGAAGACTGTCGCGCCGCCAGGCCGCCGTTCACGCTCCGCGGTCTGCCCGGTTGCGCCCCTCACTGTCGCCACAGCAGGTGTCGGCCCCCCCGCGGGCGTAGGGATGGTGGAGTCGGCGGCCTGGGGGATTCGCCGGAGGGATGCCATGAGCGATCAGAAGAAGCGGCCAAACGTTGTGCTGTTCGTGACGGATCAGTGGCGGGCGAAGGACACCGGATACTGGGGGAACGACGTCGTTCAGTCACCGCACATCGACAGGCTCGCAGCGGAGGGGGCGGGGTTCCGCCGGTGCTTCGTGCAGAACCCCGTTTCCACACCGAGCCGCGCCTCCATGGCCACCGGCTGCTACTGTCATGTGAACGGCCACCGCACGATGCACCACATGCTGCGACGACACGAGCCGAACATGCTGCGGTACTTCAAGGAGGCCGGCTATCACGTGTGGTGGGGTGGGAAGAACGACATGATCGCGGAGGAGGCTATCGCCGATTCATGTCATGATCGGATACAGGGGACCGGCGGAAGGAAGACCGTCAATGCGAGCCCCTGGAAGGTCGAGGACCGGCTGTACCACACCTTCCTGTGGGGCGAGATCCCGGAGAACTACGGCATGTCGCTGGGGGACGACTATGTCGCCGAGCAGGCCGTCGAGTTCATCAGGAAGCCTCCCCGCGAGCCCTACTTCATGCTCCTAAACCAGACCTACCCCCACCCGCCGTACGCCGTTGCAGAGCCCTACTTCTCGATGTACGATCGCTCGACCGTGCCCATGCCCATCGAGCCGGCCAAGGCCTTCCGCGGCAAGCCGCGGATCCTGCGACGCATCCACGAGCGCATGCGCATGGACGAGATCACGGAGCAAGACCTGCGTGAGATCGTCGCCGTCTACTACGGGATGATCACGAAGACGGACCGCAACCTGGGCAGCCTCATGGACACCTTGAAGGAGACGGGCGCGTGGGACAACACGATCCTCGTGGCTACCTCGGATCACGGCGACTTCGTCGGCGACTACGGCCTGACCGAGAAGACGCAGAACACGTTCGAGGATGCGTTGGTGAACGTGCCGTTCGCAATGCGAGTGCCTGGATGCGATCCCCTGCCCGCGCCGAGCGACCCACTCGTCGAGATGATCGACCTCCCGCCGACACTCGCGGAGGCCGGCGGGATCGAGCTGGGACACACGCACTTCGGCCGGTCGCTGCTGCCACTGCTGCGCGGCGAGACGACGGAGCACCGCGACTATGTCTTCAGCGAGGGCGGCGCCCTCGCGACGGAGGTGCACACCCACGAGACCGACCGCCCGAAGGAGAACATCTACTGGCCCCGGGTGGCGCTGCAGGGCGCGGAGCCGGAGGTGCATGGCAAAGCCGTCATGGTCCGCTCCAAGCAGTGGAAGTACGTGCGGCGGCTCTACGATACGGACGAGCTGTACGACCTCGAGAGCGACCCGGATGAGGTGAGCAACCTGATCGACGATCCATCGTTGGCTTCCGTTCGCGACGAGCTCCTGGCGGCGATGACCGACTGGTTCATCGAGACCGGTGATCAGGTTCCATGGCGCTGGGACCTCCGCTCACCAAAGGAGCCGCACCCTGAGTGGTCGCAGGCAGCGGCACAACATGGGTTCGCCGGCCCACCAGCGCAGGCGGAGGGGTGAACCAAGGCCCGGGGAGCCCTTCAGCCCGGAACCGGACAGCCGCCCTTAGAGCCCACCCAGACGCCGACGGTAGGCCTTCGGGGAAAGGCCGGTGGCCCTGTTGAACGCGCGGGTGAAGTGCGCCGGGTCGGAGTAGCCGAGATGCTCCGCTACCGCGCCCACGGAGAGGTCTGGGTCCTCCAAGAGCTGCTTGGCGGCCTCCATCCGTCTGCTGTGGATCTGCTCAGAGAGGGGCCGGCCGAGGTGCCGGGTGACGAGGCGGCTGAGATAGCTCGGGCTATAGCCGAGCGCCGCCGCCACGTCCTTCAGGCCGATGCCTTTCCGGTAATTCCCCTCGCAGTATTCGAGGACGCTGCGCACTATGCTCCACGTCCGCGGGTCTGCCTGGACGGCTGGCGGCTCGGCGAACCGGAGCCCAGCCGCGCCCCCCCGGTCAAGTCGCCGGACGACGATCGAGCACAGATAGTGCAGCAGCCCTTTCACAGCGCCCTGCCATCCCCAGCCCTGGGCCGCCAACTCGGAGGCGATCGCCCCGGCCAGGCTCTCCAGATCGGCTCGGCCGCTCAGCTCCAGTGGGCCAACAGGCGTCCAGGTGGACGGCGGGGCGTATCGAGTCTCGGTCAGGAGAGCAGAGCTGCCTCTCACGTGAAACCAAAAGACTTCGTAAGGCTGAATCGGCTCGGCGACGATCTCCGAGTGGGCCACCCCTCGCTCTATTAGCAGCAGGTCGCCAGGAGTGAGTTCGGCCACGCGATCGGGAAGCGCAATCCGTGTCTTTCCTTCGATGGGCGACACCAACTCGAAGTGGTCGGCGACGTGCGTATAGCGCGAGCCACGGGCCGTTTGCTGAGATTCCGCGCTCTCGTGCCCACCCCGGACAATCCGTTCTGGATCAGCCTCCGTTGCGAGCTTGACGAGTCGCCCCCGGAATATCTCAGCTACCGACGCCACGAAGCCACCTCGCCAACAATCATACCCACCTCATCCCCGAATCGCAAGCGCCCCCTGGCCGAGGCGCCGTAGGGACCAGCGCTGGCGGCCATACGGGCGCAGCCGCCCCGCTGGCTCCTCAGGGCGGCTGCGCTGTTCGAGGTCGGTCCGCCCTCCCGGCGGCCGGCGACCGCAACTGTCACACGGCTATTGCGCGAGCTCCAGCCGTACCCTCATGACGTCGTGAGAGACGTTGTAGTTGTTCGAGTTCTGGTAGCAACCGCACCACTCGACACTCATCGTCCCGTCGCTGCCCAGGTAGGTCGAGACGTCGGTGGTCTCCCAACTGAAGTCCGTGTCCGTGGTGCCCCAGACCTGGCCGGGCCAGTCCAGTATCGCCGTCTCGCCACCACCTGCATGGTGGAACATGCACATGAACGCAGGCGAGTCGCTGCGACTGCTGTGGAGCTGGCTCTCAACGGTGATCTTCGTGACGTCAGCCGGCGTGTAGCTCGTGCTGAAGTGGAAGGTCACCGCATACTTCTGGGTGCTCGTGTTGCAGCGGAACACCATGTAGGAGTCATCGTCGGATTCCAGGTCGCTATAGCTGCCCGACTGATGCGTAGAGTCGAGCCAACTGGACCAGCTCACCGGATAGACGAAAACTTCGGTCGGACGGGAGGTGACGGAGAGGTAGTTGGTCTTGGTCTCGGTGTCAGAGCCAGCCGCGTTCGTCGCGGTGAGGCTCACCGTGTAGTCGCCCGCGCTCGTGTACTCGTGGATCGGGTTCTGCACCGTCGAGCTTCCACCGTCGCCGAACGTCCAGTCCCACGAGGTGGGGCTGCTCGTGGACAGATCGGTGAGGCTCACCGTCAGTGGCGCCTCCCCGCTCGTCGGCGAGCCGGAGAAGTCGGCCACCGGAGGCGGAGGCGGCGGTCCGATCGGGGTGCCCTTCACCACCACGTCGTCCACATACGTGTAGTCTGTGGACCAGCTCGCGTTGATCTCGAAGCGCAGCGCGAAGTTGGGGTTGTCATCCGCGGCCGCCGGCAGCGAATACTCCAAGTAGTGAAGCTGCCCGTCCTCCTCCGGGTCTCCGGGGTCGATCCGCTTCAACACCGCCCAGGAGCTGCCGTCATACCACAGCGCCTGGGCATGGTCGCCGTGGTCCACTTCGAAGCTGTCGGCTCCCATATCGAATGAGACGGTGATGCTCTGGTAGCCCACGGTCGAGATGGTGCGCTCCATGCTGCTCGTCTTGATCATCTCGACGCTGTGGGTGCCGTTCTTCGGGTCCCCGGTGTACCAGGTGACGGTCCCGCTGGTGCTCCAGCCAGCGAACTCGGCCTCGAAATTGTCCGAGAAGATGGTCTGCTCCGCGCCGGGCTCCGTGACGGTTATGTAGTCGGTCTTGGTCTCAGAGTCAGAGCCCTGAGCATTGGTCGCCGTCAGGCTGACGGTATAGTCGCCCGCGTTCGCGTACTCATGGCTCGGGTTCTGCGCAGTGGAGGAACCACCATCCCCGAAGGTCCAATCCCACGAGGTCGGCGTGTTGGCCGACAGATCGGTGAAGTTGACCGTCAGCGGGGCGTCGCCGCTCGT
>CAZLHI010000073.1:0-9545 GCA_964559435.1 uncultured bacterium | reverse complement strand
ATCGCCCCGCGGGACAACTCGTCGCCCCTTGACAGATGCTATTGCATCTCCTTCTATGGCGGGCTCTATGCCCCACAGGCCGAGATTACCCTCAATGCGGGTAACGTCTGCGGCTCAATAGTTGGCAAGGATGTTACTCCGAACGGCGCCAACGGGCACATCCACTGCGACGAGGCCCTGCGAGACCACTCCAGTCCCAACGCCGTGATGCGCTCCTGGGAGGTGCTCTAGGCTCCCTGCCATCCTCTCCCGAACCTCTCGCACGACCACCGGCGGCCGCAGGCACGAGCGGCCGCCGGTGCGCCTCCTTCCAGCTTCACTTCGTTCGGTGACGCTGGATAGCCCACGTAGGTCGGCGTTGGTTTCCGTGCATGAGACCGGACGTCCCCTGCATCACGGCTTCACCCGCAGGGCTATTGCGCCCCGACGGCGAATTCACCGCCACCTCCTCGCGGCCACCGGTGCTCTGCCCGGCGCGAACGGTGAAGGGAGCTGCGCGCGTTGACCTCCAGGGAGCGATTGCTGTGCGCGCTGCACGGGGAACGCCCCGACCGCCTGCCGTGGGCGCCGGAGTTCAACATCCGGTTCTGCGATCGGATACTCAGCGAGATCCCGGGGCAAACCTACAGCGAGGAAACGAAGTACATCGAGGCCTGCCGCCGGATGAAGGCCGAATGCCTGCTGCGGGTTGACGTGGTGGAGATCGAGCATCCGAACGTCAGCAAGGACGAGTCGGAGGAGGATGGACTCATCGTGCGGAGGTGGGAGACGCCCCACGGCACGCTGACTTCCCGCGCGCGGATGATGGACAACATCGGCGTCGAGATGGAATCCGAGCATATGGTCAAGACCGTTGACGATGTGCTCGCCTATCGATTCGTATACGACGACGCGGTTTTCCGGGCGCGCTATGAGGTCGCTGAGAGACAGATCGCCAACATGGGCGACGCAGGGTCGATCACCCTCTTCGGTCCGCCGACCCCGCTGCTCGATCTGACCATGTTCCAGATCCGCCTGCCGACCATTCATTACCTGATTGCCGATCACCCCGCGGAGATGGCCGCTCTGCTGGGGGCGATGCACCGGCGCAACTGCGAGTTCTACGAGATGGTCGCCGGCGCGCCCGGCGAGGTCGTGCGCTCCTTCGAAGACACCTCCACGACGCTCATCTCACCCGCGCTCTACCGCGAGTGGTGCCTGACACAACTCCAGGACTACCGCGACATTTGCCGCGCGCGCGGCAAGCTCTTCGTGCCGCACATGTGCGGCTACCTGCGAGGTGTGCTCGATGACCTGCGGGAGACGGGACTCGACGGAATCGAGGCGATTACCCCTCCGCCGCTCGGCGACACCAGCCTCAGCCTGGCACGGGACACCTTGGGCCCGGAGGTCACCCTGATCGGCGGCATCGATCCGACTCAGTTTGTCGGCGCCACGCCAGAGAAGACGCGAACGATCGTGCAAGCGGCCCTCTCAGGCCTGAGTGACACCAGGCGGACGGTGCTCGGGCACGAGGAGGTCCACATCAAGGCCGACTTCGAGAGCGTTCGCGTGATACCGGAGCTGCTGGACGACCTGACCGGCTAAGCAGGCGGCGCCAACGGGCGGCCGACGAGCTTACTGGCCGCCGCTGCGAGCTTCGCCCTGAAGACAGCCGCCAGAGCCGGTGCGTTCTCGACCTTCATGTCGCTGTCGTGCGCGGGGTCGTCGTCGTTCTGCCAGCGCTCGTTCCACCAGCAGAAGCCGATCACGCGCGGCCACCGTCCGCCCAGAATATCATCGAGCGCCGCGCCGGCCCAGAGTTCCGGTTCGACGGCCGGGCTGCCGGCGGTGCACCCGAACTCGGCGATGATGATAGGCTTGTCCGGCGCGAGCCGCCGCACGCGCTGGTAGCACGGATCCATCTGCTCCCGGAACGTCTCGAACTCGTCCTCGGTTGGCTCTTGCGGTCCGTAGCCGCTCGCTCCCAGCCAGTCCACGTAGTCATCGCCGGGGTAGTAGTTCTCGAAGCGGTTCCAGGCCGCCTCGGGCCAGTCGCCGGCGTTCACGTGAAACACCCACGTGATGTTGTGGCCGCCCTGGCCGCGGACGATCTCGACGATGTGCCGGAAGGCCGCGGCGAAGCGTTCAGGCCCGTCGGGCTTCGCCGGATCGCCGAAGCCGTCGGTGCGACCGGCGCCGTGATGCTTCCCGTTCCACGGGAACCACTCGCCGTTCATCTCGGTGCCGAATTCGACGATGACCGGACTGCCGAACTCTCGCGCCGCCTTGCCCCACGCCCGCAGGTCTTCATCGAGCTTCCCGGCGAGGACAGCTTCAATGCTGAAGCGATTGCGCGCGCTCTCGTCTTCTTCTCTCGACATCAGGCGGACGTAAGGCACGGCCCCCATCCCGTGTATCCACTTGCACGTCGCCAGCGGGAACGCGGTCCCCTGGTACCAGTTGTGGGAGAAGTAGACCCAGGCGACACGCTGGCCGACGGCTTTCTCATAGGACAACACCTGCTCCCGGGTGATGTCATCCTCCATCCCAGAGAACCCGCCCGGGAACACGCCGTGGTACAGCTTGCCCGCGGCCGGCGCGCCGACCTTCGACAGCGAATCGTCGGCCGCCGCGCAGCCAGCCAGGGTGAGGGCCAGCAAGACCAAGATCATGGCTCCGGTTCGCATCGCCTCAGATTCCAGCCAAGACAATTCGCTGGCACACGCGCGAAGCCTTGAGCTGAGACAACGAAGAGGCTAGAGCGGCCGTGGCTCAGTCGCGAGCGTGAAGCTCTTCGAGGTACTATCGACTGTACTGCGCGACGAGCGTCCCCTTCCCCAGCACCTCAAACTGCGATTCGAAAGTCGGCCGGTCGTGCTTGTAGATGATGCCGATGGGGATTTCATCGCCCCACCGGAAGGCGAGGTCGAGGGCCTGCTGCCGGTCGTAGGGATCGTGATCGTCGCCGATCTTCTTCACGCGGTCGCGATACCACTGGAAGGTGTTGACCCGGTTGTAGGTGGGGCAGGGCTGGAGGATGTCGAGGAGGGCGAAGCCGCCCTCGTGCCGGAGCGCGGCCACCATCATCTCCTGGAGGTGCTTCGGGTCGCCGGCGAACGCTCGCGCCACGAATGAGCACTGCTCGGCGATGGCGATGGCCAGCGGGTTGAACGGGAGGCTCATGACGCCGTGCACCTGGAGCTTCGTCTTAAAGCCCAACTCCGAAGTCGGCGAGGCCTGGCCCTTCGTCAGCCCATAGACCATGTTGTTGTGGACGAAAGCCGTCACCCCGACGTTGCGGCGGATGTTGTGGATCAGATGGTTGCCGCCTTCACCGTACATGTCTCCATCCCCGCTCGTGATGACAACCTCGAGTTCCTGATTGGCCAGCTTGATGCCCACCGCGGCCGGCACCGCGCGGCCGTGCAGGCCATTGAAGACATTCGCCTGGGTGTAGTGCGGCAGCTTGGCGGCCTGGCCGATGCCGGAGACGAGGACGAGCTTCTTGCGGTCGATTCCCGCCTCCTCGACGGCCTTGTCGAAGGTGCGCAGGATGGAGAAGTTCCCGCAGCCGGGGCACCAGGCGATGTCGCTGTCGAAGAATGGCTTCTCGATCATCGGGCGATCCTCCGGGCAATCTCTTCGGCGGCGAAGGGCATGCCGTCGTATCTTGTCATCAGCTCGCATTCGAGCACGGCCCCGAGCATGCGAAGCAGGGAGGCGAACTGGCCGGTCTGGTTGCACTCAACCGATGTGATTCGCTTCCGTTCGCCGAGCATTCGACGAATGGCAGCCACACTTAGCGGCCACACCTGGGAGAAGTGCAGCATCGCGGCCGAGCCGCCGTCGGCATTGATGAGTTCGACCGCCTCCCGACACGGCCCGTAAGTGGACCCCCAGGCGATGAGCACGTGCTCGGCCTCAGGCGGACCGTGCCATTCGGGCGGGAGCACATCCGAAAGGAGGCCCTGGAGCTTGCGTATGCGTTTGTCCTGAAGGCGCACGCGGGCTTCGAGGTGGTCGGTGATGTGGCCGTCTTCGGCGTGCTCGTCGGAGTCCACGACGACGAAGGCGTTGGAGCCTGGGATGGCGCGGAGCGAAACGCCCGAGTCCGTCACGGCGTAGCGCAGGTACTCGTGCGGCGCCTCCTCCACGATGTGGCGGTCGATGGGGCGATATGAGTCGTCGAGGCCGGGGCAGTTTTTCCGAATGTCGGCGAGGAACTGGTCGCTCATGAGGATCACTGGCGTCTGATACTTGTGCGCGATTTCGAGGCCGTGGCGGGTGAGGTCATAGCACTGCTGCGGCGAACCCGGCGCGAAGATCGCTCGCGGAAACTCACCGTGGCCGGCATGGACCGCGAAGAGCAGGTCCTGCTGCGCGGTGCGGGTAGGGAGGCCGGTTGCGGGGCCGGGTCGCTGGCCGAGGAAGATGAATATCGGGAGTTCGAGCATCCCGGCGAGCGAGAGCCCTTCCACCATCAGCGCGAAGCCGCCGCCCGATGTGGTCGTCATCGCAGGCACACCGGCGTAAGTGGCCCCGCAGATCATGTTGACCGCCGCGATCTCGTCCTCGGCCTGCTCGACGACGATGCCGTAGTGGTCGGCGACATTCGCGAGGAAGGTGATGACGCCGGTAGACGGTGTCATGGGATAACTGGTGGCGAACTTCACTCCCGCGGTGGCGGCGCCGAGCCCGACGGCTTCGTTCCCGCTGCAGATGGCAGTCGGCGCGCCGGAGGGCTCGGGGCCGGTGAGCTTGCCTGCGTTGTCGCCGACCAGCTCGGCCCCTTTACGCGCGCACTTGATGTTGGTATCGACGACTTCGTCTCCCTTGCGGGCGAATCTGTCCCGAAGACCGGCCTCGAGGCCGGCGAGATCATACCCGAGGAGGGCAAGCACCGCGCCCGCGGCGACGGTGTTGGCCATGATGGCGGAGCCGCCGACTTCCTTGGCGACACTCTGGAACTGGACCGCGATGACACCGTCATTGTCAGCACCGTTGAATACGATGAGGGCGCCTTCGTTGACGTCGCCGCGCAGCCAGTTCAGAGCATCTTCATTGAGTGCGACGAGGAGGTCGGCCTTCTCACGGCCGGAGAAGAGGTCGTCGCCGGCGATGCGAATGTCGTACCAATTGAGGCCGCCGCGAATACGGGACATGTAGGTCTGGGTCGAGAAGCAGTGAATTGCCTGGCCGGCGAATGTCTCCACGAGCAGGTCGCCGGTGGTCTCGACGCCCTGCCCGGCCGCTCCCGCGATACGTATGTTGAGGTCCATATGGTGTCTCCGAACCGCGTTCCCTCGGGGTACACGCCGATTCGCCCCGAGAACGCGCTGTCCTGGGCGGCACAGCCAAGCCTTGTCTCGATCATCCCCCATCTTGAGAGTTACGGCACACCATCTGCTGCGGCAGGTGGGCTTTGCAGCGCCCCGAAATCGCGACATATGCTCACCCTCGGCATAGAGACGAGCTGTGACGAAACAGCGGCCGCGGTTGTGAGAGGCCCCGGCGAGGCCGGCGTCGAGCTTCTCTCAAGCGTGGTGGCGTCGCAAGACGACCTGCACGCGCACTTCGGGGGCATCGTGCCCGAGGTCGCGTCACGACAGCATATCCAGATGATCGTTCCAGTCATACGCGAGGCCCTGCAGCGCGCGAACGCGCGGTGGAGCGACCTTAGCGCGATCGCCGTCACGGTCGGTCCCGGTCTCATCGGCTCGCTGGTGGTGGGAGTATCCGCGGCGAAGGGGCTCGCCATCGCCCGCGGCCTGCCGCTGGTCGGCGTGCACCACCTCGAAGGGCATATCTACAGCGCAGCCATAGAGGCGACGCTGCCGTTCCCATCAGTCGTCCTCATTGCGTCCGGGGGCCACTCTCACCTGGTCCTCATGCGAGCCCACGGCAGTTACGAAGTGCTGGGCCGCACATTGGACGACGCGCCGGGCGAGGCCTTCGACAAGGGCGCTCGGCTGCTCGGTCTCCCCTACCCCGGGGGACCGGCCCTTGCGGAGCTGGCAGACTCCTACGCCGGGCGCGCCAAGCCATTGCCGCGCGCGCGCCTTCCCGGCTCGTTTGACTTCAGCTTCAGCGGTGTGAAGACCGCGCTTGCGCGCCTTGTTAAGGAGCAGGAACTGGATGCGGGAGGGCGGGCACGCGCGGCGGCCGCCTATCAAGAATCCATCGTGCTGTCGCTCGCAGAGCGGGTGGTCGAGGCGGCGCAAGACAGTGGCTATCTGCCGATTATCGCGGTCGGTGGTGTGGCCTGCAATCGCCGGCTGCGCGCGTTACTCAAGGCCAGAGCTGACGACGTCGGCCTCCGCGCGATCTTCCCCCATGCCAAACTGTGCACGGACAACGGAGCGATGGTGGCCGCGGCCGGCGCCTACAAGTTCGCTCACGCTGGAGCCGACTCGCTCGATCTCGATTGCGCGGCAAACCTGCCACTGCGGAACTGGTCGCGCAGTATGCGCGCATGAGGTAAGATCGAGCAGGCGCGCTGCACCTGCGCTGCGCCCATCCCAAGCCGAATTCTTCATAGGCAGAAAAGAGCTCGAGATAATAGCCCAAACCCCCTTGCCAATTGAGGGGTCCTGTGGTATAGTTCCGCCCGGTCAAAGGAGTTCGGGATGAAGGAAGTAGCCCATTCACCGAACGATCCCGACCTCTTTGGGGGCGAGGTGGCGCACCGGCCCGTCGCGCTTCGGCGGGCGGCCTCACCCATTCTGCCGAACCCCTCAGAGACAAGTTGCCGCGCTGGTTGTCACGCTGGCCGCGCGGCGTCACGGTCGAGGTCTGATCGCGTTTGAGCGAAAGGAGGCGATACGCGGAGCAGCAGTTGGCCCAGTAGTCTGAATCTCGGCAACAGCCGTCACAGGAGAAATCGCAGCCATGGAAGCAGCAGTCGCTCACCAGATTTGGAACTACATCGGCATGCTGGGGGTCGATAGGGAGACAGCTCGAGATCTCTACCAAGAGGCGGAAACGGCCATATGGGAAGCTGCAGCACACCGGGCCACTCATGAGTGTCACAGCTATCTCGTAAAGACTGGGATCGGAGCCATTCGTCACTGGCTCCGGGATCGTTATTCGCTCGTGCGCATTCCCGGCTATCTTCATGATCGCGGCGAGGCCGCGAGCCACATGAAGACGATAGTGCCGCTCGAAGATATGAACGAGACCGTCGGGCATCGCTTCGAGGACGAACTGCTCGAGCGACTCGACGCGGCGCTACTTCGCAGGCGCGTGGTGAGGCTCTTGCCTCGGCTCACGAGGGCAGAACGAGAAGTTATGACGGCGCTGCTGGCGGGGCAAAGCATTCGTGATATCGCGCGCCGACGCAAGGTGCGCGTGGGGTGCGTGTACGCGCAGCGAAGTAAGGCAATACTGAAGCTCCGCAAAGTGCTGGCGGAAGAAAACGCGGCTGTCGAGGAGCGGCATCCCCGCGCCGCTGTCGCAGCCAGGGCATAGATCAGCGGCATATCTGTCTTACCGGAGACTCGCCACCAGGGCTCTGTGCAGCAGCTCGACCCGCGGCGCGCGCAGCGGGTCGACGTCGGCGATCGAGGCGCGGAGTCCGGGGCGCGCGCCGCCTCAACGGGAGACATCCGACATGAACTCGTCAATCCGCCGCGTCCTCTCAGATGCCACTGGTTCAGACCGCGGAGGGCTTTGCCCGGTTCCCGGGTAGAAGCAGTCAGCACACTGAAAGACTGTGGGGCGCGCAGCGGAGGCGAGCGAAGTGGGTAGCCGCAGCAGCGGCTTGCCGCAGGTGCAACACCGCGGCACATCCGCCGGCACGACTCCGTTGGCCTTCAATCTGGCAACCGATCGCTTTCTTTTACGCCTGCCTCTCATGTCTTGTCCGACCCCCACTCCGCAGCTTCTTCACAGCCCCATGCAGTATTCCCCAAAATGATGGAACTCCGCGCAATGACTAGTCGTCTAATAGGTGGCGTGGGGCGCCTCCGCGCCCACGTTGACACTGGACAGGGCTTTGTGATAGACTGCCGCCGTGTCGGGTGGGAGCTGGGGTGTGTGCGCGCCACAGTGCAAGGAGGTCCTCTAGATGCGAAAAGCGGCCTGGACCTGCATCACTTTGGCTGTGCTCGTCTGCACCGCTAGCTCGCGCACTTGGGCAGTGGAGAGAGAACTGTCCGGGGTAAGGCTCGGCGACAACGCCCTCGATCTACTCGACAGGCCAGGCTATGGCCAGCCGGACTTCATCGGTCCGCTCGGGACCATCACCGTGGCGGCCGAGCAACCACAAGTCCGTACGGCACCGGGAGCAGCCGGCGCCGTACGATCCGGGCCGGCCGGGCCGAGCCAGCGCGGTAGCGCGCGCGGCGGGATGCGAGGCGGCATGCGTGGCGCGGGGATGCGAGGCGGTGCCCGGGGTCGGGGACAGCGCGGCGGCATGAGAGGCGGCAGGGCTGGCGGTCGCATGAGGGCGGGCGCCGGTGCGAGTGTCGGCACGCGTTCACGAACGGCCGGGGCTGCGAGAGTCCAAGGGCCGGGCATGTACTGGTACTACAAGCGGCCCGGCAATGCCACGGTGGTGCTCTCGCTGGACCCCGAGGGAGAGATCACCGCAATCACTCTGACGGGCATTGCGCCCTCCCCGGGCGGCTCCACGACCCGCGGCATCGGGCTCGGCAGCAATTACATGGAGATCATTGCCCAGTATGGCTACCCCGACCAGACAGTATCTGGGGGTACTGCGCTGGAGTTGACCTACGTTGATCATGGTGTGCGATTCTCGCTCGACGCAATGCGCGTTCGTGAGATCGCAATAGGCGCCCACATTGCGGCGGCCGCTGAGGCGGCGCCGGTTGCACCCGAGGTCGAGGCCCCGCCTGCGGGAATGAGCATTGAAGAGCTTCGAGGATACCTGTAGGTTCTTCGGTGCCCGAGTAGTGCAAGGAAGAGAGCTGATGCAGGGCACAAGCGAGCGTTGGATTCTAGTTGCTCTCGTATTGGCGTTGAGTGTACTTGTGATTGCAGCACCGGTGCAGGCCGTTGAGGACGGGCTGTTTGGCATCCGCATCGGTGCATCGTACCGCGAACTCCTGGAGAGATTTGGCACGCCGCACGGTATCCTATTCCCAGCTGGCTCGGGCATGGTCTTCCAGACGGCAGTCCCGACGCCCGCGCGAGCGGCTGGACTGCCCGACTTCTCCCAGCCACAGGCGGCGGAGATCCCGGTGTGGGTGCTGCCGATCCGCGCTTCGGTGCTGGAGGCTAATCAGGTCCAGTGGGCTTACAACTTCCGCAACAACCGGGGCATCGCGATCGGCATGGTTCTCAACGGCGAGGGTGCTGACGCCGTCGTCAGTGACGTGATCGTCGCCGGGTTTCCGAAGTACCTTAAGGGGAAACCCGACCCGATTCGAACGGCCAGGGGAGTCGTGCTGCAGAGCACGTTCGAGGAGGTTCTCCGCAAGTACGGCTACCCGCCCTTGATTGAGATCTATCCCCCGTCGAGCGCCGCAGGGAGGGCGCGTGCCGGTGCCGGCGGGGCAATGCGCGCGGGCGGAGCAGCGCGGGGTGGCATGAGGGCCGGCGCG
>CAZLHI010000072.1:0-9751 GCA_964559435.1 uncultured bacterium | reverse complement strand
GCGGCCGCAGCTCGAGCGGCCGTACCGCGTGTGGGGATATCCCATCGTCCCGGCGGTCTTCTGCCTGTCTTCCCTGGGGCTTGCCATGAATCACCTTCGCAACACCCCAGTCGATCTGCTCTGGCTCGTCGGGTTTCTCGGCGCCGGTCTGCCGGTGTATGTCTGGCTCAGTCGAGGCAAGGCTGCTCGGCGGGCGGCGGCGCTGAGCGATAGCGACGTCCAGACATAGGTTAGGAAGGAGTTGGACAATGTGGGAGCTACTCAAGCAAGGCGGAGTCGTGATGTATCCTCTGGGGCTCTGCTCGCTGCTGACGATCGGGATCTTCCTGGAGCGGCTCTGGCACTTCCTGCGCGCCGACCGCGACCCGCAAGAGGTGATAGCGCGGGCCAGGAGCGCGCTCGCCGCGGGCGGCAATCCCAATCCGACCTGGCGAGATGAGCCGGCCCCGGCAGTGCGGCTGGTCGGGGCGGCCTTCTCCAAGCTCGGCGAAGCGCGGACGGCCGTCGAGGATCACCTCCAGGCCACCCTCTCCTCGGAGACGCTCCGCATAGGTGCACATCTCGGGATAGTCGGCACGATCGGCAACATCTCGCCTTTCATCGGCCTGTTCGGCACGGTGCTCGGGATCATCAGGGCCTTTCGCGACATCGGACAGGTCGGCGCCGCCGGCCCGGCCGTCGTCGCCACCGGTATCTCCGAGGCGTTGATCGCCACCGCGGCCGGCCTCTTCGTGGCCATCACGGCGGTGGTGGTTTACAACTTCTTCGTCATCTGGCAGCGGCGGCTGATGCGTCGAGCGGAGATCGTCGCCACCCAGATGGTAAGTCTGGTAGCGCCGGAGTCGTGACATGGCTATGAGAACCCAGGACAGCAACGACGACATCATATCGGAGATCAACATCACGCCGCTGACAGACGTGATGCTGGTTCTGCTGATCATCTTCATGGTGACGGCGACCTTCTTCGTCAGCGAACCGGCGATGCAAGTGGAGCTGCCCCCTGCCGTCACCAGCGAGATCGTCACCAAGGGCGATGGCGAGATCACCGTCATCGTCAATCGCGATGGCGATCTCTTCGTCAACGAGCAAGCGGTCCCGGCTCAGGAGCTGACTCAGGCTTTGATGGAGGCGGCCCGTGAGGTCACGGCCGACCAGAAGGTCGTGGTGGTGCACGGCGATACCCAGGCCGCCTACGGACAGATCATCTGGATCATGGACAGCGCCCGCCTCGTGGGCCTGCGCCAAGTCTCGCTGTCCACCGAGAGGCCGGAGGCCGAATCGGACACCGGATAGCTGGAGGAGGATGAAGCCATGATTCGCGAGGGCTGGCCGCTGCGAGACCGTTGGGGTGGCCTGTGCGACCGCGTTCTCCTGGTCGCGCTGCTGGCCTCTGCTGTGCTTCACGCCGGGACGCTCTACGCAGCCAACCGCTGGGGCGACTGCATCTGCAACATCGGCCAGGTCGTCTGTCCGAAGATCGGGCAGGACTGCCAACCGCGCGTCAACCTCGAGCTGGTGCAGAAGGAGACGCCGAAGCCGCCGCCCCCACCTCCCCCCAAGCCCAAGCCGAAGCCGGAGCCAGTTGTCATCGTCGAAGAACCGAGACCGGACAAGCCGCCGGCCGCGCCGAAGGCCGGCAAGGTCGTGTTGCCCGACGAGGTCTTCGAGCAAGCCCCGGGGCCCGAGGCGGAGATCAAGCTGGATCGGCCTTCGCTTTCCGAGGACGTCGTAGTGAAGGAGTCGGAGGTGGAGGCCGCGGTCATCGTTTCCGGCGAGATCTTCGGCCGCGCCGGCGAACTCGTGCCGGGAGAGCCTGGCGTCTTCGGACTGGGCGGCACCGGTACCGCGGTCGGCCTCGGCCCCTTCGGGACGGAGGAGGAAGGAGGGGGCACTGGCACAGAGGAGGCCCCCGCGCCCGTCGCCCCTGTCCCCGAACGAGCCCCCAAGCCAAAGGGACCGTCCCGGCCGCCGAGAGCGATTAACTGGACCGATCCCCCCTATCCGGAGCAGGCCCGGCAGCAGGGCATCGAAGGCACCGTCATCCTGAAGCTGACCATCACCGCCGCAGGCAGGCCGCGCAACGTGGCCGTCGTTAGATCGTCCGGCCACTCGGGTCTCGACGAAGCGGCCGTCGCTCACGTGAAGAAGACCGAGTTTTCCCCCGCGCTGAAGGACGGCGACCCCGTCGCAATGACGATTGCGTTCAGGGTCAAGTTCCGGCTTGTGAATGCCTAGCAGATGAGTGTATCAACTCCCCCGACAACCCAGCACCTCGAAGAGACCCACCCTTGCTACACGGCCGCGGCCACCCGAACGTTTGGCAGGCTGCACCTGGCGGTGGCGCCGGCCTGCAACCTGTCATGCAACTACTGCGAGCGCGTGGTGGGGCCGCGCGCCGGCGAGGTCGGTGGGCCGGGCAGCGCCGACCGCGTGCTCTCGGTCGAAGAGGCGGTGGCACGAGTCGGCGCGATCAGAGAGCGGGGCTGGCTGAGAGTCGTTGGGATCGCGGGACCTGGCGAGCCCCTCGCCAACCCCGCAACCATTCAGGCCCTGAGGCTCATCCACGCACAGCATCCCGATTTGCTGCTTTGCCTGAGCACGAACGGCGTCGAACTGGAGAATGCGTTGCCGGAGGTGCTCGAGGCGGGCGTCAGCGCGGTTTCGGTCACCATCAACACGACCCGGGCGCAGACGGCGGCGCGGCTCTACGCCAGCGCCGTGTTGAACGGGGAGCGCGTTGCCGGTCCGGCGGCGGCCGAGCAGATCCTCTCGCGCCAGTGGCGCGGGCTGGCGGCCGCCGCGCGATCGGGTCTGCTGACGAAGGTGAACTCCGTCCTGGTCCCCGGCGTGAACGCAGATGATCTACCCGAGGTCGCTCGTGGCGCCGCCGCCCTCGGCGCGAGGCGCCATAATATCATGCCCCTGATCCCGCGAGGCCCAATGCGGGAGATGCGACCACCTGCCCAAGCAGAGCTGAAGGCTCTACAGGATGAGTGTGAACGGTGGATCCCTGAGTTCCGCCACTGTATGCAGTGCCCAGCGGATGCTGTGATCGCCCCCACGAGTCTGAAAGGAGATGCTCTGTGCGCGCGCCCCTATTCCGCGAACATGTGCGCGGCCGCGGCGGAGCCGGCCGCGTAAGCCGCCGCGACTTCCTGCGGTTCGCGGCCGGGGGCGCGGTCGCCTCTCTCCTCGCCGGTTGCGGCTTCCCCTCCCTGGGCCGGCCCTACCTCCTCGTCTGGTCGTGCGGCGGCAACTACGACCTGCTGCTCGATTTCAACCAGCGCTTCCAGGAGGCCGCCGGTTGCCGCATCACGTACTCGTCGGCTCCGGTGGAGCATCTCATATCCGTGCTGGCGGCTCGGCCCCGAGGAGTGGACGTGCTCGTCGGCAGGTCCGGGCCGGGCTGGTTCGAGCTAGCGGAGAAGGGCCGTCTGGCAGGCAAGCCCGAGGTGTTCGCACTGGACCCCTACGTCATCATCGTTCCGCCCGGCAACCCGGCGGCCGTCCGCGGCGTCGAGGACCTCAAGCGACCAGACATCAGAACGGTCTACTCCCCGACCTCCTCCGGGCCCTCGGGCAAGGTCGTCAAGTTCCTGCTGCAGGCCGCAGACGAAGTGGTGGCGCCCGGCATATGGGAGGGCTACGTCGGCAACGCCATTGAGGCCCACGACTGCGGCTGGAAGGTCTTTCCCCCGGTCATCGAAGGCCGCGCCCACGCAAGCGTCACCCGCCTTAGCATGACAACCGTACCGGAGACAAACGGCAAGGTAGACGTGGTTCCGATTCCGGTGAAGGTCATGGCCGCCATGAAGGAAGGACACGGCGCCATCCCCCACCGCGCGTGCCGCATCGCCGGCGGCCAGAGCCCGGACCTGGCGCAGCAGTACACAGAGGCCCTGCAAGGAGACCTGGGGCTCGAGCTGTGCACGAAACATGGCTACCTCCACGGGCTCGCCCCCGAGGCGAAGACCCACAAACCGCTCTTCAAGATGCGCGTCAAACCGGACAGCAAGAACGGGCCGGCGGGCGCGACGGCGGCTTCACCACCTGGTAGGAGGGAGAAGCAGTGACGAATTCCTTCGGTATCCCGACGGCTTGTCTGCCACTATTGCGGGCGCTGGCCGTCGCGGGCGCTCTCGCCATCTGCTTGCTCGCGTCCGAGTCGCACGCCGCCGGGGCGGCCAAGAGGGGGCCGAAGTCTGTCCCGGTGCAGATCCGCCTGGCAGAGGAGATGGCCGCGAACCAAGACTGGGAGGAGGCGACGCGCAGATGGATTGAGATCCTTTACTACTTTGGTCCTTCGGACCAGGAGGCCCGCGCGGAGTTCGAGATAGGGGCGATCGCGCTGCGCCGCGGCCGCTCCGACCTGGCGGCGGCCCAGTGGGAGAAGGTCGCCGGCCGCTATCCCGAGGGCGAGTGGGTGGAGCGAGCATGCGAGTGCCTGAAGCTCCTCGGCAAGGAGCCCCCTCCAGCGCCGGAGGCGCCGCCGGAGCCCTATGTCACCGCCGAGACGCCGGTCGACGAGCGGCAGTTTCTCATCAGCGAGGGCGACATGGCCAATGCCCTCTACACGTTCGCGCTTCGCGACTATCTCAAGCTGCCCAACCTCTACCCCGACAGCCCCCGAGGGGCCGAGGCGCGATTCCGGGTGGGAACCTGCCAGGCCTTGCTCGGTCGCCCCGAGCTGGCCGTCGCCCAATGGCAGCGCCTGGTGGAGAACTACCCGGACTCGCCGCACGCTCGAACAGCACGGGGCGGCATCGCCGCCTGGCGCGCAGTCCTGAGGATCCTGGGCGACGACCCCGAGAAGATGGGCAAGACAATCGACGACGGCTGGGTGCCATTCCGCAAGTATGACACGCCAGTGAACCGCGGCCTCAGCTATGCAGAGGACCTCTACGAGAACGGCAACATCGTCTACGCACTCCAGGAATATGCCAAGGTTCTCTGCGACATCTACAGCCCGAAGGGAGGCACGAACCCGCACAGGCCGTACGCACGCTACCGGGTGGGCGTGTGCGCCTACCAGCTCGGCGAACCGGACGCGGCCGCGCGCCAGTGGCGGCGCGTGATCGAGGACTACCCCGGCAGCGATGCCGCGGACAATGCTCGCCGGGCGCTTGCCGCAGTAAGTTCCACCGATCCATTCTCGTCTGAAGGCGGCCGAGCGGCGCCCGGTCTGCCTTCTGAGCTGCCGTCGGCGCTCCAGAAGAGGTTCCACCTCGCCGGGCAGCTCGTCGACTGTGAACTGCCGCTGGTAGCGATCAAGGAGTATCTCAAGGTCATTCACGTGCTGACCGCAGGGGAGCCCAATCCCTTCCAGGCGCAGGCGGCCTACCGGCTCGGCCTCTGTCAGCATCTGCGCGGCCGGCCCGACCTGGCGGCGGCCGCCTGGACGAGGACAGCAGAAGACTACCCGAACACCGAATGGGCGGAGAAGGCTCGAAGCGCCATCACCCAGGCGACGCAGCGGGAGGCCGTGCTCGCCGCCGGCAGAGCCGAAGCTGAGAGATGAAGCAGATGGAGGCCGGCGGCCGAAGGCGAAAACTGATAGCGCCATTCCGCCAGCTCGTGCAACTTGGCGCGCTTGTGGTGACGGGTGAGTGGCTCTTCATCGGCGCGTTGAGATGTCCGTATGGCGTCCCGTTCATGTCGTGTACCCACTGCCCAATGCGCGTCTGTCCGGGCACCTGGCTCCAGCCGTGGGTAATCGGGATCATCGCAGTGTCGGGCCTGCTCGCCGGCCGGGTGTTCTGTGGGTGGGCCTGCCCCATGGGTGCCGTCCAGGATTTGCTCGGTCGCATCCCCAAGCTCAGGGCGTTCAAGCTGCCGCGGTTCGGCCGGGCGGACCGTGTTCTCAAGGCGCTGAAATACGCTATGTTGCTACTCGCCATCGTGGGATTCTACGCGCTCAACCAGCGCTTCGCCATTCCCGTGCGCGGCCACGCAGACTGGAGCTTCGACGCGGCGCGAGTCAGTTGGCTAACCTATGACACGTTCTCTCGCGTTCGCGCGGTGCTGATCGTCGGCGGCCTCGTGCTGACCCTCGTCGTGATCCGCGTCTGGTGCCGGTACCTGTGTCCGCTGGGCGCGCTGCTCGCCCTGGGCAACCGCATCTCACTCTTTCGTCTGCGCAGGGACAAGGCGCTGTGCAGCGGATGTGATAAGTATCCTCGGGAATGTCGCACCTACACGACCCCCGGGACTGCGGACTGCGTGCTGTGCGGGGACTGCATCGAGGGTTGTCCCCGAAACGCCATCGGCTTCGCGGTGGGGCGACGCGGACGGGAGCAGGCCCCAACATCGGAGGAAGAGCAAGGGCGGCCAGCCGAGCGAATCTCCGCACAAGGGTCTTGATAGGAGCCCTATCTCGGATGGAAGCTAGGTGTAACCTGCAGGTATGGCTGGCGCGCAGGGTCCTTGTCGGGGGCCCCTGAGACCGCTTTGCAGGGCCCAGGGGAATCGCGTGTCGCTCGTCAACCGCGAACTTGAAACCGCTGCCCTCGAGCGCACGCGATCCTGATCGCCCGTAAGCATATGTGGGATCGACACTCGTCGGCCCCCGCGTGGACAGTCGAGCACTCGGCGAGGCAACGCCCGGAAGCGGCCAGAGGTCGGTCTCAGGGAGGCCCGACAAGGACCAGTGGTCTCAGATGATAGGACAGCTGGCGGACCGGAGCAAGCTCAGGAAGCCTTCAGGCTGGTCTCACGACCCCCTAACAATGACCCCCTGAACTGTCCAGTCAGAGGGGTTCACTCCACTACGGGCGCGATCGAAGGATTCTGCGTGTCGCAACGACTAACTCCATAGAGAGGCACTCTTAGGTGGGCGCGAACTCGCAAGGCGAACTGGCGCTGGTACGAAGTGCGGCCACGGGCAACGGGAAGGACCTCTCGTTGCTCTATGAAGACTGGGCTGACCCTTTGTTCGCGTTCATCCATCACCGCCTCTCGGGCCGCAGAGAGGAAGCGGAAGACGTCTTCCAGGAAACGTGGCTCGCCGCGCTGAGATCCCTGCCAACGTATCGGGGCGAGAGCCGGTTCTTCTCTTGGCTCTGCGCCATCGCCCGTCGCAAGATCGCCGATTGCAGGCGTCGCCAGAGTCGTGACGCCGCCGTAATGAGCGCTGACGGCCTCCCGGAAGATGTCGCGGGGATCGCCGATGCCGGGGATCTTCCCGATGATGAGCTGATGCGTCAGAGCACTCGTGAGCTGGTGGTCCAGGCGCTGGCAGAGTTGCCGCGGGAGTATCGGACAGCTCTCATTGCCCGTTACGCAGACGATCAATCTGTTGGTGAAGTGGCACGTCTGCTGGGCAGGAACTACAAGGGCGCTGAGTCTCTGCTTTCGCGAGCGAGGGAAGCACTACGCAAAGCGATGGCCGGGGCAGAGTAAGGGTGGACAGATGAAGGAAACAGAGACTTGTTCTGAGGAGAGCATCGGGCGACTCGTTCGAGCCGCTTTCGGGGGAGATGCCCGCCTGGGCGCACATCGCAGGGAGCTAGTCAAACACTGCCTCCTGTCTCGGCCCTCTCCAGGAGGCGCGGGGGCGACGTTTCCGACTGCTTCGATTGCGGCCCTCGCAGGCGTCCTGGCCGTTTTCGCGGGGTGGCTCGTCGGATGGGAGGTGGGCGTCGCCGTGCTGCCAGGCGGTGCGCAAGCGCTCCATATCGCTGCAGCCGTGTTAATCGTGAATATCACCTTCGTTCCTGTGACAAGCATCCTAATTGTTACTCGGAGGAAACGACATGCCTAACCGAATCCAGAGGGTACTTCCCCTACTGGCTGTGATGGGCGCGTTGGCAATGCTGGCTCTGATCGGGTTATGTTCGGGTTACCGCGGAAGGATGTTGAGGGAGACCAGCACGGCGATCCGCGCAGTGGAAGAAGAGCTGGTCCGACTGGAGGAGATACGCCCCGCCTCCCTTGACTCCGCCGACCTCCGGCAAGCACTAAGCGGAACTCTGGAGTCACAGCAAGTTGCCACCGTGTGGTTGATAGACCTCGACGGACGAGTAGCCCATGCCGAAGGAAGTACGGCCGCCAGCACTCCTCTGCGGAGTAGCGTTCAGAACCTGGCGACCGTGGACGCGGTTCGCGTATTGGAGGCCATCCCGGAAGAAGTGCTGACAGATGAGCAGCGCCTCTGGGTCGCGGCCGCGTCTGCCATAAGGCGCGAGGGTGAGCACAACGACATCTATCGCCATCTGCTCCGTCCCGTCCGGGCGGCCGATGGTACCGTCATAGGAATGATCGGCCTGGCCTTCGCGACCTCGGATCGGCAGCCGGGGACGCTCTGGACGGTGGGAGTGTTGGGAATACTCGTCAGCTTCCTCATATACTGGCTGTCGCTCCCGCTGTGGGTCTTCTTCGACGCCCACTCCCGTGGAGAACCAGCATGGATTTGGGCCATCTTTGTCTTCATCGGGAACCTCGTCGCGCTTCTGGGATATCTCCTGTCGAGGAAGGAGGGGCCGCTGCCCGCCGAGCCCACAGGTAGCGCCGGCCCCACGATGGGTGAGACGGCGGCATAGTCATGAGGATATCTCTTCTCATCGTCGCCTGCCTCATGATTCTGTTGCCGTGTCCGCGGAGTCAGTCCCAGGAGACGCCGCCTTCGACCCAAGATGGAGCTATTGTGGAGAGCTTCTCCGGCCACCAGTACGGGAGCTTCGAGGAGTGGCTTCAGGCGGAGAAGAAACGCTACGTCTTCGACGAAGCCGCTTTCCGGAAGCAGTTCCCTCCCGGCGAATTCGAGAACTACCGAGAGAAGATCGAGTGCCCGTTCGAGACCTACGAAGAGTGGCTCGCCGTGCTCAGAACGCGCGCCCGCAAGGCCAGCTTCACCGGAGAGGATTTCGAGAGCAGATTCAGACTTGAGCACTCCCCTGAAGAGTTCACCGCGTTCACAGAGACCGTGGACTGCCTGCGACTGAAGTACATGAGCGACGGCCTCAAGGTGGTCGCCTTCGTACTCAAACCGAAGCAGCCGGATGGCGCAAGGCTCCCAACCGTCATCTACAACCGAGGGGGACACAACAAGCGCGGAGAGCACGACATCGGGGTCATCGATTTCGAGAAGCTGCTCAGCCTGCGCTTCCTGGTGTCCCAGGGATATGTGGTCGTGGCGAGCCAGTACCGCGGCGGAGGCGGCAGTGAAGGACTGGACGAGATCGGGGGCGCCGATGTCAACGACGTGCTGAATCTCGTTCCGGTGATCGAGTCTCTTCCCTTTGCCGATCGCGAGCGCATCGGAGTGTTCGGCTGGAGTCGGGGAGGCATGATGACCTACCTCGCTCTGAGGAGAACACCCCGAATCAAGGCAGCGGTCATCGCGAGCGCTCCCGCCGACTGCGCCGATGCTGCCGGAATGGAGGCCGTTCTCGCAGGCCAAGTTCCGGGTTTCGAGGAGAACAGACAGGAAGCACTGCACTCGCGTTCGGCAGTACACTGGGTCGACAAGATCGACAAAAGAGTGCCCATTCTGCTGCTGCACGGCAGCGAAGACCGAAGCGTATCAGCCGGAAGCGCGCTGCGAATGGCCACGGAACTCCACAGCAGTGGGCATCCCTTTCGGTTTGTGTTGTTCGAGAATGGTGACCACGGCCTGACTCAGCACAGCGAAGAAGTCCAGCGCATGATCATCGGTTGGTTCGACAAATACCTCAAGGCCGAATGATCCCGAGATGGTGAAGCGGCTGGGGACTCCCTTGCGTCCCCGTAGCAGCGGGCGGCCCCGCATCGGCGG
>CAZLHI010000071.1:0-10538 GCA_964559435.1 uncultured bacterium | reverse complement strand
CTCCCCCCTCGATTCTTCCCCCTCCCCACGGCCGGAGACGACGGGGGATTGGACTTGCGAGAAACGGCCTTCCTAACGATGGCGAGGCCGAGGCGAGTCGGCGGGGCAAGATAGCCCGAGAGTATCCTCTCGGGCGGAAGCCAGTCGGGGGACTACCGTCCCCCAACCCCCTGGAGTGTGCTGCGCGGTGGGTGAGCGTGGAGGCTCCGGCCCTTCGTCGTCGTGTCCCTCTCCCGTCCAATCGACCGGCAACCTGGGAAGGAGCCGGCGGGAGGCCGCGGGAAGCGCGTGCCGACACACCCGCGTGGGACACCGGCCGGGCCGCGAGCGCGCATGGGTGTGCCGGCCGCAGTATCCCGCCGGGCGTCGAGGAGGTAGATGACAATGGAAGACGCGATCAAGAGCGTATTGCAGCTCATCCCCGTCTACGCGCTCCGTCTGCTGGCCGCCATCGCCATCATCGTGGTGGGCCGGTGGATTGCGAAGTACCTGAGGGGCCTCGTACGGCGAGTGCTGGCCAAGCGCGAGGTCGACGCGGCGGTGGTATCGCTGGCCGCATCGGTCACCTACGTGCTGCTCATGGTCGCCATCCTGCTGGCGGCGCTGGGCCAGCTCGGCGTGCAGGTGACCACCTTCGTGGCCATCATGGGCGCGGCCGCGCTGGCCGTGGGCCTGGCGCTTCAGGGCTCGCTGGCGAACCTGGCGGCCGGCGTGCTGCTGCTCATCTTCCGGCCCTTCAAGGCCGGCGACTTCATCGAGGCGGCCGGCAGCAGCGGCGTCGTGGAGGAAATGCACATCTTCACCACCCACCTCCGCACCGGCGACAACCGGCTCGTCATCGTGCCCAACGCGAAGCTCACCGGCGACAACATCGTCAACTACTCGGCCAAGGACACCCGCCGGGTGGACATGGTCATCGGGGTCGGCTATGGCGAGGACCTGAAGCGCGTCAAGGCCGTGCTCGGGGAGATCCTCTCCGCGGATGACCGAGTGCTGGAGGATCCCGCGCCGGTCATCGGCGTGCTGGAGCTGGCCGACAGCAGCGTGAACCTGGCGGTTCGCCCGTGGACGCGCACCCCCGATTACTGGGGCCTCTACTTCGACACCATGGAGGCGGTGAAGGCGCGCTTCGACGCCGAAGGCATCAGCATCCCGTTTCCACAGCGGGACGTTCATCTCTACGGGAGCGCGTCGTAGAGGAGCAACCGGGCAGGAGGCAAGCCGCCCGAGGCGGCCGAGCCTACTACGCCGAAGCAGGTTCGGCTGCGAAGCCTGAAGGCCCGCGCGCCGCGATCTCAGTACTGCGTGATGTTGGTCGAGGTCACCCTCTGAGACTCATCGTAGTGGATTTCGAGGAAGTAAGCGTCCATTACGAACTGCTCGACGGCCCCGAGGCAGTAAGCATCGATGTTCCCCTGCTCCTCTTGATACTCGCTGTTCTGCGGGTCCCCCAGCAGGGCTCTCACGTCGGTCTTACTCATGCCCTCGTGCAGAAGCCGTTGGCAGAGGTCGTCGGCCATCGCGGCTCGCCGCTCCACGTCAGCCAGCCACACGTGCTGTTCGAACTCGCGCTGACCGAACGGGCTCTCGACCTGCGTGCCCGGATCCCACTCCTGCAGGTACATCTGAATGGCGTGGCTCACCTTCGCCGCCGCTTCGGGCGAGAGGGTCTTCGCGGGCGGCTCGCGGAGCCGCTCGAGTCCCCGCCACCACAGCAAGCCAACGCCGCCGACGGCGGCCAGCAGCAGGACGGTTAGCGCACTCGCGAGCCGCATAGTGTTCTCCCTCTCGTGCCCATGCCACAGCAACTCCACCCCTCCCAACTCTCGCGCCGGGTGGGAGAGGCCGTCAAGGGCGGGGTCACCAAGTGAGGTGCGCGGCGAGGGCAAGACCCTCCGCTGCACTCAGGATGAGAGGGCCCGGCGGAAGGCACACCGCCCGGAGCGCGCAAGGGTCCTGCCCCACGGATGACGGCCGGCGGGGAGGCGGAGACCTCCCCGCCCTACAGAACGGCCAGGCAGGAGGCGAGCCGCCCGAGGCGGCCGGGGCTCCTGCCCGATGGTCTCGACGCGGGGCTTGAAGCCCTTGACGCGGGTGCGTCTGTCGGCTATCATTCAGCTTCCACACCAACGCTGCCCGGAGGTGATGAGTATGGTTAAGGCAATGAATCTCCCGCTGGCCACACCCTCCGGGTCGCGCCATCGCTAGCTTGCTGTACGACTGAGCCATTTGCAGGCCGCAGCACCCGGAGCCGTGGGCGGGATGGGAGCCCGCGGCATTTCTGTTTCCTCTGTGCGATTCATCGCGGACTCAATGGGTTTGAGGGCAAGACACATGTCGATTCCGACGCGAGACTTGACGAAACAGTGGCGTGAGGGCGACGCCGAGCGCCTTGCGCGCTTCTGGAATGTCACCTTCGAGGGCTGGCCCTTCGGGGGGCATGACCCGATCACGGCCGAGGAGGCCGAGCGCCGGACGCGGGAGCGCCAGCAGGTCGGCTGCTTCGTGGCGGAGGCCGACGGCAAGATCGTGTCCCTGTGCGACCTCCAAGCGAAGCCGACCGATACCACCGGCTCCTACGTGGGGCTGCTGACGGCCGACCCCGCCTATCACGGCCGGGGCTTCGGGAAGGCCGTGCTCCTGCGCGCGGTGGAGCGGGCCTACGAGCGCGGCATCGACCGGGTCGATCTGCACACCTGGCCGGGGAACCTGAAGGCGGTGCCGCTGTACAAGAAGTCGGGGTTCATGTGGTCGCCGGAGTCGGAGTGGGGTCCGTACATGCAGAACTTCACGCCCGCGGCGCGGCGGCAGCCGATCGCCCGGGAGTTCTTCCGCAAGCACGACTGGTATCTGACCCTGAAGCGCGACCTCTCGCTCACGCCCGACGAGCACAAGCGCGGCAAGGTGCGAGTGTACGAATACCTGTGGGAGGAGGACGGCGAGCGGCTGCGCATGGTCTACGACCGCAACTCCTGGGGCTTGGTCGAGGTCGAGACGAACGACTTCATGGCGGGTTGCCTTCTGCCAGATGAGAAGCTCATCGCGGGAGTGCCACAGCAGATCAGGTGGCGCGTCGTCAACCACGGGCGCGAGCCCCTCGACGTGGTGCTGGTTGCGAGCGCCGACGAGGGCGTGTCGCTCGACCACAAGGAGATCATGCAGGTGAGCGGCAGGGCCGAACTCCAAGCGCAGTTCGAGATCGACCCGGAAATCAGGGAAAAGGAGAAGCCGCCCCGGGCCGCGATCGTACGCACCGGCCTGCTCATCAACGGCGAGCCGATCACACTGGAGGCCGGCTTCCAGGCGAAGCAGCTGGTGCACTTCTCCCTCGACGGCGATGGGCAGGGCCTGCGGCCGAACCGCCCGGAGCCGGTGGTGATCCAATGCCACAATGAGCTGGACAAGCCGGCCCGCGTGAAAGTGCGAATCACCCCGAGCCCGGGCGTCGAGGTGGACCGCTCGACCGCTTCGCTGCAACTGCCCGCGAAGGGCTCGGCCGCGCTGCCGGTCACCCTCACCGCGAAGAAGAGCGGCACGGCCGCGCTGAAGGTGGAGGCCGAGGCAAGGGCTGCGCGGCGAACGGCCCGGCCGAAGAAGGCCGACCTCTACGCGTCGGTGCTGGAGGCGGGAGAGGTGGTTGGCCGGGTGGAGCGAGACCGCGTGGTGCTCGAATCGGCCGCGCTGCGTATGCGCATCTGGCGGCGGGGCGGTTCGGTCAACATCAGCGACAAGCTGCGCCAGCGGCACGGGATCGTCAACCTGTGGCCGCCGCAGATCGGCCCGCCGTTTAGCTGGGACGAGTTCTTCGAGACCCGCTGCGAGGCCCGCGTCGAGCACGAGGCCGGCCGCGCGGTGGCGGTGCTCACCACTCCCTCAGTCTATCGCCCGGGAGTCGTGCTCGAGCAGAGGATCGCGCTCTCGAACCTGCCACTGGTCGAAGTGCGGTCGAGCGTGATGAACGGCTCGGCGGTCCGTCTCGATGTTGAGTTGCGCAGGGGCGCACAGCTGCGGGCACACCGCGGGCGGACCGCCCTCCCCGATGAGGCGGGCGTCGTGTGCGGCCTCCAGGGCGGGGCAGGGCGGAGCCTGGGGGAACATCGGCCAACCGACGAGGGCGGCAAGTGGACAGAGAGCTGGATCGCGGCCGAGGATGCCGAGGGCGTCGCGGTCGGGTTGCTCTGGGGCACCGCTCAGCGCGTCGAAGCGGGCGACTGGGGCTCAGGTATCAGGCAGAGGCTGCCGGTCGCCGTGCCGGGGCAGTCGGTGGAGGCCGAGCCGCTCTACGTCTTCGTCGGCGATGGCGATCACTTCACGGTGCGCCGCTGGTGGGAGCTTCTCTACGGCCCGCGCAAGGACCGCGAGCAGCGACACGAGCCGACGCGCCAGCCGTTGGAGTTCGGCCTCCGCCCCCGGCCCGCGGTCATCCACGGCCGCAGCGCCGACGTCGAGCTGGCCGCGGAATCGTTCGGGCGACTCGAACTGTCGGGCAGCGTGTCGGTCGGTGCACCGACCGGCCTGCGAGTCCGCCCGCGGCGGGCCGAGTTCAAGCGCGCCAGCCACAGCCGCAAGCGCGCAACGAAGGTGCAGCTCACCCGCGCCGCCTCCACACCCGAGGGCGGCTACCTCCTGGACTGCACGGCCCGCATCGACCGCGCCATCTATCGCGAGCGGCAGCCGGTGATCGTGCTGGGCGACCCGAGGCGCGAGGTCACCGTCGAGCGAACCGGCGAGGAGGGTGAGCCGTTCCGCCTCGACAACGGCGTGCTCAGCCTCACCATCGCGCCGAGCTTCAAGGGATCGGCCGTCTCGCTGAAGAGAGATGGCGAGGAGCTGCTGCTCTCGGCCTACCCCGAGGCGCGGCCGCTCGCTTGGTTCAACCCGTGGATGGGCGGCATCGAGCCGCACTTCGGGGGGCTGGACTCAGGGCAGCTCGCCAAGGAACGCTTCGTTGCCCGGGAGATCGAGCGGCGCGGCCGGCAGGGGATCGTGTGGCGGGGTGTGCGCGTGTCGTGCTCGCCCAAGCACGAGCGGAGGCGGGAGGACCGGCTTGCGCTCGACTACCTGCTCGCGCCGGGAAGCTCGGTCTTCGCGGTCGCCGTCAGGACGACCCACCGCGGTGGCACGGCGACCTGGATGGATGCCGACTTCAAGGTCTGGCCCGTGCTCGGCGGCAGCCACTTCGACGCGGTGGTGAGCGGCAGCATCGACCCCCGCTCCTCGCGGCTGCGGTGCCGGCACGGCGGCAACATCGAGGGCGACCGGTGGGTCCTGGCCGAGAACCCGAAGGCCGGCGAGGCGGTCGTCATGGCCTGCTCGGGTGTGGAGGCGGGCGTCAGCGCGCACATCCTCGGACGAGACGGCTATCTCTTGAACGCCAGCTCGGGGGGCGTCCACGAGGCGAAGCAGACACGGGAGTCGGTGTTCTTCATCTCCTACCTGCCGGCCGAGCGCGCCCGCGACCTGGGGGAGGCGCTGGCCGAGCTGAAGGAGCTGCCGTAAGGTCGCGCCTCAGCCTGAGGCGTTGAGGCGGATATCGCCGCTGGTGGTGGAAAGCGCCACCGAGCCCCCGCCCCCGCCGAGGCGGGCCCGCATCTCCCGGCGTCCGCGCTGAGCGTCGGCAGGCCACAACGTGCCGGAAATCGTCCCCGATAGGGTGCTCGCCTGCAAGTGGCAGTCAGACTCCGCGGGCAAGGCGATGGCCACGTCGCCGCTCACGCTCCCCGACTCGATGCATCCCGAGAAGGGCTTCGCCACCTCGATCGCGATGTCGCCGCTGACACTGTCGACCGTGATGTGCTCCCCGGTCAGCGCGTTGATGTGCGCGTCTCCGCTGACGCTGTTGACACTGATCTGCTCCCGTCGCACCGCACTGATCTCGATGTCGCCGCTTGTCGTTCCGGCCTCGACCGGCCCGCCCACCTCCTCAAGACAGATGTCGCCGGACACTGTGTGAGCGACCACCGGGCCCGCGCCATTGCACACCGAGACATCTCCGGAGACCGCGTCGACCGCGGCGTGGCCGTGTATCCCCTTCACGCTGACGTCCGCGGAGACCACCTTCACCGACAGCTCTCTGTCCGGCGGCGTCTTCACCACGAGATCCACGGACACGTGGTTGGGCCATCGCTCGCCCTTCGCCTTCGCCACCCAGATCCTGTCACCGTGCTTGCTGTCGCGGGCGGCCCGCACCTCCAGGGCAGCAGCGCGGCGGCGAGCATCCGCCTCATCTTCGCCGCGGGCGTAGATCACGTACTCGGCGACTGTGTCCGGCCCGCGCGGCACGACCTCGACGCGACCCGCGACGTTCTCGATTCGGAGGCGCTTCTCTTCGCCGGCCGCGAGGACGCGGGTGCCCCGCGCGACCTCGAAGCGCGGCTGGCAGGCAACCTCGATCTGCTCGGCGATGTCGTCAATGACGCCGCAAATCCGTGCTCGTGCATAGCCGAAGCCCCAGAGGAGCCCATAGGAGCACGCGAACGCAAAGACAACTGCACCGAATACACGCCAACGCATCGGTACACCTCCCTCTCCATATGCCTACATATATCTATCCAGACGCAGGGGCCCAGCAGAAGGTTTCACCTCTGGCTCAGAAAGCGCCAAACCGCGTCATCGCCACGATCTCGTGGTAGCGCTCGGCCACCTCCTCCGCCGAGAGGGCCAGGAGGCGATCCAGCGAGAAGTCCTCCACGGTGAAGGAGGCCATCACCGAGCCTGTGATGATGGCCCGGCGGAGCGTCTCGTCATCTGTCTCGCCGCACCGCGCTAGGTAGCCCGCCAGCCCGCCGGCGAAGGTGTCTCCCGCGCCGGTCGGGTCGCGGATCTCCTCCAGCGGATAGCCGGGGGCCGTGAAGTACGAGTCGTGCGACATCATTACGGCCCCGTGCTCTCCCTTCTTTATTACTATAACGCCCGGCCCGAGGTTCAAGACCTGGCGCCCGGCCGCGATGAGGTTCGGCTCGCCGGTCAGCTCCCTAGCCTCGGCGTCGTTCATGAGCGCGATATCGCAGCGGGCCAGCACCTCCAGCAGCTTGTCCTTCGCGTTCTCGATCCAGAAGTTCATGGTGTCGCAGACCACGAGCTTCGGGCGGCGCATCTGGTCCAGCACAGAAAGCTGAAGCCCGGGCTCGATGTTGGCGAGGAAGACGTACGGCGTGTCGCGGTAGCTCTCCGGCAGGTCCGGTCGGAAGTCCTGGAAGACGTTGAGTTCGGTCGCTGTGGTATGCGCTTGGTTCAGGTCGTACTCGTAGTAGCCCGACCAGCGGAACGTCTTGCCGCGCGCCCGCTGGAGGCCGGCGAGATCCACCTTCCGTTGCGCGAGCTTGGCGACGTGCTCCTCCGCGAAGTCCTCGCCCACCACCGCCACCAGCCGCACCGGGGCGAGGAAGCTCGCCGACACCGAGGCATAGCTCGCCGCCCCACCCAGCACCTCATTCCTCTCCCCAAAGGGAGTCCTGACCGAGTCGTAGGCCACCGACCCAACGATCAAGACCGGCCCGCCTCGGGGCCTGTCATCGAAAGCCATACCCAGCTTCTCCTCGCCCGTCGCTAAATGTCGAACTCCGCCCACACCGGGCTATGGTCGGAGGCACGCAGCAACTCCGGATGCCGGTGCACGCGGCATACCCGCAGCCTCTCGGCCAGCGGCCTCGACGCGAAGATGTAGTCCACTCGCGCCACCCGCCGGCGCTCGCCCAGCGTCAGCCCCGCCGCGCAGGGGTTCTTCTCTCGGAAGCAGTCCACCCAACCGGCCCGCTCGATGGAGGCGATGATCTCGCGAGGACCGCGCCCCAGCTCCGAGTTCCGACGGATGTGGGCCTTCGCCACCGGGTCGCCCGCGGTGAGGCTGTTGAGGTCGCCGCACATCGCGCACAGCCGCCGCCGGCAGGGCCGCATCCACTGCAAGAGCAGCCTCGCCTCCCCTCGACGCGATGGGTAATCCGGCCGCAGGTGAGTGACGAACAGCGTGAAGGTCTCCCCGCTGGGGGCCTCGATGTCGACCGCGCAGGTGGTGTGCAAGAACATGGTCTCGAGGCCGAGGTTCCGATGCCCGAGAATCGGCAGCCGCGAGAAGACGGCGAGATCGAAGCCCGAGTTCGCTTTGAAGAGCAGGCCGCGCATCCCCAGCTCGCGGGACACCTTGCGGAATACCTCGCGTCTGTTGCGCCGCCAGTAGCGCGCCTCCTGAATCGCCACCACATCGGCGTCGGCGCTCTCGATCACCCGCAGCACCTTCCCCAGCCGATCCGGCAGCGCCCCCTCCAGCACGTTGTAGCTCAGCAACCGGAGCATGTCAGGCCGCGAGTATAGCAGGGAGGCAAGCGCCGGGCAAGACGGACGAGCGGCGGCTCCATGTTCGCCATCGATTCTCGGGGCAGTGGGGCCCAGTATCGGGCGTCCTGGCGTGTACGTCAAGCTATGCCTGACGGATCCTTCCAGAGCGATCTAGGCCCAGGCGCGGTGGTCTCGGGAGCGGTTGACAAACACACGTTGACCCACACGTCTGCTGCCATCATCTCTCTAGCGCGAGGCCAGTAAGCGCTCCACATCTGCGGGGGACTCGCGTTCCCTTTCGCTCTCGAACTGGCACATGTACAATAGAGACCCAGAGCAACTGCTGTTCCCGGACGGGTGGCGCAACTGGAAAGACGCGCCCGCTCAGGCGGGAGAATCCGGGTTCGAGTCCCGGTCCGTCCGGTACGCGCCAGCTTCTGAGCCGAGCGAATGAGAGAGAAGTCTGACACAACACTGGCCGGCGAGACCAGGGCCCGCGACCGAGACACCTTCTGTGAACTGGTGCGGAGGCACGGGGACTTCGCCTGCCGACCGGCGATGGGGCTGATAGCAGACTCCGAACTCGCAGATTCACAGCGGAGACCGAGAGCGACGGCTGTTCCCGGACGGGTAGCTCAACTGGAAAGAGCGGCCGCCCAGGCGGAAGGATCCGGGTTCGAGTCCCGGTCCGTCCGGGGTTGCTTCGCTCCTGAGCCGAGCGAATGAAAGAGAAGTCTGACACAACACTGGTCGGCGAGACCAAGGCCGGCGACCGAGAGGCCTTCTGCGAACTGGTGCGCAGGTACCAGGACTTCGCTTACGGCCTGGCGGTGGCGCTGGTCTCCGACTTCGACCTGGCGCAGGATGTGGTCCAGGAAGCGTTCGTGTCCGCCTACTGCGACCTCCCCAAGCTCCGGGAGCCGGAGCGCTTCGCCGGCTGGCTCAGGGGGATCGTGCGGAACACCGCGCGGCGCGCCCTGCGGGATCGCGAGCAGGATCGGCTGCTGGTCGAGAGACTGGCCCACCTCGGCGCTGAGGCCGAGCCGACCAGCTCCCCGGCCGAGCCGGCCGAGACGATAGAGCGCCGGGAGCTGGTGCAGCGCGCGCTGCGGGGCCTGCCGCGGCGCAACCGAGAGGCCGTCACCCTCTACTACGTGGACGGCCTATCATACGCCGACATCGCGGGCTTCCTGGGCGTGACGCGGACGACGGTGAAGGGCCGGCTGCAGCGGGGCCGCGAGCAGTTGCGAGAGGAACTGAGGATGGTCGAAGATACCTTTGAGAAGGAAAGACTGCCGGAAGAGTTTGCGCAGGAGATCGCGGGGATCATCGACAGGTGGGCCGAGCGCGGCGTGGAGCTGCCCGGGGAGATCGCCCGGCTGACTTCGATCGGCGCGCCGGCCGTCGAGCCCCTGTGCGGGGCCTTGGAGGACCCGCGCCCGTCCGTGCGCCGAGGGGCCGCCCATGCGCTGTGCGCGCTGGGCGACGAGCGCGCACTCGGGCCTCTGCTGGCGACGTGGCGGGCGGATTACTCGAAGACGGGAGCGTCGGTAGACCTGCGCCGGTTGTTGAGGGTTAAGCGCGTGCTGGCCATCCCGAGGGCGAGAGAGGCATTCCTCCGGATGCTACGCGAGGGAGACCGCGACGAGCAGGAGATGGCGCTGCATGCCCTTTCCCAGGCGCGAGGCGACCAGGAGGTGCTAGACCGAGTCCATGAGATCCTCCGGACGCCGGGCCGACTTCAGCGCGAGGCCCTCGGCGCAGTGCTGCAGATCGATCCGGACTCAGGCGCCAGGGCCGCACGCGAGGCCGTGGAGAGCGGCGATCCCTACCTCCGGATGTGGGCCCCGATTCTGGCTCTGCTGCATGGGGTCTCGCTCCCCATCGAGACCTGCGTGAAGGCCTTCGGCCACGAAGTCGGGGCCTGGGGCCGGCGGTCGGCGGGCCTTCTCGTGCTCCGACACGGCGAGGAGGGGGAGCGGGTGCTGCGCCAACTCCTCGCCCGCGGCAGCCCCGACGAGCGGGCCACCGCGGCCTTGATGCTGGCCGAGATCGCGCCACACGAGGCGTTCGAGGTCTTGAGGCGGGAGCTGTTGACCGGGAGCCCGGATGACGGGTGGACCAAGTCAGTCGCCCGCGCTCTTTCGGCGCACTGCGCGGAGCAGCTCCGCGCATGGCTCGAACGCGAGAGCGAAGGGCTGGCGAGCACGCCCGGCCCCGTCTGGGCTCTCGCCAAGAGCCGTGGGACGCTCGCGACTGAGACG
>CAZLHI010000070.1:0-10722 GCA_964559435.1 uncultured bacterium | reverse complement strand
TCTGAAGCCGATCTCGGCAGTCACCTCCCCTCATGGACACAACTACCTTCGTAGATAGACTTCATTTCCCAGGCCGTCACTTGTTTGATGGCCAGATCGCCGCCTCGGGTAAACAGGCTAACGTTTAAGTGCTCCGGGGAGTACTCGTGCCAGGCCACAGCGGCCTGGCGATCATTGGCAAAGACCTCGATCATGCTCTTGTCGATGAAGATCCGCAGCGTCAGGTCTTCATTACCTTTGAGCTGGAGAGGTGGCTTGACATAATCCACAGTCAACGTTATGCTCCCAACTCCAGATGCGATGGTGAAACCATTCTCGCCTTTCTCATCACACAGCAGGTTGATTCCGAACTCTTTGGCTTCTGGCGACGCGATGACAACCTCCAGCTCCATCGTGTCGCCCTTGATGCCATCCAGCAGACGGATTGTGCCGCTCTTTACCGTCATATCTTGCTCGCGTTTCCTGTCACGACGGAGTTCCTTCAGTTCGCGCAGAGGCTTGATGCGCAGTACTCCGTCCTTGGGCAGGCTGAGTTCTCTTGGAAGTGATTGGATTCCCTGCTGAAGAATGGAGTTGTCCATAAGGCTGTCGAAGTTCGTCTTCCGGTCGCTTCTTTGCATCTCGTTCACCCATGGCGTGCACCAAGCCCACATAACACGACGACCATCTTTGGTCAACAGTGATTCCGGTGCAAAGAAATCCCATCTGGCCCAGTTCAACAGGGCGTGGTGGTCGGGAGCGTATTTCTCGCCTACGAAGTCACCCAGGTAGTAGCGGGCCCCCAGGCCGTGGCTTATGCAGAGAAGCATCCACTTGTTTCCAATCTTGAACATGTTGGGGCATGAGGTATCCTCGCCTCGATCGACACCCAGATTTGTGGGGAAATCTTCAGGGAAGAGCTCTCCCAGATACAGCCACTGCCTGAGGTCCTCGGATTTCATCAGTGCGGGATTGCTCCCACCACTCAGTCCGTAGTATGCGCCGTCCATGAGCCAGCAGTCCGGATCCCAATGGTTCATGTCCGGCTCTTCCCCCGTTGCCGTCAAGGGCTCGACCGCGATCGGTCTGGACCATCTCTCCAGATTCTCATCCAACGCAAACGCCAGCTGGTTCCTCCCCGATCCCTGACCATGGTAGATCATGGCTGGCTGTCCGTCCTTGGTGAAGAAGCCGGTGCCACTGAACATTCCGTGGCCCGTCGTCCTCGGGGTGAGAGTTGTCGGGTGCCACTTCCAGTGCACCATGTCCTTGCTGGAGACATGGGCAAAGGCGAAGCCTTCCTTGTGGTTGTAGATGTAGTGCAGATGGTACCGATCTCTGTAGTAGAACGCGGGATTGGGATCAGCCGGGAGCGCACCGCCGGGCCCGGGGTGGGCAAGGTGATAGGTCAGCCAGGTTTTCGGCGGGTTCGTCGGCATGGACGGCGTTTCGAACTCAGCGGGGATGTCATCCATAGTCACTGTCTTCACAAGGTTCCTTTCCTAGATGTAGATAGTCAGCGAAAGTGGGGCTAAAGGGGGCTGGAAATAGGTTACACCTCCGGTGTCGCAGTGTGCCAAAACTAATCCGGGCCTGGAAATGTCCAGGGATCTCCCTGCTATCTGGGTGTCTTGGCCACGCGTCTACTTCTCGCCGCCTCTGCGACATCCTGTCCCTCCAGGGGCCGGTGACGCCGGTCTGTCTGGGAACGGACGGAGCGTCTCGGGTCCACAAACAACTGTGTGGTGCCTAGTAGGGGCAGCTGAAGTAGGTGCTCGCCGGCAACACCAGCCTGGGCATTCTGACGTCTCTCAGCGGTGTCGCATCGCTGTTTGACAGACACAACCTGCTCGACAGTCGGCCCCAGTACGAGAGGATTCATCAGGTGTTCAGGTGAATCATATCTTCCCGCTTGCCGCCGATTGGCGTATCCTAGTATGATGCGGGAATAGATGGTCAGCCGACGTGACAGGCTGACCAGGCGGAGTGTTCCGCCCACAGGCGGTGTGCCCGTGTGAGCGGAGAGTGGCGGTTGCTCCTGGGGTTGCGTCCGAGAACGGCTGTCGTGGACGCTCGAGCGGCGGGGCCCGCTCAGGCATCCCTCAGTCCGCGATGTGTGCTCCGCCGCCGGGAAGGAGGTGAGGGGCGATTGAAGTCGGTAAGGCGCGTTGTGCTGCGCTCTCCCAGTTGAGTCGAGAGTACTGAGGACTCGTAGACTAGAGGAGGTATCCCTGATGGGAACTCGAAGACGTGGTTTCACGCTGATTGAGTTGCTGGTAGTGATCGCGATCATTGGTATTCTGGCCGCGATGGTCTTCCCGGTGTTTGCACGCGCGCGTGAATCCGCGCGCAAGGCGGTGTGTCTGTCCAATGTGAAGAACATCGCCCTGGCCATTCAGATGTACCTGGCGGACAACAACGACACGCTTCCACCCGAGGAGCACAGACAGGAGGTATTCGACTACTTCCAGACCGGCCCCGGCGGGGGCATGGAGGACGAGGAGGTGGAGCCTGGCGAATGTGACATTGGCACCGTCGCCAATCCTTACCTTCGGTGGCCTGTGGTCCTGGACGAGTACATCAAGAACCGCGATGTCTGGCGCTGCCCCAGCGCCAAGATGGAGAGCGTGGCGGGCTTCATCTACGGTTTCCCCGACTGGTTCCGGCATCTGCAGTCCTACGAGGGGCAGTGGGGATACATATCCCCTGTGGGTCTCTGTCCCGCCAACACTTACCCGGCTGGATGGGGGGGCACTATCACGGACAGCCTAGTGCAGGAAAGGATGAGCTGGGGCGACTGGGGCGCCGATGATTTCGCCCTTAAGGCGTTCAGGAACAGCATTGGCTGGAGCGCACGCGGTAACCTGGAGCGGAAGCTGGTCTCGGTAGACGACCCCGTCAACTTCATCATCTGCGGGGACATGGGGCCCGAGCAGGACAGGATGGCTCCTGGCAACACCGCCTATCCGGATGTCTGCGGGCTGGACTGCGCGATGTGCGATGCCATCTGGTACGACGACTGGTGGACCTGGGATGACTGCGCGGAGTGGGTCGAGCCTGGCTGCGATCCGCTGTTCGCGTATCCCGAGATGGTCACGGATGTGAGCTTGCGCAAGCCCTTTGCCCGGCATCTCGGCGGTGTCAACCTTGGGTTCCTCGACGGACATGCTGCGTGGTGGAACTCCGAGGCGCTGCTCGCCAAGATCAGCGAGGGGCAGGGCCACGACATGATGGGCCTTTCCTATGCCCAATGGTCAGGTCCGGCTTCGTGGTGCGTCCTACAGGAGACCGGGGAACAGTGGCCCACCTTGTACTAGCCTAGTACTACCCTAGTCGGGCTGTCTCTGTAGGCGACATTCGTGATGTGCTGTGCAGGGCGGAGCGCCGGGCCCGGCGCTCCGCCCCCCCGCAGCAGGCCTCGGCCGTTCTCCGACGAAGCATTGCGGGAGGCAGGCGAGGCCGCGCGGTAAGGCCCGGTGCGAGGCGGGCTTCCACCGATGAGGAAACACTCCTCGGATTCGACAGAGGAGATGTCCACGACGCGTTCGGAGGCAGCGTCGCGGCACGGCGGCGTCACCTGGCGCGCGGCGGTGATCTCGCTCGTCGTGATCCTCCTGAGCGCGCCGGCCATCTTCTACGGCGAAGTCGTCTGGGGCACCGGTCTGGTGCCAGACATTCGCAGGACCGGTACCTGGTCCACGGGCATCATTGGGAGCTGGCCGCTCACGGTCCTCTTCGTCATCGCTGCCATCATGTCGCTGCCGGCGCTGCGACGCGCGGGGCTGACGCGGCGCGAGCTGATGACCGTCCACGCCCTCGTGCTCGTGGCAACGCCGCTGCTCGGCGCGGGCATCCTGTTCTACGTGCTCTCCACGGTAGTCACCTACTACTACTGTGTGCGCGCGTTTGCGACCTGGGAGGCATTCCTGCCCTTCCTCCCCACCTGGTTCGGACCCTCGTCTGAGTTGGCGACAGAAGGCTACTTCATGGGCAGAGCCGCGGTTCCCTGGGGGGAGTGGGCCGTCTCCCTGGTTGCCTGGTCCTCGTTTCTGATCTGCCTCTTCGGCGCGAGTGTATGTCTCTTGGTGCTGGTTCAGAGGCAGTGGATCAAGCACGAGCGCCTGGCCTTCCCGCTCGCCCAGATACCGCTGGAGATGGTCGAGGAGACTGGCACAGGTGGAGCCGGCCGTCTTCCCCGCAGTGGGCTCTTCTGGCTAGGGCTGGTCATCGCCGCTGGTTTCACCTTCCTGGACGACTTGTCGAGCCGGGTGCCGGCGCTGCCAGCGATGCCATTGACGATCACGCTCATGCACAGACATGTGGTGGGGCCGCTGGCCGCGCTGGGCGAGCTTGAGCTGGTGCTGTCTCCGTGGATCATCGCGCTCGCCTACCTGATTCCGAAGGACCTCTCCTTGTCGGTCTGGTTCTTCTGGGTGGTGAAATGGGGACTGATGATGCTCGCCATCGTCTTCGGAGCTTCGCCGGAGCGGGCTGACGAGTGGTACCTTCACGAGTTCCCTGCCCCCTTCGACCAGGTGACCGGGGCGGTGATCGTGCTGTCTGTCTGGGCGCTGTGGAGCGCGCGCAAGCACCTGGCCCGCGCCCTGTGCATCGCCTTCACAGGCCGCCCGCGCGGGGGCGACGCCGACGAGCCCCTCCCGTACCGATGGGCCGTCGCCGGCCTCCTGCTGTGCTTTTCCTGGATGGTCGTGTTTCTCGTGCTGGCCGGGTGTCGGCCTCTGGTCAGCCTGCTCTACACCGGAGTAGTCGTGGGCGGCTTTCTCTCCTACGCGCGCGTCCGCGCCGACATCGGCTTCGACCCGGGCGCGTACCGTCTCAGAGAGATCACCATGATGCCGACGGGCAGCCGGGCGCTGCTGCCGCGAGAGGTGATTGCCCTCGTCACGACAAGCTGGGTCGGCGAGCTCTGGCCCAGCCAGCTCATCAGCGTCTGCAGCATGAACACCCTCACCTCGTTCAAGATCGGGGAGGCGGCCGGCGTGCCTCTGCGGCGGCTCACGGGCCTGCTGTTCGCCGGCTTCCTAATCGCGCTGGGGGCTGGCAGCCTTTACATGCTGTATACGCTCTACGGGATCGGCTTCAACTCGACCCGGGCGGGGTTTGCCGACTCGATCCCCGGTTGGGAGCTACGCTACCAGGGAGCGTTCATCTACGAAATGCTCACAAATCCCAGTGGTCCCGAGTGGGAGGGGGCCACGTGGTGCGGAGTGGGAGCCCTGGTCTTCGTCTCGCTCGCGCTGATGCGCCTTCGGTTCCTGTGGTGGCCGTTCCATCCGGTGGGTTTCATCATTGGATTCGGCCTGCTGCAGTACCCCATGTTCTTCTCGGTCGTCATCGCCTGGCTGGCCAAGTGTCTCGTGCTGAGATACGGCGGTCTGACGCTGTATCGGCAGACCCTGCCCATCGCCATCGGCCTCATCGTCGGCGACGTGCTAAATCGCTCGCTCTGGAACGTCATCTCTCTTGTGACCCATGGGCACTTCTGAGGAGCTGCGTCGCAACCCGACAGGCTGTCCGTCGTTCCCCCGCGGAGGCCTCGATACAGCTTCCGCGTGGGTCCCATAGAGGATCCCGAAGGAAGGCTCGGGCCCTGTGGCGACCGTTTCGCCACCACGGGCGGCCGCAGTTGCCCGGTTGGTAGCCACGAGCCTGAAGGTGTCGAGTGCCTGTCGGACGGCCGTGAACGGGCATCTGGCCTCCTCGGGCTGACTCCTGCGTGTTTCGTACGCAACCGATTGCGTGTGTCGACCGCCCGTGAAACCGCTCTGACGGCGGTTCAGGGCTCGGATGGGTTCTGGTACACTACGCGGGGCACGGTGTCTGTGTTAAGTGGAAGTGAGACACCGGCCTGAGCGCCCAGGCCGCCGGCAGCGCGCCAATAGTGGCAGGGCGACGGCGGCGTGAGCGCAGAGGAGGGGACACGGATGGACTGCCCAGCGGTCCGGCAGGGCAGAATGGGGTAACAGAGGTGCGACGGCATGGTCTCGGTAGCGGACCGAGGGGAGGTTGCGGTCGGCGACAGGTCAGGCCGCGAGGCGATACGCGGTGATCTGTGTGTCCGCGAAGACGCGTCGCTCGATGTTCGGTGGCAGCGTCTTGGCTGACTTCCTGGGTCTGCTCCACTGCTCGCCGCGGTGGATCACTGAGGGGACTGCTCCGCCCAGAGTGGCGTGGCCACGATACTCGTTGTAGTAGATCGCGAAGTCCTGCAGCAGTTGGCTCAGATGATCGAGGCCGCGGACCACCGGCACACGCTTCAGCCATTCGTACTTCAGCGTGAGGATGACGCGCTCGGTGACTGCGATAGAGCCATGCTGGCCGACAGCACCGAAGCCGTGCTTCACATCCCATCGCGTCAGTAGCTCCGCGAACGCGTCGCTGACGAAGACGCCCTCTTGGTCGCTGATGATGTGCTTCGGTGGTCCGTGGCGGAGGAACGCCTGCTCCATCGCACCCACAACCCAACTGGCGTTGGGACCCTCCAGCGGACAGCAGGCTACGACCTTGCGAGAGAAGTGGTCGATCGCCACCAGCACCCAGGTGGGCCAGAGGCCCCAGCGCAGCACTCGGGTCCGGTCCACACTCCAGACATGGTTCGGGTACCGCGCCACGATCTCTCGGGGTGCCGCAGGGGCAGCTTTGACCTTCGAGGCGGCCGGTGCGCTCTTCGGCTTGGGCTGCAGGAGTACGTTCCTCACGGTGGAGGCCGCGACGAACACACCCAGCAGCCAGAGGATGTTGGCGATCCGATGCCGCCCGACATATGGATTCGCCTCGAAGATGTCCCGGATCATGGCCGCAAGCTCGGCGGGCGTCTTCCGGGCGCTCTCCCTGGGTGCCTTCTTGTCCCCCAGATCGCCCCGCTCGGCGGCGTGCAGCCATCGGTAGAGAGTCGACTTGGCGATCAGGAAGTGCTCCTGCACCCGGCATCTGGGGATCCGGTAGTAGGCCATGTGCCACAGGATCTGCAGCCGCTGCATCGGGGTGTAGCGCTTCCGACTAGGGGCGTCACCAAGCCGCGCCTTGAGCAGCCGGTTCTCGGACTCCAGGCGGCGGTTCTCATCTCGGAGCCAGGCCAGTTCCCCCGGCGCCTCACCTGCGGCGATGGCCCGCTGCAGGCGCAGTAGCCGCTGCTGACCAGCAGACTGGGCACTTAACACCATGGATCGCACCATCAGGGCAACGGCGGCTCGGATCACCTGCACGAACACTCCCTCCACAAGAAGAGACGGCACCCGAACGTGCCGCCGAAACGTCCCGCATGGTAGAATGATCCCCGCCTGCGCGCAAGCTCAGGAGTCGCTCAGGGCTGTCCCATCGCTATTTGACAAGGACACTCTGTCTCGCCGGTCGACGGTGGTCTCAACAACCCCCGACAAGGACCGGCGGTTTCAGTGTCATCTGACCAGTTCAGATGGGCCGATGTGTCCTATTTCCGCGCCCCGCGGCGGCTCGATGCCCAGCTCCATGGCGACACTCTTCAGTTGGGCTAGATCCTTCTCAGTGATGGGAATGCCGTCTGCCTCGCGGTCGGCCTGGAAGGCCTTCTCAGGGTCGCCGGGCACCTGAACGGGCGTATCTGGATCGCGCCGCGGCTGACGGCGAATCCGCTCGGCCAGATCCTGCAAGCGCGCCTTGAACCGGTCCGGATCCTCAAACACGTCGATCCGAAGTGCGCCGTAGAACTGGCCCAGCAACCTCTTCTGCGACAAGGGATCATTGAACATATCCGATATGCTGTCGCCCACCGGCATCCCGCTTAGCAGGCCGCACAGGATGTCGACAATCATGGCGATGCCGAATCCTTTGTAGTCGCCTATTGGCAGAAGCTGCACGACCTCGCCAGGCACTCGCGTTTCGTTGCCTTGCTCGTCGGCGCCGCAAAGCGGCGGCAATTCGAGTCCGTGCTCGCCATACACTCGAATCTTGTTGGCGCTCATCTGGGTGGTCGACCCGTCGTAACAGAACGGGCCCTCCGACGCCATCGGCGCGGCAAGGCAGATAGGGTTGGTTCCAAAGAACTTGGTGGTTGCGTTTGGCGTGCGCATCTTGGGTGTGGCGTGCGTGTAGGCGGTTCCGATCATGTCTTCTTTGCACGCCTCGAATGCGAAGTAGGCCATGGCCCCACAGTGGCTCGAATTGCGCACCGCAACGTGCCCGGAGCCGGCTTCCGTAGCCAGATCGATCGCATGGTGCATGGCGCGAATTCCCGCCGCATGGCCGAATCCATGGTCCGCGTCCAGTCTTCCCGTCGAGGGGCTGGTTTGCTCGAAGCGGAAATCCGGATGTGGGTTGATCCGGCCTCCCTGCAAGGCCTTCAGGTAGTGGGGTATGAGACGGAGTCCATGGGAGTCCACGCCCCGGAGGGAGGCTTGCCAGAGGCCTGCGGCCGTCAGCTTCGCCGATGATTCCTCGACCCTCGCTCCCAGGAAGACGCGCTCCACGAAATCATAAACCGCGTCGGCGGGGAATCGACGTCCTTCTTCCCTTGCTTCCACCACGAATCGTCCTTGCCGCTGTCCTGTACGACCTGGGATGAGACTTCTTCAGCTTCGAGGGATCAACTCCTGTTCGAGCAGATCGGGCCAGGTCTTGCGGTCGCATTGGCATAGGGCCGCTACAGGTTCCTGCACGCGCGCTCCCTCCGATGTCCCACGTGCACTTCCCCGGTCACAGCTTCGGCCGGTCTTGAGAGTTGCGACAGAGCCCCTGTCCGCCGGAAGGACCGCTCCTGCCGGTTATCGAAAGCGAGCCACGCTCCGCCCGAGCGGAGCATCGGAGCCGCGGGCCGCCATCCGCCGGGTATTAGACTGAGGGTACCATCTCGAGTGCTATCCATGAGGTCCAGATGATCATCGACGCCGATTGCCATATCTCGCCGACAACCGAGGGAGGGGTCAGTATCGACATCGAGGAGCTGCTCCGGCGTATGGACCGGGCAGGAGTCGAGAAAGCCCTCACCTGGCTCCAGCCCCCCTACCGGCGGGAGATCGACGAGGCGAACGCCTATGTCTACGAGGCCACGAGGCGGCATCCCGACCGCATCCTTGGCTTCGGCTGGGCCGACCCCAACCTGGGAGTCGATAGAGCTGCTGCGCTCGCCCGCCGCTGTGTCGAGGAGTACGGTTTCTACGGTGTGAAGCTGAACGGGGCGCAGAACTTCTTCTACATTGATGACCCGGCTCTCTCGATCCCGGTGATCGAGGAGGTTGCTCGGCTGGGGAGCCGGCTGGCCTTCCACGTGGGCGCGGACGCGTTCGAACGGACGCATCCCTTTCGCGTCGCCAAGATCGCCGAGAGGTATCCCGACCTGCCGATCCTTGCAGTCCACATGGGCGGAGTCGGCCACGCCGATCTCACCAACGCCATGATCGAGTTCGCGGAGCAGCGCCCGAATATCACCCTGATCGGCAGCGGAGTTCGGGAGGTGGCGGTGCTGAAGGCCGTTCGCGCCCTCGGGGCCTCCCGCGTCTGCTTCGGCAGCGATACCCCGTTCAACCTGATGCACGTCGAGGTCGCCAAGTATCACGCCCTGCTCGAGGGCGAGGCCACGCTCGAGGAGAGCGACCTCATCATGGGCGGCAACATTGCGCGCCTGTTCGGGCTGCCCTAGCACACCCACGCGGGGAGCGCGGCGGCGGTGCTGCGTCAGCCTCTTCCCATCGCCTCGAGTTGGGATTTGACCCAGTCCATGATCCCCTCGGCCTCGATCTTCACCCATTCGCTCGACACCAGGCCCATGAGCTCGATGCGGTCCTCGTCTGTGATGTTCTGCTTGACGACCTGGGCCGGGACTCCCTGGGCGATGCAGTCAGCGGGGATCGTGGTGTTGACGGTTGTTGCGCTGCCGTTGGCGAGGATCGCACCGTCGCCGAGGACCGTGTTGTAGTCCAGCGCCGCGTTGATGCCGACCGCCGCGCCCCGGCGCACCTGCGAGCCGTGCATGGTGGCACCGTGGTTTACCCAGCCGTAGTCGCTGATGATAGAGCGGTCATCGGACCCGTGATAGCCCTTCGGGCGGCCACCCTCGATATTCACCAGGTCATAGATGTTCACATAGCTGCCGATGGTATTGGTCCCTCGGATAACGACTCCGATCTGGATGCGCGTGTGACTGCCGACCGTGATCCGGCCGGACAGGACGCTTCTCTCGCCGATGTAAGAGCCATCGCCGATCGTGATGTGGCCTTTCAGCAGGGCACCCTCGGCTACCCAGCAGTATTCACCGAGGGTGACGGTTCCATCGAGAACGGCCGAGGGGTGGATGAAGCTGTTCCTCGGAACGGTGATAGCGGACATCCTGACCTCCTGCACTGAGCATGGTGCCAGTACAATTCAGCCAGACATCTCATCCCCCTCGTGTACCGGCGACGAGGATGTCTGTAGGGTGACCCCCACTGCGTGTGTCGACCGACGCTGAGAGCACCATCAGGACCCTGACTTCCGGAGGTCGGCAACAGGCGGGCCCGGACTGCGAAAAGGCACGCGCTTTCGCCCCACATAAGGGGAAGCGAGGCGGCGCGGTCACCGGGTCGGCGCTCTCAGGGCGGTCCTACAGGCGCTCGACACCCGCAGCCGGACCCGCCTTCCGAATCCGGCAAGTGCAAGGCGCTCTCTTGACGCCCCGACGAGTACTTGCGGACTACAGAGCGTGCGGCCACGGACATAAGGAGATGCAATAGCATCTGTCAAGGGGCGACGAGTTGTCCCGCGGGGCGATGT
>CAZLHI010000069.1:0-11238 GCA_964559435.1 uncultured bacterium | reverse complement strand
GGTGTTTCCGGGGGAGGGAAGTTGGGAGGAGCAAGGGGGCATCAGCCTGATGCCGCGACAGTGTCCTCGGCCGCCCTATCCGGGGGGGACCTCCTCTACAGGTGGGATCAGCGGCGGCATGGGTGGTGCCATGAGTGGTGGCATGGGCGGTCGCATGGGTTGGGGCTGGTGGTAAGCCGAGCCGGGGTTTGTGAGAACGAGATCAGGGAGACAGGGTATGGATGCCAAGGAGAGTAGAGCGAAGGTTGGGGGATGCCAGTCACAGTCGGATGTGATGCAGGGCAAACCTGAGGAGGGCAGGCGAGGGCGAGAGCCCGCGGGCGGAGGTTTCCGCCGCTGGCTCAAGCTGGGGCGGGGAGCGGAGATCAACCCGGTGACGGGCGGTCTGCGGATCGACCCTGATCTGCATCTGCCCAGTCGTGGGATGCCGGTCGACATCGAATTCTACTACTACAGCCAGGACGCGCACGACGGTCCCTTCGGGTACGGCCGGAACATGTCGTGTCACCGGTGGATTCGTAAGGATGTGGAGGCTGGCAGCGCAAGCATCTACACGGGCACCGGGGAGGTGCTGGTCTACACCAAGAACGACGGGGGATACGATCCGCCGGCAGGGACGTTCGACACCCTGAACCAGGCGGGGGATGGCAGCTGGAGCGAGGTGCGAGCCGGCGACCAAGCGTACTTCGCCTATGATGTGATCGATGAGAACGGCGCCTCCAGATGCATCAGCATCAACGATCTGAACGGCAACACCCACGCCCTCGTGTGGGATGAGAGCGGCCCCTTTGAGAAGCTCTCCAAGCTCGTGGATGCGGCGGGCCGGGCGGTGTACTTCAACTACGACGCCAACAACCGGCTGAGCCACATGATCGACTGGGGGGACCGCCGGCAGACCTTCACCTATGACGCCAGCGGGAACCTGAACAAGGTGATCGGGCCCACCGGCTGTGTCACCTACTACAACTACGATGCCAACCACAACCTCATCCAGCTGGTGGATCCGGAGGGGTATTCGACGGAGTGGGAGTACGACGACTTCACCCCGCCGCGGGTGATCCGGCTGACCCGGCCCGGGGATGCCCACACCTACTTCAACTACAGCAGCGTCGATGACAGGCTGGAAGTTACCATCGACGCGCTGGGCAACCGCACCAGCTACCAGTGGGATGGCAACGGCGATCTGATCGCCAGTACTAATCCGGTGGGAGGGACCACCTCCTACGAGTACAGCAATCGCTTGGTCACCCTGGAGATCGACCCCAACGGGAACCGGACCACCTATCAACACGACAGCAGCGGTAACACACTTACCGAGATCAGCCCCATCGGAGCGGTGACTTATTACCACTACGATGGGGGCAACCGAGTGACGGTGGAGATCGATCCGCTGGGCAACCGCACCTCCTACACCTATGACGGCAAGGGTAACCGCACCGCGGTGGAGGATCCCCTGAACCGGGTCACCTACTACAACTACGATGCCTACGGCCAGCCCGCGATGGAAGTCAATGGCATGGACAAGGTGACCTACTACAACTACGACGTCTATGGCAGCCACACCCAGATCATCGATCCGCTGGGCAATCGCACCAGCTTCCAGCACGACGCCGTGGGCAACATCATCGCCCAGACCAATCCCGGGGGAGAGCCGACCTACTACCAGTACGATGAGATGAACCGGCCGACCCTAGTGATCGATCCGCTGGGCAACCGCACCACCTCCGCCTATGACGGGCGGGGCAACCAGACCATCGAGATCGGCGCTCGTGGCCACCCGACGACGTACACATACGACGGCAACTCGAATCTTGCCGCCGTTCAGGACGGGCGGGGGAACCTGACAACGTATGTCTACGATAAACAGAATCAGCAGACGACGGTGGTGGATGCGCTCGGCCAGCGCACCAGCTACGGCTATGATGCTGCGGGCCGGCAAGAGTGGCGGCTGGACGCGAAGGGGCAGCGCACCACGTATGTCTATGATGTCGGCGGGCGACGGACTCGGATCGAATACTCTGACGGCACGCGGGTGACGTTCAGCTACGACGCGGCCGACAGGCGCACCAAGATGGAGGATTCGATCGGCGTCACAACTTACACATACGATGACCTGGATCAGCCGAGGACAGCGGTCTATCCGCCGAACAATACCATCACCTATAGCTATGACGCCGTGGGGAACCGAGCGACGATGGTTGACCCTGACGGCGGGATCACGACCTATAGCTATGACAGCCGCAACCTGCTATACTGGCTGCAGAACCCGGCCGGGGAGCGCACCACCTGGCTCTACGATGATGCGGGCCGGCCGACCACCATGACCTATGGCAACAGCGCTATCGCGGAGACCGATTACGACCGGGCCGGACAGATCACCGCGGTGCGCAATCTCAAGTCAGACAGGACGGTGCTCTCCATCTTCACGTATACCTATGATGATGCCGGCAACCGCACTGCGGTGGCGGAGGCGAACGGTGACCGGGTGACGTGGTCTTACGACGAGCTCTACCAGCTCACGTCAGAACAGCGCTCAGGGTCGAACGGGTACGCGGTCTTCTACAGCTATGATGAGGTGGGAAACCGACTCACCCGGAATGAAGATCCCAACCTGGTCACCTACACCTACGATGAGGCGAACCAGCTCACGGTGGAGGAGAACCCCTCGGCGCGGATCACCTACAGCTATGACGCCAACGGCAACACGGAGGTGATCAACGGCGCGGGCAATCTGACCACCTACAGCTGGAACATCGAGAACCGGATGACTGTGGCACAATTGCCCGCGGGAGGGCGCACCACGGCCACCTATGACGGGGATGGGAAGCGAAGGAGCTGCAACGACAGCGGCGGCCTGAAGAACATCCTGTGGGACGGCGAGACGATTCTGTTCGAGACCGATTCCGCCGACACCACGCTGGCGCAGTATACGCTGGCGCCGCAGGGGTACGGCAGCCTTATCTCGCAGCGGCGCGGGGGGGCTTCGTCCTTCCATCACTTCGACGCGCTGGGCTCAACCGAGCGGCTGACCGACGCTTCTCAGAGTACCCTCATCAGCTATCTCTACCGCGCCTTCGGGGAGCAGATCATCCTCTCCGGGTCCCATTCGAATCCGTTCAGCTGGGTGGGCGCCCTCGGCTACTGCCGCCAGCCCGATACTTCTGACTACTGGGTAAGAGCAAGAGTATACCGGCCCCAGATGGGGAGATGGGTCAGTAGGGATCCGCTCGCACGGTGGCCCACCTATCTCTACGCCCGCAACAGGCCGATTACGGCAGTTGACCCAACGGGCCTTCAGTGCCCATCTTGCTGGGATAAATACAACAGGCTCAGGGCACAAGCATTCGATCAGTTCAACCGCTGTACCGGCCGGATGTTCGGGTATGGTGTGGGTGGCGATGTCGTCGCCTGCGCCGCAGGCGCTAGCGTTGGGGTGTGGGTGTTTGGCGTGGGAGCGGCAGTCGGCTGCTTAGTTGGTGTGATCGGGGCAAGCGCCCTAACGATTGGGATATGGGTCAAGCGGTGCGCCCTTCCGTTCATTCGCCAGATGGGAGCGGCGAACAGAATACGCAAGAAGTGCCAGCATGGATGAGTCCCGGCCGACGATCGGCCCAGATTGTCTGTCAGATATCAGTTTGACTCCGTTCGCCGCACACGGTGTGGCGTGATTCGAGTACGCATTCTCAAACTGGTGCTCTTGCCAGTGGGGTGGCTTGTTTGCCTGGGCCTCCTCGCGCTGCGTCATCGCGCGATCGACGCGCTGTCACTGGTTGCCGTGATTCTGGTTGCAGCTTGCGCCCTCCAGCTGAGTCGGCAGCGGGAGTTCCCGAGGCGAGCAGAGGGGCTCGCGACATCCTGGATAGGGCCTTTCCTCATTCTGGCAACAAGCGTCACCTTGCGTGAGTGGGTCGAAGACCGCGATCCGGCTGTCGTCGCACAGGGCACCGGCCTGGTTATCCAGACAGCCGTTCTCCGCGGTATCGCCGGCGTGCTTGTGATGCTGTGGCTCTTCAGGGGCTACGGGCTCATTCCGCTACTCGCGTCTCTCGCCGCGATTCTACCTGGACGTGCGTCCAAGCTACGTGAAGAGGCGCGAGGGTATCCGTGGCGGCTGTGGTGGCTGGGGCCCGTGTTGGTGGCAGTGCTAGCGGGAATGCACCTGCTAGTCTACTGCGTGATCCTGGCCCGAGCCTAGGACTCAGTCATGCTGCGCAAGTTCATCCCGCCACAGGCCCGGCGGGCGAGCTGGGAGGGGGAGAACATCCTCTGCCAGACCGCCGGCGATGATGTGAGGAATCAGGTGCAAGGCCTTCTGAGGGCAGACGATCATCTAAGGTAGTAAGCCGAGCTGCCGCGCACGGAGCAGCCAAGCGGCTCGGAAGCCAAAGAACCTCGCCACGCGCGAGAGAGGGGGGAAAAGATGAGTCAGACGGATGTAGAGCAGTACATGCTCGATGTCGTGTACCCGCGCTGTCGCGAGCTCATCAACGTGTGGGAGGAGGCCGACCTCGACGTGCTCCATCTGGGTCACCTCGCCCGCGACTCGTACCGGCCGCCCGGGATCTATGAGTTCGCTGACGTGACGCCACTGATACGGGACTCGGATCTAGCCAGGTTCCGGCAGGTGATGGACTCCGCAGGGTACAGGCTGATCCAAGAGAACCCGCACACGCAGCAGATCGCGGTGGCCTCTAGAGCCGTGGCTGATAGTCTGATGGCCAAGCCATGGGGCTGCACTCTGTCCTATGCTCGGGAGACGACCTGGCCTGCCGTCTTCTGGGTCAATGTCACCACTTCACGACGGACCGGTCAGCTCCGTTTCGTCGAGCTGGGGCACTGGTTCGAGTCCCCCGATGTCCGGGTGGTCACGGTGATGGGCGATACCGAGATCAAGTGCGCACCGCTGTGGGCGCATGTGCTGTTCGAAGTCGCGGACATCCTCCACCGCGCGGCCCGTCACCGAATCGAGAAGGCGAGGAGAAAGATCGAGTACGCATATCTTCTTGCCAGCCAGCCCACCATGGACTGGGATCTCGTTCTGGAGATGATCAAGAGATACGACCAGGAGCACACCGAGCGGGACTCCCGCTACCTGGCATCGCTAGGGCCGACAGGGCAGCAGGCCGTTCAGGTCAATCAGAAGTTGGGCATGGTTAGGCTGCGGCACAATCTGGGCTACTGCTTTCAGGCAGTGGAGGACTACCATCCAGGCACGATCCCTGAGGCGATACTCGATTACTGCAGGAGCGGCCGCAGCGGGCCGTTCCGACGGGTCTGCCTGTCCCCTGATCCCGACTATGATGACCGCTATGCCACCTCCTACGACGGTGGCATACAAGGCATTGTGCCCTTCAGCATCTACACTCAGCTCGAGCAATACGGCCACCTCACCAACGGGGAGCTGTTCTCAGAGGGACTGGTTACAGAGTCGACACCGATCGTGGACGTTTTCGCCGACGCTACCGAGGAGACCATCCAGGAGCTCTACAGCCTGTGAGGCGACCGGCCGTGTGGAGTGCTGCTGTCATGGAACGCGCTGGCAGGAACGCTGCGCTGGAGGACTGCAACGAGAGATGATCTGAGCCCTGTCCAGAGGGGGGAACCGGGACTCCGGCTGCGGTGGAAGGTGTCGCGGAGCGGCTGCCGGAGCGGTGGAGGTCAGCAGCATGCATTCCGGTCGCCCGCGGGTGTTGTGGGTGAGCGAAAGCCCGCGATTGCATACTGGCTTCGGGCGAGTGGCGCGGGAGGTGGCGAGCCGGCTGGCGCAGTCAGACAAGTACGAGCTGGCAGTGCTGGGCTGGGGGGCTGATCCCGTCAAGGCGGACGGCGAGCAACGGCCCGTCTACCGCGAGTACCGGCCATCCTCAAGGCCCTGGGACCGGGAACACCTGGAGCTCGTGGTGCAGGACTTCGCACCACATGTGCTCATCAGCCTCGGGCCGCCAGACGCCTTCGAGGCCGTCGCCGCGCTGCGGGAGCGAGACCTGCTGCACTGGATCGCCCACCCCAGCCTCGAGGCGGGGCCGCTGTCGGCATCCCACCGGGCGGTGCTCAAGAACGCTGCCGTCCTGGTCGCTCCCTCCCGCTGGTGCGCCAATCTGCTGGATGGCTGTGGGGGGAATAATCCCGCGCAGGTCATCCCGCACGGCGTCTGTCCGGAGACGTTTCGTCCCCTAGCCGGCCGCGACCAACTGCGGACCGAGGCGGGCCTGGCGGACCGGTTTGTGGTGGGCTGTGTCGCCCGGAACAGCTTCCGCAAGCAGCTCCCGATCCTGCTGGAGGCGTTCTCACGCCTTGCGTCCGCGCACCCAGAGGCCTTCCTTTACCTGCACACCGACCCGGAGGAAAACAGCGGATGGCCGCTACACGAGCTGGTGCAGCGGTGGGGTCTGGCGGAGCGGACGGCCTTCACCCGCGGGCTGTCCGGTGTTGTGGGAATCGGCGACGAAGACCTGAACCGCGTCTACAACCTCTTCGATGTGATGGCGCTTCCGAGCATGGGGGAAGGCTTCTGCCTGCCGCTGCTCGAGGCAATGGCGGCAGGAGTCCCTGTTGTGGCGACCGACTGCTCGGCAGTGAGCGAACTGGTGGCAGGCCGGGGCGAGCTCATCACGGTCGAGCGACATCTCATCATGACCTGGGATGGGGCGGAGTACGCCCTGGCCGATGTCGATGACCTGGCGGCCAAGCTGGCGCGGCTCCACGGGGATGAGGCCCTGCGGCGCCAGCACGTGTCTCGGGCCAGGGCCCTCGCCGAGGCGCTCACCTGGGAGACGGTGGTGGGCCGCTGGCAGGAGTTGATCGATGATCTCGTCCATGCGGGCCCCAAGGACAGTGCCAGGTGGGCCCGGCGGGCGCCGGCCGCGCGAGAGCGCCGCACCCGGGTGGCCCTAGTCGGCCCCTGGAACATCCCCTGCGGAGTGGCCGAGGAGATGCGGATCCTCGCCCAGGGGGCGCTACGGCCGGTACAGGTATTCTCGGAGTTGGACCCGCCGGGAGAGCTGGTGGAGGACGATGGTGACACTATCCGCTGCTACCGGCGCGCCGAGCCCGAGTATGATCGGCTCTTCAAGGAGCTGATGGGATGGGGCGCAGATGTCGTGCATGTGCAGTTCAACCACGGCCTCTTCCACGGGGATGGATTGGCGCGGCTGCTATGGCGGCTCCGCCAGGAGGGCGTGCGAACGGTGCTGACGCTGCACAGCACCGGGGCAGACCTGAGCCGGCTGGCGAACGCCGCCGACGTCGTCGTGGTGACGAGTGCGGCGGCTCGACATCGGCTGGTGGCCCGCGGCGTGAGCGAACACAGAATCCGGACCATCCCGTTGCCCGTCCGCGCGCTGCCGCCGCGAGCCGAGGAGTCAGTCGACGAAGAGCACTGGAGCGGCTTCGAGCCGACCATTATCACGACGGGTTTCTGTCTTCCGCACAAGGGGCTGGACGATCTTATCCGCGCCCTGGGACGCCTCACAGAGCGGTTCCCGCGGATCGGGCTGCTGGCGCTGTGCCCGCGCTATCCCGGGTCGCCGGAGTCGGAGCGCCACCTCGACCGTTGCCGAGCGCTGGTAGAGCAACTGGGTCTGTCCGACCGCGTGGTGTTGGATGACACGTTCCAGCCGATGGAACGAATCGCGCGGGCAGCCAAACGCGCGGACGTCATCGCGTTTCCGTACCGGCATGGTTCCTTTCAGGACTCGAGCGGCGCGCTGCGTATGGTGATAGACGCGCCCTGTCCGCTGGTGGTCACCGACATCGAGCTCTTCTCCGAGATCCCAGAGCGGGCGGCGGTGCGTGTGCCCCCCCGAAGCCCGGCGCGGCTGGCAGCCGCTATCGAGCAAGTGCTGGCCGAGGACAAGCTCCGCTCTCGGACCGTAGTGGAGAAGCAGCTGGTCAGCCAGATGGTCGACGAACCGTCGACGATCATCCGTCATTGGTGTGAAGCCTATCAAGCCTTGGGCGAGCTTCGGGTGCACTTCGAGGGTACCGTAGACTCCTACTTCAGCTTCGCACAGGTGCTGCGGCACTTGGCCTTCGCCCTGGACGATGCCGGCTGCGAGGTCAGCGTCGATCGGTGGACGGCCGCCAGGGCGGACCACTTCGTGGCCTCGGAGCGGTTGCGTCAACTGGGGGCGCGGTCGCCTTGCGGAGGGCTCACCGTTCGGATGTCCTACCCGCACCAGCCGGAAGGGATCAGAGGCGACATCCGCTGCATCATGTTCCCGTGGGAGGTGACCCGGGTCCCGGCGGCCCTGGTGGAGCGACTGGCGACCGGACCCGATCGTGTGCTCGCCGTATCGAGTTTCGTGCGCGAGGCCCTCGTGGCGTCTGGGCTGGATCCAGATCGCGTGTGCGTCGTCCCGCACGGGGTCGATAGCGAGCGCTTCTCGCCCATTGGGCGCCGCGCCGACATCGGAGAGCTGGCCAAGCGCGGGTGGTACAGCCGGCCCGACCTGCCGCTGGCAGGCACGTTCCGGTTCCTCCACCTGGGCCACGCCCAAGTGCGCAAAGGGACGGACCTGGTGCTGTCCGCCTTCTGTGAGGAGTTCACAGGGAGAGATGACGTATGTCTCGTCGTGAAGTCATACGATATGGGCGACATATCAAGGTGGCTGAGCGATCTCGAATCACGTTACCGCGATCTACCGCGCATTGTGTACGTCTACGAGGATGCATCTGAGCAGGACCTGCCGTGCGTCTATCGCGCATGTCACGCTCTCGCGCATCCCAGCCGGGGTGAGGGATTTGGACTGCCAATACTGGAGGCAATGGCGTGTGGTTTGCCCACGATCGTGACAGGATGGGGGGGGCACATGGACGTCTGCTCAGACACCACCAACTACTTGCTCGACTACAAGCTGGGCCCGGTGCGCCGCTTCCAGGTCCGAGTGCCAAAGGATGCACAGTGGGCCGAGCCAGACAAGAAGAGCCTTCGCGCACTCTTGCGTTGGACCGTCGAACACACTCATGAGGCGCGAGATGTCGGCCGGCGGGCGAGAGTGGCTGCCCAATCATGGACATGGCAGAAGGCTGCGATACAACTGCTGCAGCAGACCGGGATGCTTGCCGTAACGCAACCGGATTGCCGAATACAGCTTCCCGACACATCCGGGTCGCGAATCACGGCCGCAAGAGGGAACTCGGGCACTTGAGTAGGAGAACCTACGCCGCCTTGGCTTATCGCCTGAGCGTGGCCAAGAGCTCCAGACAGTGCGACAGCGAGAAGCTCGGCGTCAATACGTTGAAATGGGGGATCTCTGCCAGTTTGGCGTGGACACGCGCCCGAAGGTTTCGCATCACTGGAAGATTATGCCCGAGATATGGCAGTCGGGTCTCCGCGCGAAGTCGCTGCTCCCGGTGCGACGGTGTCGCTAGCCCCACTGTTGAATACGGACTACCCGGATGCAGCCCAAGGTCGGAGGCGCTTCCATCGGTGGATGGGAGGGTAGGCCATAGGACGATGCTTGGCTGGCACGAGTCTGCGCGGAGAGCCATCTGCGTTGCGCCCACGATGTCCTCGGGCGCCCAGAGCGTCTTTCCGTCTTCGTCCTGCGACGCTTCGCACAGACCCCATCGTCGTCGGTCGCGATTACGAATGCGAAGGAGCTTTGAGTCAGTGCACGCCCCTACGGCCAGCCCAGACGCCGAAATATCGGTCCAGGAATCAGAGACTAAGCGAACTACCGCTGAGCCCGCAGCATGGGGCGTTGCCGGGCCCTTGTATCCTTGGTCCGAGATGACACAACCTTCTCGCAGCAGTCTGGGCGCGTGCTCTGGGTAAGTGAGAGTCCGCTTGCGCACTCCGGATTCGGTCGGGTGGCGAGCGCCGTGGTAGCGCGCCTGGCCGACGCGGACACATACGAGCTTGGCGTGCTCGGTTGGGAGATTGAACCTGAGCCGGAGCTGGGCAACCAAAGGAGCATCGCCTGGTTCAGCCCTGGTCCACATTCATGGTCCAGGGCCCGCATGAACGCCGTCATCGACCAGTTTGCGCCAGACGTCGTTATCACGGCGGGCCCGCTCTGCCTGCTCCACTCGATGACGGAGACGCCAAACAGGGCGTTTGTGAAGTGGATTGGGTATGCCTCCTTCGAGGCGGAGCCACTGGTGCGGGCGGTTGGAGAACTGCTGCGGGGCATGGACCAAGTTGCGGTGCGGTCTAACTGGTGCAAGAGCGTAGTGGAGGAGCTCTGCCCCACCGCCGACTGTCGAGTCGTAGCCCACGGCGTGGACAGCGCGGTGTTCCGACCGCTCCCGAACCGTCGGGAGCTTAGAGACTCAGCGGGGCTCTCCGACAGGTTCGTCGTCGGCTGCGTGGCCAGGAATTGGTTCCGCAAGCAGATCCCAATCCTGATCAGGGCGTTCGCTGACTCTGCGGCCGACCAGCCAGATGCTTTCCTCTATCTGCACATGGACCCCGACGATGGAGACTGGCCACTTCTGGAACTCGCGGCGCGACATGGGATAGCCGATCGGACGGCCTTCACCCGCGGCCTGGCCGGGGTGATCGGCATCGACCAGCCTCAGCTCAACCGGATCTACAATCTCTTCGACGTCATGGTGCTGCCGACTATGGGGGAGGCCTTCGGGTTGCCGATCCTGGAGGCGATGGCCGCCGGTGCGCCCGTCGCTGCGACGGACTGCTCCGCGGTGACGGAGCTGGTCGCAGGCCGTGGCGAGCTGATAGAGGTCGGGGCCCATATGACGATGCCCTGGGACGGCGCGGAGTGCGCGGTCGCGGACGCACATTCCATCGTTGAGCAACTCAAGGTGTTGTACGGTGATGAAGAGAGGCGCCGGCGCCACTCGGTGCAAGGCAGGAGGTTTGCCAAGACGATGACATGGGATCGGGCAGCGGATGCCTGGATAGCGTTGCTCAGGAATGTGCTTGGCGAGGAATGGGTGGCAGATGACGTACGCCCTCGCGTCCGGGCCGTGAGCGTGTGACCGGTATCGGCTCCGCAGAATCCTGGCCGACCAAGTGGCCACGGGAGGTTGTCTCGTGGCAGCCGACGAGACTGAGGATGTCAGACCGGGTTGGCTGGAGTGCTGGGCACGGGCTGTTTATGGATGAGGGCGGCGCGGGACGCCGCCGCCTGGACGTGGCAGCGCAGTGCCTTCCAACTGCTGCTCGCGACAGGGCTTGTGCAGCTGCTGCAGGAGACAGGCGTTCTCGCACAATGTCGCTAAAGAATCTCTTGCCTTATAGTGATAGCTCTGGGAACAGGCCAGAATGCTTGA
>CAZLHI010000068.1:828-11525 GCA_964559435.1 uncultured bacterium | reverse complement strand
CGGTGGCGGCGGCGGCGGTGGTGGCGGCCGTGGTGGCGGCCGCGGCGGCCGCGGCGGCGGTCGTTGACGCCGATATCCCTGTCACCGCGTTCATGGGGTAGTGCGGACTACCCCGGCGGCGGCCCTTAACACTGCCGAGCGGGTGCGGTAGAATACGCAGCCGAGCGATGAGCTGCCACCCGGGCGGTGTCGCGCTCTTGGCGTAGGAGCGAGGAGCCGGCTGAGTTCCGTTTCGAATGGTCGGCGAGATGCCTCTGCCATGGGTGACTGCTGGCGGATGAGCTATTTGCTGGGAGGCGAGCGATGAGGCGAGACCTGGTTGCACCGATTCTGTGCGCGTTGTTGATCGCGGTGGCAGCCGTTTCGGCGTCAGGGGCGCCGACTGCCGATGAGGGTGGGCGCGAGCTGGTGAGCATCCAGGTCAGGGACGCGAGCGTTCAGGATGTCGTCCAGACAATCATCACCGCCTCGGGTGCCAACATTGTGCTCGGCGACGTCGGCGGGCGAATAAGCCTTGACGTCAAGGACGTGCCAGTTGAGCGCGTCCTCGAGATCATATGCGAGGCGAAGGGCTTCCACTGGTGGCGAGATCGGGACGGGACTTACTTCGTATCCTCGCAGCCGCGTCCGGCTCACTCGAGCGAGGCCACTGTTCTTCCCGGGACCCCAGACCCGGAGCGGCCGGGCAATATCCGGATGTACAACCTCCAGTTCATGCCGCCGCGCTACGTGGCCTGGCTCTTCGGGACCTCCGAGGACCCGGGACCTCTGCCCTATGATCCGGACATCCTCCTCGCCAACGCCGGTGGGCCCCTCATGTCCGGCGGCACGAAGAGCTTCGGGACCGGCGGTGGCCTGGGAGAGTTTGCGGCCGGCGGCCGCGGCGGTGGCGGCGGGGGTGGTGGCGGCGGGGGTGGCCGCGTTGGCGGCGGATTCGGCGGAGCGGGAGGGGCTGGTTTCCTCGGAGGCGGTGCGCTGGCCGACTTCCTGCCAGAGGGCATCGAGGCGATGATCGCTTTCCCGGTGCTCAATACGCTGCTCATACGGGGTACCGAGGAGAGCATAAGCGAGCTGATCGAGGTCCTGAAGTTCGTCGATCGCAAGCCGCAGCAGATAATCGTCGAACTGCAGTCTGTCGAGGTCAGCACGACCGTACAGAAGCAGCTCGGGTTCGACTGGTATTACCTCCCTGGCAGTCTGGGCGTCTTTACGTCTGATCTCGCCACCGACTTCAACATAGTCGTTGACTACAAGCGACCGGGCCACCCGAACTTTGCGGCCACGCTCACCTACCTGCTCGAGACGGGCCGGGGCCGGATCGTAGATGCTATCCGTGTGGCCACCATGAACCTGCTGCCCGCCGTCAACCAGGTGACTGTCAACGTGCCATGGGTGACCGTGGGCGGCATCGCCGGAGACCCATTCCGCGGCAGCAACATTCAAACGGTGTCAGTGACCACGTATTCGGTCATTACGAGCCTGTTTATCACCCCGCGGATCAACGGCGACGGGACGATCACGATGTTCATTCCGTACCAGAAGAGCGCCATAACGGGTGCCGTGCAGGTGCCTGTAGCGGCGGGGACCGTCTCCTATCCGATCACAACCGTCAACAACCTGACGACAACGGTCAACGTCCGAGACGGCGAGACGTTCGTGCTCGGCGGGTTCATCAACAAGGACGAACTGGAGACCGAGACTCGCCTTCCGCTGCTCGGGTACATCCCCATTCTCGGCGACCTGTTCTTCACCCGGCAGATTCGCGCTGTCAACGAGACAGAGACCTTGATCTTCATCACCCCGCGGATTGTGAAAGAAGAGGCCGCGCCGGCCACCCTCGGCCCGATCTAGCGCAGCGCGGTCACACGCGAGTACAGGACGCTCTCGGAAGCGGCGCTCAGCACAGGGCGCCGTTGCCCTTGCTGGTGGAAGCCCGACACGTCCCAACAGCACGAGTCGGCGGTTGTGGTCGGTCCCCACGAGCGTGCCTGTGCGACCCACGTCCGTCTCAGCGCATTGCGCCAGCAATACGATCTCGGCCGCGGCCGATAGGCGCGCTCATCAACGTGCTGAAGGAATCGAACGCCGCTGACTGAAGAAGGATTCTGCACCATGGTCTTCGACTTCCATACCCACAGCTTTCACAGCGACGGCGCTCTCCTACCCATAGAGCTGATCCGTCGCGCCATCGCGAAGGGGCACGAGGCGATCGCCATAACCGACCACGTTTCCGTGGGGAACCTCTCCTTCGTCGTTCCCGCGCTTGTGGCCGACTGTCGCCTCGCAGAAGAGCATTGGGACATCTGCGCGATACCCGGCGTGGAGCTGACGCATCTCCCGCCGGCCGCCATTCCTGATCTTGCCGCGGAGGCGCGCCGCCTCGGCGCCGAGCTCGTGATCGTCCACGGCGAGACCCCTGTCGAGCCGGTCGTCGCGGGCACAAACCTGGCAGCACTGCGGTGCGCCGAGGTCGACATGCTCGCCCATCCGGGCACGCTTGATGAGGAGCAGGCAGGCCTCGCAGCGCGCGCGGGCTTCTTCCTCGAGATCTCGGCGCACGGCGGACACGGCTTGGGCAATGGTGCCGTTGTCGCCGCGGGACGCGCTGCGGGCGCACGCTTTCTCGTCAACAGTGACGCGCACGCCCCTGGCGACATCCTCACCGACTCCCTCGCGCGCCGCGTCGCGCTCGGCGCTGGCCTGTCGGAGCAGGAGGCCGAAGTGGTGCTATACGAGAACCCACGCGCGCTGCTTGACAAGATCGACGGGCGACGGGTCGGGCGTCGGGAGGCCGGCACCTGATGAGAACGCGGCCGGCGTTTTTGACACCCTGAAGAGGAGCGTGCTATACTCGCCGCCGTCTCGGCAATCCCCACATGAGGCGACCCATATGGCACGTGTTCAGACCGCGCTCATCAGCGTATCCGACAAGACCGGCGTCCGGGAGTTTGCGCGAGGCCTCGCTGACTTCGGTGTGACCATTCTGTCCTCGGGTGGCACAGCGGCGCACCTGCGAGGGGCCGGCATCGAAGTGACCGACGTATCGGACTACACCGGCTTCCCCGAGATGATGGATGGCCGCGTCAAGACGCTGCATCCGAAAATCCACGGAGGGCTGCTTGCCGTTCGCGACAACCCGGACCACATGGCCGCTGCCGAACGGCATGGCATCACGCCCATCGACCTCGTCGCCGTGAACCTGTATCCGTTCGAGGAGACTATCACGGGCCTTGGCGTCACTCTTGCGGAAGCGATCGAGAACATTGACATCGGTGGGCCGTCCATGGTCCGATCGGCGGCCAAGAACTACCGATCGGTCGCCGTCATATGCAATCCCGCGCGCTATGCTGCTGTTCTCGAAGAGATGAGGCGGACAGGCGGCGAGATCGGTGACGCAACTCGGGCGCGACTCGCAGTGGAGGCCTTCGCGCATACGGCCCGTTACGACGCGGCGATCCATAACTACCTTCTGCACCAGGTGGACGCCGCTGAGCTACTGCCAGGCCTCTTTCTGCATCCCTTCGAAAGGGCGACGGACCTGCGGTATGGTGAGAACCCCCATCAGCAAGCAGCTTTCTACAGACGGGCGGGCGTCGTCCCACTGGGGCTCGCGGCCGCCCGCCAACGCCACGGCAAGGATCTGTCGTTCAACAACTATCTCGACCTCGACACCGTGCTTGGCTTCGCGCGCGAGTTTGACGAGCCGGCGGCGATAGTTGTCAAGCACAACAGCCCATGCGGCGCGGCGCTGGGGGAGACGCTCGTGCAGGCCTACACCGACGCGCTCGCCACCGACCCGATGTCGGCCTTCGGCGGGATCATCGGGCTTAACCGCGAGGTCGATCCGCAGACCGCGCAGACGATTCTCGACGGCATCGCGCGGCACGGGTTCATGGAGTGCGTGCTGGCGCCGGGCTACCACCCGGAGGCGCTGGCGGCGCTGCAGCAGAAGAAGAACCTGCGGCTGCTGGAGCTGGCCGATCTGCAGTCGGCCGATCCGTGGGCGCTCAAGCACGTCGCCGGCGGGCTGGTGGTGCAGTCGCCCGACGAGCGGAGCGATCCGGGAGAGCTAACGGTGGCCACCAAGCGCGCGCCCACCGCGGAAGAGGAGGCGGCGTTGCGGTTTGCGTGGGTGGTCTGCAAGCACACGAAGTCGAACGCCATCGTCATTGGCCGCGGGAAGGTGGCAGTGGGGATCGGCGGCGGGGTGACGAGCCGGGTGGATGCCGCGCGCCTCGCGGTGGAGAAGGCGGGGGAGCGTGCAAGCGGTGCCGTCTTGGCGTCGGACGCGCTTATCCCCTTCCCTGACGTAATCGAAGTGGGAGCGAAGGCAGGCGTCACGGCCATCATCCAGCCTGGCGGATCGCTCCTTCACGGCGGAGGTGGTGATGAGCAGGCCATCGCGACCTGCGACGAACAGGGTATCGCGATGGTGTTCACCGGCGTGCGCCACTTCCGGCACTAGCGCGAACGCCCCGAGTTGCGGCGCCGGCACTGAGGGGCTATTCCAGTTGGACAAGGGAGTGGGATGAATCGCACTCTATCCGAAGTCGATCCGGAGATGGCAGCAGTTCTAGCCGAAGAGCTCGAGCGACAGCGGACGACTCTGGTCATGATCCCGTCGGAGAACTACGCCTCCAAGGCAGTGCTCTCGGCGCAGGGCTGCGTCATGACCAACAAGTACGCGGAGGGCTATCCGGGAGCGCGCTGGTACAACGGGTGCGGCGCCGTGGACAAGGCCGAGCAGCTCGCTATCGATCGAGCGAAGGAGTTGTTCGGCGCGGAGCACGCCAACGTTCAGGCCCACACCGGCTCGCAGGCCAACATGGCCGCCTACTATGCGGTCCTCGACCCGGGCGACACCGTTCTGTCGCTCTCGGTGGATCACGGCGGCCATCTCAGCCACGGCCAGAACACGAACTTCTCGGGAAGATACTACCGGGTGCATCACTACGCGCTTGATCGCGAGACGGAGCTTCTTGACTACGAGTCGGCCCGCAAGATAGCGCACCTCTATCGGCCGAAGCTCATCGTGGTGGGGTTCAGCGCATATCCGCGAATCATCGACTGGGACGCGTGGCGGGGAATCGCAGACGAGGTGGACGCGCTCCTGATGGCCGACGTCGCGCACATCGTCGGCCTGATCGCCGCGGGCGTTCATCCCAGCCCCGTCCCCTACGCCGATATCGTTACCTCGACGACTCACAAGACTCTGCGGGGCCCCCGCGGTGCCTTCATCATGTGCAAGCGTCACCTCGCCGACACCATCGACCGCGCCATCTTTCCCGGCATACAGGCGGGTCCTCTCATGCACGTGATCGCGGCGAAGGCGATCGCCTTCAAGGAGGCGATGACGGACGAGTTCCGAGAGTATCAGCGCCACATCGTGAAGAACGCCAAGGCCCTCGCAGAATCCCTGCAGGAGGAAGGCATTCGCTTGGTGTCTGGCGGAACCGACACCCATTTGATGCTCTGCGATCTGCGGCCGCTCACCCTCACCGGCCGAGATGCGGCGAACCTGCTCGAGGAGGCCGGGATCATTGTCAACAAGAACTGCATCCCGTACGACCACCAGCCCCCGGCCATCGCCTCCGGTATCCGCCCGGGCACCCCGGCCTTGACTACGCGCGGGATGAAGGAGCCGGAGATGAAGGAGATCGGGAAGTTGATGGCCCGGGTGCTGCGCAGTCCTTTAGACCCGGAAGTTCGAAAGCGAGTGCGGAAAGAGGTGCTCGACATCTGCGAACGCTTCCCGATCTATGAGGGAATTGAGGTCGTATAGACCGGGTGCCGCTGCAATATCGCCTGCGCCGCGCGTCGCAGGTAGTCTCGTGCGCCGGTGCATGGGCTTCCCCCCCAGTCCTTGGCTCGCGGTCCGAACACTGCCATGACCTACGAGCAAGCTGTCGCCTATCTCGAATCGCTCATTGACCATGAGCGGACCCCTGCTGGAGCTGCCGCCGCCCGCGTGTGGAACCTCGACCGGACGCACCACATGCTGCAGGCCGTCGGCGACCCTCACATAGGCCTGCCCTGTGTCCACATTGCCGGGACGAAAGGGAAGGGCTCTACGGCGGCGATGGCCGCCGCCATCTTCACGGCGGCTGGGTATCGAAGCGGTCTCTACACTTCACCTCACCTGATCACCTTTCGGGAGCGTATCCGCATCGACGGCCGGCTCATCCCTGAGCCGGACGTTGTCGACCTCGTCGAAGAGGTCCGTCCTCTCATCGAATCCATGCGGGACACCGACATAGGCCCTCCATCCTTCCACGAAGCGTACACGCTCCTGGGCCTCCTGTACTTCGGACGCGAGAAGGTAGACATCGCTCTCATCGAAACCGGCCTCGGCGGACGCCTGGACGCGACCAACGTTGTCCAGCCCGTCGTCTGTGCTCTATCGCGGATAGGCCTGGACCACACGGTGGAGTTGGGGGACGCCATCGAGCAGATCGCCCGCGAGAAAGCCGGAATCATCAAGGACGGCGTTCCGGTCATCTCAGCGCCGCAGCAGCCGTCAGTCCTCGAGGTGTTGCAGGAGGTCGCCCTGGAGCGCGGCGCGCAACTCCTCGTCGTGGGTGAGCCGCCCGCTCCTCGCATCCTCGAAGCCCGGCAGGACAAGATGCATCAGGTCATCACCATCGAGGGCCGGGAGAGGCTCTACGCTGACCTCGAATGTCCGCTCCTCGGAGCGCACCAGGCGGAGAATGCCGCCCTGGCAATAGGCCTGGTGGAGGTCGCCGAGCAGCATGGGTTCAAGGTGGGGGAGGAGGCGGTCCGCAAGGGCGTCGCCTCCGTGCGCTGGCCAGGGCGGTTCCAGATCGTCAGCCGTCGCCCCATTATCGTCCTCGACGGTGCCCATGACGAACTCGGTGCCGACGCGCTTGTCCGCACGCTTGAGACCTTCATCCCGGGTCGCCGCATCATTCTCGTGCTCGGCATCCACCGCGACAAAGATGCCATCGCAATTGCCAGGCAGCTCTGCCCGCTGGCTGATATGGTTATCTGTACCGCCGCCTCCTCGCCTCGCGCGCTTCCCGCGGAAGAGCTTCAGCGGCTCGTGTTCCGCGCCTGTAGGCACACCTCCGCCTACACGCCCGTAGCCGCCGCAGTGCGCGCCGCGGTCGAGCAGGTGAAGCCGCGTGATGCAATCGTCATCACGGGCTCCCTGTACGTCGTCGGTGAGGCAATGCAGGCGTTGGGCGTATCGGAGGTCGGGTAAGGGCACCGTTTGCTCCGCTCTTTGAGACGCTCTGAGCTCCGGAGGCCGAGGGGAGGTTGATGGCGCAGGCCCTCGTTCGAGGCAGGCGGGAAAGGCAGATTGATGGGAGGCGCCGAATGGTGGAAGCATAAGGGGCTGGCCTCGGGTCAGCCCCGTGACCTGTCGGGGAGTATCGTTTTGAGCAAGGTCCCTCCGCTTGTCGAGGCGATTGCCGAGGAGCTCGACAAGTGCAATCGCTGCGGTTTCTGTCAGACCAGGTGCCCTGTCTACCGGATGACTGGAAGAGAGTCCTCGGTGGCCCGAGGACACGTCGCCCGCCTCCGGTCCGCGGTCGAAGGGGAGATTCCCTTCGATGACGAGATCCGGCAGTCACTCTTCGAGTGTCTGATGTGCCGCGCGTGCACGGCCGAGTGCCCGCCGGCCATTCAGACGGACCGGGCGGTGGTCGCCGCGCGGGCGAGCTACCTGGCCGAGTCGCAGTCGCGGATCCAGCGGTTCATCTTTCGCAGGGTCCTGGCAAGCGCCCGTCTGCTGAGGGCCGGAGCCCGAGTGCTGGGATGGCTCAAGAGGACGCGGCTCACCGCCTTCTCGAAGCTGCTTCGCCTGCTTCCCCGGGTTGATCGTGGATACGCCGAAGCGCCGGCCTGGATGCCCGCCCCGAAGACGTTCCTTCGACAACGCCTGAGGTGCCGTAGGCCTTCGATGTCGTCGGCGAGGGAAGTGACGTATTTCCTCGGATGCGCCATCGACTACGCCTTCCCCGATGTTGGCGAGTCCAGCCTGGATCTGCTGGAGACGGCCGGGTATCGCGTCGCGGTGGCGGACAACGTCTGCTGCGGCCTGCCCCCGTATTCGTACGGCGACCTGGAGGCCGCCCGCGAGCTGGCACGCAAGAACATCGAAGTCCTGCGTGAGTCCGGGCAGGGAATGATTGTCAGCGACTGCGCAAGCTGCTCTTCGTTCTTGCGCGACTATCCGACTCTCTTCCAAGAGGGCGATCCGGCCAGGGCCGGCGCGGAGGACATAGGGTCGCGTGTGAGAGAGGTTTCAGAATTTCTGTCCGAGCTCGAACTGCCAGACAACGCGAGGCCCGTCGATGCCGTCGTGACGTACCATGACCCGTGCCATCTGAGCAGGTACCAAAGCATCACGCGGCAACCTCGCGATCTGATCAGGCGCATCCCGGGCGTGGAATACCGCGAGCTGCCTGAGGCGGATTGGTGCTGCGGCGGCGCGGGCAGCTACTCCATGGCGCACCACGATCTTTCGATGCAAATCCTGGAGCGGAAGATGGAGAACATCCGCGCCACGGGCGCGCAGATCGTAGTCACTCCCTGTCCGGCCTGTATCATGCAGCTCCGCTACGGAACCAGCAGGTTTGGCGTCCCGGTGGAGGTTATGCACTTGTCGGAGATACTCCGGCAGGCACTTCCTGACGGCCGGACAGCCGATCGGAAAGCTGCCGCCTGAGCCGGGCACGCGTTCAGGCTAGACTATCTGGGGTCCGTCCGGGGCGGTCGCTGCGGGGGCACGTAGAACGGGTTCTGGCGGATCGCGTCGCCCAAGATCACGGTTGGATGGGTGCGCAGCGCGGCCACGATCATGGCACCGGACACCTGCCGGCGGTCGTACTGACAGACCATGACCAAGGGGAGACTTGAGATCTCCTGGGTCGCCCTGGTCTCAAAGTGCTCCCAAGATTCAGGATCGACTCGGCCGCCGGCTACCCACGACACGTCATTTCCGAGCCGCATCGTCGAGTAGCCCTCACGCTGGTTGTCCTCCAATAGCGCTGCGAGCAAGTCGAGAGTACGTTCCGGTTCGAAGATACCGTTGCGCAGATAGAAGTCGATCTCCGAGATAATGAGCAACTGGCTCGAGGCCTCAAGGGTGGGCAGGTCGCCGCCCATCTCCGAAAGCGTGCGCCTGAGCTCTGCCGCGGATTCCTCAGGGGAAACCCACACACATCTCTGCTCGGCGCGGATGCCGGTGCCGATGAAGGGGCCCATGATTTCCATCTGCTGCAGCCGGCTGTCGAATATGGCGCAGATATGGTCGCCCCAGGCGAAGCTGAACCCCAGATAGCCAAAGTCCGTCGGGCTCCGCACTTCATCGGCCTCCAGGTAGGGCCTTCCACACGTCTGTGGCACGCCCTGCGGCACCGTTCGACAGCCACACGGCGGCCCAGGGCCGGCGGCACGAGGGCGGCCGCAGCCGCAAACGGAGATGCTCGAAGCAGATGGCTCAGGCGACCCGCTGCCGACTGAGGGGGGAGCGTTTCACCGGGCGCGATGGCGGCCTCTGAACGGTATCACCTGATCCGATGGCCGCCTAGGACGCGGAACGCCGTTCGCAGTGACGCCAGATGATCTCGCTGACACGAGGGAACCGCGGCCGTCGTTGAAATCGCAAGACGTGACTCAGAAAGTCCTGGGGGGCATCGATCGCGCAGGCGCGACGCTGCGACTTGCGGCCGGCGGCCAGGAGAATGACCTGTACAGCGTCCTCGAGGGAAAGCTCAGCCGTATTGAGCGCCAGGTCGTAGTGGTACGGCGCGTCGATGTCGGCATCGAAGCTCTGGCGGACGAAGCGGGCCCTAGCCTCGTCGCTGCCCCGCAAAAGACGATGCGCCTGCGTTCGAGAGACTCCCTCCCTCTGAACTAGGCGGGCGATACGGCACGGCATCGGTGCGAGCACGCGGACATGCAGCGTCCCGGGGTCAGTGAGAACGAAGGCTGCTCCTCTGCCGACTATCAGGACGTTGTCTTCCCTCTCCAGCGCGATGAGGATCTGCGTGAGACGGCGAAGGTAGGTCCCGTGGCTGACCGACGTGCGCCACTCGGCGATCACGGCCTCTATGGGGCCGGGCATCGCCTCGTCGAAGACGGCAAACTGAGCGACCGGCAGGCCTTCCCGCTGAGCAATGTGCTCCAGGATCGCGCGGTCGGCCAGCTGGAGCCTGGCCTCCTCAGCGACCAGGCGGGCAATCTCTTCTCCCTGCGACTCCGCTTGTCGCGACAGAGTTATGACCAACGGACGCCTCGCACAGCGCCTGAAGCCGCGCTGACGGGGTTTGAGGTTCGTCGTTCCCTGATAGACCTCCTTGCCCTCTTCCCGCTCTCCTGTTGCGTTGCTCTACCACTCCACGCCGGCCTCGTGTTCTCCGGCTCCGGCCGACTCATGATAGTACCCCCCTCGGCCTTGCCGTGTCCATCTTCTTCTGACTACTATTCACCCTCCTCCCAGTAGGGCTGCTCAGGTTCCTCCCAGTAGGGTGCCTCAGGTTCCTCCCAGTAGGGCTGCTCAGGTTCCTCGTCGTACTCTTGCTCGGCCTGGCCGTATTCCTCCTCACTCTCTTCGTAGCACTGCTCCTGAACTTCCTCGTCGTACCCTTGCTCGGCCTCCTCATACTCCTCCGCGTAAACCTCTCCGAGCGCCTGCTCGACAGCCGCCGCCGCGGCCGCCTCCGCGGCGG
>CAZLHI010000068.1:0-818 GCA_964559435.1 uncultured bacterium | reverse complement strand
CTGCCGGCGGCGGCCTCGGCGGCATCCAGACGGCGCAGTTGCTCGAGGGCCGTCGCCGCGATCGGATGGAGCGAGAGCGATGAGTATATCCACTCTCGGGCGCCGGCGATGTCCCCCGCCGCCTCGGCGATGGTGGCCAGCAGCAACGCCGCCCGCATTCTATGCTCAGGGGTACGGTCCGGCTGGCCGGCCCAGATGGCCTTGAGAATGCCTTGGGCCTCGTACGTTTTGTCGTAATCGGCGAGAGCAGCCGCATAGTCGAGCAGGTAATCGCCATTCTTGGGCGCCAGCTCCGTGGCCCTCTGGAGCACTTTGAGTCCCTCATCCGGGTCGGTGGTCAGTCCCTGGCTGGCGCGGCTCGCCGTCTCGCTCTTCGGGCCGGTTCTGGGGTCGAAGGTGATCTGTTCGACTTCGACCACGCGGTATGCATACAGCAGCCAGCTTCCCAATAGGTAATGCGCGTCGGCTGAATCCGGGTGCTGGGCAACGAGATCTCGCGCCTGCTTCAGCCCGCGGTCAGCCAGAAGGCGAAGTTCGTCAAGCTCGCCCCGCGTGCCCGAGCGCACATCGAGTATGGCACCTAGTTCAACGTTGCGATCGAAGTCGCGCATGCCTTGCTCGATCTGGGACGACTCCGGGTCTGCTGGCTCAGCCCCCAAGCACACGCAGGCAGTTGACACAAGCAAGACCACGGCAGCGATTGCTCTCATCTGTTGCACCTCCAGGCGTCGCGACCGCCTAAGTGTTCGGCAGGGCCCGGCGCAGCTCTGACAGATATTCGGAGGCCGGGCGGTAGCCGACGATCCGATGCAGTTCCC
>CAZLHI010000067.1:0-11883 GCA_964559435.1 uncultured bacterium | reverse complement strand
CCCCAACCCAAGCCATCTCCCGCCTCCATCAAGCCGCCGGCGCTCGCTTCGATCCACGGTTGGTGCGGGAGCTCCTAAGTGTGGACTTCGGTCGGCGCGGCGTAAGGGACGAGCAAGCCTGGGACACGACCTATCGACCGCAAGCCGCTGATCCCGATAGGCCACGGGAGTCTGGGATGTCCGCGGCCGCGTACCGCGGCTGAGCGTCTTGCTGCGCCAGGCTCTCCGGACTACGAGCCCCGGGCACACTTCCAAAGTGGATGCAGAGCTACTCGCCGGGGCGGCTCGAAGCCTTGCCCTCGGGTTCCATCGGAGGTACGTCGAGCAATACGTGCGCGCCGTCTCGCCAGATTCGGCGATAGGGCAGGATTTGCCAGAAGTCCCTTCCTTTCATTGGAGCGATCAAAGCGACCGGCCGCTCGCGCAACTCGGAGAGCAGGTCGTCCTGCAGGTGTCGCGAGAACGTCTGGACGGGTCGTCTCAGCACAAACGCGGCGGCCTCGGGATAGGTCTCGTAGAGGATAATCTCGCTTTCCGGAATGTTGCGCTGTGCCACGCTGGCGAGAGTGGCGGGGGCTCCGCCCAGATAGGGAGAGAGAACAGGGAGAACACCTCCGAGAACGGCGGCCAGCACCAGGGTTTGGCCGCCGCACGCGAGGCCGAGGCCGCGGCGCGCCCGTCCTGCCAGGCCCTGCAGTCCCGCTACCAGCATGATCGCATAACCGCCCGCGCAGAATGACACTGGAAGCACCAGGCTCCCGACGTCGGCTGCGGCGTTGAGTTGCTCTCGTTCTGCCAGGCGAAGCCCGGCCATGGGCAGCAGCGCGAAGGCAGTTCCCAAGAGAACTGAGCCAATGGCCAGACCTATCCAGGGCCCGCGGCCGGGGTTGGCGAGGCGCCGGTCTATCTCGATGCCCGCCAACACGGCCATCGCGGGGAAGAGCGGTGTGACGTAGCCGGGAAGCTTGGTGCTCACGAGAGAGAATGGTATGAGGACGGCGGCAATCCATACAACACACAGGCTGCGCCAGAACGACTTCTGCTCATCAACTTCGCGGTGCGCGAAGGCCGACGGCAGAAACGCCACCCAGGGGAAGAAGGACACGAAGACGAGCAGCACATAGTAGAAAACGGGCCCCCCGTGGCCCTGCATTGGACGGATCATCCGCGCCAGGTGCTCGCGGAGGAAGAGCTTCGAGGCATAGCCCTCGCCGTGCTGGAGGCCCATGGCAACGAACCAGGGCACTGCTATCGCGAAGAAGACGACGACGGCAATGACAATGGCGCGACCAGAAATGCGGCCCTGGCCTCGCTGGTACAGCAGTCCATGGAGTACCACTACAGCCGGCGCGATGAAGCCGGCGAACCCCTTCAGCAGGACTGCCAGGCCGACCAGCGCGCCGAAGGCCAAAGGCGCGGCATAACCCCCCCGACGGCGCCAAGCCGCATACGCTATGAGGGCGAGCGTGACCAGCGCGGTGAGGGGAACGTCCATGATCCCCATCCGGCCGATGAACGCAATTTGAAGGGATGTGACCAGCGCGATACCGCTGAGGAGGCCGACCCGCCAGCCCCACACGCGGGCAGCGACGAGATACGTCACAATCGCCGTGAGGATGCCCAGGAGCGCTGAGGGAAGCCGCGCAGCGAGGGGCGAGACTCCCACAAGCGTATAGGAGATTGCTGCCAGCCAGTAGTACAATGGCGGCTTCTCGAAGAAGTAGACCCCGTTGACTCGCGGTGTTATCCAGTCTCCGGTTGCGAGCATCTCCCGGGCGGCTTCGGCATAGAGACTCTCGTCTCGGTCGAAGAGCGGAAGCGCGCCCAGCCCGCTGAGCAGCAGCACGGCGGCAGCAAGCACAACTGTGGCGAGCGGAAGAGCGCGCCGGGCCGCGGCTGTGAATCTGGTCTCGTCAGGCAGCCCTAGTGCCTCCAGACTTCCTCGGCCGGAGGCCCACCGCAAGCAGATGTAGGCGGCGGCCACGCCGACGAGTGCTCCGGCCGCCACGTCCGAAGGGTAATGCCTGTTCACCAGCACTCGCGCCGCGGCGACGAGGACGGCGAGGAGGTACAGCGGCAGGCGCAGGCGAGGGTAAAAGGCACTGGCGGTCCCGGCTATCGCGAAGGTCGTCGCCGTTTCCCCTGAGGGGAATGACTGGAACCCACTGTCGTGGAGATACCCGGTCCATGCCTCGGGCGGAGGTTCCGCGACCCATGGCCGCGCTCGGTGGACGATGACCTTAACGATATTGGCGATGGCGGCCGAGAGAGCGAAGGCGAGAAGCGTCCAGCCGCCGGCTCGCATGAGCCGGCGGCTGAACAGCACGCCTACTAGGATCGCAACGAGCACTGCTGGGATCTGGAAGTTCCCCGTGCCGAGCCGACGGACGGTTTCGTTGAGGAAATCAGCGAACCCTGATCCGCGCAGGGGTCCGACGGCCTCCATGACGGGGCCGTCGATGAGGAATCCGACCAGAACGGCGGCGAGCAGGGCGATCCACAGGAGAAACCTGGATCTCGTTTGTGTGCTGTGTGTGGGAGGGCTGGTTGAGTCGGATGACGTCACGGCACCGCTGGCTCCCGAAGAACGAGGCGTCCGGCATTATACTAGGGCCGGACGCCTTTCCACAAGACTGCGCGCTGCCAGCAGACAGGCCGCTGGTTCCACTGCTCACTCGCCCAGCGCGCGGTGTGACTCCTTGAGCTGCTCGATGATGGGTATCTTCTGCGGGCATTTCTCCTCGCACTGCCCGCACTCGACGCAGGCGGACGCATCAGTGACTTCCGAGCCCGAGGAGAGCTGTGCGTAACGCTCTCGCGCCGACGCCGTGAGGCCCCACACCCGGTGAAGGTTCATCAGGCGAAAGATCTCGGGGATCTTTACGTTGTTGGGACAGGGCATGCAGTACTCGCAACCCGTGCAGTAGAGATCGGCGAGGCGCCGGTTCTCCTCGAGCATGGCGCCGATGTGCCTCATCTCCTCCTCTGTCAGCGGCGTTTCGACACTCGCCGTTGCGGCGTTCTCCTCGACCATCTCGACGGTGTTCATGCCCGAAAGCGCGACGCAGACATTCGGGTTCGCGAGGACGAAGCGCAGCGCGAGCTCGGGGCTGCTCATAGACTTTCCGGGGAGGATTCCCTGCAGCCGCTCGGACGGGAATCCTAGCCTCCCCCCGCCCACGGGGCCCATGATGACAACGCCCAGCCCCATCTCGCGGACGATGGCCATGCTCTCTTCGTTTCGACGGTCGAGTAGGTTATACTGACATGTCACCACGTCGAGATCAGGGTTCGCCTTTGCGATGTCGACCATTCGTTTCGGATCGTCGTGGAAGGAGAAGCCCAAGTGCTTGAGGAGCCCTTCCTCCTTCGCTTGCCTGGCACCCTCGAGGGCGCCCCCCTTCGCCATCATCTTCTGCGCCGTCTCCCAGTCGAGCCCGTGCATGTGGTAGACGTCGATGCAGTCGAGGTCGAGGCGCGAAAGGGATTGCTCGATAATCTGTCGGCAGTCATCAGCCGCCAGGCTGCGTCCCCAGGGCGGATACTTGGTCGAGACGACCTTGCCTTCACGCCGTCCCTTCAGGGCCTTACCCAGCGTCTTCTCACTCTCGGCCTTGCAGTAGCCCACCGCCGAGTCGAAGTAGTTGACGCCGAGGTCCATTGCGCGGTGAAGGACCTCGAAGGCGAGGTCTTGATCCACGTGGCCGTCGACCATCCCAAAACGCATGGTCCCGAAGCCGAGGGCCGAGACCTTGAGTCCGGTTCTGCCTAATACGCGATACTGCATCCGTGCCTCCAAACTCACCGCTCAGCACAAGCTGTATAGTGCTCCATTACTGCGCGACCGGTGGGAATCTTCCTGGCAACCGCCGGACGTTGTCAGCGTCTGCCACAACGAGCCTCCCTCGGCCGCTAGGCTCGGAGGTGGCGGGGGGCGAGAGTCGGATCGGCGCGCGGATCCGGACAGCGCCTGGAGCCAAACGGATTGAACCTGCTCCCCACCCCCGGCCGCCGGCGCGCTTGCCGACGCCGACCAGCGGTCGATGAGCGTTCTCTTCGGGAGGAAACGCGGGCCAGCAGTCCACCGAATACGGCAGCGCCGCGGCTTTCCCGCTCGCGGGAGGGTGCGGCGCCGGCTCGCATCCGCTGCTGTCGGACGACTACTTCACCTCGGCTGTTCCGCCCGCGTCCTCGATCGTCTTCTTGGCTTCCTCGGCTTCGTCCTTGGTCACGGCTTCCTTGACGGGCCTCGGCACTCCCTCGACAAGCTCTTTGGCCTCCTTCAGTCCAAGGCTCGTCAGCTCGCGCACGGCCTTGATGACCTGGATCTTCTTGTCCCCGAAGCTGGTCAGAACGACGTCGAAGGCGGTCTTCTCCTCAGCTTCCTCCGCCGCCGCGGTCGGCGCGGCCGCGGGCGCAGCCATCGCCATTGGCGTGACGCCGAACTCGTCCTGGATCAGCTTCACGAGGTCGTTAAGCTCCAGGACGCTCTTGTGCTTAATAGCCTCCAAGATGTCCGCATTGCTCAGTTCTGCCATCGTCTGTCTCCTTGATGAGTTTGGGTGGCGGACCACAGCGTCTCAGGCTGTGGCGCCCTGTTCGGCCGCGCGCTTCTCTGCGAGGGCCTGTAAAGTAAGCACGAGATCTCTCGGGATCGCCTGCAGAACACCGACAAGCTCCACCAGTGGACCCTGTACTGCCGCCAGCAACTGGGCCAGCAGCTCGTCCCGCGGCGGCAGAGAGGCGAGTTCGACGAGCTGCCCGCCGTCTATCGGCTGGCCGTCGATCCACCCCCCTGTGAACTCGAGCTGCTCGTGATCGCGCGCGAAGGCGCTCATGTTCTTCAGAACCGGCACCGCGTCGCCCGACACGAAGGTCACGGCTATCGGCCCTTCCAGGTATTCACCGATGGCCTCTTCGCTTCGGCCGTGGAGCGCGCGGCGCAGCAGCGTCTTCTTGACGACGCGCATTCGACCCCCGGCCTCGGTGATGGTCCGGCGGAGTGCAGTGATCTGTTTCACAGCGAGGCCGCGGTAGGCGGAGATGATTAGGCTGTCGGCCGTCTCCAGGGCCTCCTGTAGTTCGGCGAGCACTCTCTCCTTCTCGTCCCTACGCACTGTTCACCTCCCATTCGAAAAAAGTTCCCCCGCCGAGGCGGGGGAACAGATCCAGCGCGCTGGCCGGCTGTTCACACTTCTCTGCCTCGGCAGGCGTCCCCGCAGGGACCTTAGGCCTTGAGCACCTGCTGTCTACGGCTTGGCTTATCTTCTTCGGCGCGCGGCGGCCGATGCCTACATCAGCGTTTCCGCGAGTGCCTGAGCCGCCGAGGGGTCCACGCGTACCGATGGCCCCATAGTCGAGCTAACCGCGATCCTCCGCAGGAACTGTCCTTTGGCGGAGGCAGGTCGCGCCCGCAGCACGGCCAGAATCAGAGCCCCAAAGTTCTCCCTTAGCTGATCTATGGTATATGACACCTTGCCGATCGGGACCTGGATGTTCGCGCCGCGGTCCATTCGGAATTGGAGCCGGCCTCCTTTCAGGTCTTGCACTATCTTGGCTATGTCTTCGCCCACGGTGCCGGCCTTGGGATTGGGCATGCGCGGGCCGAGTCGCTTCCCCAGCCGGCCCACCACCCGCATCATGTCCCGCGCCGCCACAAGCACGTCGAAATCCCGCCATCCCCCTTCGATCTTGGCGACGAGGTCCTCCGCCCCGACGGCGTCCGCGCCGGCTTCCTCGGCCGCCCGGGCCGCCTCTCCCCTTGCAAAAGCGACGACACGAGGCGACTTGCCGGACCCGTGGGGCAGATCGACGATGCCTCGAACCGTCTGCTCTCCCGACCTCGCGTCGACTCCGAGCCGTATCCCCACCTCAACGGTCTCGTCGAACTTGGCGGAGGCCATCTCCTTCACTCGCTGGAGCGCTTCCTCAGGCGGGGCCAGTTGCTGGCGTTCCAATGTGGCGACAGCGGCTTGATACCTCTTCCCGTGCTTACCCATCGGCCTGTCCTTCGGCCACTTCAATGCCCATGCTCCGAGCGGTTCCTTCGATGATCCTCATCGCCGCCTCGATATCATTGGCGTTGAGGTCGCGCATCTTTGCCTCCGCGATCTCACGAACTTGGTCGCGGGTGACGCTCCCCGCTGTCTCTCTGCCCGCCTCCCCTCCGCCTTTCTCAAGCCCGGCGGCCTTGCGCAGCAACTGGGACGCCGGCGGCGTCTTCAGCTCGAAAGTGAAGGAGCGATCCTCGTAGATCGTCACCTCGACGGGAACGATCGACCCAACCTGCGGAGCCGTGGCCGCATTGTAGGCCTTGATGAGTTCCATAAGGTTTATCCCGTGGGGCGCCAGAGAGGGCCCGACGGGGGGGCCGGTCGTCGCCTTGCCGGCCTCTATCTGCAGCTTGACTACTGCCCGTACTTTCTTCGCCATTGCTTCCCGTACGCTCCGTGAGTAATGCCTTCGCCCGTCCGCTAGTCAAGCTTATCGACGTCCGCGAAGTCCACCTCCACTGGCGTTTCGCGGCCGAAGATGGAGACGAGGACCCTCAGCTTCTCACGCTTTACATCGACGTCCACTACCTTGCCATGGATTCCGTCGAAGGGCTCCGACGCGATGCGCACAGTCTCGCCAACATCCCACGCCGCTCTCAGCGGCGGCGCCTCTTCGCTCACTGTCAGCAGCAGCCGCTGGACTTCGTCGGGACGAAGCGCCACCGGCTGCCGGTCCGGGCCGACGAAGCCCGTGACGCCGGTTGTGTCCCGAACGAGGTGACGCGTTTGATCGTCCAGCTCCATCTCGACGATCACGTAGCCCGGGAAGATCTTGTGCTTGCTGACCTGGCGGCGCCCGCGTCGCGTCCCCCGCAACTCCTCCTCGGTCGGCACGAGAATGCGGCCAACCTTGTCACCGAGCCCCATCGAGGACGCTCTGCGCTCGATACTGATCTTCACCTTGTCTTCGTGACCGGTGAACGTGTGAACGACGTACCACTGCTTCGCCATGGCTACGCAACCGCCAGCCAACTACTCGAACATAGAGCGGGTCAGCATCCAGAGTATGCGGTCCCACGCAAATATGAAAAGCCCAACGACGAACACGACCGCGACGACGAGGCCGGTCATCTTGGCGACATCCTCGGATGAAGGCCAGATGACCTTCTGAAGCTCCAGCCACGCCTCGCGGAAGAAGCTCTTGATCTTCCACCAGATCCCAGCTCGGCCTGCGCCGGCTCGCTGTTCTTGTGCAACCGCTCTCACGCTTTCAGCCTCGTACAGGCCCCCATAATGGCAAATGGCAGGCCCGGCGGGATTCGAACCCACAGCCTCCGGTTTTGGAGACCGGCGCTCTACCAGTTAGAGCTACGGGCCTGCAGCCCTGCGCGCGGTCTACCTGCCCCCTGCGCGCGCCGTGAGTCCTGTTTCTCGATGCGTCGTGTGCTTGCGACAGGCCGGGCAGTACTTCCGCAACTGCAGCCGATCCGGGTCGTTTCGTCTGTTCTTATAGCTCGTGTAGTTCCGGTTGCGGCATTCAGTGCATGCCCACCAGAACCCTCGGTCATGAATGCGGCCCTGCCGCGCCACTAGGGAGAACTCCCTTCTTGACGGCCTTCCGGAGGCCAAGACAAACCGAGCCGGCGGCCTCTCGTCTTCTCCGCACGGCTCAGAGAATCCTAACTCGACAATCACTCTAGCACAAGGCACTCGGCGCGTCAACCCTCCGGCCGGCAGAGCGGTTTCCAGCCCATCATGCGCCACTAGGATGGGCCCGCTGTACACGCGAGGCTTCGAACTTGCCTCCCGCGCCCGACCCCGTCTGTTGCGATCACGTGCTCAGCCAGACCTCGATCTTGTCCCTCAGATCGGCAACCGAGAACGGCTTGCTGACCCACTCGATGGCTCCGGCACTCAGACAGGCCTGGGTAATCGACTCCTGCGTGTGGGCAGTCACGATAACGACCTTTGTCCGTCTGTCCTTGCAGAGTTCCTGGCAGAGCAGGACGCCGGAGGTCTGTGAGCCGGGTAGGACGATGTCAAGAAGCACCAAGTCTGGACGAGCCTCCCCGGCAGCCTGGAGCGCGGCCTCACTCGTAGTTACCTCGATGATACGACACGGCATTGAGGCCCCGCTCACCGCTGCCTTGAGCAGCTCCCTCGTACGGGCCTCGTCTTCGACGATCAGGACGTTGAATTCACGGCCTTCGCTCGCGTCCCCCGTCGGCGCAGCTTCTGTGTCCATAACGGCACTCTCCTGGAGTGGCCTCGCGCGGCCAGCCACTGAGTCGCTGGGCCCATCTCCCGGCCGCGGCGCCCCTCATCTAGATAGACCACACTTTCACCAACGTCGCGATTCCTGAGCCCTCGGGAGGCGGGAAAAGCGGCCTCAGCGCGTTGCACGCGGCTGCTGCGCGCGGTGGGTCGTCAACCAGCCCCGGGGGAGTTCGCCGAACGGCTGAAGAAGCGGTCAGCAGGGCTGTCATAGCGAGAACAGTTCGGCGCGCCTTTCGACGACCTTCTCTACCGCCCGGACGATGTCATTCATGTCTTCGTCAGAACCCAGCAGCAGGCTGTGCGGTAGCCATACGACCTCATCGCATAGCTGCTCGGCCACGGGGCACGACACGCTACTGAAGTCCACCGACCCCGAGAAGAACTCACACGACACGGGGCACCCGCGGGGCCGCAGCTTCAGCTGGGCGAACACGGGATTTCGGTAGACTGGTATCCCGTATCCGGCCATACACGGTATTCCCTCGGCTCGAAGCGCCTCCATGAAGCGCTCCCGCCTCAGTCCGTCGAGAGTGACGGACTGCAGCCGGATTGGATATAGGTGGTAGGCACGGCGGTCACCCCCTCCAGGGTCGGGGTCGATCGGAGAAACTCCCGGGAGACGCGATAGCTGCTCGGTGAGGCGGCGGCCGTTCCGGTATCGGATCTCCGTTTCCGCCTCCAGGTGGCGCAGCCGAGATCGGAGCAGCGCGGCCTGCATTTCGGTCATCCGGGAGTTGTAGCCCACGAAGTGGTGCTCATAGAACGGCCTGCCCGCGAGACGCCCACAGTCGCGCAACCCGGACGCTCGTGTGTAAGTCTCCTCGTTGCTCGTGAGAATGATCCCGCCCTCCCCGGAGGGCAGGTTCTTGCTGGCTTGGAAGCTGAACGCACCAGCATCGCCGATTGAGCCGACCTTGCGACCGTGCCAGATAGCGCCATGGGCCTGAGCCGCGTCTTCGAGAATCAGCAGCTCGCGCTCTTTCGCGAGTGTTATCAGGCGCGCCATCGCCGCTGGAAGCCCTGCGATGTGGACTGGGAGTATTGCCCGCGTCCGCTCGCTCACCAGGTCGGCGGCTGAGTCCGGGTCGATGTTCATCGTGTCGGGCTCGACGTCGGCGAACATGGGCACCGCGCTGGCGAGAACTACGCTCGACGCGGTGGCCTGAAAGGTGTACGCTGGGACGATCACCTCATCTCCGGGCCCGATCCCGAGGGCCTCAAGAGCAATATGGAGGGCGGCGGTCCCGCTGTTGATAGTCACGCCGAACCCGGCCTCATGGTACTCGGCGAACTCCCGCTCGAACGCGGCAACTTGATCTCCCTCGTGCTGCCACCACTTGCCGGACCGCACGACGGCCGCCACGGCTGCCACATCTTCCTCGCGCACGTCGGGCCAGCTGGACCACGGTTTGGTTCGGACGGGGTCGCCGCCCAGCAGAGCCAGCTTGCTCATTGACTAGTCCCTTGGTGCAAGTCGGCCAGCATCTTCACGGCCGCCTGTGTCATGACCTCGCCAGCGTGCGCCATCAACGGTGGAATGCCGTACCAGCGAAACGAGTCATCTGCCTCATATCCCCCCTCAACGAAAGCTTCCTCTGTAGGAACATAGCACCTACAGCCGTTCGAGTACCCGAGGACGAGGGTGTGGCGGAAGGGCGATTCGGCCGCTATCCGCTGGGCGAACTCGAAGAACACTTCGCCGGACAGCGCGACGATAGCCAGCTCGCCGATTCGCACCACCTGTACGGCGAACGGCACGGTTTCGCCCGGCGCTCGCCGCTCAGACCGTTCAAGCATCCGACGAGCATGTGACACCAGAGACTCTTGCGCCCTGATTAGATAGGGATGCAGCCCCTCTCGCCAAGCCTGCTCGGCGACCTCCTCCGCTCGACGGAGGTCGGCCTGGGCACGATCAGCCGGTGGGGCATCTGCAACCGGTAGGCCTATGCGCTCCAGCTTGCCTCCGAGCGGGATGGCTTCGAATGCTTCCGCCCGGCACGCCGCTGTCGCCGCGGCTTCCGCCGCCTCCGCGCCCAGCCGATCCACCTCCTCGAAGCACGATTCAGCATCCGCATTGATCTGGCCGCAGCATCCCTGGAGAAACACCGGCATTGCATCGCCCACCGCGGTCCGCCGCAGGAGACTGGCTGCGGCTCCCATCCACTCGGCCGAAACCGATGTGTTGTCCTCCTTGAGCGTTGTGCCGTGGCAGGCGGTGTTGAACACGATTACTGCCGGACTTGCTTCGTCGGTGTCGGCTCGGATGACTCGCATCCGCGTGTCAGTCAGCCCGGTAGGGTTCCGCCCGATGCGAACGCTGCCCTCCGGAGTCGCCTGCCGGCGGTTGATGCCTATGTGAACTGGCGCCTCTCCGTATGACAAGTCGCATCTGATGAGGCCCGAGGTCGCGTCTCGAACGGCCATGGCGACGAGCCGGGGGAGTTGTGAGACATAATCCTGATTTGCGACTCCCGTCCCCTCTAGACCGCCGGTGGCGGGGCCGGCATGTGTGTGGCTGCAATTGAGGAGAACATGCGCAGGGTCGAGTTCGCCCGTCGCCGACACTTCGCATCGGATGGCGGCGTCAAGCTCGAAATCCAGTCTTAAGAGGTCGAGCGCTACCAGCGCGACACGTGTCTCGCCGTCGTCGAGGACGACCACTCGACACCACAAGTCATCGTGGATGCCCTCGGACGGACCTTCGCGAAGCGCAAAGCCGGCCAGATCGACGCCGCTTGGCGGTGTGATCTTGCGCTCACCAGTTCCGACGCGAAGCACAGTCACGCGCGAGCTGCCCAAGCGAAATCAGTGGCTTCCGTCATCGCAAGACCTGCACGGCTGTCGCGCAGCACAGAGCCAGCAAAGCTATGAGGCCGATGGCGGTGCCACAGCCCACACCTCTCTTCGGGCGGTGGTACATCTCGGACAGTGCCGGCACCGGCGAGTACGCTGGATGCTCTCCACCCAGCTCCCGCAGGCGCGCCGTGGCGAGCTCGACCGCAGAGTCGTCTGGGAGGTAGTAGTTGAGGAACGACAGCAGCTGTCCCGCCGCCTTCAGCATCTCGGCGCTATCGGCCGCTTCTTCGCCGGCCGACTCGAGAAGGCGGTTAACGGAAATGATCGCCTGCTTCAAGGTCTGGTGGCGACTTCGCTCGATCTCGGCCAGGCCGGTTTGGAAGCGATGCTTGTCTTCGTGTGAACTGAGCCACTGGGCATCCTTCAGCTTCTGCTCAGCCGTGTCGAGCGCGTGCAGCTTCTCGAGGACGTTCGGCGTTCTCGCAGCTCGCCGCAGCTCGCCGACGGCAAGCTGCATAGATCTCCGATAGAGCCGAGTCTCCGCCCAGCGCCGGAACATCACTGTGCCGCTCCGCGGATGCTTTCGCCACGGTGTCGCTCGATGCCTGTAAGCCGGTCAGAGCAGCCGGGGCGCTGCTCAATGCAACGCCCCGGCCAAGCAAACCAGTCTAGACGCGCGAGCTGCGCCTGCTCCGCGCCCTACTCCACCACCGTGGTGACGACGCCGGCGCCGACGGTGCGGCCGCCCTCCCGAATGGCGAACCGCAGCCCTTCCTCCATCGCAATCGGCTGGATCAGCTCAATCGTCATCGTCACA
>CAZLHI010000066.1:0-11892 GCA_964559435.1 uncultured bacterium | reverse complement strand
TCGCTTGCCGCTGCTCCCCCCCGCGCGCGCGCCACCTCCACACGCCCAACGCAAGGCCGGCTACTACAAGGGCAACGATCAAGACGAGTGGCACGACGCGCCGCAGGGCTCGGCCCCTACTCCTGATCATTGCTGTCCTGTTATTAGGTCGGGATGTCACCTGGGAACCCTCCCACCGCGTACTCGAGCTCCGCCAGCGCTCTTGCGTGGTCCGCCAGCAGCCTGCTCCGCTGGAGGTGGAGATCGTAGACGTTCCTTTGGTTATCGAGCACGGTGAGGAACTCGACCGCGCCTGTCTCGTAGGCGGCCCACGAAGACGACAGAGCTCCCTCCGCCTGCGGCAGCAGTCCTGTCTCCAGCAGGGCGATCCGCTCATCCAGCCGCTGGATGTCGACCAGCAGTTCCTCTACCGTCGCAGCCAGCTCATTCCGGAGCGCCGCCAGATCCGCTTCAGCCGCGGCCAGCGCCGCCGATGCCGCCTTCACGTCTTCATCGACAGTGTCCCGCCTGTACACCCACGGCAGCGTCATCGCGGCGAAGGCACTCCAGAAGTCCTCGCCGAAGGCGGGATCACCAGGGACCTCCTGCCGGATCCGGTACCGAAACCCGAGCGCGAAGTCTGGCTTCAGGCCGGCCTCAGCCAGGCCCACCTCGGAATCGGCCTGTTCGGCCCGCTTCAGCGCCTCCGCGACGCGCGGGTTGGCCTCGACCCCCTGCCTCCGTAGCGCGGCAGCGTTCAGCGGCAGCTCCTCCTTCTCCAGCGCGGGTAGCTCGGGCACCGGCGCGTCTGGAGGCCGATAGAGCAGCTTGTTGAGGCGGGCCGCGGCCGCCGCCCTGCCGCGCTTGGCGGCGATCTGGTCGTCAATGCTGCGGGATAACCTCACCTGCGCCCGGAACACGTCCTGCTGTAGGCCCTTCCCCGTAGCGTAGCGCGCTTCTGCCGTCTCCAGCAGGTCTTCGGCCACGGTCTTGTTCTGCTCAGCGATTGCGACTGCAGCATCGTAGTACTGCACATCGTAATAGGCGCGCTGGACCCGGCGTACCGTGTCGTTTCGCCGATCCGCGTATCGGGCCCGGAGTGCCTCCGCCCCGATCGAGCGCGTCTCGCCTTTGAGTCGCCGCTTGCTGCTCGCCGGGACCATCTGCTCTATCCCCAGCTCCACCCCTGTCATCGGCGTGCGGTCGAGGTCGAACCCTCCCACAGGGACGTTCGAGAACGCCAGCGAGATCCTCGGGTCAGGCAATGACTTCGCTGGCCTGATCGAAGCTTCGGCCGCAGCGATTCGCTCTCGCAAAGCCGCCAGCTCCTCACTGCTGTCCACGGCCTCGGAGATCGCGGTCTCGAGGGACAGCGACTCGTATCGTGCCGGTTCCTCCGCCGCTGGCCCCTGCGTACGAGCCGCGCACGGACGCGCGGCAAGGCCGGCTCCGGCCAACAGAACCACAGCGACCCATCCCTTCGTCATGACGAGGTCGGACCTCCCACGTCGGTTGGGAACTGCTGACGCCCCAGCAGCTAAGGGCTTCATCAAGGACAGATTGCCATCCTTGCCAGACGTTGGCATTATTGGGTGATTCCGAGTACAGGGCAGTTCGCGGTTCTCGGCACGCCAAGCGCACTGACGGCTCCGCCTCCCCTTGACAGCAAACTGCGCCAGCAAGTCGCTTGCCGGCGCAGCTCTCACGCGACCCCGCAGTCGGGCCCCCCAGACCACCACGAGGCGACCCACATAGCACGGTGGGGGCCGCAGATAATCAGTGTGCATCCGCACTCATCATAGCGCGGCGCCCTGCACGTTGCGAATCTTCGTTGGGGCGGGGAATGTCGCGAAGACGATCCACAAGTGCGTGCGGTTCCGGACTGCCCGGGCGGGCGCGGCGAGCATAGCCGCAAAGCGAAACGCCGCCCCCTCCGGGGCGGCGGAGCCGGGAAAGAAAACATGCGTGGCGCAGGTCAGGCTTCTATGCGCACGACATCGTTGCGGCGAAGGGATGTGTCAAGCCGCGCGCGCCTGCCGTTAATCATCACACGCCTGACTTCCTCATCGAACAACCCGACTTCGACCAGCAAGTCGCGGACGCGTCCGCCCTCGGGCAGCACCACGTCCCCGCCCTCGCGCCCGATTCTTGAATTGCGGGCAAGCTTGGGACAGGGCAATACTCTCACGCGTAGCATATATCGCTTCCTAAACTACCAGATTGCCATTGGCACGGCGACTACTCCGGCCGCTGGACCGCGATGCTCTTGCGCCAGACGAGTTCGCTAACCTTCTCTCGCGGAAACCAGCGCGCGCCCTCCTCCTCCGCAGGTGGCATTAGCGTCACGGCCAGCCATCCCTCTGCGTAGAGGGTGATCTCCCCTTGGAGCGTGGCGCCCTCAGACAGCTTCACTTCGCCGTAGCCCTTCTGGATGATGTTCACTCCTCGCTCCCTTCTCAGCTAGCCCGACCCCGGCAATTATACCATGCTTGCGGCCGAAACTCGCGCTCAGGAGGCGAACGGTGAAGGTCACGGCCCGCTTGATCGCAAATCTGTGGACGGGGACTAGTCGACGGACCTCGTCGGCCGCCGCGCCGCTACGCGGCCTACTGGGACCCGGTCGTAACGCTTAGCTGTCTCCGCCCTGTAAAGGACCGCCCTTGTGGCCGCGGGCTCAAACCTGATGTGGAGGTGCTCTGTGTCCGAAACGATAGTTGCTGATCTCCGAAGCGATACGGTGACCAAGGCCACACCGGAGATGCGGCAGGCAATGGCCGAGGCCGAGGTCGGAGATGACATCCGCGAGGGCGATCCTACGGCACAGCGCCTCGAAGCCAAGGCGGCCGAGATCACCGGCCACGAGGCCGCGGTATTCTGCTCCTCAGGCACAATGGGGAATCTCGTGGCCTTCATGTGTCACCTCCGCCCCGGCGAGGAGGTCATCGCCGAGCGCAATTCCCACTTCCTCCGCTATGAGTCAGGAGGCATCACGGCCATCGCCGGGGGCATTCCGCGCACGATCGCGGGTGTTGCAGGGCGAATGGCTCTCGACGAGGTGGAAGCCGAGTTGGAGGCCGGGACGAGTCACAAGCCGCGGACCGCCCTGATAGTCGCCGAGAACACCCACAACATGGCTGGGGGGACGTGTTTGGATCCAGGCTATATGCAGCAGCTTTGGGAGATTGCGCGGCCGCACGGGATCTCGGTCCACCTGGACGGCGCGCGCGTCTGGAATGCAGCAGTTGCGCTCGGCGTGCCCGTCAGTGTCCTCACGAGCGGGTGCCAGTCTGTTATGGTGGACCTGAGCAAGGGGTTGTGCGCGCCCTATGGCTCACTGCTGTGTGGCGATGCCGATCTCATTGCTCGCGCCCGGCATAGGCGACAACGAGTGGGCGGGGGAGTGCGCCAGATCGGCCACATGGCCGCTGCCGGCCTGGTGGCACTCGACACTATGGTGCAGCGCTTGGCCGAGGATCACGCCAAAGCGCGCCGTCTAGCTGAGGGTATCCATGGCACGCGAGCGGAGCTGGTCGACCTGGACCTGGTGCAGACGAACATCGTGCTGGTCGACACCTCGTCGCTCAACCTGTCAGCAGCCGCGTTCGCCGGTAGGCTTGCCGAGAAGGGGATCCTCTGCCATGCTACGGGCCCTCATCGCCTCCGCCTTGTCACACACAACGACCTTGGCGCCGAGCAAATCGAGCGGGCGCTGGAGGTCATCTTGGGTGTCCTGAAGTCCCTTCCGGCGAGGTGATGATCAGGGCCGCAGCCGAACACCTGGCAGTGCTTCCGTAGGATTTCTGGGTGCTGACTGGGAATAATGGGATTGGCCCAGCTTGTCCCGGCTCCTTAGCAGCAGCCAATGCGTGAGCTCAAGATTACCGACGATCTCGATCTTCTCTTCACGGCGCTGCCCCCGCGCGTCGTGTCCGGCCTGCGCGACGTCAACCGGCGCGAGGATCTGCTGGAGGTGGTTCTGGATCTCGGGCGCGAGCCGGAGGCGAGGTTCCCCGGCCAGGTCGTCACTCTTTCGCAAGACGCCGTGAGCCGCGAGGACATCGACTACGTCGTCGCGCGCGTCGGCGATTTCACCGATGACAACCGGGCCGGGATAGAGCGCACGCTCCACCGCATCTCCGCCATCCGCAACCGCCAGGGCCGCGTCGTCGGCCTAACCTGTCGCATCGGCCGCTGCGTGTACGGTACCGTCGATATTATCCGCGACGTGGTGGACACGGGGAAGAGCATGTTGCTCCTCGGCCGGCCGGGCATCGGCAAGACGACGAAGCTGCGCGAGGTCGCGCGCATCCTCGCGGACGAGCTCAACAAGCGCGTCGTGATCGTCGACACGAGCAACGAAATAGCGGGTGACGGCGACATCCCGCATCCCGGCATCGGCCGGGCTCGGCGCATGCAGGTGCCGAGGCCACACCTGCAGCACGACGTGATGATCGAGGCCGTCGAGAACCATATGCCTGAGGTCATTGTGATCGACGAGATCGGCACCGAGGCGGAAGCGCTGGCTGCTCGGACCATCGCCGAGCGCGGCGTGCAGCTCATCGGGACTGCGCACGGCAATACCCTCGACAATCTCATTGTCAATCCGACACTCGCCGACCTGATCGGCGGTATCCACGCCGTCACTCTCAGCGATGAGGAAGCGAGGCGGCGCGGCACACAGAAGACGGTCCTCGAGCGAAAGGCGCCACCCACCTTCGACGTCGTGATCGAGATCCTTGAGATCAACAAGCTCGCCATACACCACGATGTTGCAGAGGTCGTCGACGCCTATCTCAGAGGGCTGGTGGTTTCGCCCGAGATCCGGCGGCTCACGCCCGCAGGCGAAGTCGAGGTGATCGCCGCCCAGGAATCCTTCGCAGATGCCGCGCGCGCTCACCTCTTGACTGAGGGATCGCGTGAGGTAAGCGTTCCGTACGGACGCGAGCTGCGCATCTTCCCCTACGGCGTCAGCCGCAATAAGCTGGAGCGTGCCCTGCACGATCTCGACCTGCGCGCCCAGATCGTGAAGCACGCCGATCAGGCCGACGTGGTGCTGACGCTGAAGGCGCACTATCGGCGAGACACAGGCAAGTTCCAGGACGCGGTGGGGGCCGGGATATCGGTCCACGTCGTCCGGTCGAACACGTATCATCAGATTCTGGGGGCCTTGCGAGAGGTCTTCAACCTGAGCCGAATGTCAGCCCAGGACCATGCCCTGCGGGAGGCGCAGACGGCGATTCAGCATGTCCTCGAGACCTCGGAGCCTGTGGAGCTTACTCCCCAGTCGGCCTACCTGCGCCGTCTCCAGCATCAGCTCGCCAACCAGTTCCAACTCAGCTCACAAAGCGTCGGCATCGACCCCGCCCGCCGCGTGAGAATCAGCAAGTAGTCCGAACTTCATCGCCGCCGGTGTCGCGCGGCCGCTCGGCGCCGCGTGACTACCAACTAGCTCTCCCTCGGTCATTTCTGGGGGCGCTCTGCCCCGCGAGGCCTGGCGACCTGTACGAGGACCTCTTTCCCCCAAGGATTCCCGGACGCGATCGCGCTGGGGCTGGAGCCCGGATTGCTGTCCGGGCAGCTTAGCGCAAATCCGATGTTGCATTTGCCTGACAAACGGCGGTGTACTTCACAGGGAAGGGGTTCTTCATAGCGCAACATGCAGCGCGGACGTGCCAACTTGTTGTGGTTGCGTTGCGGGAGGGAAGCTATGCTGCATCATGAGGAGAAGAGCGGACAGGCCGAAGGAGAACCTCGGCGCCGCCGAGGCGCCGGGAGAGTCCTGTTTGCGGGCCTTGTGGGGAGCTTGGTGGGCGCTGCTGCCGCCATGCTGCTGAGCCCCTGGCGAGGGGCCGAGGCGAGGCTCCGACTCAAACAGCGCAGCAAAGAGCTCGCTGAGGGGGCCAAGAAGAAGTTCAGGGAGACGGTGGGCAGGAGCGAAGAGTAGCCGCTGCCCCGCAACCATCCGCCGGACAGCGGTGAATCGGCGGTGAGCTGCTGATGAGACTGGCCGGCCGCGGCGGGACAATAGACGTGTCGGAGGCAACACAAGTGAGAACGCGAACGTGTGTGTGTTTCTGCTGTATGCTGGCGTTGGTTGCGCTGTTGTCGGCCAGCGCGGCGGCCGACCCCTCCTACTTCGGCTACACGGGGCTCCTGAGGGTCCCGACCGCCGAGGCGCTGAGTGACCAGGCCTTCAACGCCGGCATCTTCCACATCGAGAGAGACGAGCTCGACGATCCGGACATCTACGCGGGCAATCTAGGCGTCGGTGAAGGCCTCGAGGTCGGCCTCGCGGTCATCAGGCGCGAGGCAGGCACCGACGACGTCTTCATCAATGGGAAATACGCCTTCCGGCCTGCGCGCGCAGGTAAGCCCGCGTTCGCCGCGGGGATCATCGATGTGGCCAGCGAGGTCGATGCAACCGTCTATCTCACCATGACCCAGACGTTCGGTCGCGCGTACGAGACACCTTACGGGACATTCAGCGCAGGCGAGTTCCACGTTGGGTTCGGCGGCGGCCAACTCGACGGAATCTTCGGCGGCCTTGCTGCCAACGTTAGCCCTGACTTGAAGCTCATGCTCGAGTACGACACCGAGGACTTCAACCTGGGCGCCCGCTTCCGGGTCGGCAGGCAGTTCCGGATCGACGCCGGTCTGTTCGACTGGGCGGACCTGGGGTTCGGGCTGAGCTACAACTATCCCTATTAGGTCGGCGAGCCCCCGGCAAAACCAGGCCGGAGAGGCAGGGCCGCCGCGCCCTGCCTCTTTCCTATTCGAAGTACTCTCGCCGAGCCAGCAGCGCCAATGCGATGAACCCGTTGACGGCTATCATGCCTAGATAGTAGACCAGGCCCCCGGCTTCGATGCCGTCGTACGTCGCGTAGGCCGAGTAGAGCAGCAGGACATGCCCGAAGGCCAGCAGGGACGAGAGCATCAAGGCCGCGTAGTAGGCCCAGCGACGGAGGGAAGCCACAGCCCACACCAACCCCACCGCTCCCAGCATGGACCAGAGGCGGGGCTGGAGGATCACTATCAGCAGCCCCTGCGCCGCCAGAGCGACGAGGAGTGCGCCGAACAAAGGGTCTTCCCGAGCCAGCTCCTTGAGGTGCGCCCAGCTGGCCGCGCGCCGCATGGCAGACCAATCGGTGGGTGCCTGGCCGGGCGCCGGCGGCAGCGGCTCGACTTTGTATCGCGAGTCTGCACTCTGCGACGCTGGAGGCGGTGGCTGTGCCGCGGGCGGGGGAGGGGCGGAAGGTCCGCCGAGCGGCCGCAGGCCTTCGTCCTCGGCGCGCTCAGTCTCTTGCCCGGACGCCTCCTGGGGCGCAGATGGCAGTGGCCGCATGGCCGCCCGGGCATGGGCCGCAGCACGCTCCACCGTCGGCATCGTGCCGCCGCCGGCAGTGGGTCTCTGTTCATCGGCTGCGTGCGGTCCTGCATACTGACTCGGCCGCGACGCCATCTTCGGCCTCGGCGCTGTCTGCGGGAGTTCAGGGTCTGGGCGGGAGCCGGCCTTCTCCCAGTGTTCCTTTCTCAGGAAGTCAGCGAGCCGTGTGCGCTTCGGCTCAACACGGGCGCCTGCGCCCTCGAAGTACGCGCTGCGCTCGCACAGCACCACCAGGACGAAGATCATTACGGCCGTGGTGAAGACCCAGTTTACCCACATCCATACTAGGAGCAGTCCGGACTCAACGAACGCTGGCGCGACTACCAGTTTGAACGCTCCGATGAGAGCCCCGATCGCAGCGCCCCCAGCCAGCCACACGACAACCGTGTGCGCCCAGCGCTGGAATGTCAATATGCCGACCAGCATCGCCAGCATGAAGACGGCGACTACGCCCTGTAGGTACCAGAACTCTCCAGCCACCGCGGCTCGCGCGGCGCTCACAAACCAGTTGAGGAGGCTCAGCACCATCAGCGCGAGCAGCAGGCCGAACACCTGATCAACCTTGATCAGGTGTCGCAGGTACTCACCATACCCACGGTGCGCCAGGCGCTCCGCCTCTGCCTCGCGCTCGGCACGCCGCCGCTCGAACTCCGCTCGCGGGTCACGCAGGCGAGGGGCGGGTCGTTCTCCGAGGGGGACATCTCCCTCTGCGGGGGGTGCGTCGGCTATGTCCCCCATCGGCCGCAGCCCTTCCTGCTGCATCTCTCGTCCGCAGTGCGGGCATCTCTCGTTCTCGGCTGGCACTGCGCGTCGGCACCACGGACACGGTACGAAGGAGATATTGCTAGCGCCCATTGAGCGCCTCCCATCGACGTCTGGCGCCCGCCCTCGGCGTCTCTATCTTAGCACAGAACGCCTGCTGGCTCCCGCGCGCCCCAGCGCCTAGGACGGGCTCCCTGGACTTGCAGGGGCCCTGGAGGCGCCTGTAGGCCCTCAGACGCACGAAATCGGCTCTTCGAAGGGTAACCGTCACGGTGTTGGTGGCGAGCCAGTGTGTTGGGAAGGAGAGGTTCTGTGGCCAAGAGCTCCCTGTTCGTCCTATGCCTGATCGAACTGGCCTGTGGGGGCATTGGTCACGCTGCGACCTCGGGGGGACCTGCGCGCGGCGACCCGAGCGAGGAAGGGCCAACTGCGCCGCGTTTGGTGCGATCCCTATGGCGGTGCGGTCAATCGCTCCCTGCGCCGCGCATCTCAGGCGAGAGGCCCACGTTCATGCTCCCCATTCGGTAACCTTCCAGGTCCAATGCCACGAAGCCGTAGCCGAGGCCACGCAGCTCCTCCAAGATGCGGGCGCGGTTCTCGGGCTTAAGGGCGAGCCCGAAATCGGTGGCGGCGATCTCGATTCGAGCGATTTCGCCATGGTCTCTCACGCGGACTTGCTGGAACCCCATGCCTCGCAGCACGTCTTCCGCTGCCTCGATACGCTGCAGACGCTCTGGCGTGAGTTCTTCCCCGTACGGGATCCGAGTCGCAAGGCAAGCATAGGCCGGCTTATCCCATGTCAGCAGCCCGAGTTCCTTCGATATCTCACGTATGTCTTGTTTGCCTAAGCTCGCCTCTCGGAGTGGGCTCCTGATATCGAGTTCCTCGAGCGCCCGTGCTCCTGGGCGGTAGTCGCCTGTGTCGTCCACATTGCTCCCATCGGCAACGACTGGCAGATGCTCTTCCGCGGCGATGTCGAGCAGCCTAGAGAAGACGGCGTGCTTGCAGTGATAGCAGCGGTCCGGCGGGTTGTGCGCCACTCCCTCGGCTCCAAGCGGATTGATCTCCACGACCATATGGCGCGCCCCGATTGCCTTTGCCACGCGCCTTGCCTCCTCCGCCTCGGACCGAGGATGGATCGGGGAGGTCACTGTGACGGCCAGGGCGCGGTCCCCTAGGGCATCTACTGCAGCCTTCAGCACCAATGAGCTGTCAACGCCACCGGAGAAGGCGACCAGCACCCCGCCGGAGTCCGCCAGTGTGTTCTTCAGCCCTTCGTACTTGTTCTCGAGTTCAGGTCGCACTTGTTCGTCCCCAGGTGCTGGTGTTCGATCTCCAGCCTAGCTCATGCATATTGTACCACCGCCGCCCTGCCCCGCAACCTGTCCTGTGCTACCGCGCGAACGCTTCTGCAACGAGAGCGAAGGACGCAGCGATAGGGATACCAGACACACAAGTGATGCAACAGGACTCGATTTGCCCTCTGGGGAATTCGTATTATGGATTGAGTACGTGGGAGGACTGAGCGAAAAGTGGAGGGGCTAAGATGAAGCGATGCGCCCGGCTTTGCTGTGCGTCTGTCATAGCCGCGTTCATCCTGATCGCCAGCGGCTGCGGCCGGCCGACCCTGCCCGGTCAGCAGTTCAAGGGCCCGCGGCAGACGCTGCCAGGCGTCGTGGGGAGGGACACTCCGCTGCCGGAAGAGCCCTTCTACGAATGGGGTCCTGAGAATGCGAAGGTCCAGATAGAGGCCTTCTATCCCATTGATGAACGACATCAGCGTCTGGTTGATCTGCTGAAGAAGGCGGCCACGGAGGAGTATCCGGGCAAGTTGCACGTTATGTACATCGATTACCGCACCCCTGAAGGGGCTGCAATGATGAGGCGTGCGGAGATCCAAGTCGCGGCCATGCTATTCAACGGCGAAAACAGTGTGGACCTCGAAGGTCCCGTTGGCGTCCGGACGGTTGACTTCGTCCGGGACATAGGACGCTTCTGGACAGAGGACGACCTGAAACAGGCGATTGAGCACGAGATTGCGAAGGCTTACGGCCCACAGGCCGTGAGGGCCGCTAAGTAGCCGGCGCTGGCTGGCGGCCGGTGGGCAGTGGTAGCTGCCCGGATCCGGAGTCCGTATATGCGCGATTCTTCCCTCTGCGCTTTGCCTCATACAGGGCGGCATCCGCGCGGGCGGTGAGCTGCTTCAAAGACACCGGCCCGTCGTCATTGCAGGCGATGCCGACGCTGATGCCAGCTGTCGCCGCGACGCGTTCGGCATCGCGTAGCTTCGGCCAGGAACGCAGCACCGCGGAGAACCCCTCTATCAGGCGTTCTGCCACAGCGGCGGCCTGGCGAGAGTCAATCTCGGGAAGGACCACGACAAACTCATCGCCACCAAGACGCCCAGCTAGCTCCGAGCTGCGCATCTCGGTGTGGAAGAGCCGCGCCAGGCCGCGCAGCACCTCGTCGCCCACTGCGTGGCCGAACTGGTCGTTCACCTTCTTCAAGTCGTCGACGTCGATCATCAGCAGGGACAACGCACGGTCGTACCTGGCCGCCCGCTCGATCTCGGTGCCGAGCCGCCGTTCTATCTCTCGTCGGTTTGCAAGGCCGGTCAGATGATCAGTGACAGCCAATTTGCGCAGCTCGGACCGCAGCTGCGCGTTCTCGATGGCCAGCGCTGCTTCCGAGCCAAGCGACTTGAGGAAGTCTAGCTGTTTCCGGCCGAATCTCCGGCCCTCGCCCGAAACCAGTGAGAGCACTCCTACCGGCCCTGCCGGCGTGAAAAGCGGCACGTACACGGCATTCCCATCGCGATCTGAGTTAGCGGCCCCGTCGGGTCTCGACTCGATCGTGATGGGCGATCGCGCAGCGATGGCCCTGCGCGCTGGCTCGATGGGAAAAGCGCTCCGCCGCTCGCCGCCGGCCGCTGCGCCGGAGACCGAAGCCATCGGCTTCAGATGGTCATCATCGATGAGGAGAAAGACGGAGCCATTCGCGGCTCCGGTGGCGCGGGCTGCGTGGTCGAGAATGATGGAGAGCACTCCCGCGAGGTCCGCGCCGGCATTCGCAGCATGCGCGACGTCATAGACGGCGGCAACGCGCCGCAGCGAATGATGCAGCGTGTCACGGAGGTCGTCGCTGACTTTCCCCTCTCGCCTCAGCAGGCTGAAGAAGACGAGCATCACCACGGCCGAAATGCACACCGTGACCACGCGGAATAGAGCGAACGGAACTACGGGTGCCGCGGCAGGCGCACAGAAGGCCGCCAGCGCGTACAGGACGCCGGCCGTGAGGGAGGCCGTGACGCCGGCACGGAAGTCAAGTTGCAGCCCCGCGATGATGATCGGGAGATAATACAGGATGTAGTACTCGCTCTGCACGCCGCCGGTGATCCATATGATCCCCGTGATAAGCAGTACGTCGCCCAGTGTGACCGCGATATGGCAGGGGGAGCTTTGCTCTTCGAGGATTCCCGACAGCGCAGTCAGCAAGACGTAAAGGGATCCGGCGAAAGCGGTGAGTACTCCCCCTGTGAAGTTCCCATCGGCAGTGACGCTGATGCTGGCGGTCAGGGCGGCCAAAAACAGGACCACGCCCCGGGCGCGGTTGGCCTGACGGGGGCTGAGTATGGCTGACTCGGTGCGCAGCTTGCTTCCTCCGACGCAGTTGCCGCCAGATGGTGGGGACGGCCGTGTTATTCCATAGTCCGACGGCTGTTCTCGGGTTCTTTAGCACGAACAAGGGCAGGGCGCAGCCCTGAGCGG
>CAZLHI010000065.1:0-12486 GCA_964559435.1 uncultured bacterium | reverse complement strand
AGACAGCGCGAAACGCAGGGCTGGAGAGGACGACATTCCGGGCCGAATACCCGCGGGCGTGGTGCAGTTGTGCATATGTGGGATTCTTGTCTCGGCTATCTTGGCGATGGCCGCCGTCGGGGCAGCTCCAGACGAACTGGAAGCGCTGCCCAGGCCCCCTTATAGGAACAAGCACAGTTGGGCCAGCCTTGTCGACAATAGCGGGAGTACAACTCTTGCCACGATCCCTATGCGGATCTCGCCGCGAGCCTCCGACGTGCCCTACTCAACGGGTGCGCCAGGATGCAGCGGCCGAGCCACTGGTCGTTTCTCTGGAGCAACCTGATCAACGCGCGCGTCGAGGTACATCACGAAGACATATCCGTCATCGCTGTGCAACTCTGCCACGGCTATCTTGCGGGCATCTTGATAGCTGGTGCCGAAACGGAGTCTATCGAAGTTTTGGCCGGGAAGTAGAAGTCGCACTCCAATCGCGCCTGGGCTGTAGGCTGGCCACAGGAAGCACGGCTCAAGGTAGCCCCTCATCGCCTTCGCGAGTTCCTCGCCAGTCTCGCAGTTCGGCAACTTCCCGCCGTGATCTGCTGCGTAAGCGCCAAGCGCCGTCCAGAACTGGGAGAGGTCTGACTCCGCCTTCATGCGGATCACCTGCGGGCGCAGATCCTCCTTCAGGTCATAGCCCCAATCACGGCTCGCAGAGAGCACCGTGAACCCGATGGCACGAAGTGCCTGCGAGCCGTCATCGCGAGTGTCCACGTACACCAGAGCAGGTCCATGGCCGAGTTCCACCCATACCGCCAGGAGCTCGCCAACTCCGGACACCTCCACGGGCGACTTGTCCATCACCAATCCAAGCGAAGGCGACTTGGACGAAGGGTCCGGTGCAGGTAGAACACTGAGCCACTTGTCCATGCCCTGCTCATCTATACCCCCCACTGCGAACCTCATCCGCCTGTCTGTTCCTAGGAAGGCAAGTAGCTTGCCTCCACACGACCAGCCCAGCAGCCGCGCGACAGCGGAAGGCGCATTGAACTTGCGGTGGCCTCGCTCGACTCCCCTGATATGGACGGTATGGTCGCATGCCGAGTCAATCCATGCCCCTACTTCGGAGAACGCTGACCAGACAGCGCTGGAGAGTCCCTGTGTTGAAAAGGATGCGTTAGCCTCCGAACTCAGTTCATCGGTCTGTACATCGTATCTCCGGACCATCGTCTGGCCTTCTCCCAGGCGATACACGAGCACGGCACTACCGTCCAGCGACCAGAGGGGGAATGCATGGCCAGCGATAAGCTCGCGGGTTAGACCGGAATCAGCATCCAGCACCGCAACCGTTGGCGCGCCAGAACCCTCCTCCCAGGTGCACGCGGCATACGCGCCCGAGGGGGACCATGTGCAGGAAGAGAGTTTCGTCCTCTTCGCGATGAGCCGCGCAGGAGTCATCCCAGTGCAATCCACCAGCCAGAGGTCCCCTGGTACCGACTCAATGACCTTACCAGTGTCACCTGCAGCAGACCGGAGCGTCGCGAGGGCCTCCTGGCGATCCGGGGCCACCGAGACAAGGAGCCATCGACGGTTTGGAGAGAGCGACATCGGTGCGCGGAACCATAGACCCTGGCCCAGAGTGTCCGCGTCCACCACGGACCTCGGCTTACCCCCTCCCACCTCGGCTTCCACAAGACGGGACCCCAAGGAGTCTGCCAATGCATACAATACCCCTGAACTGCACGGCGTCGCCGCAAGACCCGTAATCACGGCTTCCTTCAGGCCAGTCGAATTGAGTTCTGACTGCCAGGTCGGTACAAAGAAGGTCTCATCGCCGCCGTACAGCGCTCCGGGGGACCACAGCTGATCGAACACATTGCTGGCGCTTGCATCAGCTATGGATCGCTCACCAGGGGCGTAGTCGCGGTTGGTCACACCACTTTCGAATTCGGCGAGCGCGAAGGCTGGGCCAACCATGAAGACCAGGGCCCCAACAAACATCGCGAGACTGACTCTTGAGCCCGCGAGCGGCATAGCTATCAACACCAGTAATCCCTATCCCGAGGGAGGGCCGAATTGCTGCTTCGGTATCGGTATGTTGACTCGTAGCGAGGTCACCTTCGCGCGTACTCCTGACACCGGCTGCCACTGACCGCTCGCGTCGCGCTCTTCGCGAGTACCGGTGTACCGAAAGGGCAACCAGAAATCGCCCCCAACTTTCCGGAAATCGCTATAGCATCGTACGAACCGCACGCGGTCAGCAACGGCCACCTCGCGTACGACCGCGTACCCCCGGTCTGGAGACACCCAGATTCGCCGCTCCATGCGGTCCTGTTGCGACTGTCCCTTAGGCACTGAATAGCCGACAAGATAACACCGAAGGCCGCTAACGGACTGCTCCCCCAGGAACTCCGGCTGCCGCTGAGCGACGATCCTGCTGAGCCGTGCCTCGGGCTCTTCCGGAATAACAGCCTTTAGCCCGAGCAAACGCGCCCCGGGCAGTCCGGCAATCGGTGAACGAGCACTACGACTGATTGCCCCGTCCCAGGCCCAGGCCTCGCCGGCAACGTAGCCCCTCTTGAAAACTCGTTCCTCCGTCGAGGGCTTCAGAACACGCTGAGCAGATATGTAGTTCTCATCCTCGAACATCAAGAATACGCGAGAGATCGTCGTCGAGGGTGGTTCCTCCGATATGGAACGCGTCCCAACGCTGGCAGTACTGCTACCAGAACCTGATCCGGCGGCACTGCTTTGAGCCGGACCTGTGCTGGCCGGCGGCAACTCGCGCGGAGCCGACCATGCTTCCTCCACCCAGAGACCCTTTAGGCTCCGCAGCCAAGAGTCAGCATATGCCTCCCTAGCTTCTAAGCCCTCTAGAACGGCACCTAGAATGCCGACCGCGAGGCCACCCTGCGCTCGCCCTTCCGTTGCCGCGCCGACGCGGCAAGAACAGACGGGCGCCGCGCATGCAAGCGCGGCCGCTATCGCGCACACGAGCAGCCTGATCAACCGGCCTGCCGGCTTCCGCCATGAATCTGTTCTGAAATGGCCCACTCGCTGAGTGGAGCCTTCTATCTCTTGTTGGTGAAGCGGGGTAGTTAGCAGCTGCATGAAGGGTCGTAGTATGACTGACAAAGGTTCGCCCCCGTGCAGGCCATCTGGTAGGTGTCGCCGATCTGAGTGCCTTTTATGCTCGCAGCGCAGTCCCCAAGAGTCCCGTACAGCCTGAGTCCGGCCGAGCAGAACATGGTACACCTTTTGCAGGAATAGCCGGACTGAGACGTACAGCCTTTCGACCATGCCGGGTTGAGGCACTCCGCGTAGTACCACCCAGGTTCAATGCCTTCCCCGCTACCGGTGTACTGGATACGCTTGCAGTTGATATCGCAAGTCGCCGCGTCGACCGATAACGCACACCGGTAGTTGCTGAGTGTCTCCCCTGCCGTGAGGCGCGACATCTCGTTTTGGGAGAGTGTCGTCAAGGCAGCGCATGCGCGAGACACAGCCATGCCAAGACAAACCACTCCAACCAAAGCGGACTGCCGCGCCAAACGTCTCACGCCTCGCCACATGATACGCATGGTACGCCTCTTTTCCACTTGGCTCTCGAGTCTCACGGTACCTTTCGGCCCGCAACGTCACGGTCTACATACAGATAGTACGGTATGTCCAGGTGTTCCGCGGGCCGCGCCGCGGCGCTCAGCAGAGTTAAGGATAGATTCCCGCTGCTCTCCCCTGTAGGGAGAGATTCCGCCATAGCTGACGCATACACGCGAACTGCCCCGGAACTGGACACACCCGAACGCACTCTGACACCGTCGGGGAGTTTGCCAGTAGGGCCTACTGCCGTACCGACTTCAACTGGACCAATCTCGATAAGCCTCTCGACCTCGTCACCCGGATGCAGTATGCCGAAAAAGAGTTGGGGCGGGATAGCGCGGACTGACGGCCAGACAGTGAACCGAACAGGGACTCTCACTGCCGGTCCCTCATGGCCCTTCGCGTTCTCCGCATCCCACACAGAGAACACCAACTCTGCGGCATAGTCACCCGGGGCAAACTCTTCACCGGGACTGAAACCCACCTCGATTTCCGCAAACACAACCTGACGGCCCCAAGGAGTTGGTCCGGCGAGCTCCTCCCTCACGAGCCCCAGCTCAAGGTAACGCGCTGTCGCCTCCACGTAGAGATCCCCTGGATTCCCTCGATACACAACGGAAACGCGTCTCTTGCGGGCGACTAGGTCGGACACCGATCCCGCTCCGAAACTCAGAACCGACGCCGAAACCTGGAACGGCGGACCCCAGGGCACGCTTAGAGTGCAGTGCTCAACCGGACGGGGTCGTCACTGTGGACGACTACTGGCATAAGCATAAGTCCAGTGTCGCAATCATGCGGACGATCCAGCGCCGCAAGATCCCCTGTCGGCCCCAACAAGATGGCAAGTTGCTCACCGGGCATGAGGCACTGCTCTCTGTAGGCTTCAGGGGCGAGCACAGTATAGCCCGCGGGAGCTGCCACGTCCTTTATCAGGCGAGCCGTAGTTCCCACGTTGCGGATAACGACTGTTACTGTTTCCTGCGGCTTCGCCTCTGCAATGCTCGGTTCCACCGAGAGTGCGCTCTGGCTGATCCTACCTTGACGATCGTCCGAGTCTTCACGTACGAGTACATAGCCGGAGAACACATCAGCGACGTTCTCACGGGTTGCGATAACAACCTCCCCAGCTTCTAGCATTCGCACCCATTCGTCGGCGACCGTCTCGATAACGACGAAGTGTCCTTGCCCGTTCACAGTGACGATCGCGATCGCAGGCCTATCTAATGCCGCGATGTCACCGAGGCCGTCGGCCCGATACCCCTCGGTCTGGAGTCCCAGTGCTCGAAGCTCGTCTCGCAGTTGAAGCAGGGACATCGGCCGCCCTTGCTGAGCGGTCGCGATCTCCTGAAGCCATTCTTGTGGGATAACTATCTCGTACAGGGAAGCAAAGTCTGACAGAGCCGTCGCACCGCATGTCTCAACTGGTGTTGGCCCGCAGGGCTGGTCATTCCTTATCTCGGCCTGCGTCTCCGTTGCGTCCTTGCTGCCCTGTGCCGCCTCGGCACGGCCGCGTGGTGATATGCAAAAAACCATGGCCACAACGAAAAGGCCGATCAATGTCCAGGAAGGTGCGGACCCCATCGGCACTCTCGTCATCGCGCCTTCCTCCAAGCAATCTGCCCGCCCGCATAGTGTACCACCCATTCGCGTTCCTATGACCCTCCAATAATGGGAGTTTTTCGGGCGGAAATGCAGGGGGGGAAGCGGGTCAGCAGGCAACGGGCTACGGCCGGCAGGCCCAGAGCAGCCAGTTCGTTCATCATCCCAAGGCCGTACCGCCAGGCGGCGATCTGGACGCGATTACGTAGGCCCAGTTTGCGTCGGATGCTCTTCGCGTGCCACTGCGCCGTATGGACGGAGATGAAAAGCGCTTGGCTGATCTCGACGTCGCTCAGTCCTTGTGCCATGAGCCGAACCACGTCGCGCTCGCGGGCGGAGAGCGGGTCGGTCGACCCACCGATGTTAGGACCGAGACTGATCGGTGTCACGTGCCTAGGGCTGATCGTTTCCTTCCGGCAACCCTTCGCCATCTCGCGTCCCTCGAAGTGGTTTGCCTGACCCCACTCAGGAAGATCACTCAGCTAAGTGCACGCGTCTATGCGTGCTGAGTATACCATACCAGCCGGAGTTTTCAATGGACCTTGTGCGTGTGTTGAGGGCCTATGAAACCGCCTGCGGGTGTTGGGGGCCCGTAGGACCGTGTGTGGGTGTCGAGGGGCTGTGAGACCACCTTGGAGTCTTCTCAGCGCGCCATTGCCTGCGGTGGCTCAACCCTTCCCGCGCCTGTCGATGGATCCATAGGCGCCGTTCTGTGCCCACAAATTGATGTTCCTCTGGGGGTACCGTAACGGGTCGAGGCGCCGAGCGGATGGCAGCATCGTGCCAGTTCCTGGCTGAATCTGACTCGGATGTGGCACGACCCGATGCGCGTTCGGGCTGCACGCCGAAGCAGGGATCCGCGCTCATTTGGCTTCTCAGCCCCGTCAGGATTCATGCTCAAAGATACTCGAACCTGGCGCCACGGTCGGCCGCTATGGCAAATGGGTGTGCCGCCGGGAAACTCAGGAAACGGGGCCATTCGAGGCCATTCGACAACTGCGGCCGCTACCGAACCGCCACCGTTCCTCCACCCCAGACCCGCGCGGGCCGCTACCGATCCTCCACCGAACCTCTACCGATCCTCCACCGATCCGCTACCGCTGGATCGACAACTCGGCTTACAGGCCCACTCCTCTCTTCTTGGCCAACGTCGTCCATTCCAGGGGGCAAATCGCGTGGGCGCATAACCCCGCACCCGTGCATAGGTCCTCAGAATACCGGACTTTATCCACTGGACTTCCTTCGGCTTCCAAGTGATGAATGCGACGCCTGAACTCGTGCCAAAGGAGGCGTCACATCATGGCTGGAAGCGCCGTCGATGCAGCGACCGCAACTCCATCGGGTGCCGCCGAGGAAGCTCCCATCACCTTCGACGAGGCCGTGCCGAAGTTCGTTGACTATCTGGCTTCCTACCGCAGCTACTCACCCTCCACAGTGGGAGCCTACCGTCGAGACCTCCACCTGCTGGGGGAGTTCCTGAGCGGGGGCAGCGGTCACCTGCCGCGCCCCGGTGAGATCACTCGCCAGCACGTCATTCAGTTCGCGGTGAGCCTGTCGGGGATGGCCCCGCTCAGCGTGCGGCGCAAGCTGGCCTGTCTCTCCTCGTTCTTCGGCTTCCTGCAGGATATGGGCTACATCCAAGGCAACCCGGCGCGTCGCCTTCCACTTCCGAAGACGGAACAGCTTGTGCCCGTCACGCTCTCCCAGGAGGAAGCCCAGCAACTGGTGGCGGCGGCCGACAGGCCCTGGACGAGATGCCTCGTCATCCTGCTGCTGACCACCGGGATGCGACGAAGCGAGGCCGTCGCCATCGCGCTGGAGGATGTCGACCTGCAGAACGGGCAGCTCCTGGTGCACGGCAAGGGATCGAAGGAGCGGACAGTTCCCTTGACCGGGCAGGCGATCGGGGCCATCCGGCACTACCTGAAGCACCGTAAGAAGACGAACTGCCAGCGGCTGTTCGTGAGCCAGACCGGTGAGTCCATCCAAGGCCGCATCGTTAACCGCATACTGAACCGCGTCGTGAAGAAGGCTGGGCTGAAGGGCAGGGGGATCACACCACACACCATGCGGCACACCTTCGCCACCCATCTCATCCGCAATGGCACCGACATCAGGACCGTGCAGGAACTGCTGGGCCACTCGGACATCCAGACCACTGCGCGCTATCTGCACTCGGACACGCGGACGAAGCAGACGGCAGTCGGCAGGCTGCGGAGGCTGCTAGGGCCGCTTGGGGGACCTCTCGATGATGGCGAGTGACGCGCGAACGGCGCTTCCGAGCCGAGAGTTGCCTTCCCGCTCACCCCGACCGAGCTGTGGTGCTGTGGGAGCAGGCCTCGACGTACCCTGGACTCTCATCCAGGCGGTTCGATTGGCGCGTAACAGGCAGACCAGCACCCAGCTCAGCAACTATAGCGTGGGACCCGCCGAGTCTTCACAAACTCTTCACCTTCAAGACCTGCGGAGGACATAGTTGTCATTTACACTTATGGTAAAGTTGCAGTAGGTAAGGAGGCGATCGGTGAAACAAAGGCTCTGTATGCCCGCGTGTGTCATCCTGATGTCATTGCTTCCGGCTGCGTGCGCGGCCGCCCACTCCGAGGCCGACAACCCAGCCCTCGAAGCAGCGGAACCCGCGACACCGGTCGAGGGGGCCTCACGCGAGAAGGAGGAGGTCGCGGCAGAGGAGGCAATCCCGGAGGAGGAAGAGGAGGTCCCCGAGATCGCGGTGGAGGTCGTAGGCAAGCGAGAGGGGCTCCTCTCCATCTCACCCGCTCCCGGAGAGGCGATGACCGAACTCGAGGCCCAGGACATAGAGGATACCGGCGCCCGCTTCGTGATGGATGCAATCGACATGACGCCATCTGTCTTCATCCGGCACCAGGGCGCACGCTACGAGAACCGTCTCTCCATCCGCGGTGCGCCGCCAAGGCTCGTGCTGCTGGATGGTATCCCCATCGCGCGGGAGGGCTACACCGGCCTCGGCGGCGGAGCAGGCGGCAAGGAGGCGGGCTTCGCAGGCCGGATCCTCTACACCTTGCCGGTGGAGATCATCGAACGGATCGACGTCATCCGATCTGTCGGGACGATAGTCTACGGCCCGACGGCCGCCACGGGCGCGGTGATCAACATTGTGACGAAAGAGCCCGAGGTTGGCGCTGAACATGAGGCAAGCGTATCGCTTGGTTCGTACAGCCAAGAGCGAGCGCACGTGCTCGCCGGGGTGAGCGACGGACGGCTCGCATATCTGGTGGAGGGCGGGATGGATTATGCGGAGTCCCACCTCGAGCTCGGGGAGAAGCGATTCACCAACGTCTTCGGGAAGATCGTCTACAACGAACCCGACGGCTCGAAGCTTCTGATCGATTATTTCGCGCTCGACGGCCACCGCACTCTCGACTTGAGCGAAGACTTCACCATCGTCCCAGCGCGCTACTGGCAGATCGACCCGTGGAAGGAGCACTTCGCCAACGTCGTTTACAGCAAGGCGCTGGAGGAGGACAGCACCCTCGATATCGCCTACTACGACCGCGCCCGCAGTTTCTTGACCACGCAGTTCACCAATGACAGCTTCTCGACGGTCAGGCAGAACTGGGACGAGTCCCAGGACGACTCCGGCGTCGACCTGCGCTACAGCGAACGCACCGAGCAGGGGCGGCTGACGCGGGCCGGCCTGCAGTGGTCTAAGATCAGCTCTGACACGATCCAAACGCAGTATATCGGGAAAAGTGGACCCCTCCCGCAACCCAAGATCACGACTGTCGAGCAGGATCGCAGCACGAGGAGTCTCTTCTACCAGACGACTCTACCTGTGCGGCCTGATTTCCGGCTCAGCCTCGGCGGTCGCTACGACGACCCCAGCGGATATGACGGTACGTTCACCTGGTCCCTGGGATTCGACTCCGACGTTTCCCCGCGGCAGACCTGGCACTTCCACCTCGGCACCGGAACGGAGCATCCCCTGCCGACCGATGGCGACATCCAGCGCGGAATCGTACCGGAAGAGGCGAACACCATCGCGGCCGAGACCGGTGCCACCAGGCGGCTCGATTCCCGGTCGAGCGCATCCGCGAACATCTTCTACAGCCACACTGAAGACGCCCGCGTCCTCTACAACGACCCGCCGGGCGCGATCGGCCCGCTGGCCTACGTGAGCAAGGCGGAAGACCTGACCCAGTGGGGCGCGGAGGTCGTGTACGAGAGGGAGATCAGCAAGGACGCTCTCTGGTTCGTCAACTACACCTACCTACGCGAAGACGCGACCAATGAGAACGAGCCCTACATCCCTGGCCCGGACTACCCCACGCTGCCGGAGCCGCCGCGACATCTCCTGGCGGCCGGGTACCGCGCGAAGGTGAACGCCACTCGCGTCTCGCTCAACATGAAGTACTCCGACGACTACATGGCGCTCAACCGGCTCATGAAGACGGCGGCTCCTGTGGACAGCTACCTGGTCTTCGACCTCAGGCTGACGCGGCCGGTCGGCACCGGCCAGGTATCGCTCTTCATCGACAATCTGCTGGACGCCGAATACGAGACCATGCCCGCCTTCTCCCGGCCCGGCCGCAACTTCCTGCTGACGGGCAAGCTCTTCTTCTGAGAAGCACAGGAGCACGACATGATTCGAAATCGACGAAGGCGAGCGGCGCTGAGGGGAGCGCTGGCCGCTGTCGGGGCACTGGTCCTCGGGGCCGCGGGTGTCCCCGCCTCGAGCGCGGCCACGCTTGACCTGGGTGTCGCGGACCAGTTCGAGGCGGCAGTGGCCGAGGCGGCTGCCGCTTTCGTCGAGCAGACCGGCCACCAGGTGCGGCTCCGCGCCGTCCCGGTGCCGCCCGGCGCGATCGAGCAGGCGCGGGAAGGGACCATGGATGTCATCATCCCGCCGTGCAATAACTCCAGCGCGCTCTTCGCGGCCTCGGGCTGGGTGCGGCCGGAAACCGGCAAGCAGGCCTTCTGCCGCCGGATGGCCGTCATCCTGCCGGCGAAGAACGCAAAGGGCATCAATGAGCTCTCAGACCTCCTCAGCCCCGATGTCAGCACGGCCAGTCTGAGCGCTCTTCGCTCACGCATCCAGGAGATGGTACCCTCCCTATGCGTCGACCCGCATGACAGCCTCGACGTCATGGCCGCCTGGCTGGGGCGGGCCGACCTCATGATGGACATGCTAGCCGAGGGCAAGATCGACGCGGTGCTGGCCTGGGATACGTTCGCGGCCGGCGACCCGCGCAACTTCGTCGTGATCCGGCTGCCGCGATCAGAGGCCGGCGATCAGGCCTGCGCGCCAGTTACGGCTTTCGTGACGCCCGGCAGCGACGAGCCCGAGGCGGCACAGGAACTCGTGAGCTTCCTCGCCGACAGCGTGACCGCACAGGACATCTTCCTGCGGCACGGCTACATGACCGACGATGGCAGCGACGCGGCTCACTACGATCGCAGCGCGGCGCGCCGTTTCGACAAGGTTTACCGGAACGTCGTCCAACAACTCATTGACGACTACGGTATCACGAACGGTAGCGCGCTCGACATTGGCTGCGGGCCAGGGCAGATGAGCCTCATCATGGCCGAGATGACGGAGCTGTCGGTGACCGGACTCGACATCGAGCCGGAAGCCATAGACATCGGGCGGCGCCACGCGCAGGAGGCCGGGTTGGCCGACCGCTGCCAGTTCGTGTGCGCCGACGCGCACAGCCTGCCGTTCCCGGACAACACCTTTGACCTCATCGTGTCGCGCGGCACGCTGTCCTTCCTTCGCGATCACGTGCTGGCAATTCGGGAGGTGTACCGCGTGCTCAAGCCGGGCGGGGTCGCCTTCCTCGGGGGCGGGATGGGGCGCTACACGCCGAAGGAGGAAGCGGAGAAGCTTTATCCGAGGGGCGTTGCGCCCGAGACCGCTCTGGATCGGGGCCCGGGAGAGACTCGAGAGGACTCCATCTTTCCATTCCCCGTGCGGAGCTTCGAGGCCCTCATGACGAGAGCCGGCATCGCCAACTACACGGTCATCACCGAGGGCGGCCGCTGGGTGGAGATCCGGAAGTGACCTTCGACTCCGCTGCCACCGCCGCCAGCAGCCAGCCACAGACCGAAGCAGCCTCCGCCGGGGCCGGGCTTCGACGCGGCCTGGGGCTTGGCGACTGCACGCTGTTGGTCGTCGGCAGCATGGTCGGCAGCGGCATCTTCCTGACGAACGCTCACATCGCGGCGGCCCTGCCCTCCGCCTGGCTGATACTCTCGGCCTGGCTCCTGGGCGGGGTCATGGCCCTGACCGGGGCGCTCAGCTATGCCGAGCTCGGCGCCAGCCTGCCGCGCGCCGGCGGCCATTACGTCTACCTTCGAGAGGCCTACGGCCCACTGGTTGGGTTCTTCGATGGCTGGCTGTCCTTCGTCGCCTCCTTCCCGGGCTCCATAGCCTTTGTGGCGCTCGCCTTGCTGGCCTACCTGCCGAGCTCGTGGACGGGGGAGCCCCTCCTCTCCGCCAATGTGTTTGGGCTGGAGTGGGCCCTCGGGTGGAACCAGCTCATCGCGGCCGGCATCATCCTCGCGCTCTCCGCCATCAATGCGCTCGGACTGCGCGCGGGAGCCGGCACCCAAAACCTGCTCACCGGCCTGAAGATAGCTGCACTGCTTGGCATCGCCTCCTTTGCGCTGGCCTCCGGCCGCGGCCGATGGGAGAACTTCTCCGCCGACGCGCAGTGGGGAATCGGCCTGGCCGGCCTGGGGGGAGCCCTGGTCGGCGTCTCGTTCTCCTACCTCGGCTGGGACGCCGCCACCTACATGGCCGCCGAAACCAAGCGGCCGCAGCTAAACGTCCCTCGGTCGCTCGCCTTGGGAACGCTAGGCGTCGTCCTCCTCTACCTGCTGTTCAACGTCGGTGTGTTCTATGGGGTAGGGGCCCGCGAGATGGCTGCTGTCGAGAACCCGACGCAGCTCGCGGTTGCTCGTCTGCTCGGGCCAACCTGGTCCGGGCTTCTCAGCGCGGTGATACTGGTGTGCATTCTGGGTTCCCTCAACGCAACCGTCATGGTGGGACCGCGAATCTACTACGCGATGTCCAGGGACGGCCTCTTCCCCAGGGCTTTTGGATCGGTTGGCGCCCGAACGAGAGTGCCCGTCGCCGCCATCGCAGCCCAGGGGGTCTGGGCGTGCGTGATCGTCTTCAGCGCGACCCTCGGGCGGATCCTGGCGTTCACGGTGTTGGTCATATGGCTGCTGTCGGCCATCACCGGGGCCGCGGTGTTCGTGCTCCGTGTGCGGCGGCCGCAGCTCGAGCGGCCGTACCGCGTGTGGGGATATCCCATCGTCCCGGCG
>CAZLHI010000064.1:0-12591 GCA_964559435.1 uncultured bacterium | reverse complement strand
CAGCCCCAGGATGCGACGAGCCGACATCGAGGTGCCAAACAGCCCCGTAGCTGTGAGCGCGCGGGGGCTATAAGCCTGTTATCCCCGGGGTAGCTTTTATCCGTTGATCGACAGCCGTTCCATCCCGAACTGCCGGGTCACTAGGTCCGACTTTCGTCTCTGCTCGAGCAGTCGCTCTCGCAGTCAAGCTCCCTTCTGCCCTTACACTCGCCGTGCGATTTCCAACCGCACTGAGGGAACCTTTGAACACCTCCGTTACCTTTTAGGAGGTGACCGCCCCAGTCAAACTACCCACCTGATACTGTCCCGCCACCCGATTAGGGCTACGGTTAGAATCCCGAGATATCGTGGGTGGTATTCCAAGGTCGCCTCCACCGCAGCCAGAGCCGCGGCTTCACCGGCTCCCACCTATCCTCTGCACGAGACCACAAGATCCAATGCCAGGCTGTAGTAAAGCTCCACGGGGTCTTTCCGTCCTGTCGCGGGTAGCCAGCATCTTCGCTGGCGCTACAATTTCGCCGAGTCCCTCGCTGAGACAGCGCCCAGATCGTTACGCCTTTCGTGCAGGTCGGAACTTACCCGACTAGGAATTTCGCTACCTTTGGACCCTTAAGGTTAGGGCCGCCATTCACCAGGGCTTCGGATTGAAGCTTCGTCCATCTTGCGATGGACTAACTCCGCCCCTTAACCTTCTGGCATTGGGCAGGCGTCAGCCCCTATACTTCGCCTCGCGGCTTAGCAGAGACCTGTGTTTTTGGTAAACAGTCGCCTGGGCCTTTTCACTGCGACCTCCGGCTGCCCGAGCAGAGCACTGTCCGAAGACTCCGTCTGCTCGGACCAGGAGGCACTCCTTCTCCCGAAGTTACGGAGCGAGATTGCCGAGTTCCTTAGCGAGGGTTCTCTCGCGCGCCTTGGCATCTTCTGCCCGCCTACCTGTGTTGGTTTGCGGTACGGGCACTGTGAGACTCGCTAGAGGCTTTTCTTGGCCGCTGGTCACGCCAGTTCAGTCCAGCCGAAGCCTTTCCTCCTCCGAACTCCGGCAGATGTTCCGGCGGATTTGCCTGCCGGACTGCCTCGGTTCGGAACGCGCCAATCCAATCGCGCGCTGGCACACCCAGCGACGTCCCCTCATCGCGTCTTTGTCGTCTCACAGTGGCGCCGGAATGTCGACCGGCTGTCCATCGCCTACGCCTTTCGGCCTCGGCTTAGGCCCGGCTAAGCCCAGGGGGACGAACCTTGCCTGGGAAACCTTAGGCTTTCGGCGAGAGAGATTCTCACTCTCTTTTTCGCTACTTATGCCGGGATTCGCACTTCGGCCCGGTCCACGGCTCCTTTCGGTACCGCTTCACTCCTGAGCCGAACGCTCCCCTACCACGCCCGACCCTCCGAAGAGGGCCGGACATCCGCGGCTTCGGTATCAGACTTGAGCCCCGTTACATCTTCGGCGCAACTCCACTCGACCAGTCCGGTGTTACCCGTTGTTTCAAGGATGGCTCCTTCTAAGCCAACCTCCTGGTTGTCTGAACAGAGTCACTTCCTTTCCCACTTAGCCTGATTTGGGGACCTTAGCCGGCGGTCTGGGCTCTTTCCCTCTCGACTATGGAGCTTATCCCCCACAGTCCGACTCCCGGGTTTGAATCTCGCGGCATTCGGAGTTTGATTGGGTTTGGTAGCGCTATGAACGCCCCTAGCCCATTCAGTGCTCTACCTCCGCGAGCCACCACCCGAGGCTAGCCCTAAAGCTATTTCGGGGAGAACCAGCTATCTCCAGGTCCGATTAGCATTTCACACCGACCCACAGCTCATCCAAGCCATTTTCAACTGACACTGGTTCGGGCTTCCACGAGGGGTTAGCCTCGCTTCACCCTGGCCATGGGTAGCTCACCTGGTTTCGGGTCTGTCCCCAGCGACTCGGTCGCCCTATTCGGACTCGGTTTCCCTGCGGCTTCGGACCAGAGGCCCTTAACCTTGCCACTGAGGTCAACTCCCCGGCTCATTATGCAAGAAGCACGCCGTCACCCGGCGGCGGACCGAAGTCCGCCACATCGGGCTCCGACCGTTTGTAAGCACGCGGTTTCAGGTTCTATTTCACTCCCCTCGCGGGGTTCTTTTCACCTTTCCCTCACGGTACTAGTTCGCTATCGGTCAGAGACAGTGTTTAGCCTTAGGAGATGGTCCTCCCGGATTCCCACAGGATTCCTCGTGCCCCGTGGTACTTGGGAACCAGACCCAGGAAGTCGCGCTGCTTTCGCCTACTGGGCTCTCACCGTCTTCGGCTGGCCGTTCCAGGCCAATTCAGCTAACAGCGCGATTGGTAACTTCCCGGCGGAATCCCAGTTCCGCCCAGTCCGGCCCCACGACCCCCGCGTCGCAACGGCTGGGACCTTGGCACGACGCGGGTTTAGGCTGTTCCCCTTTCGTTCGCCACTACTCAGGGAATCGCGGTTGCTTTCTCTTCCTCCGGGTACTGAGATGTTTCAGTTCCCCGGGTACCCTCCGCCGGGTTATGGATTGGCCCGACGACGGCAGGACATGACTCCTGCCCGGTTCCCCGATTCGGATATCCCCGGATCAAAGCTTGCTTGCAGCTCCCCGAGGCGTTTCGCCGCTGGCCGCGTCCTTCATCGGCTGTCTCTGCCTAGGCATCCACCACGTGCCCTTAGTAGCTTAACCCCTTCCAGACAACAGATCTGACAGGGGACCAAGAGAGCGCGGCGACGTCACTTGGCTCTCACGACTATGTACTTTTCAAGGTTCACCTGCCGGACACAGAAGCGCAGACGGGGACGAGCCCCGTCTGCGGTCGGCTCCTACCCAATCTCGTCAAGCGTATTCAGTGTCGGAAGTCGACGATGGCCGTTGTCTGTCCTCCGGCAGTTGCCCACTCTTGGGCAGAGAGAATTATACCACAGGCCTAGAAGCTGTCAACCCTGTTTGAGCCCTTTTCGAGCGCGCCCCCGCCCGGGGGGTCGCCGAATCGTGCACGCGCCCCAGGCCGCACCGAGGGCGTCACGGGCTCGCAGCGACACTCAGCCGCTTCCCCGCCAGCGCCCTTGCCAGCAACAGTACCCCAAACGACACCACCACCAGTGTTGCCGCCAGGGCGATTGCAGCCGGCAGGTTTGTCGTGCTGTGAGTGTAGATCGCTATGGGCATGGTCTCTGTGCGTCCCGGGAAAGCGCCGGCGAACACCAGGGTCGCTCCGAACTCCCCCAGCGCCCGGGCCCAGGTCATGACGGCGCCGGCCACCGCCGACTGGGTGGCCAGGGGCGCGGTTACGCGGAAGAAGGTCCGCACCGGTCCTGCGCCCAACGTGGCCGAAGCATAGAGCAGGTTGCGGGGCACTGCCTCGAATCCCGCGCGCGCCTGCTTGACATAGAAAGGCGAGGCCACGAAAACCTGCGCCATCACCACCGCCAATGGAGTCAGAGACAGCCGCAAGCCGTGCTCTTGCAGCCAACCTCCAATTCCCTGTCGCCCGAACAGGAGCAGGAGCGCGAATCCCGCCGCTGCCGGTGGCAGCACCAGCGGAAGGTCGATCACTGTATCAACGATGGACTTGCCGCGGAAGCTATGGTGTGCCAGCAGGTAGGCGACCGGCGTCCCAACCAGCACGGCCACTGCCAGCGAGATCGTTGCCGTCAGCAGGCTCAGCTTGAGCGCGCTCCCCGCCTGCCAGCAGCAGACATAGGACCGCCAGACGGCCGGCGTCGTGCGCACAATGAGCCCTACTACCGGTGCGAGCAGATACACCAGTAACGGGACTGCCAGGCCCGCCGCAATGAGGGCGGCCAGACCCCTCACCTCAGGATGCTGTTCCGGTTGTGGCGCCCCGGTCCGGCCTCCCGCGTGCGGCCTAGATTGTGGGCGGCTCGACGCTGTATCCATGTTTGGAGAAGATGGCCCTTCCTTCCTCAGAAGTCAGGAAGTCGATGTAGCGCTGGGCTGCCTCTCGCTGCGCCGTGTACACGGAGACTGCGGCCGGGATGTTACGCACCCGTAGGTAGTCGGGCGAGATCGATACAATGTCAATCCGGTCGGGCGCCCAATGCTTGAAAGCGTCCCATCCGATGACCGCATCGACCTCGCCGAGTTGCACGAGTTGCTGAGTTTGGTCACAGCTCCTTGCGTATGTGATGACATTCTTCTTCACCGCCGCTTCCAGGCCGGCCTTCTGCAAGATCTCGTCGGACACGTCACCCAGACAGACCGCTCCAGCTTCCGCCAGGCCCACCGTCATACCCGGACGGGTGAGGTCCTTCAGAGACCGGATGTTCTTCGGATTCCCCGTCTGCACGCAGATCGCAGGAATGAGGTAGGCGACGATGCTGCGCGTTTCTGGCAGCACCGCGCCCTTCGCCTCCGCCTTCTCCATGTAATCATCAGATCCGGGCATGTAGATGTCGCCCGTCTCCTCGAGCGTCATCTGGTTGAGGAGCGTCCCGGATCCGCCGAACGTCATGTCGATCACAATGTCGGGGTTCGCCTTCTCGAAGGCCTCCTTCGCCTCCGTTGATGGGGGCTTGCTCGCGGCGCCGACGAAGGCCACAAGTCGTATCTTCTCGCCTGACGACAGAGACGATCCCGGCCCTGTCGCCTCCCGGCTGGGGCCGCGCTCTCCGGCGCAGCCCGCAACAACGAGAATACCCAGCGGAACGACTACCATCCAGAACTTTGACACTGCCCTTCCTCTCAGTGGAATCGCGGCCCCTTTGGCTGTAGATGCTACAGCACTGGGAAGTCGGAAATGTGAAAGGGCGGCGGCGGTAAAGTGAACCGCCGCCGCCCCTGAGCGCCGCGCGTGGAGCTACTTCGGTTGCGGCCCGCCGTTCTTGATGTCGTTCGCTATATTGCCTTCGAAGTGTTTGAGGTTCTGCCCGAATCGCCCGGCGAGCCCTTGCGCCATGCGGTCGTAGTCGGCCGCGTTCCCCCACGCCTCCCTGGGGCGAAGCAACTTGTCATCAATCCCAGGGCACGTGGTCGGAACATGGAAGCCGAAGTTCGGGTCCTGCGCCGTCGGCACGTCGTCCAGCTTGCCTGTGAGGGCCGCGTCGACAATGGCCCGCGTCGAGGCGATGTCGATTCGGTGGCCGACACCGTAGGGGCCGCCAATCCATCCCGTGTTGATGAGCCAGCACTTCGCCTTGTGCTTCCGTATGCGGTCGCCGAACATGTCGGCGTAGACGGTCGGTGGCAGCGCCATGAAGGGCGCGCCGAAGCAAGAGCTGAAGGTCGCCTCCGGCTCGTCGATGCCTCGCTCGGTGCCGGCCACCTTGGCCGTGTAACCCGAGAGAAAGTGGTACATGGCCTGCTCGGGCGTGAGCTTGGCGACCGGCGGGAAGATCGAAAAGGCGTCGCAGGTCAGCAGCACGACGTTCCTCGGGTGTCCGCCCTGCCCGCCGCGGACGGCGTTCGGCAGGTGCGTGATCGGATAACAGGCGCGCGTGTTCTCGGTTAGTGAGTCGTCGTCGAGATCGAGCCTGCGGGTGCCGGTCTCTATGGCTACGTTCTCCAGCACAGTGCCGAAGCGGCGGGTGCACTGGTAGATGTATGGCTCGGCCTCGCGCGAGAGCCGGATTACCTTCGCGTAGCACCCGCCTTCGAAGTTGAAGATCCCGTCATCGCACCAGCCGTGCTCGTCATCGCCGATGAGCGCGCGGTCGGGATCGGCCGATAGGCTGGTCTTTCCGGTTCCCGATAGCCCAAAGAAGAGCGCCACGTCCCCGGCCTTCCCGATGTTGGCCGAGCAGTGCATGCTGAGCACGGCCGTCCGCGGCAGCAGATAGTTGAGGATCGTGAAGATCGACTTCTTGATCTCCCCGCCGTAGGCAGTCCCGCCGATGAGGATAGTCTTCTCGCCGAAGTTGACGACGATGAAGGTTTCCGAGTTCGTGTGGTCGATCTCCGGGATGGCGTGGTAACGGGGGAAGCACAGCACCCGGAACTCCGGCACGTGTTCGATCAACTCCTCTCGGCTCTTTATCTGGATGAACATGTTCCGGGCGAACAGGCTCTGCCACGCGTCCTCCGTGATTATGCGAATCGGCAGTTGGTAGTCGGGATGAGCCCCCACGCGGCAGTCCTGGACGAAGATGTCCTTGCCTTGGATGTAAGCGAGAAGTCGGCTGTAGAGCTGCGTGTAGTGCTGCTCGTCGAACGGGCGATTCACCGACCCCCACCAGACATGGTCCGCTGACGACGGTTCATGGACGATGATCTTGTCGTCGGGCGAGCGACCCGTGTGGTCTCCCGTTCGGACGACAACCGGACCCAGATGCGCCACCAGGCCCTCCCGCCGCCGCACGATTCGCTCATAGAGAGCCGGGGTGTTGAGTGTCCAGTAGACGCGGCCCATGTTCCGGAAGCCATGGTGCTCCAGACCGTGCTTGGGCTCCCAGCTCCTGTCTTGGCGGTTCACGCGCTGGCTGACCTCCTGTCGATGATGCTTCATCTTTGCAGCTTTCGTGTGGAAACGCAAGAGGTCCGGCATTGACTCGACCCCTGCCCACGTCGGCAACTGTGCAGGTTTCGCCAGATCTAGCCGGGCCCGATTTCCACTTCGATCACGTGCGTCTGGCCATCGCTGTGCGGCGGGATGGGGGCGCCGGGCATCTGTGCCACGCCATCGACCTCGATGGAGACCACCCGCCCGACCACCCCCTTCGGCTTGGCGATCCGAACTTCGTATTCCGCCCCGCGCCAGGTCCGCCGGAGGCGGGCGCGCTCCCAGTCGCTTGGCAGACAGGGATCAATCACGAGTCCCTCGTACTCCGGTCGGACTCCAAGAAGCCAGTCCGTGATGGCGAACAGCGTCCACGACGACGAAGACGTATACCAGTTTGTGAGCGACCGGCCGGCGTGCTCCGGATGGCAGGGCCCCACATATGAGTTCACGTACGAGTAGGGAGCGGCATACGTCACCGTCGGGTCTTGGGCTCCCATCATGGGGGCGATCTGCCGCAGAATCTCCATCGCCCGATCGGGTCGCCTCGCCAATAGATTGGCCAGGAAGTAGAACACCGCGGCGTGGACGTACACCGTCCCATTCTCACCACACCCCGGCCGCAGCACCGTGAGTCGCCCGACGTCTGGGTCGTACTCGTAGAATGGCGGCGCAAGCAGCAGCGGGCCGAATTCCGTGGAGAGCCTATCATCCGCGCAGTCAAGCGCGCGCGCGATCCTCTCGGGCTCAGCCGTCCGCCCAATCGCGGCCCAGGATTGCGTGTTCAGGTAGATCTCCATGGCCTGCGCGCCCTTGGCGCCCAGTGGCCGGCCGCTGTCAGAGATGGCGCAGAGATACCAGTCGCCGTCCCAGGCGTGGCACTCGATGCTTTCGCGCAGCTCCCCCGCCCGCCGGCGGTAGTTCCCGGCCGAGACGTCATCGCCGCGGAGCTGGCACATCTCGGCGAACTCAAGCAGGGCGTGATGGAAGGCCTGGGAGAGCCAAACGCTGACGCCTTTTCCCTCGATGCCGACCTCGTCCAACGCGTCACACCAGTCGCCTCCGTCGATCCTGCCAAGGTTGTGGTGACCGCGACGCCTGTCGAGCCACTCGACCCCCCGCAGTAGGTGCTCGAATATGGTTGCGTCTTCGCTGCTGTCGAAGAAGGGAGGGCCGTGTTCGAGGAAGGCGAGATCGCCGGTTTCCTTCAGATAGCGGCCTACGGCGAAGACCGGCCACAGGGCACTGTCGTTGTACGTGCGCAGATCGTGGGGCCCGCCGTCGTATGAGAACTGTCGCATCCCGTGACCATCAGCATACTGGTAGCCGAGCGCCGCAGCGATGAGCCTTCGGGCCGCTTTCGGATCGAACGAAACAATGCCCATCGAGTCCTGCAGCGTGTCGCGGTAGCCGCGAGTTCTCTCGCGGATGACCCGCGTGAGCTGCTGGATGTTGCACTTCAGCCACAGGTTGGTCATCCGGTCCAGCCGGTGATCCGGCGTCTGGATGCAGGGCTGCTCCCCGAGCGATTCCCACTCGGCACGAAGCTTCCCAAAGGCGTCATCCGCCTTCTCCGCACCAAGGTACTGAGCGCACAGCTTGCGCCGCTCCTCGGCATCGGCCGCGAACCCGACAACGACAGAGATAGTCTTCTGCTGGCCCGCTGCCAGGTCGAGAGCCACCGCAAAGGCCGCCATTGCGCGACCGTCGCCGGGCATGTCGCTGTCGCGGCAAGCGCCCTCCACCACCGCTTGCGGAGCGCGGATTGAGCCGCTGCCAATGAAGACAGCGCGTTCTGCGTCGAAGCTCTGCGGCGGCGGATCGACGGCCGCGAACGCGCGGTAGTAGGTGCCGGCCTTCGCGGGATCTGCGAGCGTCGCGACGACGAGACTCTCCTCTTCCGACCAGTGGGCTTGTATGTAGTTGTGGTAGTTGTCCCAAGGCTTCATGTACGGAGCAAGATGCCACTCGACATAGGGAAAGAGCATGAGGTGGCGCGGCTGTGAGGACGCATTGCGCAGCGCCGCGGTCCAGATCTCGACCGGGTCCTGCAGCGGCACGAAGACCCGCAGCTCACTCTCGACTCCGAAGGCCGTCATCTCGAAGATCGTGTAACCGAGCCCGTGGCGGCAGCAGAAGCGCTCCTTCGCGGCAGCCACGGGCTGCCATGTTAGACTCCAAAATCGCGCCGAGTTGCGGTCGCGCAGATAGAAGACCTTGCTGAACGCGTCTCCAGGGGCTGAGTAAGTGATGCGGCAACCCGGTGATTTTGGCAGTACGCTGTATCCCGCGCCTGTTTCATCTACCCGCAGACCATACTCTTGATTGCTGATGAAGTTCTCCCATGGACGCGGGGTCGGAAAGCGCGTGACCACATATTCTGCGCCGTCTTCCGAGAAATGGCCGAATTCCATACGGCGGTCCTCACCCCGATGATTTCCGGTTCCTTCTCCGCTTTCTGCTGGACGACCTGCGGGCAGGCTGGTGGCCTCAGCTCCTCCGGGAACCTCGCTGACTTGTTGATCACCACCTGCGCGACTTGCTCGCTTTTCGTAACCTGCCTCTGCCACCGTCTCTGTGCTACGGTTTCTTGGTCTGCTGTGTTCGCTGCCCGCGGGCCTCAACCCCTCAGAGAGGAGAGTATTCCCTCCTTCCGCTTCGACTTGAATTCTCCGGTCATACCAGCGCGGAACCAATGTTGACAAGGGGTAGCATTTCTGATAGAGTTGCAGATTGTCGCTGCTGGCGGCACCCTGTGAACCGCGGCAGGGGCGCGTCAGTGCGCGAGTCTGAGATCAGAGCCTGAGCTATGCCCACCGTCAGCCAATTGGTGAGAAAGGGAAGAAAGAAGAAGCGCCCTCAGCCCGCGCCGACCGTGCGGTGGGCGCTCGGCTGGCAGTTCAACGCGTATAACCGCCGATACCGCCGGGCTCCGGGGCCGCTGAAGCGGGGCGTGTGCACGCGTGTGTACACGGCAACGCCGAAGAAGCCCAACTCGGCGCTTCGGAAGGTGGCCCGTGTGAGGCTGAGCAACCGAATCGAGGTGCTGGCATATATCCCGGGGGAGGGCCACAACCTCCAGGAGCACTCGGTAGTGCTGGTCCGGGGCGGCCGGGTGAAGGACCTGCCGGGCATCCGGTACCATATCGTGCGAGGTGTGATGGACACGGCCGGCGTGGACGACCGCAAGAAGGCTCGCTCGCGATACGGGACTAAGAAGCCGAAGTAGCGCGAGACGGAGGGGCAAGAGGACCCCGAGTGGGGACAGGGGGCAAAGAAGCCGCGTCAGATAACATCCTTTAGTAATATAAGGATAATAAAGGAAGACAGGCCGAAGTCAGCCGACAGATAGGCGTAAGGAAAGACAATGCCGAGGAAGGGACCGGTCGCGCGTAGAGTACCGCGGCCGGATGTTGTGTACGGAAGCCGTCTCGTCTCCCGGCTGATCAACCAGATCATGCGCCGGGGCAAGAAGAGCACGGCCGAGCGCATCGTGTACGGTGCGATGGAGCAAATCGCCTCCCGGAGCGGGCGGGATCCGCTGGAGGTGTACGGGGAGGCGCTGCGCCAGGTGATGCCGACGCTGGAGGTCAAGCCGAGGCGAGTGGGGGGCGCGACCTACCAGGTGCCGATGGAGGTGCGACCGGTTCGCCGGCTGGCGCTCGGTCTGCGCTGGCTTGTGACCAGCGCTCGCGCTCGGCCCGGGCGCACGATGCAGGAGAAGCTGGCGGCGGAGATGACGGAGGCTGCTTCCGGCGAGGGAGCTTCGGTGAAAAAGCGAGAGGATACCCACAGGATGGCGGAAGCCAACCGGGCCTTCGCTCATTATAGGTGGTAGTCCGGGAGCACCCGCGGCAGCGCGGGTGGCAGGGGGCCATGGGCCATCGACGGCTGGGCTGCCCTGCGTGAAGTCGAGGTAGCCCGGCATAGGCAGTCGGCACTTCTCTGCCGACTTCCGGACAGCCACTGCAAACAAAGTCGATGACCTATGGCGCGCGAGTTTTCGCTCGACAAGACGCGTAATATCGGTATCGCGGCGCATATCGACGCCGGGAAGACCACGACTACGGAAAGGATCCTCTTCTATACGGGGAGGGTCCACCGAATGGGCGAGGTCGACGAGGGCGCCGCTACCATGGACTGGATGGCCCAGGAGCAGGAGCGGGGCATCACTATTACTGCGGCCGCGACCACCTGCCACTGGCGCGATCACACCATCAACATTATCGATACCCCTGGGCATGTCGACTTCACCGTCGAAGTTGAGCGGTCTCTCCGCGTGCTCGACGGTGTTGTCGCGATCTTCTGCGGGGTGGCCGGGGTTCAGCCCCAGTCGGAAACGGTGTGGCGGCAGGCCAACAAGTATGCCGTGCCGCGCATCGCGTATGTCAACAAGATGGACCGCACCGGGGCCGACTTCCACCGCGTCCTGCACGCGATGAGGGAGCGGCTGGGATGCCGGGCGGTGGCGATCCAGCTTCCGCTGGGCCAAGAGGCCGAGTTCCAGGGCGTCATCGACCTCATTCGCATGAAGGCGATCGTTTACCTGGACGAGGAGGGACGGAAGTTCCAGGAGGAAGAGATCCCGGAGTCGATGGCGATTCTGGCCCATCGCTTCCGCGAGGCCATGCTGGAGGCGGCGGCGGAGACGGACGAGGAGTTGATGGACAAGTACGTCCATGGCGAGGAGATGACCGAGGAGGAGCTCCGCAGGGGACTGCGGCGGGGCGCGCTCCGCTACATGATGGTCCCCGTGCTGTGTGGGGCCTCCTACCGTAACAAGGGCGTCCAGCCTCTCCTCGACGCGATAGTGGACTACCTTCCCTCCCCCCTCGAAGTTCCCCCCGTCCAGGGCCTTGACCCCCGCACCCGCGAGCTCGTCTCCCGCAAAGCAGATGATGACGAGGCCCTCTCCGCGCTCGCCTTCAAGGTGGCCGTCGATCGGAACGTGGGCCAGCTCGTCTACCTTCGAATCTACTCCGGCTCGCTGCGCCGGGGCGGCACTGTGTACAACTCGACCCAGCAGACCAGGACCCGCGTCGGCCGGCTGCTTCGCATGCACGCCAACCGCCGTCAAAACCTGCAGCAGGCCTTCGCGGGCGAGATCGTCGCGGCCGTCGGGCTCGACAAGGCCAACACCGGCGATACGCTGTGCGAGGAGAGCGCGCCGGTGCTGTTGGAGAGCATCACCTTCCCCGATCCGGTCATCTCGGTGTCAATCGAGCCCTCCACAAAGGCCGAAGAGGTGAAGCTGGTGGAGGCCATCCAGGCGCTCACCGGAGAGGACCCGACGCTCGAATCGCATACCGACCCTGACAGCGGGCAGATCATCCTGTCCGGCATGGGGGAGCTGCACCTGGACATCATCACCGACCGTCTGAAGAGGGAGTTTCAGATCAGCGCGCATATCGGCCGGCCTCAAGTGGCCTATCGGGAGACGATTCGGGGGACGGCGACGGCCGAGGGCAGCCACATCCGGCAGACGGGCGGGCGCGGGCAGTACGGGAAGGTGACCGTGCAAGTCAGCCCCCGGGAGCGGGGCGGCGGGCTCGTCTTCGTGGACCGCACGAGAGGTGGACCGATACCGCGGGAGTTCATTCCGGCCGTTGAGAAAGGTGTCAAAGAGGCCGCGATGAGCGGCATCCTCGCGGGCTATCCAGTGGTGGACGTGGAGGCCGCTCTGATCGAAGGGCAAGCGCACGAGGTGGATTCCTCGGAGCTGGGCTTCCGAATCGCGGCGGGGGATGCGTTCCGCAAGGCCTTGCGTGCTGCCGAGCCCATTCTGCTCGAGCCGATCATGAGCATGGAGATCGTGTGTTCGGAGGACCGGATGGGCGAAGTGCTCACCGACTTGAAGGTGCGCAGGGCACACGTCACCGGGGTGAAGGCCTCGCCGGGCCGGACGGAGACGATCGACGCGCTCATTCCGCTGGCGACAACGTTTGGGTATGCGACCGCCCTTCGAAATGCGACGCAGGGGCGCGGCACGTATACGATGGAGCCTTCGCGCTACGCGGAGGTGCCTGAAGATATTGCCCGCAGCATTGTTCCGGGCGACTATACAGTTGGGGTCGCCTGACGAGACCGACCCGAGAGGGAGACACAGACGATGGGAAAGGCGAAGTTTGAGCGGACGAAGCCGCATGTAA
>CAZLHI010000063.1:0-13349 GCA_964559435.1 uncultured bacterium | reverse complement strand
CGACGTCTTCCGGCCCGAATGTGTCATTTGCGCCGGGACAGTGGAGGAAGACGCGATCCACGCCCGGCGGGCTGATGACTATCGTGTACGAGGTCGCGCTTTCCTTGGTGATGACCATGCCCTCTGCCAGCGCGGGATCGCGTTGTCGGATCAGCTCCATGATGGCGCGCCCGACTACGTCGTCGCCCACCTTGCCCATCAGGCGCACGGAGAAGCCAAGGCGATGAAGAGCCAGCCCTGTATTGGAAACGGGTCCACCGGTGGCCGTCGTCAGAGCGCCGACGTTGATGAGCTTGCCGGGAACCAGCAGGTCTCCCAGGCCGGTCCCCCTCCCCCGGAATTCCGGGATCATGTCGAGACAGATGTGGCCGGCTACTACGACCTCCGCCATGTTGTCTCCCAGCTTATCGCCTTCCCCTTCACTACGACGCCGTCAAGGGCCGCTTGGCCGGCCCGAGGACCGTGCCGCCGATGTATTTCTGTCGAGAAGCCGCACTCCCTTGGCATCGGCGAGCTTTGTTGACAGTGCGTGCTGCCGGGTCTATGCTAGGCGTGAGAAGGGAGGACCGGCTCTCATGCGGGGGCCGGTTCGTGTCTGCTAATCCTAACGGGGCCTCAACCCGATTCAGACGGCGCGCACCTGGAGGGAGACGTTTGTCATGGTGAGAGAGGTCGACGTCCTTCCCGCGTTTGAACGCAAGCCTATCGAGCTGGGCCAAGTGCCAGCCTTCTGCTATCGCGGGACGGTCGCGGACGAGATAGGGCAGCGGCTCAGCAGAGAGGAAGCCGTTGGGCTGCTCGAATGGATGCTCGCGGTGAGGTCATTTGAGCAGATGGTTGTTGCTCTCAGAGACGGTACCTCGAAGCCGTACGAGGGGTTCTCGTTTACCGGGGCGACCCATCTTTCTATCGGCCAAGAGGCCGTCGCTGTCGGAGCGATGGCCGCTCTCCGCGCCGACGATTACATCACCTCGACACATCGCGGGCACGGCCACGCCATCGCTAAGGGCGGCTACGCGCTCATGCGCATGCCTCTGGAGCAGGTTACCGAGTGGATGGGGGAGGAGTATCGGGGTCAGAGTCGTGACGAGTTGCTGCCCCGTGCCTTGCAGCTTCATCTGGTGCGCACGATGGCGGAACTGCTCGGCCGCGAAGACGGCTACTGCCGCGGTCGGGGTGGAGGCATGCACATCGCAGACTTCAACGTGAACCACTTGGGCGCCAACGCCATCGTGGGAGGGTCCCTGGGAATCGCGACCGGAGCCGGCCTGGCCGTGCAGAAGCTCGGCGGCGATCAGGTGGTGGCGTGTCTGTTCGGAGACGGGGCGGCGAACAACGGCATCTTTCACGAGTCCCTCAACTTCGCGACCATGTCCCAGTTGCCTTATGGACTGCCCGTGATCTACCTGATCGAGAACAACCAATACGGGATGACCGGCCAACAGCGCGGGGAGGTCAGTGGGATCGAGTACCTGGCGCGCCGGGGCGCGGCCTACAACCACGACAACATGCACGCAGAGGTCGTCAACGGTATGGACGTCCTTGCGGTGTGGGACGCGGTCTCTCGCGCTGCCGACCTTTGCCGCACCAAACGGGGCCCAGTGCTCATCGAGTGTCTCACCTACCGCTACATGGGACACTCTCTGAGCGACCAGCGCGTGAAGTATCGCACGGCCGAGGAGGAAGGCGCGTGGCGGGAATGCGACGCGATCGCGTACTATCAGCGGCAGCTCATCGAGTGCGGCGCGCTCAGCGCCGAGGAAGCGTCCGAGCTGCGCGAGTCGGTGGATGAGCGTATTCGCGAGGCGCTCGAAGTCGCCGCTCGAAGCCGGGAACCGTCACCGGCCACCATCATGGACGGCATGTTCGCCGATACGACGTCGGAGGAGGTGTCTCCCGAGCTCCGGACCGAGAAGCTCCTGCGACCGCTGCGCCGATACCGGCGGGACGGCGAAGGCCGGATCATGTACCGGCATGCCGTGTGTGAGGCCCTGGCGGAGGAGATGCAGCGCGATCGAAGAGTGATAGTCTACGGGGAGGACGTGGCCGACTACGGCGGCGCCTTCCAGGTGACCGTCGGGCTGCTGGAGTCCTTCGGGCGCGACCGAGTCTTCAACGCGCCGATCTCGGAGGCGGCCGTCGTCGGCGTCGCCGCCGGGGCCTCGATGTGCGGCCTGCGGCCCGCCGCCGAGATCATGTACATCGATTTCATGCCGCTCGCCATGGACCAGGTCGCGAACCAGGTTGCCAAGACGCGGTTCATGTTCGGGGGCAAGGCGAAGCTCCCGATGGTCGTCCGGACAACCATCGGCGGAGGCCGGGGATATGCCGGACAGCATTCCCAGAGTCTTGAGGCCATGCTTACCCAGGTGCCCGGGCTCAAGGTGGTGGCGCCCTCTACACCGTACGACGCGAAGGGGCTCCTGAAGTCAGCCATCCGCGACGACAACCCCATCATCTTTATCGAGCACCAACTCCTCTATACTGAAAAGGGTGTCGTCCCGGAGGAGGAGTACACGCTTCCCATCGGCAAGGCCGCGGTCCGACGCGAAGGCAAGGACTTGACGATTGTCGCTTACCTGAAGATGGCGCAGGTCGCGCTGGAGGCCGCCGAGTTGTTGGCGGCCGAGGGCATTAGTGCGGAGGTGGTCGACCCGCGCACACTCATCCCCCTCGATGCTGAAATCATCGGGAACTCGGTCTCCAAGACGGGGCGCTTGCTCATCGTCTGTCAAGCGCCGAAGACCGGATGCTTCGGCGAACACGTCGCCTACCGGGCGCAGGAGATTGCTTTCGATCGGCTCAAGTGCCCCACCCAGATCGTGGCTGCCTACGACATACCTCCGCCGATGGCGCACAGCCTAGAGAGTGAGAACTTCCCGAGCGCCGAGAAGGTTGCTCGCGCGGCTCGCAGCATGGTGAAGCGCTGAGATGCACCACGTACTGCGGGAGGGCGTCGTTATCCTGTCCGCCGCGCGGACCCCGGTCGGTCGATTCGCAGGGAACCTTTCCGATTTCGATGCAATAGATCTCGGCTCACTGGCGATCCAGGCCGCGATAAGTCGTGCCGGCCTGGAGGCGGCTAACGTCGACACAGTGAACATGGGCATCGTCGTGTCGGCCGGGCTCGGCCTGGCCCCGGCCAAGGCGGCCGCCCTGAGGGCGGGGGTGACTGCCAAGACCCACGTGCGTTCGGTCGAGTCCGTCTGCGGGTCGGCGATGGACGCCATCGGCCTGGCAGTTGAGTCTCTCGTCGTAGGCACCGCGCAGGTCGTGGTGGCGGGAGGCATGGAGTCGCGAACCAATGGTCCGTACCTGGTCGGACCGAAGTTCCGACGAACCAGCGGCGACTACCGCCGCGGGGAGCGGCTCCGGGTCAGCCGGGCCGGCACCTACCGCTTTCAGTTCAGCGAGAATCCAGAGCAGCAGCTTGATTGCACCGGCCTGGTCGATCCGACGACGTACGACGGCCTGTTCTGGCCGGCGGAGAAGAAGTTCATGCGGCAGTACGCCTTGGACTTCGCGGCCGCCCAGGGTATCACGGTCGAGGAGGTCAACAGGTATGCCGCCGAGAGTCACCGCAAGGCGCGGGAGGCCACAGAGACTGGCCTCTTCCAAAACGAAATCGTGTCGGCCGGATCTATTGAGCGGGACGAATTGGTGCCGGAGGAGCGTCTGCGGCGGGAGCTAGAGGAGAACCCAGATGATCTCGCCTCACTCTACAACTCATCCACCCCGGCCGACGCGGCGGCGGCTGTTGTCCTCACGAGTGGCGAGCGCGCGGAGGAACTGGGGCTGAGGCCGATGGCCCGGGTCCTGGGCTACGCGCGGGTCGATGGTCCTGCGCCCGAGTACCTGCCGGCGCCGGTGAAAGCTGCGCAGCTCCTCTTCAGAGAGCTCGAGGCGGGGGGCGTGCCCGCGGAGTTCACGATAGCGGAGGCAAACGAGGCCTTCGGCATTCAACTTCCGATCTTCCACCGAGAGTTCGAACCTGCGGATATCAACGTCCACGGGGGCGCAATAGCCCTCGGCCATCCGCTCGGCGCGGCCGGCGCTCGGATCCTCACGACGCTGCTGTATGCCATGAAGCGATACGATCATCGGCGGGGCTTCGCCACCATTTGCTACGGCGGCGGCGGCGGCTACGCACTAGCTGTTGAGGGGATGGCGTGATGAGGGTGCCCGACAGGATGCTGGCCCTTCGCCTGCACGGGGCCGGTCTGGAGCAACTGCGGTTCGACGAAGTGCTGACACCGCGTGCTGAGCCTGGCCAGCTCCTTGGGCGCGTTGATGCTGTTATCGCCTGCGCCTCCGACAACAAGATTATCGATCAGGGAGGCGAGCACACTCTTATGTACGGGTGGGACCTCGCCCAGCACCCCGTGCCGATCGGCCACGAGGGATGCATTACTGTGGTGGAGGTGGGGGAGGGGCTGCCAGAGCAATACCGAGTCGGCCGCCGCTTTGCAGTACAGCCGGCAATCCCAAGTGGCCCCCGATCCCACCGGGAGCGCTACCGGGACAATGCCGCCGGGGTGAGCAAGATCGCCATCGGCTACACACTCGACGGGCTCTTCGCGGAGTACGTGCTGATCACAGAAGAGGTCATCGACACGGGCTGCCTGCTGCCACTGCCCGACCCCGACATGCCGCACTTCGCTGCCGCGCTCGCGGAGCCGCTGTCATGTGTGGTGTCGGCCCAGGAGCACACAGTCCACATTCTCAAAGACGACCCCAGCGCGCGCCGGCGCGCTCATCTCGGCCTCAAGCCCGGCGGCGTCGTCGCAGTGCTCGGCGCTGGACCCATGGGGCGCATGCACGCAGAGGTGGCCTTGAGCTATCGACCCAGGGCGATCATCGTGTCCGACCCGATAGAGTCACGCGTTCGGAAACTGCAGGGCAAGGTCGAGGACAAGGCCCGGCGGAACGGGACCAAACTGGTCCTCACCGATCCCGACCACCTCGAGCAGGTGCTGGCCGCCGAGAGCGGAGGCCGGGGCGCGGATGACATCATCGTTGCAGTCGGTGTCCGCCAGGTGCAGGAGCAGGCTATGTCTCTACTCGCCCCGGGCGGGGTCGCGAACCTCTTTGGCGGCCTGAGAAAGGGAGAGCACGTCATCTCGGTTGACTCGCGCCGGATACACTATGATTCCGTGAGCGCCGTCGGTTCGAGCGGGGGAGACCCCTCGGATGTCGCGAAGGCCCTCTCTCTGCTGGCGGACGGCACAATTGATGCGGGCAACTACATCGCCGCCGTCGGGGGCCTGGACGCGGCGAGGGATCTGGTAGAGGCCGTGAGAGCGCAGAAGCTTGACGGCAAGGGAGTTGTCTACCCGCAGGTGCGAAAGGGGCTTCAGATTGTTGATGGCTGGGACGCAGCCAGAGAGGCGGACTTTCTGCGCGGCCCCATAGATACCTGATACCACACCACGGAGGGGACCCGGCTCCATGAAGCTCGTCGTCTTGGGCGCAGGCAACATCGGCCGGTCGTTCGTCGGTCAACTGTTCGCGCGGGCCGGATATCAAGTCGTCTTCGTAGATGTTGACCACGAGTTGGTGGCGGCGCTCAATCGGGAGGGCCGGTACCGCATCGAGATACGCGATCGCTGCTCTGAAGAGATCTGGGTGGAGGGCGTCTCGGCGATTCATGCAAGAGAAGCGGACCAGGTCGCGCAGGAGCTTGCCGGCGCCGACATCGCGGCGACGGCCGTTGGACCTGCAGCACTGCCCAATGTTTATCCGACGATTGCGGCCGCGCTCGTCCTGCGGCGCGGCAGAGGCGGCCCGCCGCTGGACATTATCATCTGTGAGAACCTGCGCGACGCGGCCGCGGCCTTTGCGAGCGGCCTTCGCACACACCTGCCCTGCGACTTTCCGCTCGATGATGCCGCAGGCCTTATCGAGACCAGCATCGGCAAGATGGTGCCAATCATGCCAGAGAAGGTGCGGCGCAGCGATCCGCTCCTGCTCTACGCCGAGGCCTATAACACCCTCATACTGGATGCGACCGCCTTCAAGAATCCAATTCCGAATGTGCCCGGCCTCGACCCCAAGGAGAACATGCGGGCATATGTTGATCGGAAGGCGTTCATTCACAACTGCGGGCACGCGGCGTGCGCGTATCTCGGTCACTTAGCGGACAGCGGTGCCACCTATATCTGGCAGGTTGTGGAGCGGCCGGAGGTGCGGGAGGCGGCGCGGCGGGCGATGTGGGAATCGGCACGCGCCTTGATTCGGCGGTACTCCGATGAGTTTACCCACGAGAATCAGAGCGAGCACATCGAAGATCTCCTCAGTCGCTTCGCTAATAGGGCCCTCGGCGATACCGTGTACCGCGTCGGGCGCGATCTGCCGAGGAAGCTGTCTCGGGATGACCGGCTTGTCGGAGCCCTGCTGCTCGACGCAAGAGAGGGAACTCCTGCGCCGGCGACGACCCTGGCGACGGCAGCGGCACTTCTGTTCCGCGCGGGGGACGAGCACGGGGCCGTTTTTCCCCCCGACAAGCGATTTGCTGATGAGTTGAGGCGACGCGGCCCGGAATGGGCACTGTCCGAGGTGTGCGGACTCAGAGAGGACGATCCCGCTGAGGCCTCGATCGCGCGCGGGGTTCGCTGTGCTTTCTCGTATCTGGAGGCGCGCCCGGAGGACTGGCTCGGGCGGTTCCTGAGCGACCCCGGCTCTGTCTTCGGCTCTCCTCGATAGCACTCCCCACAGGAGGACACATGTCAACCGAACGGATCTCACTTGACGGCGAATGGCGCCTGCGCTGGTGCGACGCCGGGGAGGGGGAGGAGGCCGGCTGGCCGACGAGTGGCGTCGCCGAAGAGGGCTCGATCCCGGCCCGCGTCCCCGGCATGGCTCATCTCGACCTCTATGCGGCCGGGAGGATCCCCGACCCCTTGATCGGCCGCAACGCCGAAGAGCTGGAGTGGATGGAGGAGAAGGACTGGTGGTGCTCGCGCGCGTTCGAGCTGGCTGAGACTCAGATCGGCGAGCGCGTCGAGGTCGTCTTCGAGGGGGTGGATTGCTTCGCCGACATCTGGGTGAACGGCAAGCACATCGGCAGCTCGCGGAATGCGCTTGTCGAGTGGCGCGGCGACATCACCGACCATGTGAAGGCCGGGGAGAACCTGATCGTCGTCCGTCTCGACACAGGTTTCCGATGGGCGGCCAAGCAGGACCTGAGCCGCCTCCTCGTCACCTCGGGCAAGACCAACCGGGAGAAGGCGCGCGCCTACTTGCGCCACTCGCAGTTCTCCTTCGGCTGGGATTGGGCTCCGCGCCTCGTGACCGCTGGCATCTGGAAGCCGGTGCGGATCGAAGCGCACCGAGATCTGGCACTGCGCGATCTCTGCGTACGCAGTCGGCTCGGCCCGGAGGGCGAGGCCGTGCTGACCGCGCTGGCCGAGATGGAGGTCTTCGGCGACGCGGAGAGAGACATCGTGCTGGAGTTCTCCCTTGGCGACGCGGGCGGCACCTCACTTCGGTATACTCTCGCTCCCGGGTTCAATCTGGTCACACATGAGTTCGGCATCGCTGAGCCGATCCTTTGGTGGCCGTACGGCTTGGGCGAGCCCCATCTCTACGATTTCGAGTGCCGCGTGATCGATCGAGAGTCGGGAGATGAGCTGGCCGCGGATGGTTTTCCCTTTGGAATCCGAGAGATAAAAGTCGCGCAAGAACCACTCCCGGATGATGAAGGGCAGTCGTTCACGTTCGTCGCTAACGGAGTGCCTGTGTTCGCGAAGGGGGCGAACTGGGTGCCGGCCGATTCGCTTCTCTCGCGTGTAACACCCGAGAAGTACGATGCTCTCATCCGGGAGGCCTGTGGCGCCAACTTCAACATGCTCCGCGTGTGGGGCGGTGGCACCTACGAGGCCGACGCCTTCTGGGCGGCCTGTGATCGCCTCGGAGTCATGGTCTGGCTCGACTTCCAGTTCGCCTGCGCCATGATCCCGGACGATGATCCCGAGTTCCGTGCCGAAGTCGAGCGGGAAGCTGAGCTGGTGGTGCGCCGTCTCCGCAATCACCCCAGCCTCGCTCTCTGGTGCGGCAACAACGAGAACCAGTCGATCTACCGGGGTGCGAGAGGCGCAGATCACGTCTTCTACGGGTGGAAGATCTATCACGAAATCCTGCCGAAAGCGTGTGCCCAGCTTGATCCCACGCGCTTCTACTGGCCATCCAGCCCGTACGGCGGCCCCCGCCACGGCGACTCCGACATGGGGGACACCCATTCCTGGCAGGTCTCATTGATGGGCGATGCACCTGGCGGCCTTTGCGACTACAGGCACTACCGATATGACCGCAGCAAGTTCGCATCAGAGTACGGCTTCCTCGCCCCGCCGGTGCACGAGACGCTTGAATCAGGCTTGCCGGCAGACGAGCTCTATGTTGGCTCACCTTCGTGGCAGTTCCATGCGAATCGATTCGAGACCGGCATCCCCGTGGGCGGCGCGCCGACCGTGTTCGAGCAGGCGTTTGAGAAGCTCTTCAAGCGCCCCCGAGAGGGAATGGACCTGGACACATTCGTCCGCCTGACCCAGGCATGGCAAGCTGAGGCCTATCGCTACAGTCTGAGCCACTTCCGGCGTCGCAAGTTCCTGACCAGTGGAACCCTGTTTTGGATGTACAACGACTGCTGGGTGGCGAGCAGCGGATGGACCATCATCGACTACTACCTGCGGCGGAAGCCGTCGTACTACATGGTGAGGCGTGTCTTCGCGCCCGAGATGCTCTCCTTCGCGGAGCAGGAGGGGGGCCTTTCCCTATGGCTGGTCAACGACCACGTTCATGCCGTTGATGGCGTGCTTGAATATGGGTACGGCAGCTTCTCGCAGGCGACGACCGAGGTGCTGGGGCGTGCGAATTATGTCGTGCCCGGCAACCGGTCGCACAGGTTGCTGGCCTTGCCCTTACTCGATCTCTCCCCGGAGCAGCAGGCAGACCGCTTCTATTGGGCGCGGTGGCTGCGGGAGGGGAAGCTGATAAGCTGGCAGCACCATTGGCTCGCTCCCTGGGGCGATGTGTCTCTTGCAGACCCGGCGCTGAAGCGGCAAGTCTCGCCAGGGGAGGACGGCGAGCATCTGCTGGAGTTGGCTGCAGACCGTTATGCCTGGATGGTGGAGATTGGCCCGGCAGACGATCTTGACCCGGAGGACAACTACTTCGACCTGGTGCCGGGGCAGACGCGGATCGTCCGCGTTTACGGCCCCGAGGAGGCCGCGAGGCAGCTCACTGTCAGGTCTTGGAATGACCTTCTGCAGAAGCGCTCGTAGCAATCGGGCTGCACGCTTGCAGGTGACGTGCCCCGGAGCCGCCTCGGGGCGCGACTTGCTGCGTCTTAGCAGAGACTTGCGAAAAAACGCTGGCGCAGAGGCGCACGCGGAGAAGCTACAGAACCCGTAGGCCGTTGGCTGCAAGCGGCCGAGCGCGGCGGGAGCAGGAGTAAGTGCAGGAAACGAACAGGGACAGTGGGCGGGGAGTCACGCTCCGCTCGATAGTGCTGGCTTACCTGCTTCTCGTCGTGCTCTCCGTCGTCGCCTTCTATGTTGTACTCGTAGAGTTCACTACGTCATCTTTCGGAACTGGGGTCCCTGCCGCGGCCCCCTACGCAGTCCTGTTCCTGCTGACTGCGTTGGCGACGATCCCGGCCATTCGCAAAGCGGTCGGCTTGGCGCGACGCGAGCTGCTGACGATCTTCGCAATCGTCCTCATCGGCGCGCCGTTCGTATCTCAAAGCATCCTTGGCTGGATGTTGCCTCACTCGATCGCCCAGCAGTACCTTGCGCGCGCCATCCCGGACTGGCAGAACAGCTTCCTGCCTCTCATCCCCACATGGTTTGCTCCCACGGACGCGCGCACAGTCGAAGACTTCTTCCTCGGACGCTCCGCGGTACCGTGGTTGCTCTGGTTGGTCCCGTTGGCCGCGTGGTGCTCCTTCCTCGTCGCTATCGTCGCGGCCTCGGTGTGCCTCACTTCGCTGTTGCAGCGCCAGTGGATTAGTAACGAGCGGCTGAGCTTTCCCCTCGCGCAGATACCACTCGAGACGGTTGCCGAGGACCAGGCCGTGCCCGGCCCACCCAGGGCTCGGCTTCGATTCGGTTGGATGTTCTGGGCGGGACTGCTTATCTCGTTCGGAATCGGCCTCTATAACAGCTTCGCCGAGTGGATTCCGGCCCTGCCTGGGATTCCAATCGGGCCCGTCGTACTGATGCAGTGGCAGCGTGTCGGTCCCCTGGCGGGACTCGGTGATATCGAGCTGATCCTGTGGCCCTGGCTGATCGCACTCGCCTACCTCATTCCGAAGGAGCTGTCGTTCTCGTGCTGGTTCTTCTGGTGGTTCCGCGTGGGGCTGACGGTGCTGGCAATTGCGGCCGGCGCCTTTCCCGAGCGGCCCGACGAATGGTGGGGGAACACGTTCCCCGCGCCCTACTGGCAGGGCGTCGGTGCTGTGCTGGCCCTCGGGATCTGGACGGTGTGGATGGCGAGGCGGCATCTCAGTCGAGCCATCAAGATCGCCTTCACCAAGGCCCCCGGCACAGCCGACGCGGATGAGCCGATCCCCTATCGCTGGGCGCTGATCGGCTTCGCGGCCTCGTTCGCGTGGCTGGTTTACTTCTGTTGGCTGGCCGGGTCGCGCCTTGTCGTCGGGGCCGCGCTGGTCTCGCTCATATTGGTGTTCTATCTCATGTGGGCGAGGCTTCGGGCGGAGACGGGCATGGGATTTCTGTCGTTCCCGCTCAAGGTCGATAGCGTCATGCTCGAACCGCTCGGCAACGTCATCTACCGTCAGAAGGAGATAGTCACGATCCTCGCCGCGCGATGGAGCTACTTCCCAGGGTACGGTCAGTCGCCCGAGGTGTTCTGCGGGAACACGCTCGAGTCGATGAAGATCGCTGACGCGGCCGGGATGAGACAGCGCGCGCTCTTGTCGGCCATGGCCGTCGGCTTCATGCTGGCTCTTCTCTTCGGTGTCTACGTGATGATGACGGGCATCCACCACTACGGCTTCCAGGGATTGAGGGCGGCCACCACGACGACAGATTGGTGGTTGGACGAGCAGCTCCGCGGGGACGGCTCGCGTATCTTCAACGAGCTGCAGAACCCGACGTCCTTCGAGTTGAACACTGCCATCGCCCTGGGCGCCGGGGCATCGTTCACCATCTTCCTCGGTCTCATGCGCCAGCGGTTCTGGTGGTGGCCGTTCCACCCCATAGGCTACCTCGCCTCCAACACCTGGGCCGCGAAGTGGAACTGGATGCCGTTCCTGGTCGGCTGGCTGGCGAAGAGCGTGGTGATACGCTACGGCGGCCTGCGCCTTTACCGCAAGACGGTGCCTATGGCGATCGGACTCATCGGCGGCGATCTGCTCAACCAATTCGTGTGGGGATTGATTCAGGCCGTCGTTCAGAGCCGAGGCTGGGCCTGAGGTGCTATGGCTCGCCTTGCCGGAACGCCGACCGGCCAGGGCCAGCCCCCGCGAGGGCTAGCGCGCGGGCCGATGACGTCGTCGCCGCGCTATCGGCCAGCGGACGGCCTCGATGAGAAGCGCGCCAAACGCCAGCGGCGCGAGGCCGATGAAGAGCAGAAGGAGCAGCGCTGCCACGCCGCCCAGGATCAAGCTGACCGCGAGCCCGACCGTCGGCAGAAGGATGAACACGACTCCTCCGACGACGATCATGGCAATCACAATCCCGATGAGTGCGACAATCCCGCGCAGCACGGGGTTCCGTATCTCCCTGCCAGTGATCGTCATGGCCCACCCCGGGGAGAGGTGCTCGACGTGCTCAGCAGCCCAGCCTCGGGGGCGCTCAGCAGGATCCGTGCGCACGGGGGGAGGGCTCCCATCCCCCGTGTACGTGTGGCCGCCCGCAGTGGCATCGGGATCGATCTGCAGCGACTCGCCAAACTCCACCGCCTTAATGTGGCAACCGGGGCCGATGGTCACGCGTCTGCCGCGCACGATATTGGCTTGTGTGGCCTCCAGGTAGACGTCGTCGCCCTCAATCGTCTCGGCCGACAGGCTTGCCGAGCGGCCCCCGAGCCATCCGCCAGCCCGCGACGCGCTCGCGCGGCTCATCACGCGAACGCATTCGCCCCCAACTTCGCGGGCGCGCGAGTCGCCCCCGAGCGCTATCTCTATGCTGTCGGCGCTCAGCAGGCCGTCTATCGCAAACGCGCCCCGCGACCTGAACTGCTCCATCTCGACGTCGTTGGCGACCTTGGCCGATCCGGATACCTCGGCCTCGCCCCCTGTCAGCTTCCCACCCACCGACACCGATCCCGACGTGCGAAACGAGTCCGCCCGCGCGGCGCCGCCGATCTTCCCGGACCCCGAGCACTTGAACTGCCCCGCCGAAAGATCGCCCGTAACGGTGAAGGAGCCCGAGGCCTTGAATTCACGGGCCTGCACGTTGCCATCCATCTTCCCCGAGCCGGAGATCTTGATTGTCTCCGCTTCCACGTCTCCCGTCACCCTGCCGCTGCCGGAGATCTTCACTTCCTCGTAGCGGCCGCCGCCGGCTGATCCGGACCCGGATATCTTCAGACTCCCGCGCGCTTCAGATGTCATCGGCCTCATCCTTTCCTATGCGACAGCTTCCCGCAGACGAACCTTCAGGTCCTCAATCAGTTGATCTACGTTCAATGATACGAGAACCTTCGTCGGCTCATCGAACACTATCTGCCCAGTATGGATCATCGCCACGGTTGCTCCGTCCCGTTCCGCGAGGACCAAGTGCCGTTCACCCGTGACGTCCTTCAGTTCCGAAAGCGACTTCAGCAGCGTCACCCCCGCCAGCCGAACGTGCTCGTCGGCAAGGCCCCCTTGCCGCGACAACTCGTCTATCGCCGCCAGGCACACCAGATCTGAGAAGCGCAGCCGCGCCGCGTCGATGTCAGTTGGGAACAGGTCTCTCGCCCGAGCAGAGAGCACGACACCCGCGGAAAGCTCGTCGAGGGAGTAGACGCGGTCGGCCAGGTCCGGCGAGAGGAGCTGACCTATCTCCTCCAGTGAATGCCGATCCTTCAGTTCCTGGATTCGCCGAATCCGATCGAGCAGCTTCTCCCGGGGGAGAAAGGTCTCCTGGCCCGTGAAGGTCGCGCGCCTCCGGAACCAGGCCTCTGGTATCAGCCCCATACGCTTCCAGCGGTAGAACTGCCCATACGAGATGCTCGTCTCTCGTAGGGCTTCCTTTTTCGAGATCTCCTCTTCCCGTGTCGCCAAGCTGCTCGCTCCGGTCTCACAAAGGGACGAGGACCCCTCCGAGAGCGCCTCTCCGATAGGTGCTCGTGCCGCCCCTGCTGCTGGCGTATAACATAACACTGTTACGCCGATCCGTCAAGAG
>CAZLHI010000062.1:0-13657 GCA_964559435.1 uncultured bacterium | reverse complement strand
CACCATCGGCGGCCAATACTGACCCGCCCTGGATTGGCCAGATCAGTTCATGTTGGTCTCTGAACCCCCCGTCCTGGGCCTCCAGCTTTCGCTTCTAGGGGGTCAAGTTTCGACGCCGATTCCGCCTCTACGTGGGTCACTATTGCACGCCGACTGACAGTCTTGGCGGAGGGTGCGCATGAGCCGCTCCACGTAGCAGTTGCACTGGGGACGGCCCTTGGGGATCTGGATCGTGCGAACGCCGCAGTTGGCAGTGCATCGCCGGAAGGTTTGCCCATAGAACGGATCACCGTCCCGAACCAGCAACCGCGGACCCTCGTCAAAGGGCATGGCCTCCACGATCTGCTGCGCTACCCACACGTCGGAGGGCTGATCGGTGATGCGGAAGTGCACCACGCGACGGCGTGCATGGGCTAGCACGACGAAGACGTAGAGCGTTCTGAAGGTAAGCGTCTTCACCCGCAGCCAGTCACAGGCCCAGATGTGGCCTCCGTGCGCGTTGAGGAAGGCCATCCAGCTCACGAAGGGAGGCCCGGGAGCGCGGTGGCCCAGGTACTTGGCGACGGTTCGAGGGGATACCTCAAGGCCGAGCTTGCCTAGCTCACCGGCAATCCTCTCCTGTCCCCACAGTGGGTTCTCGCCGGCCATGCGCCCGATCAGGTTCTGCACGTGTTGCGGTAGCGGAGGCCGACCCGGAGGCCTGCGCTGCCGTCGCTGCCGCCAGCGACCCAGCCTGCGGTGCCAGGCAACGACGGTTTCGGGCTTCACGATCACCAGCGCCTCTCGCCATCCAGACCACCGGGCCCGCAGCATTACCCAGAACCGCCGATCCTCGTCGGTCAGCTGCAGTCGCTTTCCGCCCTGCTGTCGCTGGTAGGCCTCCGGTTGCTGCTGCAGCGCAATGATCCGATAGCACTGATCACGTCGGCCCAGGAACAGCAGCGGGATCACCCAGAACAACATCTGAACGAACACTCACTTACTCCCAGGTACAGAGTCGGGACCTGGGAGGTTCGGCGCGCCGGCCGCCAGCGCCTTGCGGAGATAGGCTGGGCTACAAGCGATGACAGGACTCAGCTACGGGACAGCCAAACTACCCCTGTCGAGCCCTCCAGGGGCGGCGATGACTTTTTGCGGACTACAGGCCGACGGGTTTTTGCGGACTACACAGGATTCCTCTGCTGCAAGGCTATAGCGGTGCTGCCGACGAAGTAGCAGCTACATCTCGTTTGAGGTAATGCTGTGGCCATGTCTGCGAGAGCGGGGGACGGCAGCCTGGGCACTGAGATCGCCCATTTCGTCGAGGAAGCGCAGGGGTTGTTCGGGGGGGAGCAGCCGCCGGAGGCGCTGAGCTTCGGCCGGCTGCGGCTGTTCTGCTACGATGACCTGGAGGAGGTCGCGGCAGCCGGAGCGACCCTGACCATCACCCATCCGATGCGTTTCGGGCACGGGGACCCGTTCTTGGTGGAGCGGACGCAGTTTGAGGCGAGAATGCGGGAGCTCCAAGACTTCACCAGGCGCGCCCACGATGCCGGCATCACGGTGCTGGCCTACATCAGCCAGAATCCCTCCACTTCCCGAGAGGCAGACCCTACCGGCTGGGCCATGTCTGAGGTGTGGCAGGACGAGGGTGCGTGGGATCACTACGCCGACTTCTACGGACCCCGGCCCGCGGAGCCTCCGGCCGAGTGGGTGCAGATGACGAGCGACGGCGCTTATGCGTGCGAGACGTGGATCCCGCCGGGAGCGACCCACAGACGCTCCTACGCTCTCTCCGGCTGTCCCCACAGCCAGGGCTTCCGCCAGTACATGGCGGGCATCATGAAGATCCTGGTGGCGGCCGGCATAGACGGGATCTACCTCGACTACTCGGAGATAGAGCATCCGTTCTCGGAGGCGTCGAAGCGATGCTTCCGGGACTTCCTCGCGGCGCGGTACAGCCCGAAGGAGTTGCGGGATCGGTACGGCATCGACGACTTGGATAGGGCGCTGCCGGCGGCGGATGATTCGCATCCTCTGTGGGCAGAGTCGGCACTGTTCCGGTCTGCGAGCGAGCCCGAGTTCCACCGCTTCCTGCGCGATGTCGCGCGGGAGCGAGACCCAGACTTCATTATGGCCGGGAACTTCTGGGGCGCGCCCGGCTTCCAGGCCTCCGCCCTCAACGGGCGCGATGTCCAGTTCGCGGGCATGGTCGACAGCTTCCTCTACAGCGAAATGGTCATGGGGACGGAGAACCCGGAGATCGGCCAGGCGAACCTGCCGGGGACTCGCCAGGGCGTGCGCGTCTCGGCCGGCCCTGCCATCAAGGAGTTGAGCGCATCGAGCCGGAACGGGGCCGCCACCAGCTACACCTACTATCCCCAGACGCCCAACCCGATTCCGACCGAAGCGGCGATGTTCAACATCCACCGCCTCGCGATGGCAGATGCCCTGCTCAACCATACCGCGTTTCGTCGGATCGAGGAGGGCCAGGTGGAGGCCGTCAAGCGCGCGAGCACCACGGTCTATGACCTTCTGCGAAGCGTCGAACCCCAGATCATCGGTGCTCAGATGGCCGCCAACGTCGCTGTCGCGGCCTCCTTCCAGCCCTGCTACCACAAACGGTACAGCTACCACCTCGAGGTCTCTCGCGCGCTTGCCGATGCGGGCATCGCCCACGAGATGTTGGCGCCGCGAAGCTTGAGCGCGGAGCAGCTCGCGCGATACGAGGCCGTCGTGCTGCCGAACACGGCGGTGCTGAGCGATGACGCCTATCGCGCCCTGCTCACCTATGTCAAGAGTGGTGGCACAGCCATCGCCTTCGGTGAAATCGGGACGCTGGACCCTCGGGGCTACCCTGGCCCGGCTACAAGGTGCCTTGATGCCACGGGCTTCGTGGAGGTTGCGATCGATCGGCAGAGGCTGGCCGCGGACGGCGAGAACATCGCCCTGGATGCCGAATCCACGCGCCACGCGGCCTGGGCGCGCGGGCAATGGCCGGATTCACTGCGGCCGACGATGGAGGCGGTCGTGTCAGCGGTGGAGAAGGCCACCCGCGACGGGCTCACCGCCCGGCGGCACCAGCCCGACGGCGTTGAGATCAGCGCGATGCGCCGGCCCGGAAGCGATGAGCTCATCCTCAACGTGGTTAACTACGGCGTGGACATAGATGGTTCAGTCACGCCTGCGAAGAGCATACGCATCTCGGTGCATGTCCCCAAGGGGAAGAGCGTCAGTTGCGCGGCGTGGCACGCGCTGGACGGTGTGGCAGAGACGCTGGCCGCGGAGCAGACGGGCGAGCGTGCCGAATTCACCATCCCGACGCTGGACATCTACGGGATCCTCATTCTGAAGGTGGAGGGCTAGCGGACTTCGCGGTCACTCCATCCAGTGGCAGGCCTGTGCAGAGGCTGGCGCATGGCTTGATCCACGGCGGGCCATCCTTCGAGGAGGAGAAGAAGATGATACATCCTACGGCTGGCTTCATCGTCTACGGCGTGCACAAGGACGGTCTACAGGACCCACTGGGGATGCCGTTCATCGACGACCGGATCATCTCGAAGGCCAAGCAGGCGCTGGTGAGCCGCGGCGTCAGACTCGTCGAGCACGACACGATCATAGCTACGAAGTCCGAGGCGAGAGCGGCGCTCAAGAGCATGAAGGACAACGATGAGGTGGACTGTGTAGTCCTATTCTCCGGGACCTGGGTATGGGCGGCACATCTCATAGCGGCGGTCCGAGACTTCGCCCTGACGGGAAAAGGCGTCCTGATCTGGACTCACCCCGGATCACAGGGATGGCGTCCGGTCGGCGGGCTGGTGATGCATGGGGCCTTGCTCGAAGTGGGCATCGATCACAAGTTCGTCTACGGCGCCGCAGATGACCCTGCGGAGATAGACAAGATCGTGAGTTTCTGCCAGGCTGCGCACCTGAAGACGCTGCTGAACATGTCAACGGTCGGAATGCTGGGTGGCCGCGGCATGGGTCAGACCGTAGGTGTGGCGGACCCGTCACAGTGGATGAGAGTCTTCGGCGTGGACATTGACTCGCGCGACACGACGGAGTTGATAAGGGCCGCGGAGAGTGTACCGCAAGAAGATCTGGCGGCCCTCACGCCGCGCCTGAAGCAGTTGTTCGGCGGCGCCCCCGAGCCCAGCGTCGAGAACGAACGCTCCCTGCGACTCTACCTGGCACTCAAGGCGATCATCGAGAAGTACGAGTGGGACTTCTACACCATGCAGTCGTTCCCCGGGCTGGGCGACCACTATAGTACGACCTGCTTCGCCCAGAGCATGATGCTGGAGGATGGCCACGGCACATCAAACCTGGGCGACCTCAATACGGCCCTGACAGTGCTGCTGATGGGAAAGCTCAGCTCCGAGCGCGTATACTATGGCGATCTTCAGCACATCGACAAGGCGAAGAAAGAGATCAAAATCATCGGCGATGGCGCTTGTCCGCCATCACTTGCCGGGAAGATCGGCCCGGCCGGTTTTGCGGTGCACGGTATTCCAACGGAGGGTGAAGCAGGGGGCCTCGCCGTGAGTCTCGTGTGCAAGGTCGGAGAGGGAGTGATTGGCCGCTTGCAGCGCGTCGACGGTGAGTTCAACATGGTCCTCACTCGCGCCGCCATCTTCGAGCCGCCCGCAGACGAAGTGGAAGAGCGCAAACGAGAGTGCGGTATCCCCTTCTGGCCCCACGGCTTTGTCACTGTGCACTGCGACATCGACGAGCTGCTTGAGAACTGGACCAATGAGTACGCCTGCCTTGGGTACGGCGAGCATCTCTACCCCGCACTCGTGGACTTCTGCAGACTCACAGGGATCGCGGTCGTGCTGCCCTGAGGTGCAGTCTTCATCGATGATGTATGCAGCCGGGAACAGCGCCATCCGTCCCTGAGCTGCCGCTGCTCGATTGAGTGCGAGAGCAACCTGGAATCAATCCGTCAGAACGGAGCTACCTCTGTCCTCTAGCCGCCCAGTCAGAGGGGTCTACTCCAAGTGTGTAGTCATGCAACCGCGTGGTGACGACCGAGATCAACTGCTCCCAAGACCGAGGCGCGGCGACACGCACGAGAAGGACCGGCATTGCCGAATGCCTTCTTCGCCGGACGTGAACCGAGGGAAGGACTTATGATGCCCGGCCATGGTCTCCGCCGATGGCTTCTGTGGTGTTTGGTGATCGCCGTATTACTCGCGGCGGCGAGCGGGATCGTGGTACGCATCGGAGGGAGAGCGGATCGACGGGCCGCTATGGCCCCGCCACACGCCAAGCGGGCGGCTTCCCCGGAACTGTCAGGAGACACCAAGCTGGCTCCCCTGACACTGAGCTCTCCGGCGGTGTCCAAGCTGCGTCTCGCGGTCAAAGGCGCGAACGTGGTGATCTGCGTAATCGACGCCGCGCGCGCGGATCATGTGGGGTGTTACGGCTACGCCAGGGACACGACGCCCAGCATTGACCGACTGGCCGGTGAATCCATTCTCTTCGAGCAGCACTTCTGCCAGTTCCCGCATACCTTTCCCTCGACGGGCTCGCTCTTCACCTCGCAGTACCTGGACACCCATCTTGCCTACGGGACCCGCGCGCTCCCCCCGTCGACCTTCACCATGGCACAGGGCCTCCGCGCAGCTGGATTCCATACCGCTGCATTCAGCTCCAACGCGTGGGTCTCTGCGGCAACGAGCCTTGGCAGATACTTCGAGCGAAGCTACTTGCGTGCGGCCTCGATGGCGCGCGCCCCTCTGCGAGCAGGTCCCGCCCGCGCAAGTGCCCGCACCGAGTCACCGGTCACCCACGATCCCGAGTCGATTCTGCGGCTTGCCTCAGAGTGGCTGGCCGACCAGCCGACATCCCCCTTCTTTGCCTACCTCCACTTTGTGCCCCCCACTTGCCATACGATGCTCCCGAGGATATGAAGCAGCTGTTCGCCGGGAGAGAGCCGCCTAACACATGGCAGGGAGTCGGCCAGCCTCCAGGGATAGTGAGAGGGCCGCCCGGCCACAGGAAGAATACGCTCCCGCTCAGGGAGTGGATCAACCTCTACGACGCCAATCTGCGCTGGGCCGATTGGGCAGTCGGCGAAGTGGAGGGTCTGCTTCGGCGTGCGGGCGTCTTCGACGATACGCTCTCCGTAGTCACTTCCGACCACGGCGAGGCATTCGGGGAACACGGCTATGTATATCATTCGTGGGCGTGTACGACGAATCTGTTCGCGTGCCGCTTCTGATAAGGTTGCCTGGCGGAGATCCCCCCCGTGCACCGGGTGGGCGCTCTGACTCAGAGCGTGGACCTGCTACCCATGATCTTCGATCTGTTCGAGATTCCGTATCCAGATGACGAAGTGCAGGGCCGATCGCTGGTGCCGCTGCTCGCGGGCGAGGTCGACCAGGTTCACGACCATGTCTTCGCTCGCGACGCAGGTGACCCCGCCAGCTATCTGGTACGCGATCTCCGCTACGCGTTGATCCTGTACGAGGGCGGCGAGCCGCGTGCGTTGTACGACCTGGATGAAGACCCGCACCAGACCTGCAATCTCATTCACGAGTATCCCGAGAAGGCCGCAGAGCTCATCGCTGCCTTTCGGCGGTTTGCGGAGACCCAACGTCTCCAGCCACTGCAGTTTATCGATCCCGGCGCAGAGCCTGCGCCGGTCCCAAGCGGACCACAGCTGGAGATCTCCGACGGGATGCGAGAAGAGCTCAAGGCCCTCGGCTACGTTGACTAGACAGCTTGGCTCTGCAGAGTGGCGATATCCATGAGGCGCGAGGAAGAGGATGACGAGGCGGCGCTGGGGGTCAGCGATCAGACCGCGGCCCCTCGTCTGGCAAGTTCCCTCACACCCCTCGATACTCTCCCCGGTGAGCCCTGCAATCCTCTGCGGCTGGCTGCATCCGCGTTCTCGCTTTCCCGCTCCCCCTGTAGCCTGAGGTCGTCACCAGGGGCCAGGTCATCCGATCGGCTGTGTGATGCCAAAGATCGAGGAGATGATGGCGAGCATTCCCTTTGTGAGCACATCGCCCAGGACGAGGCCGAGGAATGCTGGGCGCAGCGTGCGGAAGAGCCGCAGCCCTCCGTAGCGGCGCACCACAGTGCTGATCGCCCAGGCAATGAAGACGCTAACCCACATCGAGCGATTGGTTTCGTAGGAGCTGGCAATGATGAAGCCGACGGGACTGACCGGCCACCACACGAAGCGGGCGTGCAGCCAAACCAGCAGGAGCGCGGCCCCGCCGCCGATGCCAAGGGCGGCGCGAAGCCAGTTGTCGGCAAGCTCCGGGGTGCGAAGGGTGGCGTCAAGTTCGCCAAAGGTCCATTCCGGGTAGTCAGTGAACGGCCAGTAGCCGAGAGAGGTGGCGCCTTCGTGGTGAATCATCTGCAGCAGCGCCGCCAATCCGAAAACAATCACTGCCACGAGAGCCACTGCTGCCGCCCGGCTGAATGCCCGGCCGGACAGTCGCCCGCTGTGTACCAGCTTGAAGGCGTTCATCATCTGGGGCATGGCCAGGTTCATGGGGTCATACATATAGATGCACGACAGATAGGAATACATGGTAAGCGAGGTGGGGCCGATGGGCAGCGCTCCGACCGTCCGGAGCATGACGCCGCGGGGGAAGAAGCCGGTGTCGACGAACATCACCCCGCCGGCTGCCACGAGCCGGGAAGCTCCCAGCAGAACGGCGTAGAAGACCCCTAAAATGCCGCAGAAACTCCACCACGACATGCCGGCGCGAAGCGCCCACCAGAGCATGAAGCCATTGGCGAGAAGGAACCCCAGCACGGCCCAGCGGCCAGCGAGGGGTGCGTACGGATCGGACTGCGCGCGGGCGCGCCCCAGCAGGCTCAGGCAGGCGCCGCGGATGGCCTCCCGTGATTGATAGAGGACGACCGCGCTGAGCACGATAAAGCCCCCGGCCTCCTCAAAGGCTATGAAGAGACGCGGATTGATGGCGACGGCCGAGGTGCTCCCTTCCTCGGCCAGGCCGAAGCTTCCCCACACCAGCAACTGGATTCTGTACACGACGTAGAAGAGCCACAGGCTGAGGGAAACCTCACCGGGCAGCAGAGCGGTGATGCCTATCACGGGGTAGACGATGGAAACGCTCATGTCTCCGAGTACCCGCCAGGGCAGCGGCATACCCGCGAAGTAGCGTCCCACTCGGAGATCCCAGACTGTGAGCGAGGGGACCGCGGGGAAGAGCATATGGAACCACGAGACAACGGCCACCAACGAGGGCACCGCGAAGCCAATCCAGAAGATGCGACTGCTCAGGATGCTCGTGCGCAGGGTGGGATGACTGTGCTCGCCGGTCATGGCAAGAGGGACGTCCACGAGAGGAAAGGCGAGGCGCTGTCTCTCGATCCAGTCTCGCCGCAGCAGTGCTCCCAGGCAGAACATTGCGGCCATCAGCGCCAGGGTGAATCCGCTCCACGCGAGCATTGGGGTAAACCAGTCGCGCCATGGCACGGCAGCCCCCCTGGGTGCGGCCTCCCAGAACCAGCTCACTACCCCCAGATCTGTGAGTCGCAGCCAGAGCGGGACGTGGGGCAGGATCATGTGTTCCCAAGCGTTCTCCGGCGTGGCCATGTAGAAGGGGTAGACCGTAGCAGAGACGATGTACGGGAGTCCGCCCTGCATAGCCAAACCGACGGAAACGATCAGCATCCCATAGACGACCAGCAGCTCACCTCGGCCGAACGCGCGATTCCGAAGCAGGCGAATCAGCAGGCCGTTGATGAGTACAAGGGCAAACAGACCAACCGCTGGACCGCTGAGCAGCGACCCGGAGCCGACGTCCCAGGTGCGCCTGACAAAAGCGAGGTAAGGATTGATGGCCGCAAGAAGCGCGGCACTGATCCCGCCCACGATCACTGCGCGAGGAGTGATGAGCGTGACCGGCTTCTCCCGAGATTCGGTTTCCCCGCCAGCTATGCGCTCCATCTCTCGTCCGAAGCACCTCTGTTCGTCAGATCACGGATCGGCTCCTCCAACAGAGAGCCTGCGCGAGTGCGCGGGCACCCCGCGTCAGAACACGCGTCAAACCGGGCATCACGTGTGGCGACTGAAGAGAAGGCTGCGGCGCTGTCACGGCGGAATGGCCGCTAGTCGGTGCCGTACCCGACGGCCTGCTGGCCTCTCCGGCTGTGGGGTGCGGGATGCAATCCGTCTCACGGCACTCACAGGCCAATCTGATCGCGTTCTCACAGCCCCGATGAACGGAACACCTCTCCGAGACAGGCGGCAGAGGGCCGCAGGCAGGATGGCATCGGTGTGGTCAGAAGTCAAGCCTGGTCCGAGGCCAAGGAACGCGGCAGACAACCTCGCTATCCGGACGCTTGCGCGCGGTTGTTGGCGCCCTCGACCGAGGGTCTGACACTCGAGATCAGGTTCGTGGGGCCGAGGAGGCATCAAGAGTGCCACGTGACGTCAGGATTAGCGTCATTGGAGCAGGGAGCGCTTCGTTTTCACTGGGCCTTGTTCGCGATCTCTGCCTGACAGAGAACTTCGCGCACAGCACAGTCTGCCTGATGGACATTGACGAGGATCGGGTGTCGATGGTGCACGGTCTCGCCTCGCGGTACGCCGACGAGATAGGTATCGGTCTCAGGTTCGAGAAGACCACGGATCGGCGCACTGCTCTGGACGAGGCCGACTTTGTCAGCAATACCGCCTCGGTCGGCGCCCACGGCGGAGGTGGCTTCGCCAGCATCCACAACCTCCGCTTCTTCCTCTCCGTCGCGCGCGACATGGAACGCTTGTGTCCAACCGCGTGGCTGCTGCAATCAGGCAACCCCGTCTTCGAGGGGTGCACTCTGATGACGCGTGAGACATCAGCGAAGGTTGTGGGACTGTGTCACGGACACTACGAGTTCCACCAGATGGCGGAGATCCTCGGCCTGGCTGAGCAGGATGTCACGTGGCAGGCTGTGGGCTTCAACCACGTCATCTTCCTCACCCAGTTCCTCTGTAACGGCAAAGATGCCGACCCACTGCTCGACGAATGGATAGCCGAGAAGGCAGAAGAGTACTGGCGCAGCTACCGACCCGAGTACTGGGAGAACCAGATGTCCCGCGCCGCCATCCACCAGTACAAGATGATCGGTCTCATGCCGATTGGGGATACAGTGCGCGCAGGAGGATGGTGGTATCACACCGACCCTGAGACGAAGCGCCACTGGTATGGGCCGCTGGGTGGGTTCGACTCGGAGGAGGGATGGGGTCAGTACATCGCCGAGCTGGAGGCAGAGCGCAGGCGCATGTTCGAGACAGCCGCCGACCCCTCTGCTCGCGTGACGGAGATATTCCCCCCAGAGAAGTCAGGTGAGCAAATAGTGCCAATCATGGACGCCCTGGCGAACGACGTTGGAGGGCAGTTCCAGGTGAACGTACCAAACAATGGCCTCATCACAGGCATTCCCGACGATGTCGTGGTCGAAGTGCCCGCTGTCGTGAGCAAGCGCGGAATCCAAGGCGTCCGCGTCGGCCGTCTGCCTGACAACCTCATGGCGCAGGTCATATACCCGCGGCTGGCCGAGGCGGAACGAGCGATCGCGCTTGCCAGACAGCCCACTCGTGGTCTGCTCCTGAACATGGTGCTCCATCGACACGTCGCTATGCACAACGGCTACTGGCCGCCGGTGGCATCTCTAGAGGAGGCCGAGCGCGAGGTCAATCACCTGCTGGAGCGCGATCCGGAGCTGGTCGAGCTGCTGCAGAGCTGACCCAGGTCCAGTTGATGGCCCAGGCAATGGAAGGGCGCAGGGGCGCCTGCCTGAGCGGAGAACGGTGCTGATGTGAGACACGGCCAGCCAATCATGACCGGGTAGGCTTCGCGGCCAGCCCCTGACGTGCGGCCGCAGGTGCGCAGCAGGCCCCGGCATGCAGGCTCCCTCGATAGAGACGGTTGCCCCCTGGATCGACGCCAATCAGACTTTCGTACAGGATGCTCAGAGGCAGGTACATTGACCCTGCGCGGCGAGCCCTGTACGATTAGCGTGCACAGCGAACGTGTCAGAATGCGCGGGAGGGCAGTCGCGCGTATGACGGTTCGTGACGAGGCAAGGCTCTACTGGCTCGGACAGAGCGGTCCCGAGGCGCGCGGGATTGACAGGTGGGGTCTTCTCGTGCGTCGCTCAGTGGTACTCTCTCGCGCTGACGTCACCGTCCACGTCGATACTTCCCCCCACCGTTGCTGCTCATGAGCAATGGGTTACTACAAAGGCCGGTTTGACTGCTAGCCCATCTGGCTGCCGGACAAGGCAAATCGCTCGCGATCGCCCTGTCCTGAGCCGGTGAGCGGATTCGCCCGGGGGCACGCAGGGCGAAGGAAAGGAGGTGACGCGGTCTCTCTTCGCCGCTTGCGGGACCATTCGGGCTGACTGATCGCGCGAGCTGGGCGCGAGAGCGCATCCATGTTGAGGAGGAGGTCGTGCTATGATCGCTAGTAGGCGCCGAGGATTCACCTTGATCGAGCTGTTGGTGGTCATTGCGATCATCGGCATCCTCGCGGCGATGGTGTTTCCTGTGTTCGCCCGCGCGCGGGAATCCGCGCGCAAGGCTGTCTGTCTGTCCAACGTGAAGAACATTGCGTTGGCAATCCAGATGTACCTAGCGGACAACAACGACGTTCTGCCGCCCTGGGAGCATCGCTCGGAAGTGCAAGACTTCTTCGCGACCGGGCCCGGTGAGGAGGAAGTGCCGGAGCCTGGTGGCGATGGTGTGTGGTGCGCAAACCAGACTAACCCCTACCTGCGGTGGCCGGTGGTGATGGACGAGTACGTGAAGAACCGCGAGGTCTGGCAGTGCCCGAGTGCGAAGGTCGTTGCGGGCGCGATGTGGATAATCCCAGGCGTGGACTGGTTCTCCTACGTGGTGGCCAATGATGGCAACTGGGGAGCTGATGTTGACTACTGGATAGGCCCCTGCTACTTCTCGTACCCGAACGGCTGGGGCGGCGAGGTCACAGACAGCATCGCCCAGAATAGGATGGCTGTGCCCGAGGTTGCCTTTGTGGGTGGCGTAGGTGTGGCCCACAAGGCCTTCGTCATGTCGATCGGTGTCAACGAGGGCGCTAACCACGGACTGAAGCTGGTTGCGGTGGTGGACCCAGTCAACTACATCATCATCTCCGACGCTGGTGTCCAAGCCCAGGACCAGAACGTCGGCACCGCGGCCTATCCGGACATCTGCAACATAGAGTGCTCCAACGAGATATGCTGCGGACCGGACTGGGAGATCTGCCCCTCGAACGCAGAGAACGACGGCTGCGTGGACTGCATTTTCCTGCACGCGCCCAACGACGGGAGCTTCCTCAGGGACCCCAACAAGCGTAAGCCGTACACGAGGCACCTCGGTGGCGTCAACCTGGGGTTCCTCGACGGCCATGCAAGCTGGGTGATGTCCGAATCGCTGATCAACAAGATAGCGGAGGGCGATCTTGACGGGATCTCCCCCTGGGGGCCGACCGCCGACTGCGGATTCCACGACTACTATCCGGACGTCCCGACGCTGTACTAGAATCGATCAGAGGTTGCCGCACAGCAGGGCGACCTAGTTTCACGGCGAACTGAATGAGGAGGAGCGCCGCTAGGCGCTCCTCCTCGTTCTCTGTGGCGGCCGCGCGTGCACGAGGAGGCCGAGGCCGCGGCCGAGCCGGATGAACTACTCGCCGAGAACCTGCGACAGCGTGAGGGTGTTCTTGAGGGCGGACAAGGGGCGCGTAGTTGCTCCACAGAACTGTCGACCGTGTATGGCACATGGGCCGTAGTGTACCAGAACTAATCTGAGGCATCCAGGAAGCCAGGGGCCTTGGTTGCTCAGTGCCGTCGGGTTGACTTCTCGCTCTCGCTGCCGCATCCTCCCAGCCATGTTCTGGTATGTGCTCTGGCTGCTGTTTTCTCCTCTCTACCTGATGTTCGGGCTGGTGTTCCGCGGGGAGGAGGCGCGTTTGGTGTTGGCACTCCACCAGCAAGTGCTGGTGCTCCAGCGACAGCTGGGCGAGCGGCTGGCGCTGGTGTTGTCCAGCCTGCTGCTGGGCAAGGCGAAGCTGAGAGAGGCGCTGCTGGTGGTGAAGCCGGAGACGGTGGTGGGATGGCACCGGGCAATCGTGCAGCGCCACTGGAGGTTGCCCTCCCGGAGGAAGCCCGGTCGTCCCCCGGTGACTACACCGGAGATGGAGCAGTGGGTCGTGCGCATCGCTCGGGAGAATCCTTGGATGGGCTACGGCAAGATCGCCGGGGAGATGCGCAAGCTGGGGTTCGTCCGCTTCGGCCGCAGCAGCGTAGCTCGCATCCTGAAGCAGCAGGGACTGACTCGCGAGCGCCGGCAGCGCGCCGGCCTGGGCTGGCTTCAGTTCCTCCGCCACTATGGCCGGTTCATCTGGGCGAGTGACTTCTGCACGGTGACCACGGCGACGCTCCGGACCTACTACGTCGTGTTCTTCCTGCAGATTGGCACGCGGCGGATCATCCACTGGAACGTCTCCACCTCGCCAGGCGAGGCCTGGGTGGCGCAGCAGTTCCGGAATCTGTCGGTGGTCAGCGAGGAGTTGCCTCGCTACCTGATCCACGATCGGGACAGCAAGTATACCCTCCACGCTGCCTCCTTGCTAGAAGATGCGGGCACGAAGGGGTGTGACCGGCAAAGGTTGGCCGAAGTGGAAAAAAGTGATACCCTATCGGT
>CAZLHI010000061.1:0-13793 GCA_964559435.1 uncultured bacterium | reverse complement strand
ACCGCCAGCGGAAGATTCGTCGGCTCATATGTGGCATCGACAGGGTGTGGAACTTTGGCTTTCCGGGACGGGTCTAATAAGCGATTGCTATCGATAAAGGAGGAATACCATGAGAGCGCCGCTGGCAGCTCTGGTAACGTCAGTCTTGCTCTGCCATCTGGCCGGCGCGGGCCTGGCAGCCGAGGAGAAGAAGCAAGCCACGGTTCAGACGCGCCTGAAGCGAGTCGCGCTTTTCAAGAACGGGTTCGGCTTCTTCGTGCGGGAGGGCACGCTCTCCGAGGACGAACATATCGCCGTGCTCGGCCCCTTCGCCGCCCCGAGCCACGGCACTTTCTGGCTCACTGCCCCGGCGCGGGCCAAGCTCACCAAGGCCCTGGTCCGGGAGGTGAAGGGCAGCGAGGAGACGCCGGCCCGGGGCATCGTCGAAATGCTGGGAGCAAACGTCGGCATGATGGTCAGGCTGTGGCCGAGCCACGATCCCGAACGGGCCGTCACGGGCAAGCTGCTCGCCGCTCCGCCGGCCGGAGCGCCCCCGCCACCCGAGCCCTATCTCGGGCCGGGAGCCATTCGGCCGGTGCTGCCACGCGCTGGCCCGCACCAGCTTCTGCTGCTCGAGACCGACGACGGGACTGTCGCTCTCAATCCGCAGCATATCGTGCGCGTCGACTTCCTCGATGGGGAGCCGGTCACTGCAATCCCGCGCTCCACCAGCCGAGTCTCGCTCGAGGTGACCTTCGAGAGCCCGACGAAGGGGGACTGGCTGTCCCTCACCTACCTCGCCATGCGCGCCACGTGGGCGCCGAGCTATCTCATCGACATCTCGGAGGCGGCGCGGGCACGACTCGCCGCCAAGGCCCTCATCATCAACGAGGCCGAGGACCTGAAGGACACCCATGTCGATCTAATCACCGGCTTCCCCAATCTGGAGTTCGCCGATGTCCTGAGCCCGATGGGCATGCGGGAAGACCTGGCTTCGTTCCTTCGGTCGCTCGCCGGTGATCGCAGTCGGCGCAGACGTGACGCGGCCGTCATGTCGCAAGTTGTCTCCAACGTCCCCGACTACTACGCGGCCGAGGCGATGGCCCCGCCGGCCGTTCCCGACTACGGTGCGGCCGCCGCGGGGCAGGCCGCGGGCGATCTCTTCTTCTATCCGCTCGAGGAGGTAACGCTCGCGACGAAGGAGAGGGGCTACTACCCGCTCTTCACCGAGGAGGTCCCCTACGAAGAGGTCTATCTATGGGACATCCCCGACTACATCAACGAGGAGGATCGCTACGGGCAGCCGGCGAGAGAGCAGGCCGAGACTCCCGAGGATGTCTGGCACAGCATTCGCCTGGACAACACGACCATCGTCCCCTGGACGACCGCGCCGGCGCAGCTCGTGAAGGATGGTCAGATCATCGGACAAGGCACCATGCGCTTCACGCCGCCCAAGGGCAAGGCGAAGGTGAAGATCACGAAGGCGGTCAGCGTGAAGGCCGATCAGACCGAGCTCGAGGTTGAGCGCGAGCGCGACGCGGTCCGAGTATACGGGTACCACTTCGACCGCGTCATGATCGAGGGGAAGCTCTCGGTCGCGAACCACAAGGACGCATCCATCGCGCTGGAGGTGAAGAAGACGCTCTCGGGCGAGGTGAAGTCCATGTCAATGAAGGCTGAGGACGTCGCCCTCGCCCGCGGCCTGCGGCGCATGAACCCCCTCCACCAGCTCACGTGGACCTTTGAGCTCGAGCCGGGGGAAAGGGAGGAAATCACCTACACGTACCTGGCGTTGATCCGAAGATAGGAGCGATCTCAGAACTCACTCGCGGCGGCCCGCGGAGGCGTCCGCGGGCCGCTCCCTTTGATCTCGCGACCATCAGGGGAAGGCGCTCGCCACCTCGGCCGTCGAACTCACAGAGACGTGATCATCACAGCCATCATTCCGATCATACTGACTGTCGGCCTCGGCTTCGTGTTGGAGTGCCGTCGCAGCATGGATGTCCGGGCACTGTCGTCTCTGGCCATCTACGTCCTGCTGCCGTGCCTGGTCTTCCACTCGCTTCTGACGACCGAGCTCACCGTCGCCGAGGCGCTCCCGATCGTGTTCATCCTCGTCCTCACCACCGGCACTCTCTGGGCTCTTGGCAAGGGTGTTGCACGCCTGCGGCGCCTTCACCGCGACGAGGAGAGCTTCTTCTTGCTGGCGACCCTGTTCATGAACGCCGGCAACATGGGGATGCCGGTGGCTTTGTACGCGTTCGGTCAGAAGGGGTTGGACCTCGCGGTGATCTGCGTGCTGGTGATGAACTTCTCGATGAATACGCTGGCCGTGTATTACTCGAGCCGCCACCGCGGGGGGCGCCGCGCCGCGCTGCGCACGATCTTCAGCCTCCCCACGATCTACGCGGCCGCGGCTGCGCTGCTCATGCGCGGCCTGCTGCGCGTCTCGCTTCCCTCCTTCTTGCTCGACCCGATACAGATCCTCGGCATGGCCACCATCCCGCTGGCACAGCTTCTACTGGGCATTCAGCTCGCGAAAGCACGGGCCCGTGTGACCATCCATATTGCCGGCGTCATCGCCCCGAACCTCGTCCGCCTCGTGCTCGCTCCCGCACTGGCACATGCCTATGTGATCCTTCTCGATATCCACGGCCTGGCCGCGAAGGTCGCTGTCCTCGTCTGCGCGATGCCGTCCGCGGTCAACATCGCGATCTACACGACCGAGTTCGGCCTTCAGCCGCGCCGGGCGGCGACTGCGGTGTTCACGTCGACCGTCGCCAGCTTCGTGACGCTCTCGGCGCTTCTGCTCCTGCTTGCAGAATGATGAACAGCCAGTCTCCTTCACAAGAGCGGACCTTCCCCCTATAATGCGTATAGCTCCCGCCAGGGGGCAGCAATTGTCGAGTTGAGGGAGCGAAGCCAGTCGTGCGGCGACTAACCAGACGGGAAAAGAGCTTGGTCGTAGTCTTCGCGGCGCTGGCGATCCTGGCCGGCGTGAGCATGTACTTCTCTCCGCGGGAGCCCCCGGATGCGGAGGAGGTCATGGCCTTCTACGTCAATGCCTTCGAGCGGGGCCAGGAGGTTACCATTAGGTCAGCCACCGGGGAAGTCGAACCCGTTACCGTGACGGGCGTGGAAGCGCTGCGTTTGCTCAGCAGGCTGTCGTTATCGGTTCGGTTTGGCGGCTTCTCTCCGCGCCCTTCCCCGAACCCCCCGAAGTGGGTTCTCGACGTCACAGGCCGGGACGGATCGAGAGTGGAAGACATCGGCGTCAGCGTTCACCTCGAGGCACCGAAGCAGCCGGCCAGGGGCGTTCTCTGGGTCATACCGCGGAGCCCCGGGCAGGAGGGGTCGGAGCCAGCGATGATGAAGCTGATAGACAAATACGTGGAGTCGGTTCGGCCTCGCGCCTCAGAGGAGGAGCCCGAGTAGGCCGGTGCGGCCTCCCGCGACGGCTGCTGCTGGCGCGCGGCGGCGCCTACATCAGGCGGAAGTCGGGTACTGCCACGCGCGCGCCGGCCTGTGCAACCGAGACCTCTGACATCAGTCCGGGCACGGTGAAGTCCAGCGCCCGATAGGCGTCGATCGGCGAAGGCTCATCGTTCAACACGCAGTCGACGAATGCCGTCAGAGTCAGCCCGTCGCTGCCGCCGTGCATGTCATCCTCCTCGGACCGTCCCCGCCAGCAGTCGGGAAGATGGTCCGACTCGAAGTCCGACAGAGGGCGCCACTCACGGTGCCTGGGGTCTGCGCCGGGCTCGTCCAGGCACACCCGGTGAGTATCCTTGTGGTGGCGGAGCGCCTCGTAGGCGCCCTTCGTTCCCTGGAGTGCTGCGTAGTTGAGTGAGGAGGGACGCGGCGACATCTCGTCATGCCGGATCTTCACGAGCGCACCTCGGGAGGTCAGGCACAGCATGATGGTCGAGCCAATTGAGCACAGTGCCCAGCGGATGGGTGCTGTAGGTCGCGCCCCTGCGGCCGAACAGCCACCGGTCTCGCCACTTGCCGGAGCCCGGGAATGGCCTGACTTCGTGCACATACTCGGCCTCTGCGTAGTACACCTCGCCGAAGAGACCGGCCTCGACCATGCTCTTCACCAGCGCGAACGGCTTCATGTAACAGCAGTTCTCACCCATCATGTACTTCGCCGAAGACTGGCGCGCGGCACCCACGAGAGCACGGCACTGCTCCAGCGACGTGGCGGCGCTGACCTCAGAGAAAACGTGGATGCCATGCCGAAGCGCCTCGGCGCTCTCTGGCGCGTGAAGGTGCATCGGAGTAGCGACGATGACGGCCTCGATTCCCCTGTCGAGCATCTCCTCATAGCTCCCGCACACGCAAGCATCCCCCAGCTGCTCCCGCACCTGCTCGATGCGCGCGGCGTCGGGGTCACACAGGGCCGCCACCTTCGTGTCGTCCCAAGCGTTCAGCGAGGGCAGGAAGTGGCTCCCACGCACGAGCCCTGCGATTCCGAACCTAAGCGCCTTCGCCATCGCACCTTCTCCGAATCAGACACGGAGCACACTCGCTTACCTCTGCGTCCCAACACAGAGGCTCCTCGGCCCAGCGAGCCGAGGAGCCATCCTGAGACAACATCAATGCGTCTGACCCTCACGTGTGCCGGGGCCCCCCTCCAGCCGTCCAACAGACAGGGGAGACCTCAGATTCACTCGACATCGGTCACAACCAGCACACTGGAGGCATGCTCGCGGAACGGCTCTCTGTTACCCTCGGGCGGCAGCGCGCCGCGAACTATCCCAAGGCCGACTTGGTGAGCGCCCGGGGACAATACCCTGAACTTCAGCTCTGGCAACTGGCCGTCTGCGGAGAGAGTACCAGCGTGGAATTCGCATACATACGTTTGGTAGGGGCCCGGGTCCCGATCAGTCACGATGCCACGTTTCAGGACCTCGCTGTGCTCATGCACCGGCCCCCACCTTCTCCACCCGGGCGACGTGAGCTGCAAGCCTTGAATCGGCACCCCGACGCACACTGAGAAGTGATCGACTCGCTCTTTCCCGTCATTCGGCCCGATACGCTCTAGGACAACAGCGGCCTCATCTGCTTCACACTTGACCTCCGTCGCTCCACCCAAGGCTTGCACTCCAAACCCGTCATCCCCCGGAACAGACACCACATGGGCTGGCGGCGGTGGCTCCAACGGAGACATCACTCCGCCGGCGCACGTCACGGTAAGTGCCTTAACTGCAAGCCCCGAAGCGGAAAGAGCAGTCAGCGCTGACGCTCCGACAACGACCTTGAAGGCCGCACTCGATGCGCCGACGGGTTGTGCACCTGCGGCTGCCGCACCGCGCACTCGCGCGGACGACAGAACGGCGAACACACCGACGACAGCCAGCAGCGTCCCTCCCGCGAGCGCAAATGGCAGACAAGCCGATATTCCAGTTAGGCTCGGCATCGAGACACTCCTTACTCAGCTGGTCGCTGGTGAGCCGCAACTCCAAGTCGCCCGACGGCCGACACCGGACTGCTGGACCATGCCTGACACGTGATGAGGGTCGCGACCCAGAGCGAAACTGCGACTAGAGAAAGCACCAACAGCACCCACGCGAGGCCCCTTGCGCTGTGGTCGTGACGACCGTCTCGCGTGGTAGCAAGAGCCTTCCTATGGCCAGCGAAACTCACGGCGACCAGCATGACCAAACCACAGAAGACTGAGGCCATCCACGCCAGCCACTGCGAAGCGCTACGCATCAGTTCGACATCAACCAGGCTCATGCCTCATCCTGCCCATCCAGCCTGCAACCGTCAGTGAGTCTAGCACGACTGCCTGACGACTGCTCTTCGTCACCCCCGCAAGAATTGTTCCATGAAGGCGTTCCCTGGCCGTTTGAGAGCACAAATCACAGACCCGACGACATGTCCTCGCTGTCCGCAGGGGCACCTTCGCTAGCGACCATCCCGCTTGACGTGGACAGGCCGACAGTGGTGCCACCAGCCGCCGTGAAGATCGCGAAACCACCCAGGAACAGACAAAGACCACTGAGGAGGCTAGCGGTGAGCAGCTCGCGCAGGATCGAGAGGTCTCTCGCGACGTCGGTTTGGGACTCCACGATGTTCCACTCGGCGGTCGTAGACGACCAGGCCACGATGTCAACGTCCGTCGGCTCGACAGCCTCGCAAAGCCAGACTTTCCCAGGGATTCGGGTGCCCCGAGGCACTGTGTCACACGCCATCACGAGCTCCCCCTCCCCTGGCTCCCAAGCGAGCGCGTACCACTTCGGTCGAGGCTTCAGTCCCCCTTCGGGGATCACCTCTATCTGTGGACCTGAGTCACAGTATACCTGTCTGTGCCCGCGCTCTGTGACCCATGCAGCACAGACCGCCTTCCGACCCGCGCCCCGAAGAGCGATCCCCCACTGACAATCCTTGAAGGTGGAAGTGCTCAGCGCTGCGGCCACCTCCAGTCGAAGCAAGCTCACGAACTGCGGCTCCGAGCACCTGGGGAGATCCATCGTCTCCAGCGACCACATCAAAGACGGATTGGCCAACGGGTCAAGCGTCGGACGCAGCAGCGGGATGACTTGCAGGACCGCACTCGCGAGGATGCCAAGAAACGTCAGCCACGCAAGGACAAGAACGGCGCCGTGACCGCGCGGCCCGGGTCTGCCATCGCCCAGCGCACATCAGCGGCATTCGTCCCTTCATCGCGGGCGGCCCCGAGACGAGACCTCGCAGGTGCAAGAGCTTGCCAACGCGCTTCGGCTAAGCAAGTGCCCGACCGCCTATCCGGAAAGAAATCCGCTGTGCCCCCTCTAGGTGCATGAATCTCGTGAGGCACGACAACAAAGATGTTACGAGCTGCTCCCGCACCTCGGAACGAAGCGTAGGGTAACAAGGCTGTCCTTGCTTGTCAACAAGCAAGCTTCACTGTCCGAGAAGCAGTCCGGAACCATCCCACACTAGTATCGCCTGCCTCTTCTCATCCCACCCCACCGACCCGCCCAGCAGTGTGACAGTCGCCCTCAGTGGTATCAAGGGGTAGCCGGCCGCGAGCTGCGGAGCAGCCTCGAGGCGCACCATCTGCCCGTTCGCCAACGCCTCTTCGCAGCCCGATGAGTAGAAGATGCGGTGACCCCCGCGCTTGACCAGGAAATAGCCACGGCTGGGCCCGATCTCCAACTCGGCCCCCAGCGCCTTCACCAAGGGGCCGGCCGGGACGAGCCAGTCAGGGCCGACCCGCGTGGGACCCAGTGCGAACCGCACGTCCTTGCCGTTCACCAACACGCGGGTCCGAGATCCCGCAATCGGCGTGGGCACACCCGTCGGCCTTTGCAGAGCGCTCGCCACAGCATCCATGTCGGCGATCTGATCCAGTCCGTAGTCGTGGAGCGCTGCGCGAACGTGATCCGGGGTGATTGTGCCGACAAGATAGGTATCCGGATAGTATGCCATATAGATGACGCCACGATCGGGCCGAAGGCCGAAGACGACCCTCCGGTAGAGGATCAGCACGGGAGTGCCTACGCTGACCAGCTCGTAGAGATCGTCCGCGTGCTCTGGATACATCCGCATGCAGCCATGGGAGACGTCGAGCCCCACCGACGACGGCTCGTTGGTCGCATGAATCCCGTAGCCCTTGATCGGCAGGCCCATCCACCGGTCGCCCAGCGGATTGTCAGGGCCGGGCGGGACGGGCTCCTCCTCGATTGCCCACGAGGGAGGAAACCATGTCGGGTTCTTGACCTTGTTGGCGATTGTGTACTCGCCGGTCGGTGTTTCCGACCCGCGGCGGCCTATCGCCACAGGGAAGAGTCGCTTCGGCCGCCCGTCCTCATACACGTACAGGTTGGCCTCGGCGAGGTTGACGACCACGCCGTCCGTGAACGGCACAGGCGCAACATGCTCCGTCGGAATGAGCAGCAGCTCGTCCCCTTCGAGCAAGCCGCCTTGGTTGGCGTTGAAGACCGCCGACGCGCTCAGGCCGAAGCGACGGGCGATGACGCAGATGTCTTCGTCTCCACTGCGCGGGTAGAGCTGGGTTTCACCGAACACAAGCGGAAGGCGCGCCAGAGCGCTTGCCAGTTCTGCTTGTCCATGACCGGGGCTGGCAAGCACGGCCACGCCTGCCAACACGATCGCCCAGTGGAGACAGCAACGCCGAGCCATGAGAATCTCCGCACGATTGAACCGCTTTCGTGTTTAGACACGTGTGAACTCGCTCAGGCCCCGTCCTGCCGGGCACAGCTCACATCGCTCCACAGGACCAATACTTCAGGTGTCGCAGCACTGCCTGTCATCCCCCTGCCCGGCGTCTTCGTTCATTATGTGGGCGCGTAGCTCACATCGCCAACGGTTGTTCTGGGTACGATCAAGGATAGGCTCGCACGCAGGCCGCGTATGGTGGTATAATCCCATTGTAGCGTCTTGGCCAACATGCTGGTATTTGCTTGCTCTTCGTGAGCGGGCGCATGTGGGAGCTGCGGTGTTGCTGCCTGAGAGAAGGGAACGAGATATGGTTCACCGACGTCCATCGAGCAGTTGTATCCTCGCCGCTCTGAGCTTGGTCTGCGCTATCTGGGCCCTGGCGCCCGCGGAGGCCGTCGGGGCGGATCAGCCGGAAGCTCCCCTTGCGCTCATCCTGCTGGATACGAAGGACATCCCGGCCATGCGGGCGGCCCTCTCGCCCGCGGAGGCCGCCGGCGCAACGGTCCGTCATTCCATCCCGCCCCATGTTGCGATTGCGGAGCTGCCCCAGGAGGCGGAGGCGCTGCTCAGCGATAGCGCGCTCGTTCGCCTGATCGCCAGGGCAGAGGTGGATCCCGCGAGCGTGCCGGTCGAGTACGGCCGGGCGGCCCGCGATGGCGTGGCGGCATGGAACTACCTGATCGCGCCGCCCGAGAGGGAAGCCGCGGCGCCCCCACCCCCGGGGAAGCCGCTGGTGGGCGATGTCCGGATGGTCCCGAGGGAGGTCCGTGAGCAGCTCGAAGCGGCCGCGCCCGCCCCGCCGGGCGCGGACCAGTGGCAGACGAGCGAGTACCTCATGGGCAGCACCGCGATATCGCTCATCTTGTTGGAGAGCAATGGAGTCGAGGACCCCAACACGGAGAACTGGACGAGCGATGAGAAGTCACAGGTCGCCGCCAAGTGCCTGGGCGGGATGAACTGGTGGGCTTCGATATATCCCTATTCCGCCGCTCCGCTCTCCTTTTCCTGGGTGTACAGGTACGACGTGCCAACGGACTACGAGCCGATAACGCATTCCTCACTGGACGACTGGCTCTGGATCATCGATGCCATGAACCACCTCGGGTATCCGTGCACGCCGTCGGACTACTGGGATGCCATATATGAGTACGTGAACGACCTGCGCGACGCACATGGTACCGACTGGGCGTTTGTGATCTTTGTGGTCGATAGCAGCGCGGACGCCGACGGAGAGTTCGCCAACGGTTGGTTTGCGTACGCCTTGTACAACGGCCCTTACGTCCAGATGACATACGACAACGACAACTGGGGCATCGCCTGGATGGATAGCGTGATGGCCCACGAGGCCGGTCACATCTATGGCGCCGGGGATGAGTACTGCGACCCGGGCTACTTCTGCTGCAACCCCAACGAATACTTCGGGTATCTCGGGATCCAGAACACGAACTGCAAGCAGAATCCGATCTGCATCATGAACGAGAACGATTGGGCCGTCTGCGAGGTGTCCGCACACCAGATAGGCTGGCGTGACTCGGACGCGGATGATATCCCCGACATCCTCGACGTCGCCCCCAGCGTTTCGCTCGACACCTACTCCCCCGATCCGTCCGACGACAACACGCCGACTTACACGGGTTCTGCTCACGTCAACTACTTCCCGAATCAGAATCCGTGGTACAAGGGTACTGGCTCGCCGCCCCCCGTGACGTTGAACCGGATCGCTGGCGTGCAGTATCGCATAGACGCAGGTTCGTGGCGCGACGCTGAGGCGGCCGACGGCGTCTTCAACGAGGACGTGGAAGACTACGCCTTCACGCCGGACGCATTGGATGACGGGACCTATACCTTCGAGGTGAGGGCGATCGACACAAGCGGCAACACGAATCCTCCGCCGTACCCGACTGATACCCTGACGATCATCGGACATGCGTTCGTGTTCGATGTGATCGCCGACGAGACGAGAATCCCGAGCGCGGGCACGGTCCACCTTACGGGATCGGCCACAGATGAGAAGGGCCACACCATCGTCAGCTACGTATGGGACGACGGGGGAGCTGGAGGCGTCTTCCTCCCGAGCGCGACGGTGACCGGCCCGGCCTACACGGCCCCGGAGAACCAGACAGGCGCGGACCGGCAGATAGCGCTCGCCCTCAGCGCCACGTGTGACGGCGTCCCGTCCAAGACCGACGCGGAAAGCATTGGGATCACCGTGACCTACGATTTCGATGGTGACGGCATGCCCGACTTCTGGGAGCAGATCTACGGATTCGACCAGACTTCAGATGCGGACGCGTCTCTGGACGAAGACGGGGATGGTCTGAGCAATGTCGAGGAGTTCCAGCAAGGGACGGATCCGGGTACGGGCGACACCGACCACGATGGCATGCCGGATGCCTGGGAAGTCGCGCACGACCTGGACCCCAGCTCAGGCGATGACGCCTCCTCCGATGAGGATGGAGATGGGCTCACCGCCCTGGCCGAATACGAGAATGGCAGCGATCCGCACAGCCGGGACACCGACGGCGACGGGTTCGGTGACGCAGAGGAGGCCGACCTGGGAAGCGACCCTGCGGATGCGGCGGATGTTCCCCAGGCTGGCAACTTCTCCGACGTGCCGCCATCGGGGTCTGGAGATGACGCAACGGACCCGTTCTGGGCATTCCACGAGATCGAGGCCTGCTATCGGGCCGGCATCGTGGGCGGCTACGGGGACGGCACTTACCGTCCCGGGCTCCAGGTCACGCGAGACCAGATGGCGGCCTACATCGCGCGCTCCCTCGCGGGCGGAGACGATAATGTCCCCGACGACTACCTCTTGGCATCCTTCACCGATGTGCTGACGGGGCACTGGGCCTTCAACTACATCGAGTACGCGGTCGACCGCAACGTCGTGCAGGGCTACGACGACGGGGAGTACAAGCCCGAGCTGCTGGTCGATCGGGGAATGATGGCCGCCTACATCGCGCGGTCGATTGTGGACCCGACCGGCGAAGATGGTCTGGCCTCCTTCGAGCGCCCCGCACTGCCGACCTTCCAGGATGTCCCCACCCAGTTCCCGTTCTACACCCATATCGAGTTCTGCGTCGACGCAGGAGTTATTCAAGGGTACCTCGACGGCCTCTATCACCCCGAGATTACGGTGACGCGCGACCAGATGGCCGTCTACATCGCCCGGGCCTTTGCGCTGCCGATGTGAAAGGCCGCAGCCCCCTCGGTGCGCTGCTCGAGTACAGAGGCGGCCCTCCTGGGCCGCCTCGACTGGTGGTCTGGGATGAGCTATACGTGATCAGCGGGTGTCCTACGGCCCCTGCCCTCCACACGGGCCGGCAAGGCCGGGCTTGGGCGTTCGACCCGCCTCACTCCACCTCGAAGCTCGGCACTTCCTCCAGTAGCTCGACGTGCCCGTCGGCGAACAGGTAGTGGTTCCCGTCGGGATGACGCCCAAGGGGCACGACATCCGCCGCGCCGCCGCTGGGGCACATCCCCGGGCTTGCCGTCTCGTAGAGAACGACGACGGAGGCCGGATCATCCAGCTCTGCCAGCGACTTGCCGCTGAGCGCCGCGTTCATGCCATAGCTGGAGAGGGCGTCCGTGTCATCCCGCGAGCACTTCAATATCTCCTCGTCATCTACGTAGGGCGCCAACTCCTGGACCCACCGGTCTGCATCGGGGAACTGGTCTCCATGTTCCTCCACGTAGGCCTCCATCGCCATCCAGAGCAGCTCCAGAGCGGCAGCGCATTCGTCGGCCGCCTCCTGTTCGCGCTCCTCCTCCAGGGCCGATTTGATGAAGGCGGCCGCCTGCACCAGCAGCGCGTCTACCAGATAGGGCACGGTGTCGAGGTCGGCCGTGTAGTAGGCCGTGGCCATCCTGCGGCCCTGCACGTGCTCGACGCGCACACCCATCGCCAGTCCGAGCGGCTCGTCGCTGGGATAGGACAGATCGGCGTCTTCCACCATGAAGTTGACGAGACTGATGAGCTGCTTCGCCGATCTCGCGCTGACATACTCGGTTAGGATCGCGTCGGTGGGGAGCCGGCCTATCACCCCCTGGTAGGCGGAGCTCGCCCAAAGCGAGTTGGTGGGCATGGACCTGCTCTGCTCCGCCGCAAGGCGAGCGGGGTCGGGGGGGAAGCTGAGGGCAAGCCAATCCTCACCCCGCACCAGCGCCACCATCCCCTCGGCGAAGGTGGTGACGCGGGTTCCACCGACGCCTTCTGTGGTGAGCGTGGGCACACCGAGCTGCTGCGCCAGCCCGTCGAGCAGGTCGTCGAAGGCCTCCTTGTCTCTGACGTCGGCGACGAGGAGCAGCTTGGGAATCATCGAGAGCGCACCCGCCACCGATTCGGGCTCCATCATCCCGCCCATGAGCGATTCGATGCCTGGGATCCAGGTCGCCCAGCCGATGCGGGGTCCTACGGCTTCCGATGCCCGCCGAAGTGCATCGAGCAACTGAGCGAACTCCTCGGCGTCTTCAGCATCCGGGATCTCGGCCAGCAGATCGCTCAACATCGCGGGGCCCTGCATCTCTCCGAAGACTTCGGCGAGCGCCGCCGTCTCGGGTGCCCTCCCGAGCATGCGATCGATATTCAGCTCGGCGTACGTGCCGGCATCGGCGGGCACCAGTGTGGCAAGGGGACGGTCCAGCGCAGCGGCCTCGATCGCGACCAGGCCGCTGAGTGATACGACCACCAGCATCACGAGGCTTGAGCGTCGCATAGCACACCCCTCCTGTGCAACCGCTGTGTTCTCTCCACGCACGCCATGGTACCACACACCCGCCCAGGGGTGAACGGCCCACAGCCCCAGCATGCCCTGCTCAGATCGGTTCCCGTGTCATCTCAAAAGCTGATGTTGCGCCCCTCTTGCACGGCGTCAGCGAGGGCGACCGAGTGGACACACTCCTGGGCAGAGGGCGAGGGCCGGCGCCCTTCCCCAAGCGCGCCGATGAACTCGCACGCCTCGCCGTAGAAGCCCCCAGAGACCTCGTGCGGCTCATACGGCCAGCTCTCCGACGCGCGACTCTCTCCCTCAGACCAGAGGTGGGCCTTGCCGTCAATGCGGACTGAGCCCGCGGCCCAGGGAAGGGAGCAGGTCACTGATTTCGTGGGCCCGAAGAGCGTGTACGATTCGTCCAGCATCCCGCAGGCGGGGAGGATGTCGCATCGACCGCGAGCACCCGACCGGAAGATAATATCGACGTAGAAGTTAAACACGTCGCCCGCTGCCCCGGCGTTGGAATCTGACGCCGATTCAGCGTCGAGAGAGAGCCCTCCCGCGGCCGAGCGCCACCGGACGGTCTGGGCCCCCTTCAAGCCTCCCGCAGTTACCTCGCCCAAGAAGCGAACGCAGTCGAGCAGGTGGATCCCGGTGCCGAAGGCGAAGGTCCGGTCCATCCGCTGCGGGCGGAGCATGCGCGCGTAGATGTGCTCTGCCGCACCGATCTCGCGCACCCATTCGAGGGCCCTGCGCGTGGAAGGGGCCCACCTGCGATTGAAGGCGACCATGTTCGGCGTGCCGGTTCTCTTGGAGATCTCCGCCAGCTCCCGCGCCTCCTGCAGGTTTGCCCCGGGAGGCTTCTCGAAGAGCACCGGCACACCGCGCTCCATGACACGGCCGGCGACTCGGCGCGTCGCGCCTATC
>CAZLHI010000060.1:0-13968 GCA_964559435.1 uncultured bacterium | reverse complement strand
ACATCCCGGCCCCTCAGGGCCTAGGGACATCCCGGCCCCTCAGGGCCTAGGGACACCCCGGCCCGGCTCGCCGGGACCTAGGGGCTCCCGCCCCGCGAACCCGCGGCAGGTCGCCGGCAGGACCCCCACGAACCGGCGGTCTGCCCGGCAGGCATCTGCCGGGCGAGATCCGTTGCCGTCACGCAACGGGCAGGAGATAGGCTTCTGCCCTACGATCAACAGCGGCGGGCATGGGTATGCCCGCCCTACAGGCTGGAGCGCGCAGCCACTCCCGGGGGCTCGGGGGCGGGTCGTCTCCCCGCGGAGCGGCTTCGACCGGCAGGGGTTGGGCGCGGCCGCTCCTAATGTATTCGTGATCGCGGGGGCGGTTCGCGTTCGCCTGACCACCCGCGCCAGAGGCCGGAGCAATGTGCAGTAGTGAGTGAGAGACCATCGGGCGGACCGGCGACCAAGGCTGCGACCAGCATCCTCACGCTCGGCAACTGGTGGGACCACTTCCTGGCGCGCTGGGGAGTCAACCGCTCCGGCCACCGCGTCGAGCCCGGCCTCTACGCGCTGGGAGAGCCGACCCCGGATTCGCCGGTGTTCGTGACGGCCAATTACACCCTCAGCTTCGACGCGCTCCGGTCGGCCTTGCCGAATACCGACGCCTACCTCCTCGTTCTCGACACCGAGGGCATCAACGTCTGGTGCGCGGCCGGCAAGGGCACCTTCGGCACCGACGAGCTGGTGCGCAGGATCGAGGCGGTGGGGCTGGCGCAGATCGTTCGCCACCGCGAGCTGGTGCTGCCGCAGTTGGGAGCGACGGGCGTGGAGGCGCAGGAGGTCAAACGCCGCAGCAAGTTCAGCGTAAACTACGGCCCCGTTCGGGCCGCCGATTTGCCCGCTTACATGTCAACCCGTCGGGCCACCCCCGAGATGCGGCGGGTGCGGTTCGGGCTGCTCGACCGCGTCCTGCTGATACCGGTCGAACTCGTCCATGTGTTCTGGCCGACCGCGGGGGCCGCGCTCGTGCTGTGGTTCGCGGCCGGGGGGATCTTCGCCGCCGGCATCCTCGCCGCAGTGCTGGCCGGGGCGGTGCTGTTCCCGATACTGCTGCCCTGGATTCCGACCCGAGACTTCACCAGCAAGGGATTCGCCCTCGCAACTCCGGTCTGCGCGCCCTTCGCCTTGACGCTCTTCGTCACCAAGCGGGAGGGGCCGCTCTGGATCGCGCTCGCCTGGGCGGCGGCGTTCCTGCTGATGGCGCTTCCGGTGACGGCCTTCCTCGCGCTGAACTTCACGGGCTCGACGCCGTTCACCTCCCGCACCGGCGTCCGCCGGGAGATAGAAAGGTACACGCGGCCGATGGCGGCGATGTTCGGAAGTGGTATAATAGTGCTGATAGCGCTCGTCATAATCCGTCTGGTGGTAGGGAGATGATGTCATCGGTATCGGCCGCCAATACGCTGGAATACGACGCTGAGCGGTGCGCCGACTGTGGCCTGTGCATCGAGGTCTGCCCGCGCGGAGTGTTCGCGCAGGGAGACGGCGCGGCCGAGGTGGTCGATGCGGAGGCCTGCATGGAGTGCGGCGCCTGCCAGCTCAACTGCCCCGCCGGAGCCATCCGGGTGGAGAGCGGCGTCGGCTGCGCCTATGCTCTCATGCTCGCCGCGCTCACCGGCAAGAGGGAGTGCGACTGCTGCGAGGGCGGCGATACCACCTGCTGCTGAGCCGGCCCCTATTTCCTGCCCCGCCTGGCACCATGCTGTTCATCCTGAGCCGACGCGACGCCGGCCGGTTGGTGCTCTTCAGGGATCCCCATGCGGCTGCGGTGGCGCCTCGGGCGCGTGTCATTCACCTGGAGCAACCGCAAAGGAGGCCCTCTGCTCAGAGGCGAATGAGGCCGCCATGCCAGCCGCGCCGGGCCATCGCGAGCGAGTGCTGCGCTCCATTGAGCATCGCGACATCGACCGCGTCGCCTGCTACTTCGCCGCGGAGGCGGAGACGCAGGCAATGCTGCACGCCCGCCTCGGCCTCAAGGACGCGCAGGAGGCGACGCGCTTCTTCGACGCCGACACCCTCCAGGTGACGGTCTACTGCGCCCTTCCCGATCTGTCGGCGGTCCAGTGCACCGAAGACCTGGAGGGATTGCCGTGGCCCGGCCGCGAGCGGGTGGACCTGGCGGCCGAGGTGGCGCGTGTGCGGGAGGCCCGCGCCACCGGCCTGGCGGTGATGGGCGGCGCCTGGGCAACCATCTTTACCGGTGCGCGGCGGAGCATGGGCGAGGAGCGGTATCTGCTGGCGATGGCGGATCAGCCCGAGCTGATCGCCGAGACCATCCGCCGGGCGACCGAGGGCTTCCTCGACATCAACGAGGCGCTCTTCTCGCAATGCGCCGACTGCCTCGACGTCTTCTACTTCGGCACTGATTTCGGCACTCAGCGCTCCCTCTTCATCAGCCCCGAGGCTTTCCGGCGTTTCTTCCGGCCCCACCTCGCGCGGCTCACCGAGCACGCCCACGGCTTTGGGCTCAAGGTGATGTTCCATACCTGTGGGGCGGTGGCCGACCTCATCCCTGAGTTCGTCGCCTGCGGCATCGATGTGCTCGATCCGGTTCAAGTATCGGCGGCGGCGATGGCGCCCGAGATGCTGGCGGCGCGGTTCGGCGGCCGGATCGCCTTCCACGGTGGCATCAGCACTCAAACCCTACTTCCCCGCGCTGCGCCGGCTGAGGTGCGCGAGGCGACGGCCGAGACCATTCGGGCGCTTGGCCCAACGGGCTACATCGCCGGCCCCGACCAGTGGCTGATGTCGGACATCCCGGTGGCGAACATGGTGGCGATGTATGAGGCGATCCGCGGCTATGAGGTCGCATGAGCCGGCGGCGTTCGGGCGGGCCCTACTCCACCTTCAGATAGAAGACCAGGATATGGGGCAGAACCGTCCCTTCTGCCGCTCTGCCTCCCGGCCGGCCGTTCCCGTGGGGCAGGAGCTTGGTCTCCTGCCTCGGAAATCACCCTCATGCGCCACGGTCGCCTCCCGCGCCTCGACCTACCACATCACACCTACTACCTGACCTCCTGCACCCACAACCGACGGCCCCTCTTTCGCTCTGGCCGCTCCGCGCAGATGCTCATTGACCTCTATGTGGGCTACCGAGACCGCGGGGACATCCGGCTCCACGGGTATGTCGTCATCCCCGATCACTACCACGTGCTCGTGACACTTGCAGCGGAACGATCGATCAGCGGCCTCGTCCGGAAGATCCACAGCGCCTTCGCGAGACGATGGCGGGGCTGGGCAGGAGACGAAGCTCCTGCCCCACGAAAGGGCCGGAACAGGCGCATCTGGCAGACACGCTTCTACGACCACATGGTTCGCGACGAGGAGGACTGGCGGACGACACTCACGTACATGCACGAGAACCCAGTGCGGGCCGGATTCGTCGAGATCGCTATCGATTACCCGTGGTCGAGCGCGATGTTCTGGGAAACGGGAACCGGACCCGTGGGCTGCGACGGAACCGTCTGGTGATGGGCAGCAGCATTCCCGTGGGGCAGGACCTTCGTGTCCTGCCTCGTCGCCCTCAGTCGCGGTAGTTGTCGGGATGCTCGCACTCATCAATGAAGGGTTCCAGGGCTTGACGCCCAGTTTCGTCCAGCCAGGGAGGAGAGGACTGGAGGATTGCCTTAGCGCGCCTATACGCTTCGTCGAGGTCGACGCCGAACTCAGCGAGCGACTTGGGCCTGACCCTCCACGTGAGCCGGGCAACTACATCTGGGCCGCTCTGGGACCACTGCGGACTGAGGAATCCTACCAGGAGATCAACCAGACCTTCGTCACCTTGCTGGAGTCTGGCTGCGAACCTGCTTGGGACCGTGATGTCGGTCCAGTCGCGCCAGCGGTATAGAGTGAAGGCAAGGCGCGGCGTCTTGGCGAGACTGCCATCCGCCGCCGCTGCGGTGATCCGGGCCAGGGCGACATCCTGCAGCTCCGGAAGGGCATCCGCAGGCACCGAGAACTGCTCCCGCGGCGGCTCTCGCTCTGCTCCCGACTCGTGTTCATCCCTCCATAGGGCGACACTGTATACGACGAGATAGAGGGAGCGGCAGTCCGCGATGATGCCATGCAGAAGACGCCCTCGCTCCTGCTCGTCGGGGATGCGGCAGACCAACTGGAATACGATCCGCAACAGCTGGAGGTCGTTACCGAACCGGAACATACCGCCTTCATCGTCCCACAGCATCAAGCGGTCGCCAACGTCGTAGAGGGCGCTGATGATCGTGCCTACATCGTCGACCGGGATCTCATCTCTCGTGTAGTCCTCTAGTCTCTCCAGAGCAGCACGGGCTTTGGACGTTCGTCCGTCGACCCCTTTCTGCTTCGAGAGTTCCAGGAGCGCGGCGCCGAAGGCATCGCTGTCCGAGGTCAGGATGAGTATAGACCGCATATGGGCAAGGGAAATCGAGCCGGAGGGAACCGCGAACTGGAAGTAAATGTCAAAAAGGTCAGGACTGCACACAAGCAGGCCCTTGCGCCATTCGCCGGTATCATGCGTTTTGTATGGCCCTTCCCGAAAGGCGGTCGCGACTCGCGGGAAGGTGCGCGCAAGGAGCGCCTTTGCTGGTGTCCGGTGGGCGGGATCACACTGCTCCAGGAAAGCGGTGTACTTCTCGCGGTCGTCAGCACCCTCCCTGCCCGTCGCCCACGAATCTATGCTCTCCACGAACAGGTCTTTGGCGGCCCTGAGCTCACAGTATAGTTTGTTGGCAAAGACGCGCAGGCACTCCACGGCTAGGAAGTCGATAGGATTGACCTCGCCCTTCACTGCCGGATAGGACACGCGCAGCGCGTTGACATATCGCGTAACATCTCTAGGGGTGGCGATGAACGGGTCTATTCCTTCGAGAAAGACGTTGGACCACGTTCGCACATCCCATAGCGCGGGATCTGGCTTCCCAATCACGCGGTCCAGCCTCTCAAGCAGCATGCCTCGCAAGTCCTTCCTGTCCGGCAACGGAATGTCAAAACGCGCCTGCACTATCTTCTCAAGGTAGTCCTCGCCCCTCCCCTTCTGAACCTCAGCTACCGCCTCGGCTACGATTTCTGGATCAAAGGCAAGCAGGTACATGGTCTGCGGGAAGTCGGCGACGGCCTTGATCAGCCGGAACATCTGGCAGATCTCGGCGCTCGATAGCCGGTCCAGGTCATCGATCACGACAAGGATTCTCTTGCTCTGCCGGCGGAGGACTGCGTTGATGTCTTGCCGGATTCCATGCGCGTCCTTCTGCAGCTCTTCCCCAGCGGCTCGGAGCGATTCGCCCGAGGCAGTTAGTCCTCGATGGATGGGCTGGGCCCATTCCCCGACTACCGGGAGGTATCTGAAGGGGCTGATCAGCTTCGCGAACGTCTGGAGCTTGCCTCCTAGGGAGCGCAGGTCCTCGGGCACGCCGCGCTTTCCCAGCGCGGCCCTGAGCTCATCGAAGAAGTGAAGGAGAAGGTCCTGATCGCCGCTGTACCACCAGGGATCGAAGCGCACTACGACTACCGAGTCCTCTGTATCTTGTTCGGCTACGTGGTAGAGGATGAAGTTGAGCAGCGTGCTCTTGCCCGTTCCCCAAGGAGCACAGATGCCGAAGACAAACCCCTCCGGCTGGCCGATGTCCAAGATGGACCGCGCCAGAGCTTGGGCAAGGCGCGAGCGACCTAGGCGATCGTGCGCCGGATCCTCGAGGGGCCTGTCCGATAGATCATCGGGTCTGGCCTGAGAACCCGTGGCCGGCGGCTTGTCGGGTGCCTGCTCCGCTGCGATCGCCCCCCAGCCGAGGCGTGCCAGGAATGCCGCAAACTGCCCCTTGAGCCAGAGCCACACCTTGGTCACGGTGGACTGCTCCCCTCTCTCTGCTGCGAGCACCTCCCCCCATCCTCCCACACCAACCGAGCGGGGTCAAGGGTGGGCCTGAGTAAGAAGAACGGCCAACGGCGGGATTCCCTCGGCAAGCTCACGACAGGCCTTCGCTGCGCTCAGAATGACAGGCGGCGGGCATTCGGCTTCGCCGCATACCCGCCCGGCAAGCACAGGTTGAAAACCCGTGCCACCAAGAACGGCGGCCTGGGCAGGAGGCCCCTCGACTTCGCTCGGGGTGAACACGCCGCCCGAGGCGGCCGAGGCTCCTGCCCTGCATCAGTGGTCTACGGCAGCAGGCCGTAGGCGCGGGCGATGTAGACGGCCATCTGCTCCCGGGTGACCTCCCCTTCGGGCTCGTAGGTGCCATCCCCGTAGCCCTGGACGACGGTGTTGTCCACACAGGCCTGGATGGCGGTGCCCGCCCAATAACCGGCCGGCACGTCGGAGAAGAGCTCGGGCGCGGTGGTCATGTCCTCCGCGATATCCACCCAACCCATCGCCCGGGCGATGTAGACCGCCATCTGATCGCGGGTGACGGTCTGCTCCGGATGGTAGTTGCCGTCGCCGAATCCGGTCACCACGTTGTTGTCGAGGCAGGCCTGGATGGCGGTGCCCGCCCAGAAGCCGGCCGTCACGTCGGGGAAGAGATCGGCCGCGGTGATCATGTCGTCGTCGATGCCCACCCAGCCTGCCGCACGGGCGATGTAGACGGCCATCTGATCGCGGGTGACCGGCGAGGATGGCTGGTAGGTGTTGTCGCCGAATCCGGCCACCACTTGGCCCTCGACGCAGGCCATGATCTCGCCGCAGGCCCAGTGGGTTATGGGCACGTCGTCGAAGAGCGGGATCGCCCAGATCTGGACGTCGTCGATGTTCCAGCCGGAGTAGGGGTTGTCCTCGGTGGGCCCCATCACCCAGCGCAGATAGACGGCGCTCTCTCCGTCGGCGACGGAGGAGATGTCGTACTGGAGAAAGCGCCAGTACGTGTCGCACATATCGCCGCTGGTGGAGTTGTCCCAGATCGTCTTCCAGGTCTCTCCGTCGCTGAACACCTGGATGGCCGCGCCGGCGTACTGGGACACGCCGAGCCAGCGCCAGAAGCGCAGCTTCGTGTAGGCAAACCCGGAGCAGTCGATGGCAGGGGAGGTGAGGTACTGCTCGGCCTGCCAATAGGTGTAGATGCCCGCCAGGTTGCAGCCGTAGACATTGGGGCCGGTGTTGCCGCCCTCGGGATCGCTGCACATGCCGCCGGCGCCGGTCGGCTGGCCGAACTGCCAGTCGCCCTCGACGCTCCATCCGGGATCGGTGTCGAAGGGGAAGTCGTAGAACTTAGTAAACGCACCTGAGAACTCGCCGTAGATCCCAATGTCGTCGATGTTCCAGCCCGGGTAAGAGTTGTCTTCGGTGGGGCCCATCACCCACCTGACGTAGACCGTCGGCTCGTCGGCGGCGGTCGCCGTGATCAAGTAGTTGCACTTGACCCAGTCCGTATCGCACACGTCGCTCTCGGTGGGGTTCGTCCACAGGTCGTACCAGTTGACGCCATCGTTTGACACTTGGATGGCCGCGCGGTCGTAGCGGGAGACCCCGAGGCGCCGCCAGAAGTCGAGCGCCACCTGGGAGAGGCCGGAGCAGTCGATGGCGGTGGTGGTGAGATACCGCTCGACCTCCCACCAGTCGTAGTCGCCTGCGAGGTTGGAGCCGTAGACGTTGCTGCCGGTGTAGCCGGCGCTGGGGTCGCTGCAGTGGCCGCCGACGCCGGTCGGCTGGCCGAACTGCCAGTCGCCCTCAAGGGTCCAGCCGGGGTCTGAGTCGAGGGTGAACTCGTAGATCAGGTAGGGCGTCAGGACTGCGGAGAGCTGGGAGGCGCCACCCAGCAGCAAGAGGCAGACGAGGCAGGCGGTCACTGTCGTTCGCATCTCGCTCGCTCTCCTTTCGATGCGTCCGGGGTTGGGCCGCCGGAGCGGGCGGAGCTTCTACCTCAATATGCCTCTTCACCGGCCTCCAGTCAAAAGCGCCGGTGGCGGTTGGAGAGGATCGTGGCCGCCGCCTCATGGGTCATCACGCCGGCGCGCCCGGGCCGTTCTGTAGGGCGGGTATGCCTTAGCATGCCCGCCGGCCGCGGCCGTTCTGTAGGGCCGGTATGCCTCAGCATGCCCGCCGGGCGTTCCTACGGCGGAGTCGAGGTCCTCACCCACTTGCGCAGATGGATTGGTGAGGGGCACAGGGCCGGAAGTGGGGCGCTCTTGGGCAGGAGCGTACCTCCTGCCCCTTGAACTTCAGGGCCGGACGACACGGCTTCAGCCACCCGCGGCCCGGCTATGCAAAGTCGCGCACGGCCGCGGTGGCGGACACCACAGGCTAGTCGTTGCATGCACCGTCGTGTTTTTGTATGCAGGCCTGTTCAACCTTGCGACGCTGCTCGGTGGTCGAGTTCGGCATAAGGTGCACGCAGACGTACAGCCTAGTTTCGGAACCTGCTACGTTTATCCAGCACGAGCGTTTGTGGTGAGAGACGAACCCGCGCTCCGAAAGGTTGCTGGATTCGCCGAAGTAGATAGCATAGTAGGTGTTGCGCTCTGTCGAAGGGTCCTTCTCCCAGCAGATGCAGTACACCGCAGCCCTGTTGGGAGGATCCCACTGAGCCAGCGGGTGGGTCCGTCGAACTCATAATCTGCCCATGTGATGGTCACGGTTCTTCCTCCTTTCGTTCGGACTTCATAGGGCAGCAGCTAGCCTCACTGCAAACCATACACACCGGAGGCTGGCCTGATCAGCCCCAGCAGCGGCGGCTTCCTGCGAGCGGCCTCATATCAGTGGCCACAGGGCCGCGACCTGTCGGCATGCGGCGCGTATCTGTGGCCAACGTTTCTTGCCTCCGCCGGACCATCCGGTTTCCTCGCCAGTCTTCAGATCAAGGAACCTAACGGCCTTCGCGGGGAACGCCGCGACTTCCCGCGAGGCAGCGTGCGTCAACTGGCACAGTGTCGAGATTGCCTCCTTGTCCGGCTTTCCAACCGTGCAGTTCAGCAGGAGCAACAAGCGCTCGTCCTCCTCCCTCACTTGTAGGTCGGGGTTCGCAGTCACCAAGACGCCCGAGATGGGGAGCGCCGGGAACCGCACCTGACGGATGATGTCGAATGTCCGTCGACCGAAGTTCTTCTCGTATAGGCCTATGGCTCGAATGTTGTTCTCGAGACGTGCCCTGACTTGGGGCTTGGTTGCGCGCGCAAGCTTCTGCTCGAGCCCCTCCACTGCCCGGCTAAGAGCCTCCGCATCGTTGCCAGTGGCATGATACTGCCTGACGGCTGTGATGGTTGGCTGGTAGTGAGGTGCGTAGACTGTGCGGCCAGGGTGCCGGTACTTAAACCGGCGAAGGACCTCCTCTCGCGCATAGAACGTGCTTGTTATGAACGACAGGAGTCCGTGTGCTGTGAGTCTCGGCTGATCACTGGCGGGTGGCATAGGCTTGCCTTCGGACTAGTGTCTGGTGACCAGCCAGCGTGTTCGCTCCCAGCGTGAAACCCACCCAAAAGAGTCTGGTCAGCAACGGATACTACGAAGCCCAGGGGTACAACGCAAGGCGGCTAGCCAAGACCTCAGTTCTCAGCGGCCTTCCGATCTGTTGCCCCCGGTCGGTAGGCCTCGATCGAGGTAATCTCGTCTCCGGCCAGGTACACGCTCACACCTTCGATGATCTCTGGCCCCTCTGTCTCCTGTGCGCTCTCTGACTCCTCCTCGTTGATTTCGGCCACGGGGTAGAGCCAAAGCTCCGCCGTCTCCTGGTCAGGGTCGGTGCTGTATTTGTGGACCTGGCCGTAGTACTCACTCCCGTCTTTGAGTCGCACTCTAGCCCAAGGCCCCTGCTGCGGACACTGCCAGATCTCGTGCCAGACACTCGGGTGGGGGCTGTAGTCCACTTTGTGGTCCTGCAGCCATTCTCTGAGCCAAGGCCATGTTGCGAGCCTCGCGAGGCCGTAACCAAACAGAGAGGCAATCAGGAACAGGAGTAGGACAAACCACCAGTGCGATGTGTCGACCTTGCACCACGAGTCCGGAAATGCCAGGGTCAAAAGCAGATAGGCGCCGAGGCTGAAAAGGAGACTTACAGCGATGCGTTCGAAATCATCACGTTTCCTCGTTCGCACGAGGAACGTATACACCCGCATGCCGACATACCCGGGCAGCACGAATGCGACTATGTCGGACAGCGCATCAAGTGACACAGTGTCTAAGCCCTAGCAGGCCCAAAGGCTCCTAAGACTTCTTGGGCTTGTGAACTGCTTTGGGAGGGCGGGGTGGCTTTACTTCGCCGACGGGGTTTGTTCCGACCCCGCCCTTGCGCAACACCTCGGTGAGGCTCTTGCCCTTCCCCGCGCCCTTGCTTACCTGTCCCTTCGCCATCGCCGCAACCTTCCGTAGTCTATGGTACCAACCGAAGCTGCGCTTGTCAACTCGCCGCCAAAGCGGTGTGGGCTCTCGTCCCCAATCCCCTCCCAACTCTCGCGCCCTGGGGAGTGGCTGTCAAGGGGCAGGACTAAGTAAAGCCAGCGGGGCAGGAGGCCGCTCGACTTCGCTCGGGGTAAACATGCCGCCTGAGGCGGCCAGGGCTTCCGCCCTATGAGAGCGCGGCCCACCAAGATTCTTCGCTTTCCCCTTCGCTGAAGCTTCGGAGAACAAGTCGCTCAGAATGACATCGCGGCAGGAGACTCGCTCCTGCCCTACGTGAAGACGGCAACGGCCGGCGGCGATGCTGCGCATGGCCGCCCTACAAACGCAGGTTGGAAACCTGCGCCACCAACGGCCGCCGACCTCACCCGAACGCCAAACGCTGCGCTCGCTGCCGCTGCTGCCGACTCACCGCGGCCACTAGGGCAATGGCGGCCCCGGCCAGGCGTGATTGCACGGCCGCGCCAGCCGCGACTCCTGCCGGGAACGATTAATATAGTAAGCGGCAAACTGCCCCCGCCCACCTACCAACCGCCCGGCAAGGTGTGGTATAATGCGGCGTCACGCACTGCGGAGGGGGACACCCGTGAATCAGTCAGACGCCAGAGCCGGGCGCGCTGCCGCTGGCCCACGCTTGTGCTCGTCGCGCTCGTGCTCAGCGCGGCGCCGGGCTGCGGCAGGGAGCCAACTGCGCCCAAACCGCCTCCTCAATCGCTTGAGGAGGCGCGCCGGCTGGTCGCTGAGGGCGACAGGCTCTATGGCCGCTGGGTGCAGCCCGAGTCGGTCGGCGACGACAGCCTGCTGCAGGCCGCCATCCGCTGCCATGAAGCTGCGCTCAGATTCCTGACCGAGGACGAGCACCCTGACGACTGGGCCCGCGCCCACTACCTGCTGGCCGAATGCCACGAGGGCTTCCGAGAGATCGAGGAGGCCGTTGCGCACGCCCAGCTTGCTCTTTGCGTGTACACAGAGGAGTCACATCCGAAGGAGTGGGCGCACACGGAGTACTTGCTGGGCCAGTGTTACTTCGATGGCTACCACGATATCGGGCGCCACAAGGAAGCCATCCCTCACTACCAGGCGGCATTGCGCGTCTTCCGGGAGGAGACGCGCCCCTACTTTCTGCGGCGAAACGAACTACTTGCTGGGCCGGTGCTACGAGAGGTCGAGGAACATCGAGAAGGCCCTCGAGCACGGTGAGGCCGCCTTCCAGGCCTTCCGAAAGATATCAGACCCATCCGGCCCTCACTCGCGATCGAAGGGCGCCCAGTTTCTCGCTCGGTGCTACCTGAGGAAAGGCAATATTGAACAGACCATCGAGCACTACCGGGCCGATGTGCGCCGGTACGAGGCCGCTGGCGACGAGGAGGGTGCGCAAAGCTGCCTCTTGGTGGTCGCCGAGATCAGGCGCCAGATGTGGTGACGGTGGCGTGCGGGCGACTCAGTCGGTTCTGTGCAAGCTCGCATCTACACCGCAGCGGCAGCACAGGGGCGAAGAACATGCGCCGCCCCGACATTTGCGCCAGCCTGCCAACCGCCCGCTGGGGTGTGGTACAATCGGCGTGTTAGCTCAACGCGAGGATGTGCGGACAGTGCGCACCATTATCGGCAAGCTCTCCCCCACCCGCAGCCCGGCCCTCGCCATAGTCCTCTTCGTGGCCGGCCCTGTCCTGTCAGCTTACATCCCGTTGATGTCATTCCGCCATTCCTACCTTTCCCACTCTCTCGCCCGAACGGTGAGCAGCCTTGGCACCCACATGACGATCCTCGTTGCTGGCGTGCTCTATGGAATGGCGCCCGGCTTTCGCGGCTCTACTACCCGCCTGTCGGTCTCTCTGCCCCGGGCCGTTCTCGTCACGTTCTGGATCTCGTACTGGCTTTGGTTCATGCCTTCCGATGCGAGGAGTTCTGGCTGGTGGGAATGGCTCGACCTGCAGCTTCTCGATTGGGGCGCACGCGCTGCTCTCGCCGCGACCTTGGTGGCGCTTGCGCTCCTCTTGTTCCGTGCCATCTCCCGGCCCAGTCTTGAGGAACGCACCCGCCGGTCCAGGGCCCCGGCCTTGTACCGCACCATGGCATGGGCTACCGTGTTGTTGGCGGCATCCGCGCGAGGGGTCGACCAGGCGTACTTCCGCGGCGTGCACGCGTGGGAAGCCATCTACCTCCTCGCCATGGCCATCTTCTTCCTCGCCTATGCCCTCGACGCGCGGTGGTGCAGGAACCAGCGCCTCGCCGCGCAGAACGAGCCCGCGACCCCAGCAGAGAAAGAAGAAGCTCCGGCGACCCAATAGCCGCCGGAGCCTGTACGGTTACCGGCTACATCGGCATACCGCCCATCGCCATCGGCCCCGCGGGGGCTCATCCCCTGCCACACGTAACCCGCCACCCGGCGGTTGTGCGGGTCCGTGAACTCTTCCGGCCGCTTCAGTTGGCGCCCTCCGTCGCTGCTACCAACCGCCCGCTGAGGTGTGGTATAATGCGGCATCATCGACTGGGCATCGAGGGGGCAGGGATGCGCAAGCTGCTCGCCTGCTTCTGGTTCTCCAAGTATCGCGGTGCCGCGTCCGTGTTGTTCTGGCTCGGTCTGTCCCTGGCCCTAGCAGGGCCGGGACTTCTCGTGGTCACCTTCGCTCTCAGGGGATCAGCTTGGCTGGCCCTTGTCGCACTCTTCCTGTGGGCACTCGCGGTAGAGCTCTTGCTGCTGGCCCATATCGTCTACGCCATTACACCCGCCTACGGCGCCGACAACTGGTTCTTCTGCTCTCCCCACCGTGCCGTCACTATCCTTGTGATCTGGCTGGCCGTGTGCTACCTGATTGTGATCGCGGCGCGCACAGAGACCGCGGGAATACTCCGGTCTGGTCCCGCACTCATCGCGATCTTCGCTGTGGGCGGCCTCTATGTGATGAGGACACTAGTTGCGCGGCTGCGCCGGGCATCACCGCGCCAACCGCAGCCGCCCCCCACTTCTCAGGCGAGCGCGCCCGGCGAACACGTGACGGCCGCCGGCCTCCGCTGCGTCTTCCCGCGACTCATGCCCCCGATTGCAGTCGCTGGCTTTCTCCTCTCGGCCGCCGTCCTCCTGTCAGTGGCACTGCTCGCGCTTCCCACGGCCACGCAGAGGCAGCTCACGACCTTCGCGGGCAGCCTCGCGGGCGTCTCGGCCATCATCTTCGCCATCGCGCCAAGACCCCTGCCGACGGGGCCCTCGGCACTTTACTCTGTCTGCCGCGGCTATGCAGTCGCCCTGATCATATGGGGCGGGGTGCTGCTTGGGCCACTCTCTCTCAGGGTGGCCGTCGATGTCGCCAGCTCGCGCCCCGACATCAGCTCGAGCCTGGTGCCTGTCCTGCCCCTGAGCATGGCCTTCTTCGCCCTTGGCGTCGTGCTCCGCCTCTCCCATCCGCCCACTGAGTAGCTTGCCCCGCTACGGTCCACGCCCCGCTCGCGGACTTCAGGCCTTTGCTGTGATCGACACGAGGCGAGCTACCATCCCGGTCCTCGCCGCCTTCTCTTCTTATCCTCGCGACGACGAGGCTCGCCCCTGCCACACGTACCTCCCCACTCGCTGGTCGTGCGGATCCGTGAACTCATCCGGCCGGTTAGGCTGCCTCCCTCCCTCCTACCAA
>CAZLHI010000059.1:0-13977 GCA_964559435.1 uncultured bacterium | reverse complement strand
TGGCGGCGGTATGCGTGGCGGCGGTGGCATGCGTGGTGGCATGCGGGGTGGGATGCGCCGCGGTGGCATGCGCGGCGGAGCGCGTGCCGGCGTCACCACAGGTCGGGGCGTTGCTGGTCCCCGCGCAGCTGGCGCGGCGCCAGACGCCAACGTGTTTACGGCCCGCAACCTTCGTTTGGTTCTCTTCACCGACCAGGGGATGATGGTGGCGGACGCAGTGCCTGTGGGCGCCGGGGCAAAGGATGAGCGCAGCTGGTTCCCGGTGACCGTGCCACTATCTGATATGAAAGGCGCTGAGGGCGCCACCCAGGTGCGGGCGGTCGGCGTCTACTCGGATGAGTCTGATGTGTTCTACCTCGGGCGTGTCAGCCTTCTGGCCGACAGCAAGCCGGTTGAGGTGACCATCCAGGCCGAGCCGCTCTTCGCGCGCCCGGACCAGCTCATAGAGTTCTCCGTGTCTCTGCGGGGCGGCCCCGTGAATCCAGAGATCTGGTGGGATTTCGACAAGCGCGACGGGATCGAGCGCCAGGCCCTCGGAAAAGAGGTCAAATACCTCTACAAGGAACCTGGGGATTACCTGGCAACCTGCACCGTCACCGACAAGTCGGGTGTGCGCGCACCGGCCACGGGGGCAGTCGGGATCCGGGTCGAAGGAACAGGCGAGCCTGGAGAGTATGCCCGCTAGCCCCGGCGGCGAGCCGGGAAATGGAGGGGGTAGAGGCGCGAGTCGTCTTTGCGCGGAGGTCGTCGAGAGCGAGCGCCTCCCGGGCGATCATCACCAACTTCTGCTGAGGGCGCCACTCGTCGCGGAGGACGCGACTCCCGGCCAGTTCGTCCATGTATGGTGCCATTCTCCCGACGATATCGGCCGGCCGCCGAGTGCTGCGCTTCTGCGTCGGCCGTACAGCATCTCACGGTTGCGCCTCCCGGACTGCATAGAACTTCTGCTTCGAGTCCGCGGAATCGGCGGCAGAATTCTGGCCGGCAAGTCCAAGGGAGAAGAGCTGGACCTGATCGGCCCCTTGGGGAACGGCTTCGGAATACGGGAATCCCTCCGCACGGCCGTGATCGTCGCGGGTGGCATCGGGGTGGCGCCTGTGCCCTTTCTGGTTCAGGCGCTCGCCGCGCGCCTTGTTGAAGTGGTGGTGCTCGTCGGCGCGGCCTACGACGCGAAGCTGCCCTATCGCGTCGAGCGAACCAGCGCCGGGTCTCCGACCCTCCCGGGGCTGGCCGCGCTCGGGGCGGAAGTGGAGTTCGTCAGCGAAGCCACGGAAGGCAAGCTGGTGAGCCAGCTGCTGGAAGAGCGTGTCGGCGACCTGGACCCGGACAGCGATGAAGTGATGGCGATCGGCCCTCGGCCGATGCTCAAACGGCTCGCCGCAATCACAGAAGGGCGGCTCCGGCTTCAGGTCTCGTTAGAAGAGCGGATGGCATGCGGCCTCGGTGCCTGCCGCTCCTGTGTCGTCCCCGCCGCCGATGGCAAGGGCTACAAAACGGTATGCCGCGACGGTCCGGTCTTCTATGCCTCCGAGATCGACTGGGAGCGCCTCGAACCATGAGCGGCCCCGACCTGTCGGTGAAGATTGGCTCCCTGACCATGAAGAACCCGGTTATGGTTGCGTCCGGCATCTTCGGGTATGGCGACGAGTTCCATGACCTGGCCGACTACGGAGAGCTGGGCGCGCTCGTCCTGAAGACCATCACCAAGGAGCCCCGCGCCGGGAACCCGCCCGCGTGCCGAACCGTCGAGACGCCTGCCGGCATGGTGAACGCTATGGGTTTGGAGAACGTGGGCCTGGAAGCGTTCCTGAGCGAAAAGCTTCCCGCAGCGATGGAGTACGGCACGAACATCATCGCCAGCATCGCCGGCGATACGCCGGAGGAGTTCGCCGAATGCACCCGCGCGCTCGACGAGACCGATGTCGCGGCCATCGAGCTCAACATCTCCTGCCCCAACGTGAAGAAGGGCGGCATGGCCTTCGGCGTCGATGCCGAGGCGAGCGCGGAAGTCGTCGCCGCCGTCCGGGCCACGACGAAGAAGCCCATAATCGCGAAGCTGACGCCCAATGTGACCGACATCGCGGCAGTCGCGGTCGCGTGTGAAGAAGCAGCGGCCGATGCCGTGTCGCTGACGAATACGTTCTCGGCTATGGTGATAGACATAGAGCGGCGCTGTCCGCTCCTGGCAGCGGGCACGGGTGGGCTCTCCGGCCCGGCGATCCGGCCGGCGGCGGTCTACAAGGTCTACCAGGTCGCCCAAGCGGTGGCGATCCCTGTCATCGGCATGGGCGGGATCTGGAACGCGAGCGATGCCCTGGAGTTCATACTCGCTGGCGCCTCCGCGGTCGCCGTCGGCACCGTGCTCTACGCCGACCCCGCGGCGGGAAACCGCGTGCTTGCAGGCATTCGAGAGTACCTCGAAAGACACGACGTGGCGCGGCTGGCCGATCTAGTCGGCACCGTTTCCATCCCCCATCGACTCGACTGACAGGTCGCCAGTGTCATGACGAAGCGTGAAGTCGTCAAGCTCGTCTTCGAGGGGGAGCGACCCCCGTATGTGCCGTGGGAGTTCGGCTTCACCATCCCGGCGTGTGAGAAGTTAGAGCAGCACTTCGGCCAGACGGACCTCGAAGAGGTGCTGGACAATCACTTCGTCGGGCTCGGAGACGAGGTCGGGTTCTTCGAGGACATCGGGAACGACCGGGTGCGAGACGGCTTCGGGGTGGTCTGGGATCGGAGCATCGACAAGGACATCGGGAACGTCGAAGGGTGTGTGCTGCCAGAGCCGACGCTGGAGGGTTATACGTTTCCGGATCCTGTCGCTCCCCAGTTCTTTGAGAGCATTGAGCCGTTGACAAGCACGTATCCAGACCGGTTCCGCGTGTACGCATTGGGGTTCTCCCTCTACGAGCGGGCCTGGACACTGCGCGGGATGGAGAACCTGATGATGGACTTCATCGAACACCCCGACTTCGTGCGCAGGCTATTCAAGGCGATCTCCGACTGGAACGTAGCGCAAGTCGAGGAGGCGCTGAAGTACGACATCGACTGTGTCCACTTCGGCGACGACTGGGGCCAGCAGCGCGGCCTGCAGATGGGTCCGCCCACATGGCGTGAGTTAATTCGCCCGGCGATCGAGCCGATGTATCGGGTCGTACGAGAGGCCGGTCGGTATGTGAGCATTCATTCATGCGGGGACGTCGATGAGCTGTTCGACGACTTGATCGAGATCGGGCTGAACTGCTTCAACCCGTTCCAGCCCGAGGTGATGGATGTAGACGGGCTGCTCCAGCGCTACCGGGGGCGGCTCGCCTTCTACGGCGGGCTCTCGACCCAGCGAACGCTCCCATACGGCAGCCCCGATGACGTCCGGAGAGCGACAGAGCATCTTCTGGAAGTCGGCGCGCCGGGTGGGTACATACTCTCGCCAGCTCACGCCGTGCCGGGCGACGTGCCCCTCGAGAACATGCTCGCCTTCATCGAAGTAGCGCACGGGCAGCCCGGTTACAAGGGCACCTCGGGAGGCTGAGGAGCTCAGCCCGCAGACGGCAGTCCCGGCACACGGGCATCAGTGGCGCTGCGCGGCTCTAGGATCGCCTGTAGGGTGCCTTGTGCGCTTCCTAGCTGGCAACTCGCCCTTGCGTGACCGTCGAATCACGCAGGACGTGTGTGTGCGTCTCATACAGCTTGTCCGTGATGCCCGCGGATCCTGCCGAGCTGTGGTAAACGCACATCCCGAGGAACTGATAGTCCCTCAAGACCTGAGTGATGCCCTTCTCGTACTGCCACCAACCTTTCGCCTTGTACATGCCGCCGACAAAGCCGCAGCAGCGGAGGCCGCCCGGCGCCTCTCGGGTGGCCTCTGACGCGAAGCTCGCTACCGCACGGAGTTGCTTCAGAGGGTCAAACTGGGAGGCAGGGATGTAGATGCTCGAAGGAGCCACGATCGTCAGCTGTTGTCGGTTGATGGCCGCATCGGTTTCTATGCCGAGCTGCGACAGATTGCGAAGGACACTCGCGCGCGCCTTGGGGGGCACGAAGCACATGAGGGTCTCGCCGTTTCCCAGACCGGCCGCCGCATAGCGTGCGGTTACGCTTACGGCGATGCTAGCGCTCGAAGGCAGCAGGCACGTGTGGCTGTCCCTCGGTATGTGCACATCGTCCAGGCCCAGCGGAACGACGTGCGATCCATAGGACGCTCGGATCTCGGCCACCGGCCTCAATTGTTGACGTGAGTAATAGCCATGCCGGCCGTCAGCAAAAGTCACGACAACGAACGGCCGCCCTATCTCCTTCACCACGCCGCGTGTGCCGGCCGGTATGCCAGGGAGAGCTATGGCCGTGCGCACCTCGTCGCCTACTCTGATCGATTCTTCGGGAGGATTCACAGGTCTACCCGCTCTTCCAGCTAGGCGCCGATATCACGCGCACTTCTGTCTCGTAATCTACCATAGATTGCCTCGTTCGCACAGAGCTAACCTGCTGTCGAGTGTGCTGTAAGACGCGCAAGCTTACCGTCTGTGTCGCAGAGCTAGGTGAGATTCCCGTTCTCTGTCCGACAAGGAGACGCTCATGTGGTCATCCGGTTCAGGCGGCAAGTCTGGGGACGACACATCGCCCGATGGCTTCCACCATCTGTCGTCGTACAGTTTCCATCCGTTCATGTACCTCTGGGCCGACAACGCTGACACGCATTGCAAGTCAGCACAACATGCTCGGGGCGTCGCTGCATCGTGTTTGCGAAGACCACGCACTAGCATCCCTTCCGAGGCGCGACTATCGCGCTCGTGATCGACAAGTCGGTGAACACGGCCTCCGGGAAAAGAGTTCGGGGGCCCTCGCCCATTTCATGGAAAGTCCCCTCAGGAACGGAACCGGCTCGCCAGGCGTCCCCGGAGTTGCGACAGCGAGCAGAGGTCTCCGCCGCGCTTCCGCTGGGCGGCCTGGAGGATAGCGGCCCTCAGAGGGGCCAAGGCGGCAGACTGGCGGCTTAGGTGCCTTAACGGCATGTGGGAGGCCTGGCGGCGGCCGCGAAGGGGAGTCGGCTCGTGGTGCGCGATGGCTGCGTCGATCTGAGGGCCGCGGACAGCGGATCGGGTCGCCCGTCCAACTGCTTCAAGAAGTCTGGCGCGCCGGGGGGTGCTTACGGGTGCAACCACCCGCCGGAGTGCGCCTGCCCTCGCGAGCTTGCGTCACCCCAGGCGACTGTGTTAGAGCGGCCTCGCAGCCCTGGGCCTCCACGCCGAAAGACACGGAGACGCAGTTGCCGGATACTGCGTGGCCGCGCGCATCGTCTGCTGGTTCCAGGTCGATACTATCCCACATGCGAACACCTGCGGCCCAGCCATGATGGCCTTCGACCTGATGGCCGCACCGTGAAGCGTTCGTTCTGGCTCCGGCAACTGGGCGCGGAGGGCCGCTGGCTGAAGGGCAGGCCTCTGCTGTCTGCCCACGCCCTTGCACTTCGCCATAGGCGCACGCGGGCGGCGATGGCGCGCTCTACAGCGTGGAGCGGCGTCGGCGCAATCGGCTGCGGGCCAGCAGGCATGGCCGGTAGGCGACAGATATCGGCATACCAGGCTTCATACCCACCGCAGGATGTGTAAGAGAGGGGGAGCACAATGGCACGGGAATCGTCGCGCACAGGTGCAGGAGATAAGAGCAGGTCCACGCTGCTGGGAGCTGTGCGCAGTGTGAGCAGTTTGATACGTCAGCGCGGTGCACGCGCGCAGCTGTGGCTGGGGCTGGGTCGCGCATACATGCGCAGGCGTCGGCCGCACTTCGCCCTTCGCCTCTATCGAAAGGCCACCGCGCTTGATCCTCACAACGCAAGGCTGTGGCGGCACCACGCGGCAGCGGCAGTGCGAGCCGGGAGACTGGAAGAGGCGTGCCTCTGCTATCGAACACTGATCCGGCTCGATCCCGACAACCCCAGGGCGCACGCCCGGGTGGCGGCAGTCTATGACCTCATGGACGCGCCACACGCAGCCCTCCAAGTGTGCCGCAGCGCCTTGGCACGCTTCCCTGACGCCGCCTGCCTGCACCGGCAAATGGGCCATGTACTGTTCACTGTAGGGTCGGTCCATGGAGCCCTTCGCGCACTGGAGCGCGCCGCTGAGTTGAGCCCGCGCCACTGCAACACGCACTACTTCGTGGGGCTCGTCTTGCGGCGCGCAGGGCGCGACGAGGAAGCCCGGGCGGCCCTCAAACGGGCGCTGTCGCTGCGGCCGGACGACCCGAAGCTTTACTATGCCCTCGGCCTGTGCTGTAAGCCGGAGCCGGCGAAGGACGCTGCCGCAGACTCTTTGCTGGCTGACCTGTCCGCGGAGCAGGTGACCGCTGACCTCTCCCCACCGCACTGGACGAGCCCAGTGCGCTAAGGTCGTATAGCTCCTTCTCATGACACGCATGCGGACGCGCCGCCGGCCGAGAGGAGCTATCGAGCAGCATGTCTCTTGTCTACGGAGTCGGCTGGCTCAGCCGCCGCACTGGGGCGCACGGCTAGGCCGCGAAGGGACTGCCGACGAGGATGGCTGCTGCCGCAGACAGTTGCTCCCACGATTCCTCCGAGTCCTGCGTGGCGACCGGCGGGCCCGGGCGGGTTACTACCAGACTCCAATGGGAATAACTCATTCCGGGAGGACATGCCCGCTCGGCGGTCGCTTCGCACCGCAGCGCCCCAAGGCGACCGGTCGGGCGGGCGCCAGTTCTTCGCAGACCCACCTTGTAGCCCTTCAGGCGCGCCTGACGGTTTCGGCCTCCTCTTGTCCCCACATCCCCGCAGAACGGAAGACGCGCACAAGCTGTTCCGCGGCGACGCACTCTCAGTCAAACTCGACCCGGGTTCGGGCCAGTCGTCGTCCGAGTCCCTCAGCCGCCTCAATGGCATCCTGATCGGCCGCCACCTGGCCCCGCCAGCCGGCCAGGCCGCAGACCTCCCAGTTGCCGTAGGGGAGGGAGGCGCCACCAACGACGACCATGCCGTGATTCAAGGCCGCCCAGTAGACACTCTGTATGGCAAGCTCTTGTCCGCCCCAGCGTCCGCCCCCCACCGCAAGTGCGGCGGCCACCTTGCGGGAGAGCGCGTTGTTCATGCGCCACAGTGGGCGCGCTCGGTCGAAAACGGCCTTCAGTTGAGCCGTCATCGTGCCCATGTAGACGGGCGTGCCGAAGACAATGGCGTCGGCCCAGAGCATGTGGTCGTAGAGGCCCTGCATGTCGTCGCCCTGGGTGCAGTACGGCTGCCGGTCCGCACACTGGCCGCAGTCTGCACACGGAGCAATGGTCTTGCCGGCGAGTGCGAACAGCCTCGTCTCCGCCCGCTCGGCCCCCGCGGCTGCGAGGAGGCGCTCGAGCAGAAACTCCGTGTTCCCGCCCTGCCGGGGACTCCCCGCGATCCCCAGGATACGCTTCATCCCAGCTACTCCATCTGTGATTGAAGCAGTAGTTACGCGCCCGCCCCGCCGCCCCCTGCCGCAGGATACGTGCCATTGGGAAATGGTATGATTCGGCCGGCTGAGATGGGGACGCTACTGGCCACAATCCGCCGCCGCACAAGCTCGGAGATCGGCATCGTCCGCAAAGACCATGGCGGGCGGCTGCGCTTCTGCCTCGTCTACCCGAACACGTACTTCGTCGGCATGTCGAGCCTCGGATTCCAGACGGTCTACCATCTTCTGAACTCCGACGAGCGAGTGGTCTGCGAGCGAGCGTTTCTGCCCGACAAGGAGGCCCTCGCGGAGCTCTCGCGGACGGGGTCAGCGCTGGTGTCGTATGAATCGCAGACGCCGCTCCAGCAGTTCGACGTGATCGCCTTCTCCGTTTCCTATGAGCTGGACTACATCAACATCGCCCGTGTCCTCCGACTCGCGAGGCTTCCGGTCATGCGAGAGGAGCGCGGCGAGGAGCATGCTCTCATCATCGCCGGCGGGGCCGCGGTGTCCATCAATGCTGAGCCGCTGGCCGATCTCGTGGATCTGTTCGTCATCGGCGAAGCAGAAGAGGTGGTAACACCGATTGTCGAGGCCATCGTCTCACAGCGTGGGAAGGGCGAGACCATCTCTGCCTGCGCCGCTCTCGACGGGGTGTACGTTCCCGCTCGGCCGTGCCGATTTTCTCGCCAGCATGTCTCCGATCTCGACGGTTGGCCGACACACTCTCGCCTGCTGACTCAGGAGACCGAGTTCGCCGGCCTCTTCCTGGTGGAGGTGTCACGGGGGTGCGGGCGGGGGTGCAAGTTCTGCGTCACTCCCTCCTGCTATTGGCCCCTTCGCTGGCGTTCCGCAGGCGCCGTCCTCAAGTCGGCGCGCGAGGGCCTGGACCACCGCGAGGCGATCGGCCTCGTCGCCGCGGCCGTCTCAGACCATCCCGAGATCGATGAGATTGCACGGCGCACGGTGGGACTGGGAGCACGGCTGTCGGTATCGTCCCTGCGCGCCGATTCGGTCTCCGATGTCCTGCTTGAGGCCCTCGCGCGCGGTGGAGCGCGCAGCATCACACTCGCACCCGAGGCAGGAAGCGAGCGCCTTCGCAAGGCGATCGGCAAGAACATCTCGGACGACCAGGTACTGGATGCACTGCGAAGGGCGAGCAAGGCCGGAATCCGAGAGGCGAAACTGTATTTCATGGTAGGGCTGCCGGGGGAGGAAGAAGCGGACGTCGAGGCCATCCCCGCGTTCGTGCGGAGGTGCATGAAGGTAGGCGACCTGCGGCGGGTCACCGTGGCGGCGGGGGCGTTCGTGCCGAAGCCGCACACGCGGTATCAGCGCGAGCCGATGATGCCCGTTCGCGATCTCTCCCGCCGGCTGCGAGCGATCCGGGAGGGGCTGCGACGGGAGGGGCGGGTGCGGCTTGCGCTCGAGAGCGCGAACTGGTCGGTCATCGAAGGGGTGCTCAGCCGGGGGGACAGGAAGCTGGGGGCGGTGATCGCGGCAGCGGAGTCGAGGGGCGGGAAGCTCGCCGCCTGGAGGCGGGCCATGAAGAACGCGGGGCTGACCGCAGAGGAATACGTGGGGCGAGGGCGCTAAACTTCAGCGGCGGCGAGCGCTTCGGCGCAGGTGATGAAGTCCTCCCAGGCTGAGTCATCCTCTTCGACGCACCAGCAAGCGGCAAGCACGGCTTGAGCAATACCCCAACCCTTGATGCGCTCGCGGTCGAGCCCGAGCAAGTCGGACAGGAGGGCGATGCGGCGCGCCTGCATCCGAGGGAGATCGGGCCGGGAAGCGACCTGGGGGACGGGGTTCCGGAGGAGAGCGCCGGTCTCGTAGGCCGGCTCGCCAACCACTCCCTTCGGATCGATGGCGAGCCACGGGCGACGCTGGGCGGCGACGGTGTTCTCGTGATGAAGGTCCCCGTGGAGGTCCGCCATCTTACGGGCGAAGTGCTGGGGAATGGGAAGTGCCGAGTCAGCCATGCTTTCTCGGTTTCCCCTTTCGCCGTGATCTGCCCAACAGACTGGACAATCGGCTTGTCTCTTGGTTCGTTTCCGAAGGCAGGACAGCCTCTGCGCGGGTGGGAAGCTAGCGGGCGTCGTCGGACGGACGGAAGGCCGAAGGGACATCATAGCCAGCGTCCGCGAGGAGTTGCAGGAGAAGGCGACGGCGGTCGGTGTATTCGCCCTCGAAGATGGTGGCGCACTGCATGATACCGAGAGATTCGTTGGCGAGTCCCGCCGCGAAGGCGAGACATGTTGGGAGATCGCAGTGGCAGCAGTTGGTGCGAGGGAGGAGCTTGTAGATGTCCAAAGGCGTGAGCCGAGCGCGGCGCTCATAGGAAGGCTCGATGTCAGCGCGCTTCTCCCACGTCTCGTTGATCAGGTCTTTGAGCCGGTCACAGACAGCGCGCGCGTCCTCCACATCGTCGATCTTCGCGCCGGTGATGAGCCGCTGATGGAGGCAGATCATGCGGCCCTCCTTCGTGAACGTGAGCGCGGGGAGGTGAGGGTTATAGATGGCGCCCTTGATGGTCGCGTTGAGGTAGGGGAGGATATCGGCCAGATCGGCTGGTGCCCGCGCGTGGAAGCGGATCTTCGCGGGGTCCGCGAGACAGGGAAGCGTGTGGGTGATCTCGATGGTCTCGATGACTCCCTCAGACATCGTCTCACGCGATCCAGACGAAGTAGACCCCAATCCCAATGAGCACGACGCCGGCCGCGTTCTCCATCCAGCGGGTCCACTTCTCCATCGCGGGTAATGCCTTGATGACGCCGGTGAAGGTGCCCGCGAGGACGATGGGGACCCCGCGCCCCAGCCCATAGCCGAAGAGAAGGGTGGCGCCGTATGCGAGCTTGCCCTTCGCCATAGCGATACCGAGGATGGCGACGAGCACTGGCGTACCGCACTGAGAGCCGGCGAGGCCGACGACGAGGCCAAGCAGGAGCGCGCCGAAGAGGCCCGTGCGGGAGATGCGCTTGGGCTGGAGGCGGGTGAGGAAGTCGAACTTGAGCGGGAGGGCGTGGAGGAGATTCAGCCCGATGAGCAGGCAGACGAGCGCAACGATCCAGTAGAGGATCTTCTTCTCCGTGCCGAAGAGCCCGCCGATGGTGGCGGCGACGACGCCGAGAAGCACGAACGTGAGGGAGCTGCCGAGGGTGAAGAAGATGGAGAGCCAGAACCCGCGGCGGCGGCTCACCTCGTGTTGACCGCCGACGTAGCCGATGATAACCGGCACCATGGAGAGATTGCAGGGGCCGAGGGAGGTCATGACGCCGGCGAGGAAGACGGCGGCGTAGGCAAGCGCGACGTGGTTGCTGATGAACTCCGGGAGGGCATGGCTGACGAACTCCGTCACCCACCGACCCCCAGCGCGGCGAACTGCTTGTCAACCTCTTCGATCGGCCAGTAGCCCATATGCCGATTGACCTCCTTGCCGGAGGAGTCGAAGAAGATCTGCGTGGGGATGGCCCTGATCTCATAGTCGCGGGCAACCTGCGGGAACTTGTCGGTGTCGACGTAGACTATGTTGGCCTTGTCTTGGTACTTCCGGGCGGCCTGCTTGAGGACGGGGTCCATCATCTTGCATGCCTGACACCATCCGGCGCCGAAATCTGCCATGGTGGGTTGTCCGCTTGCCAGTGCCTTCTCGAGCTTGGAGCCGGGGAGTGGCTCGACGGGCTCCTTCGGCTCGAGAGGGGATGGCGCGGTTTCACCACTCGGTGCAGGCTCTGCGGGGGACACCTCTGGTACAGCTTCGGGAGTCGGCTCGTTCGGCTCAGGCTTGGCGGGCGGCTCCTTCGGCTCCGGCCTGGCCGGCGGTTGGGGGACGACGGGCGCAGGGGAGGCACCCTCTTCCTCTACTTCCGAGACGACTTGCGCTCGCCGCTCCTCGAGGCCCTGCTCGCCGAGGGTCTCTTCGCCGGTGCCGTAGCGCGTGGAATCCCCAGGGACGGCGGCCGCGCTCTGGCGGACTGGGTGGTCGGCCGGGGTCGGCCGTGCGGGCGCGGCTTGCTCCTTGGGCAGGCTCTTCACGACCACGACGCCGATCACGATGATCGCGACCGCAAGAAGGATGAGCAGGGATCTTCTGGATTGCTGTCTTTCCATTGGAGGCATTCCTCGGGCGTGAGCTAGCCCGTGAGCCACTCCCTGATCTCGTCAGTGGTCGGCACGCGACCGGCCACCTTCACCTCGCCGTCAATGGCAAGGGCGGGAGTGAACATGACGCCGAACTTGGCGATGTCGGCCGGCTTGTCGACCTTGACAAGCTCGATCTCGACGCCGGCGGCCTCTGCCGCCGCCTTGGCGTTCTCCGCGGTCTGCTGGCACTTGGGACAGCCAGTGCCGAGTACTTGGACTTTCATGATCTTCAGCTACTCCTTCATGAAACTACGATTCCGTAAGCCATACCAGTGACGCTTGCAAGCACGACCACCAGCAGCGCGTACGCACCTGTCTTCCGCGCGCCCATGATCCCACCTATCACCAGTAGATTCGGCAGGCTCAGTGAGGGGCCTGCCAGGAGCAAAGCCAGCGCAGGGCCTTTCCCCATGCCCGCACCCAGGAGGCCCTGTAGTATGGGAATCTCCGTCAGCGTTGCGAAGTACATGAGCGCCCCCGCGACGGACGCGAACAGATTCGCCCAGAGGGAGTTGCCGCCGACTAGGCGGGCGACCCACTGCTCGGGGATGAGCGCCATATGTCCCGGGCGGCCGAGAAGGAAGCCGGCGACGAGTACACCGCCAAACAGCAAGGGCAGTATCTGCCAGGCAAAGGTCCAGGTGGAGGAGGTCCACTCCTTCAACTCCGGCCGGCGGAACCAGCTCACGAGCATGAGAGCGAGGATGACAAGCAGCGCCAGCGTGATCCACCATTTCACCTGGTAGATGCTCGCCCACAGGCTCGGATTGGTCGCGGGCTTGCCCCAGTTCGCGAAGACGAGGATGCCGACCATGGTGGCGAAGTAGGCGGCGGTCTGCCACAGCGGCCGCTCGGCCGCGTCCTCCGGGACCTCGAATCCGGCGGCCTCCTCGGCCTTGGCACGTTCCTCACGCAGGAAGAGCAGGTGCATGCCAAGGCCGATGAGGAAGGCGAAGAGGATCGCGCCGGCCGCGCGGGCGAGGCCGAGCTCGAAGCCGAGCACTCGCGCGGTCAGGATGATGGCGAGGACGTTGATCGCCGGCCCCGAGTACAGGAATGCCGTCGCCGGACCGATCCCCGCGCCCCGAGTGTAGATGCCGGCGAAGAGCGGCAGCACAGTGCACGAGCACACCGCCAGAATTGTGCCCGACACGGAGGCGACAGAGTAGGAGAGCACCTTGTTCGCCCTCGGCCCGAAGTACTTCATCACCGAGGCCTTGCTGACGAAGACGGCAATCGCGCCCGCGATGAAGAGGGCCGGGACCAAGCAGAGCAGCACGTGCTCCCGAGCGTACTCGTGGAGCATGGCGAAGGCCTCGACCAGCGCGCCCTGAACGCGGGTGCTCCGGATGGGCAGGAAGTAAGCTGCGAGGAAGACGCCGAGGAGCAGAAGGAACTGTTTCAGGCGGGCGCTCATGATTCGCTCATCATCTCGATAGCGACGGGGCGAGGCAGGGCCACGCGAGCCGCGACCTGGACCGCCTTGAAGATGCCCACAGGGACGGCGCAGCCGGCACAGCAGCCCGAGAGGTTGGCGCGAACGAGCGGCATGATGACCCCATCGAATCCTTTGGCGATTTCGTCATAGGCGTCAATCGGCCGATCGTTGAGGGCAGCAGCCAGCCGGGCGATCTGCTCGCAGTCGGTCGTGATGGTCAAGGTCACCATCTGGTCATCCGGAGCATCGGCGAGCACAGAGGTGGTGAACCCGCAGACGCCGGCCTGGATTTCAGCGCGGCATCTCATCCTACGTCTCCTTCCACTAATGGAAAACGCTTGCTTCCCCACCTGCCCACGGAGGTGGACCCGTCGTCGCCGGCGTATCCGACGCGCAGGGCCGTATCGGAGGCCCTATCGCGGTCAGAGGAGTGGCCGCACCTGCTCCGGCCGATCCGGCGCGCAATAGCGGCGTGGCGGACTTTCCCCCAGTCCTTCGGCGATGGCACCTCAATTCCACTCCTGCTGCGTCAAGTCGGAACGCTCAGCTCTTCTAGACGGGCGGCTTGCAGTGGCCCTTGATCTGGCGTTCGATCTTCGCCTTGAGGCAGCGCCGGAGGAAGTCGAACGCCGCCTTTTCATCGCGATCCATAATGATCTCTTCGAGCTGGATCTGCTCTTCTTCTGTGAGGGTGACGGTCACGTTGGGCATGTCAATCGTCTCCTCCGACGCGGGCGGTGTCTTCGCGGCGCTGGGCTCGGACCCAGCGGCGGACGTCATCAAGCGCGCGGGTTATCTCACCATCCTCATCCTTACGGCCTGCGACGAGGTACGCGAGCATCATGACGTTCGCCTGCATGCCGGGCGGGCACCACGTCTCCTTGGGGTCGAAGCGGTGCATGCCGGGAGGGGGCAGGTCCGACTTCCGGTAGCGGCACCATTGCCGCGGCTCTACCCCCAGCAAAG
>CAZLHI010000058.1:0-13990 GCA_964559435.1 uncultured bacterium | reverse complement strand
TGCTTCGCTTCCAGGGAATTCCCTCGCGAGCGCAACTCGGAGGTATTCGGGACAGTCCCTACTACCTCGCCGCCATGCCGGCTCCAGTCAGCAGCCCTGTTGACATAGTGCTCAGAATCTACGTGCGGCGCGGAGATCTAGGACGCGCGCGGCAGGTCTACGACGACTTCGAAAGGCAGGGACCGGGAGGTGCTGCCTCAGAAGTGGAACCTGAGGAGCCCGAGTAGGAGTTGGCTTGCCTCGTACGGCACTCCGGCGCTGGGAGTAGACCAGGCCGTATGTGGCCAAGTCGTCGGTCCCAGAGAATTCCGGGGACCGGTTTGGGCAAGTCCGTATGCCTATACGGAGCGGTATGAGCCCAGTCAGGCCGGTCTCAGGGACGCTCGACAACGACCACCAGCTCCTTCGGCTCGTTGCGCCTGCCCAGCTTCCCCTCCTGGAATCGCTTCAACCACCGCCGCACGCTGGAACGTGATACTCCGAGCGCCTCTTGCAGGCGTCGACCTGGGATCTGGAAGTACTGCATCAGCCAGATGATGCGCAACCGCTCCATCAGGGGATAGGGCCTCCGAGGTCGCTCGTGGCCCAGTCCGGACTCCAGCACCTCGATGTGTGCCTCCCGCAGCTCGAGTGTGTCCTCCAGGGTCGCCACTCTTGCTTCCAGCTGAGCGACGCGGCTTGTCTCTGCAGCAGCTGTCAGCTGCTCAAGGGCGCACCGCCGACTCCTGCCCGCCCAGCGCGCGCTGACGACCAGGGCTCGGATGATGAGAACAACGGACGCAGGAAAGACCTCCATGTCAGTTCCACTCCTCAACGCGGAAGCGGCGCCCGAAGGCGCCGTACTCTGGCTTCAGATGATACAGGAGCAGAACCGGGCATACAACTCACCGGCGCTCTCAGGCCGGCTTCACGGGCGCCTAACAGGCATAGCCTGGACCGGCTCCGGCTGATCCACCTGAATGACTGCCGGGGCGAGGCCGGAACGCATCGCGACCTGCACGAGCACATCGGGCGCGGGACAATCGGGGATGCGGGCCTGCGCGCGGTGCTGAGGCGGCGGGAGCTGCAAGACCGCTGCGCGATCCTGGAGACTCCTATCGAGTGCCCCGAGGACGACCGCCGGAATCTCAATCGAGCGCGGCGGGCTAGGGCGGCGGCTTGGGGAGCGGGAGGTACTGGTGATGCCAGTTCCTGACCTGCCGGCTCGGGAACTCGATCTGGAGCTCGAACACCATGGCGGGCCCTGCATCTAACAGGTCGCCTGGCTGTCCCGGCAGGTCCTCCCTGGACTCCTCGATGCGGTAGACGGCCTTGGTGATCTCCTCCTCGGCCAGCGGAGGCTTGGGTCTGTCCGGGTGTCTGCTCCGCTCTTCGCTCTCCACGGCGGCGCTTCGCACCAGGCCCTGCTGCGCCGGCGCCATCTCCGCGTAGGGCAGGCCGGTCGCGCTGCGAGCCTTGCTCCGCTGCTCCGGTGAGAGAGACGCATAGAGGAGAAGTGCCGGGGACGGCCTCGCGTTCATGCCCCTCCGCGCGATATCGTAGGGCCAGGCGACCCCCCACACCGGGTCGCTGGCGCGAGAGGGCAGACGCCCAGCCAGCGCCACCGCCGCGGCGGCCACGTCGTCGAGCGTGAAGCATCCCTGCTGCTCTAGCTTTTCGCGGTAGACCTGAACCAGCGCCTCCGGAGCCTCCGGCGGCTTCCGGTACCAGTGCCGATCATGGAACACCAGACAGTTGCCTACCTCATCCCACTCATAGGTCCAGAACCAGTGCTCACCCAGCAGGTACAGGAGGCGCCAGATCGGCATGCTGACGCGAGCGTCTTCGGGGACCGGCCACGGGAAGGGGCAGGGCGTGAAGTAATCCGAGACCAGCGAGAGGCCGGTCTCTCTGGTGACGAACTGCTGTACCTCGACGGGGTCCACGCGCTCCTCGGCCGAGAAAGGGAGAGTGATGGTGCGGCGCAAGGCAGGGCTCCGCGGCTCGCGCCATTCCGCCTTGCGCTTCTCCTCCTTGCGCCTCTGCCTCTCTGCTGCCCCTTTGGCTTGCCACTCCTGGGCGAGCGCGTCTGCGGTCTCCTCGTCCGGCGTGCCGGTTCCGAGCAGCAGAGAGCGATACCAAGGGTCGGGAAGAAACCGCGGGTACTGGGACCATAGGGCGGGCTCGACCCCCCAGCTGCAGCGGCTGCCCTCCTTGTCGAAGGCGAAGATACGTAGGTAACTGCCCCCCTCGAAGTCATCCTCATACTGGATCGTGGCGTGAGAGATGTCACCTTGAACGACATCCAGAATCTTCAGACCGAGACTACTGGCTCCCTCCTTGGCTGTCCACTCCTCGCGCGAGGCCTGGAGGAGTTGATCGACTGCCTTGCGGAAGTGCTCCGGAGCCTCGGGGTAGAGCATTGCTGCCTTGCCTGTATCGATGAACTCCTCCATCTGGTCCTCCGGCAGTGAGAGGAACAGCTCAAGCATAGACCGAGACCGAGGTTCCTGCACGCTCCGGGCGAGATACAGGTCCGTCTTCTCCAGTTCCGCCAGCTCCTCCGGCGACATCGCCAGCGCCGTGCGCGCCGCCTCCACCCGGGCCTCGCGGGCTGGCCGTCCTTCCTCTTCGCGACGCAGGCTTTCTTGCAGAGGCACCTCTTTCGCCAGCCGCGCCATGGTGAGCTCTGCGCCACCGTTGCGGTGCAGCAGGTAGACCGGCTCTGAGCCGGATGGGTCGACGTCCCAGTGGCATTCCTGCAGTGCCTTGGGAATCTGGACCATGAGGCCCTTGAGACTGCAGCCCTGCGCGATGACGGTGAGCTTGCGCTCTCCGACCGTGTCCAGGTCCTCCGGCGCGACCTCCAGGGACACTCCGCTGTCCTCGGAGAGCATCGCGAGGACAGGCGCGGCGGCGCGCCCGATGATCTCGATGTGGACCGGCTGTTCCAGGCGCGCATCGGTGTCGGCGAGCTGGGGCTGCCATTGCACTCGGGCGCCCAGGCCGTGATGTGTCGTCTGATCGGCCGCCTGAGCGTCGGCTCCCTGGACGGAGGCCACGGCAGCGAGGAGACCGGCGGCGGCCAGCGCCACCACCAGTGTCCAGAGACGAGGCACGGCGCGCCGGCTGCGACGGGCATCCAGGATGGCGCGAATCCTGGCCTCCAGCCCTGCGGGGCGTGCCATTGCCACGGCCGCCACGTGGGCGAGGGTCGGCTGCAGTCCGCTGGCAATCCCCAGCAGATGGGCGGCATAGTCGGAGGATCTGAGGCCGCTGCTCAGCACAAGGTCGTCACAGGCCTGCTCCCGCTCACGCCGCAGCTGGTGGACGGCCAGCCAGGCCAGGGGGTTGAACCAGTAGAGGCCGCGAGCCAGATAGCCGAGCATCTGCGTCAGGCAGTCTGCTCGCTTCACGTGGGCCAGCTCATGCAGAACCACGAGCCATCGCCGCTGCGGGGACCAGCCCTGCGCATCGGCAGGCAAGAGCAGGATCGCATGCCGCCAGCCCCACACCATGGGGACGGCCTCGGACTCGCTGGACAGCAGAGTAGCGGGGCGGCGAAGCCCGAGTTGCGCGGAAGCATCACGGAGGACCTTCTGCCACGAGGGATCGGTGAGTCGACGGGCTCGTCGCACTGCACGACGCACGCACAGTGTGCTGATGAGCACATGTGCGAATGCGACCAGCGCGCCCACGGCCCACAGGGATAAGAGCAGGGAGGGGATACGCTGTGACGGCGCGCTTCTCGCCGCCGGCATGATGCGAGAGCGAGAGGGCTCGGGAAGTGGCGGGCCGGAGGCGAGAGCGGCCGGCTCACTCTCTGCTCCGACGACATCGCCGGACGAGGTGCTGGCCATGGCCTCGTCGGTGGGAAGTTGGACGGCCCTCTCTGGCATCGGATCGGAGTTGGTCGAGGCCGCTAGGAAGCGCGGCAGACCGCCCACTTGCCATGTGGGCAGCATCGTCGAGAGCAAGGGCAGACAGAGGACGCACACGATGGCGAGTGTCCAGACCAGATGCCGCAGTGCCGCCGAAGCGCGCCGCAGAGCAAGGCAGACTAGGCCCGCGGTCACGAGAACCAGGGCGGCCTTTGCCGAGACATGGAGCAGCAAGGCCAGCCATGCTGACGCGTCTGCGGGAAAGGCAAAGAGAGCGAACATCTCAGCGCCCCTCCTTCCGTGCCTCCTCGATGAGCTTGGCGAGTCGCTTCATCTCCTCAGCAGAGAGCCCGGACTCGGAGATATCCAGCAGCGCAGCCATGGTCTTCTCCACCGAGCCCTGGTAGAAGGTCTGCAGCACCCGCCGCAGCGCGGCTCGGCCGACATTCTCTCTCCGGCGGGTCGGGGAGTAGACGTAGCGGCCGCCCTCCTCCACGTGCTTGAGGTGGCCCTTCTGCTCCAGAATGGACAACAAGGTGCGCACCGATGAGTAGCTTGGTGCATTGGGGAGGTCTTCTCGCACCTCCGCAGCCGAGGCTCGTCCCCGTCGATAGACGATGTCGATGATCTGTCGCTCCCGGCGGCTCAGGTTGAGCAGCGGCTGTTGCTGCCGTTTCGCCATTGCCCCTTCTCCGGTCTGCTTGGTGCAACCATCACCGCTAATATTTTAGCATACAAGGGGGCGGCAGTCAAGGCGCTCGTGCGAATTTTTTCGCCTTCTTGGCGCATCGCAGCGCACTGGGCGTGCGCACCGCCACGGCGAGCACGGCCCCACGGGAAGGAGTGGGCGGCCTCGACGCCGCACAGTTAGGCGAGAAGGGAGGAGGGCTCGGTGTCCACGGTCGCGCTCGCTCTGCTGCTGGCAACGCTCGCCGGGCTGTCGACAACTCTCGGCAGCCTCCTCGCGCTGGTCATCAGGGCCCCCGGCCGACGCTTCATGGCGCTGTCGCTGGGGTTCGCGGCCGGGGTGATGGTCCTCGTCTCCTTCGTCGAGCTTCTCCCGAAGGGCATGGAAGTGCTGGGCTTCGGCTGGGGCATGGTTGCGTTCTTCGCAGGGCTGGGCGCCATGTTCGTGCTCGACGTGGCCGTGCCGCACTCATACGAGGGGGTCGCAGACACGACCGCCAGCGGACAAGAAAGTCGCCTGCTGCGGCTCGGCCTCTTCGTCGCGCTCGGCATCGGGATTCACAATCTGCCCGAGGGCATGGCCACCTTTGTGGGGACGCTGGCCGATGTGCGTATGGGAACCGCCATCGCGGTGGCCGTTGCCATCCACAACATACCCGAGGGCCTCGCCGTGGCCGCGCCCGTCTACGCGGCCACCGGCAGCAAGAAGAAGGCCTTCCTCTGGTCCTTCCTGTCCGGCGTGGCCGAGCCCGTCGGCGCCGGCCTGGCGGCGGTGTTCCTGCTGCCGATTCTCACCGAGACAGCGCTCGCCGTGGTGCTGGCGGGGGTGGCGGGCCTGATGGTGTACATCTCCCTCGACGAGTTGCTCCCCGCAGCGCGGGAGCACGGCGAGCAGCACCTGCCCATCATCGGCGCGATGGCTGGCATGGCGGTGATGGCGGCCAGCCTCTGGCTGCTGGCCAGCTAGCTTGCGTCGAGGGGTGGCACCATCACAGCATTCGTTCGCTTGACACCTTCGTTGGCGGCTTCCTATACTTGCGTGTGGAGCGGCCCGGCACAAGCGGTGACGGTTGTCGGGCCGCGCCGCACAGGAGGGCTCCGCACAGCGATGGTCAGCTTCGATCTCTGTGTCATCACGAGCCAGGTGGAACACCTCCAGCGCGGACACGTTGGTGTTGCGCGGGCGGCTCTCGAGGGCGGCGCGACGATAATCCAGTTGAGGGAGAAGAACCTCCCGACGAGGGCGCTGCTGGGGCTGGCCGCGGAGATCAGCGATCTTTGCCGAGACCGCGGCGCGGCCTTCGTCGTGAACGACCGGGTGGACATCGCGCTGGCCGCCGAGGCGGACGGAGTCCATCTCGGCATGGACGACATGCCGATAGCCGTCGCCCGGCGACTTCTCGGTGCAGGGAGGCTGATCGGCGCGTCAGTTGACGATCCTGCAGATGCGGCAGAGGCTCAGGCGGCCGGCGCCAGCTACCTCGGAGTGGGGCCGATCTTCCCCACGGGTTCGAAAGCCGATGCGGGCCGAGCGATCGGGACGCAGCCGCTGGCCGAGATAAAGCGCGCGGTCGCCATTCCGGTTCTTGCCATCGGCGGCCTCACCTGCGACAATGTTGACAGCGTCATCCGGGCCGGCGCGGACGGCATAGCGGTGATCTCGGCCGTGGCCGGAGCCGACGATATGGCCGCGGCGGCCAGGGCGCTGCGCGAACGCGTGAGCAGAGCGCGCCGGGGCTCGGATGAGCAGGAGCAGTAGCATGACTCAGCTTGAGACAGCGCGGGAGGGTGACCTGTCCCCGGAGATGCGGGCGGCGGCCGAGTGCGAGCAGGTCGATCGCGAGTTGCTCCGCGAGGGGATCGCGTCCGGCAAGATCGTCCTTCCCGTCAACGTCAACCGTCGCTGCCCGCGCCCCGCCGCGATAGGCGCCGGGCTGCGCATCAAGGTCAACGCCAACATCGGCAACTCGGGCGAGGACCCGTCCTTGGAGGCAGTGATCGGGCGCGTGCAGGCCGCCCTGGACTCGGGCGCGGACACCGTGATGGACCTCAGCACAGCGGGCGATCTGGACGCAAGCCGCCGGGCGGTGCTGCGGCAATCTCCGGTGCCGGTCGGGACGGTGCCGATCTACCAGGCCGCGATCGAAGCAGCGGCCTCCGGCGACGGGCTCGCCGGCATGTCCGAGGAGGCGCTGTTCGATGTTATCGAGAAGCACGCGGCGGACGGCGTCGATTTCATCACGGTTCACTGCGGCGTCACGAAGGCGACCGTGCCCCTGGCCCTGGAGGGAGGCCGGATAACCGGCGTCGTGAGCCGGGGCGGCGCCTTCACGATCTGCTGGATGCGGGCGAACGGTCGGGAGAATCCGCTCTACGAGCGCTTCGACGATCTGCTGCACATATGTCGGCGGCACGATGTCACGCTCAGCCTGGGAGATGGGCTGCGCCCCGGTTGTCTCGCGGATGGCAGCGACCGCGCCCAGATCGCGGAGACGGCCGTGCTGGGCGACCTCGTCCTGCGCGCACGCGAGGCAGGGGTCCAGGCGATGGTCGAGGGACCCGGGCATCTTCCTCTGGATCAAGTCGCCGCCAACGTCGTGCTCGAGAAGCGGCTGTGCCACGAGGCCCCGTTCTATGTGCTCGGGCCCCTTGTCACAGACGTGACCCCGGGCTATGACCACGTAAGCGGGGCCATCGGAGGAGCTGTCGCGGGAATGGCGGGGGCCGACTTCCTCTGCTACGTGACGCCCGCGGAGCACCTTGGCCTCCCGAGCGTCCAAGAAGTCCGGGAAGGCGTAATCGCCGCTCGCATCGCGGCCCACGCAGCGGATGTTGTCCGGCTTGGGGCGAGGGCAAGGGCGTGGGATGATCACATGGCACAGGCGAGAGGCAGTCTCGACTGGGAGGAGCAGTTCCGTCTTGCCATCGACCCCGAGCGCGCCCGAGCTCGCCATCGCCCCGCCGGTGAGTCCGGCGCGGCCTGCTCGATGTGCGGTGAGTACTGCGTCTTCTCGTTGCTGGGAAAACACGCCGTTGCTCCGAAGTGAGCGCGGCTTACCGCTGATAGCTGGGAACCGTCGGCCGAACGAGAGGGGAACGAGAAATTGGATAGCTGGCCGATCAAGGACGTAGGAGAGAACCGTCTCGTGTCGCGCTTCCGAGCGCTTGCCTCAGGAACTCTGGGCCCCGATGTTGCCGTAGGCCCCGGCGACGACGCGGCCGTCATCAACTCCGCCGACGACCGGCTGCTCCTGCTGGCCTGCGACATGATGGTCGAGGACATTCACTTCCGCTGGGATTGGGCCTCGCCCCGTCAGGTCGGCTGGAAGGCCATGGTCCAGAACCTCAGCGACATCGCGGCCATGGGCGGCCGTCCGACGGCCGCCGTGGCATCGCTCGCCGCTCCGGGCGGGCTGTCGGAGGAGGTGGCGGCCGGCATCGCCGAGGGGCTGGCGTCGGCGGCCTCGCGCTACGGGGCCGCCCTCGTGGGGGGCGACCTGGTCGGATCGCCCGGGCCGGTCGTCGTGGACGTCGCCATCACGGGTTGGGTGGAACGAGAGTGCTTGCTGCTGCGGCGCGGGGCCAAGCCCGGAGACGCGCTGCTCGTAACCGGCCGTCTGGGCGTCGCCGCCGCGGGCCTGGCGGCCCGCGAGCAAGCCCTACAGGAGGTCGGGAGCTCTCTCCTTGCGGAGGCCATCCGAGCGCACCACGAGCCCAGGCCGCGTCTGGCGCAGGCCCGTGCCATCGCGAGAACCGGGAAGGCGACCGCCATGATGGACCTGAGCGACGGCCTGGCGGAGGACTTGCCCAGGCTGTGCCAGCAGAGCGGCGTGGGTGCCCGCGTGCGAGCGGAGACGATACCGATCCATCGAGCCTGCTGCCATGTGGCCAACCGCCTGGGCCTCAACGACCTAAGGCTGGCCGTCTCCGGCGGCGAGGACTACGAACTGCTGTTCACGTGCCCGCCAGGCGCGGTGGCCGAGGTGGCGGCCGCGGTTTCCGATACCGCCGACACGCAAGTGACGGTGATAGGCGAAATCGTGGCCGAGGAAGAAGTCACGATCTTGGATGGCGACGGAAGAGAGCTGCCCTTGGGCAAGGGCTTCGATCATTTTGCAGCGCCCGCTAAGGAGGCGGGTCAGGACTGAATTGTGATGCAGGAAATGGAGGGCATGACTGTGGATGACAGGGACGAGGCGACTTTCCTGACGTTCCTGCTTATGGGCGTCCCCGTGGTCGCCCTCTTACTTGTCGCCAGCATTGCGCCGCTGGCGGCGCAGGCGACAGCGGCAGACGAGGTGTTCGCGCGGATCGAGTTTGAGGAGACGATCTTCGACTTCGGCACGATGTACCAGCACGAGGAGGTCACCCATCTCTTCAAGTTCCGCAACGTCGGCGCTGCGCCGCTCAAGATCGGGAAGGTGAAGAGCACCTGCGGCTGCACGGCGGCGATGCCGGAAAAGCGCGAGCTGGCGCCCGGCGAGGAGACGAACCTCAAGGTCACGTTCCGGTCTGGCACCTTCCGCGACCGCGTTGCGAAACACGTCCACGTCGATTCGAACGACCCCGTCCAACCGCGGGTGACGCTCACCATCCAGGGCAAAGTGAAGGTCGAGATCGAAGTCAAGCCCCGCGGAGTATATGTCGGCAGCCTGAAAGTCGGCGAAAGCGTGCAGCGATTGGTGGAGATCACACCGGTCGATGTGACGGGCTTCAGCATACTCGGTCTCGAGTCGGACAACCCCGCAGTCCGCGTCGGGGCCCCGCGTCCTCTCGGCGAGGACCGACCGGGGTACAAGCTCGCGATCGACATTGGTCCTGTCAACGAGCCCGGACGCCTGAGGGCAAAGGTCAAAGTCCGCACAGACCTGGAGCATACGAAGGAATTCCAGATCTCAGTCTACGGCAAGGTGGCCGCGGCGAAGGCCGATGACGCGGCAGCAAAGGCCGATGACGCGGCAGCAAAGGCCGATGACGCGGCAGCAAAGCCCGAATAGCGCCGGCCAGACCCACCTCACGGGCGTGCTCGCGGGCGCGCTCGCCCTGGTCGTGGGCAGTGCCGCCGTGGGCGTCGCCGTAAACCACTTCTCTCCCCGCGGTATCCCTCTGCTTCCCGCGAGCATACAGGGGGCGGCCCGACTCAGCGAGGTCGTGCCTCTCCCCCCTGGGGTCCGGGGCGTCGATCTTGCCGAGGCCAGGGATGCCTTCGACACTGGATCGGCTCTGTTCCTCGACGCCCGGCCGCCGGAAGACTACGCCGAGTCTCACCTCCCCGGCGCGCTCAACGTGCCCGCCCGCGAGTTTGATGACTACTTCGCACGAGTCGTAGCGCGCGTGGAAGAGGCGGAGCGCGTCATCATCTACTGCGACGGAGTCGAGTGCTCAGACTCGATAGACATCGCTGAACGCCTCGTCGAGTTCGGCTTCTCGGAGACTTACGTGTTCGAGCCGGGCTGGCGGGCTTGGCTGGACGCGGGCGGCCCGGCCGCCGGCGGGGCCGAGCCGTGAGGGGAGCCAGGGCCGTCCTGAGCCACCCCGCTGCGGGTGCGCTGTGCCGACTCGTGCTCGGCGGCATCTTCATCTATACGAGCTATCCGAAGCTCCTGCGGCCGGACGAGTTCGCCCGACTTGTGTATGGCTATCGGATCATCCATGCCGACATGATCGACCTCGTCGGCGTCACCATGCCGTGGATAGAGCTCGTGGCCGGCGTCTTCTTGGTCATCGGCATCATCCCGCGGAGCAGTGCCCTTGTCATCGCCGGGATGCTTGGTATGTTCATCGCGGCCGGATTTCTCGCGCTCATGCGAGGCCTCGAGATAGAGTGCGGGTGCTTCTTCCCGTTCATGGGTGATAACAAGCTGGGCTGGGACCTGCTCGTGCGCGACGCGATAATGCTGCTCCTGGCCCTACAGGTCTTGATCTGGCCGAGCACATTTCTGCCGGCGCGCACCCGCGCCGCCGCATGATCGGAGACTGCGACCCAATGCCCGACTATCTGATGGGAATCGACGTGGGAACAACGGGAACGAAGGCCGTGCTGATCGACTCAGCGGGAGCCGTGGTGGCGCGGTCCACCCACGAGTACCCCCTGCACACGCCGCGGCCCGGCTGGGCCGAGCAGGACCCCGCCGACTGGTGGCGCGCCACCGTCGCCGCGATCAGAGACGTCCTCGCCGCGTCAGGAACGCGGCCCGACGAAGTGCGCGGGCTCGGCCTGTCGGGACAGCAGCACGGCTCGGTCTTTCTCGACGAGGACGGGAACGTGATCCGCGAGGCGCTGCTGTGGTGCGACCAGCGAACGGCCGCCCAATGCGACTGGATTCACGACAGAGTCGGCTTCGAGAAGGTCGTCGAGGAGACGCTCAACCCGGTGCTCACCGGCTTCCAGGCGCCGAAGATCGTGTGGCTCAGGGACAACGAGCCCGATAAGTACGAGAAGCTCCGCATGGTGCTCCTGCCGAAGGATTACGTCCGCTATCGGCTTAGCGGCGAGTTCGCGACAGAGGTCTCGGACGCGGCCGGCACGTCGCTGCTCAACGTGGCCAAGCGCGACTGGTCGGAGGTGATGCTGAGCGGCCTCGGCCTCACGCGAGAGATGGTGCCGAAGGTGTACGAGTCGCCGGTGGCCTCGACCTCGGTGTGCCAGCGCGCGGCCGAGGAGACGGGCCTGCCCGCCGGCCTGCCCATCGCCGGCGGAGGCGGCGACAACGCCTGTAGCGCGGTCGGCAACGGCGTGATCGAGGAGGGGATCGTCCAGGTGTCGGTGGGCACCTCGGGCACGGTCTTCTCTCCGATGAACGCGCCCAAGATGGACCCCAAGCTGCGGGTGCACACCTTCTGCCACGCGGTGCCGGGCCAGTGGCACGCGATGGGCGTGATGCTCATGGCGGGCGGCTCTCTGCGCTGGTTCCGCGACGAGCTGTGCGGCGAGGAGAAGGCCGAAGCCGAGCGCCGCGGCGTCGATCCCTATGAGATCATCACGGCCAAGGCGGCGACCGCGCCTCTCGGCTCGGAAGGCCTGATCTTCCTGCCGTATATGACGGGAGAGCGCACGCCGCACGCCGACCCGAACGCCCGCGGTGTGTTCATGGGCCTGGGCCTGCGCCACACGAAGGCTCATATGGCCCGCGCCATCATGGAAGGGGTCTGCTACGGCCTGCGCGACTCGCTCGAAATCTTCAAAGAGATGAACCTTCCGCTCAACGAGATTCGCAACACGGGCGGCGGCTCGCGCAGCCCCTTCTGGCGTCAGATGCAGAGCGACGTCTTCCGCGCTCCTCTCGTCGCGATGGCGATAGACGAAGGGGCCGCCTTCGGCGCGGCCCTGCTTGGCGGCGTCGCCGGCGGCGTGTGGCCCGATGTGCCGGCCGCCTGCGCCGCAACGGTCCGCACCAAGGAGCCGGTGCGGCCCAACCGCAAGGCCTCAGCCGTCTACAACAAGTACTATCCGATCTACCGCGGCCTCTACCGCTCCCTCAAGCGCCACTTCGCCAGGACGGCGAAGGTGGTAGAGAAGACCAGCTAGCGACGGACAAATCGTCCCCGTTACACCTGCGGGCGGCCGCCATTGATGTGGGGCCGCCCGCTGCTACGGGGACGCAAGGGAGTCCCCAGCCTATTTGGCTTCCGCGCCGACCTCCTCGTCGCAGGGCAGCTTCGTCCCACAGTGCGGACAGAAGACCCAGTGCATCATCATGCCTTGCTGGCACTCCGGACACAATCGGAGCCCGAAGCTCGCTATGGTCTCACCTGTCTCGGCTTCCCAGTCGCGCAGCGCGTCCACGACGGAGCTTTCCATCCACAGCTGCTGGCCATCGGGCGTCTCCATCAAGAGCCGTCCCACGCCGGTGCCGTAGACCCTCAACTGTGGCTTAGGGAGGATATGGACGACACCCGCGCCGGGCTCCGACGGAGTCGGAGTCACTCTCACATCGAGGTTGGCCTGCTCGGCCAGCATCAGTACGAGTTCAGGTCTGCGCATCCCATAGACTTGGGCCGTCACCCGGATGTCCTCGGGGACAGCCGGATGCACCACGATCTTCGTCATCCAGCCTGCGCCGTCTGGACGCGGCAGGGACAGCTTCTCAGCGACCTCCGCGAGAGTTGCGTCCTTCACCTCGAGATCGACAGGTTCGTCGAAGCGGGCGAGCTTCCCGAGCAGCATGCGTGTGCGCGCCTCAGATGCGGCGTCGCTGGCCGTTCTCACGATCATGCTGGGGGACACTTCGCCCGGGCCGGGGGACCTCGAGAAGCTCAGCTCCGCCCCGCCGTGTGGCACTTCGATCGTGCCGAGCAAGGGCACCTTGCGCCCACCAACAGTGACAACGTCGAAGCGGGGGAAGAAGTAGTAGATGGTGTCTTCTTTCCTGTAGAGCAGGTCGTAGGTGTCGCAGATCACCCGCACGGCCGTCTGCAGATCGACCTCCTTCAGACGGATGCTCAGAGGATCGAGCGCGAGGCGTCCGATCTCGGGGCTCAACACACACGAGTACGGAGTGTCCTTGAAGAGCAGACGCAGCGCGTCCTCCAGCGTGGCCTCCTTCAACTCCACGGTGACCCTCTGGCTTTCCCACTCCTGAGCCTTCAGACGTGCCTCCAATAGGGCCAATTTCGCCTGATCGAGGTGCCGCTTCGCGTCCCTGACCGCCGCCCTATCCGCCGTCCCTGCATCGACCTCGGCCTGCGCGTCGGCCAGCTTCTCCTCCGCCCACCGCACGCGGAGCTCGGCCTTCCTGATCTCCAAGTCTGCCTGGGTGAGCGTTGCGTCTTCGTCCGCGCCGGTGGTCGGCTGTGCCTCGGCGGCCATCACAGAGATGCGGCCTACTGCTGCCAGCAGCACCACACAAGCAACTCCCAGCCACAGCAAGAGCCTAGTCATCGCTCAACCTCCTTGATCGTGCGCCTTCGGCTGAGGCGCGATTTGTTCGTAGCTGACCTGAATCACCCGCGGCGCCCCCGGCGCTTTGGGCTTCGCAACTCTCTCGAATACCGACCGTGCGCCGTCTGGGAGCGAAACCTCGATATAGCACCTCGAAGCGCGCGGGGCCGGCTTCGGCCTTCCCAGCAGCAGAACCACGCCCCCGGCCGGCTCGGGCCGAGTCGTGAGCGAAGCCATGACCGGCGCCGCCTCGATTGCCGGTTCTTTCTCCAACTCGGCTGGTTCAGCCGCGTGGACGGGAACCGAGACAACTGTGGGACTAATGGCCTGCTCCGGCCCCACTTCGGCCGGCGCTGGCCGCGGCGCGCTCCGGGTCGCCCCCGGCGGGGGTGTCGGAGTTCGCATCTCGGTAGGAATCCGTGCTGTCACGATGGCGGTCTGCGGCATCGAGACGATCGCAGGCGGGGCCGCGGTTTTTCGGGCAATCGGCGCGCTCGGCGCGGGCGCCTTCCCTGGCAGCGCCAACAGCGCGGCCGTCGCCGTCACCGCGGCGGCCGCGCCC
>CAZLHI010000057.1:0-14007 GCA_964559435.1 uncultured bacterium | reverse complement strand
TCGTCGCCTCCTCGAAGGTGGTCAAGACGACTTAGAGGAAGACTCGCTGTCGTTCTCGGAGACGTCTTCACTCATCTCCTTGACCGACTTCCGAAACTCCTTCACTCCCTGGCCCAGGGAGCGGGCCAGCTCGGGAAGGCGCTTCGCTCCAAAGAGCAGCAAGATGATCACGAGAATTATGACGATCTCTTGTCCGCCTAAGCCTCCAATGAACGCCAGCATCGGTCAGCTCCGTTCAGCCTTCTCTCGCACAGACGCATTATACGCTCGCAGGGAGCGCCTGGCAAGCCCGTTCGGTGCAAGCTTGACGACGCGACTGCCATTGCCTACAATACGCCTTGTAGGTGCCGAGGTGGCGGAACTGGCAGACGCGCTAGGTTCAGGACTTAGTGGGCTTACGCCCGTCGGGGTTCGACTCCCCGCCTCGGCACCAGGCGATTCCGCACCGAGGCCCTGATTCCCATCAGCATTCCCGCCGTGGCGTGGCCCGGGGATCCTTTGACGTAGGCGGCGGGGCTCGCCGCTCTTCATACCCACGCTGGCCTCACCGCTGACGGGACCATTGGCTCAGAGGACGGGCTGCCGATGGCAGGATTGCCAGCCGCAGCAGTTGAAGATTGCGACGGAGGGACGGAGGGTGCCCACGTCTTCCCACGGAGCCGGCTACGAGTGGCGTGATGAGCTTCCGATTCCCGGTGTCCGATGTGTGACGCCAGGCGAGGAAAGGCTGATATCCGGTGCGAAGGTTCGGCTTCTGCCAGCGCTTCCGGACGAGCGGGGCGTGCTGACCGAGATCCTGCGCGCGGACGATCCGGAGTATCCTGAATTTGGCCAGGTCTATATGACCGCGACCTACCCCGGTGTCGTCAAGGGCTGGCACTACCACGAAGAGCAGACGGACATGATCTGCTGTTTGTCGGGAGAGTTGAAGCTTGTTCTCTACGACCGCCGGGGCGGGTCACCGACTTTCGGGGTCGTGAACGAGATCTTCTTGGGTGACTCAAACCGGATCATCGTCAAGGTGCCGAAAGGGATCCACCACGGCTGGAAATGCGTCGGCGAGCAAACGGCACTCCTTGTCAATATGCCGGACAAAGTCTACCATTACCAGACCCCTGACGAGCACCGCGTGGACCCGCACGAGAACGACATCCCTTATGATTGGCGGCGGCGAGACGGCTGACCCGCAGAGCACCTGACTCGTCCGGGCGCTCGGTGAGGAAAGCTCGACAGTAGCGGGTGTGCGCCCCACCGAGCTATGTCTCGGCATGGGGCCGCAGCGCTGCCGCCAGCAAGTCCGAGAGGAATGGATCCGAGCATGGCAGATCGCCCTGCCGATCTAACAGAGGCATTGGCGAAGGCGAAAGAGGCCATCGCCATAGAAGCATCCGCCGTACAATCCCTGGCGGACAGGATCGATGAAAGCTTTCGCAGTGCAGTGGAGCTGATCCTGAACTGCTCGGGCCGAGTCGTTGTCACGGGAATGGGGAAGTCCGGAGCGGTCGGCAGAAAGCTGGCAGCGACTCTCGCAAGCACGGGCACGCCTGCGCTCTTCCTGCATCCGGCCGAGGGTCTGCACGGCGACCTCGGGATGGTGGCCGCCGGAGACGTGCTCATCGTCCTCTCCCAGAGCGGATGGACCGACGAAGTGGCGGCCATCATATCCGCAATGAAGCGGATCGGGGTTCCAATCGTAGCCGTTACGGGCCGGTTGCACAGCCCCCTGACCGACGCTGCGAGCGTGACCATAAACGTCTCAGTTGAGCGAGAAGCATGTCCCCTGGGTCTCGCCCCCACGGCCTCCACCACCGCACAGATGGCGATGGGCGACGCGCTGGCGGCCGCAGTCATGACAGCTCGGGAGTTCTCGCGGGAGGACTTCGCCGCGCTGCACCCGGGAGGCCAGCTCGGCCATAGGGCCGGCAAGAAGGCCGCAGACCTTATGCGCACGGGGGACGAGGCCGCCGCCGTAGGACCAGAGGCCTCGCTCAGGGACGCTCTCTTCGCCATCACGCGGGCGCGCGCGGGAGCAGCTGCCGTTCTCGACGATAAAGAGAAGCGCTTGGTCGGGATCATAACCGACGGCGATATCCGGCGCGCTCTCCTGGCAGACGACAGGGCCCTTGAGAAGAGCGCTGGTGCGGTGATGACGCGCGAGCCGAAGATCGCCCATCCGGAGGAGCCAGCCGTTGAGGCGCTTCGGCTCATGAAAGAATACAAGATCGGCGAGATGCCGGTCGTCGACCACGAGCGTCGGCTTCAGGGCATGCTCAACCTCAAGGACATACTCGATCTGGGAATGGAGTAACCCAATTGCGGCCCATTCGCTTCGGCACTGAGGGATGGCGAGCCGTTCTCGCCGAGCAATACACCTTCGACAACGTCAGAGCCGTGGCCCGGGCCGCCGCACACTGGTTTCAGAAGCTGCCACGACAAGGCCCGGTGGCAGTCGGCCATGATACGCGGTTCATGGGGGACAGATTCGCCAGCGCGGCTGCAGATGAGCTCGCCGTCCTGGGGGTGGAGCCGCGGATAAGCAACGGTCCTGTGCCCACGCCAGCGGTGTGCTACTACGTCGCCGAGCATGAGCTGGCCGGCGCCGTAGTGCTGACCGCGAGCCACAACTCAGCGGAATACAATGGGTTCAAGGTGAAGACCGGCTTCGGCGCGTCCGTCGAAGCGGAAGACGCAGCGTGGATTGGCAGAGAGGCCAACCGTCTTGTGGAGTCCGGCCCCCGGGAGCCCGCGCCCGCCGCCACTCACGAACACTTCGACGTCAAGGAGGAGTACCTGGAGCGCCTTCTCTCTCTGGTCGACCGGGACATGATAGCGAAGGCCAAGCTTCGGGTGGTAGCTGACTGCATGCACGGCTCGGGGGGAGGATACTTCGACGAGGCGCTTCGGCGGGCAGGCTGTGCGGAGGTCAAAGCCGTCCGCGTCACTCCAGACGCGACCTTCGGGTGGAAGCATCCCGAGCCAATCGGCCCCAACCTCGAGGCAAGCATGCCGCTGACCGCAGATCCAGACGTGGACGTCGGGCTGGCAACCGACGGCGACGCGGACCGCCTGGGGATGATGGCGGACGGCGAGTTCATCGACATCCAGCGCACCATCGCCGTCGTTCTCTATCACTTGCTCAAGAACCGGGGCTGGCGCGGTCGGGTCGTCCGTGCGATCAATGTGACCTCCATGGTTGACAAGCTGTGCGAACGCTACGGGTGTGACGTCACGGAGGCCTCGGTCGGCTTCAAGAACATAGCGCCCGAGATGGTCACGTCAGAGGACGTCATGCTCGGCGTTGAGGAAAGCGGCGGGTTCGGCATCCGCGGGCACATCCCTGATCGAGATGGAACTCTCGCTGCCTTGGTGGCCTGCGAGGCCCTCGCGGTGGAAGGCAAACCTCTTCGAGACGTCCTCCAGGACACTTTCCGGCAGGCAGGTGGACGCCTCTTCTTCGGTCGTCTCGACCTACGTCTCAGTCACACGCAGCGAGATCGCATCGACGAAGTGCTGCCATCGCTCGGGCCGGCCGAGCTGGCCGGTATGCGGGTGGACTCCGTCAACCGGCTGGACGGCGCTAAGTTCGTGCGCGGAGATGGGAGCTGGGTCTTGATCCGGCTGTCCGGCACCGAGCCGCTCGTCCGCATCTACGCGGAGGCGCGAGGCGAGCCCGAAGTGAAAGCCCTGATCGAAGCCGGACAGCAGCTCATCAAGGACGCCGCAGGAGGGTAGAGCTGTGGCGAGTGAAGAGAGCATGCATGTTATCATCATGGCCGGTGGTGTGGGGACGCGGCTGTGGCCCGTCTCGCGGCGAAGCCGGCCCAAGCAGTTCCAGCGGCTGCTTTCCGAACGTACGATGCTGGTCGATACCTATGAGCGAATTCTGCCTCTGGCGTCCTCAGAACGGGTCTGGATCGTCACAAGTGTGGAGTTCACAGACTTGGTTTGCAGTCAGCTCCCGGATATTCCCTCCCAGCATGTGCTTGGCGAACCAGTCGGACGCAACAGCGCTCCTGCCGTCACGCTGGCCGCCGCTCGGATCGCCCGGGCGGAGCCGGAGGCGACCGTCCTGGCGACACCGGCCGATAGCTACATCGGCGACGCAGCCGCCTATCGCGACTACGTTGGGATAGCGGCCGAGACTGCCGCGCACGGCTTCATCGTCACCCTTGGCGTGATTCCAGGCCACCCGGACACCGGCTACGGCTACATAAGGAGGGGCCACCGGCTGGCCACCGTCGGCGGCGCCTACCACGTCGACACCTTCACGGAGAAGCCCGACCTTGAGACTGCTGAGCGCTATCTGGCCGACGGCGGTTACTACTGGAATATGGGCCACTTTATCTTCCGCGCGGGCAACTTCATGGAGCGCTGCGCCATCCATCTTCCTGAGGTCGCCGCCGCTATGAGGAAGCTGGCCGAGTCCGATGACGCCACAGGCGAACTCCTCGAGCAAACATATCGGGAGATTCCGGCCATCTCGATTGACTATGGCATCGCAGAGAAGGAAGAGGACATGGCCGTCGTTCCGACGGCCGTCGAGTGGAGCGATGTCGGACACTGGCGCGCCGTCAAGGACATCGCCGGCCGGCACGGATCACTGGATCTCCAGTCGGAGAACCACATAGCAGTTGAGAGCCGCAACTGCTTCGTAATGGCCGGCTCCGGCCGACTTGTCGTCACAGTCGGCGTGGAGGACTACGTCATCGTCGATACCGACGACGCCGTTCTCATCGTTCACGAGGACAAAGCCCAGGAAGTGCGGCAGGCGCTCGAAGAGATCGAGAACAAGGGGAAGGGCGACTACCTGTAGGCTCTTCAGGTGGGCTGCCCGGAGCACGCAGGGCCCGCCGCGGCGAAGCCGTCGGCGTCCTGCCGGGCGCCTGTCGTCCCGCGCCATAGCAGCCGGACACATTCATCTGAGGAAGAGCTAACTCTGCGCCTGTGTCAGAGCCAAGACCTATGCCATGTGACCCCGCCACTGTGTGGTCGACTTGGGTCCAGTCTGTCGAGTGGATAGACCCGATCCGGGAACGTAGGTTCCGGGATGAGGTCCGGGACCTGCTCTGGCCCGTGCTGGGTCTGCGGCGGGCCGGAGTGGCTGTCGATGTTGGCTGCGGTGGCGGGGCGCTGACGCGCGCGTTGGCGCGATGGATGGGCCCGAGATCCAAGATCATCGGCATCGACCGGGACATCCACTTCCTCCACTACGCACGCCGCCGAGCAAGAGAGGAAAGGCTCCAGGGCCGGCTCAACTACCTCGAGGGCGACGCGCTGGACCTTCCGCTATCTGACGGCTACGCCGATGCTGTGACGTCGTATACGGTCCTCGGACATATCCCCGATACCGAGCGTTTCCTGAGCGAGAAGATTCGCGTGTGCCGCTCCGGCGGGCGCGTTTCTGTGCTCGAGGTCCGCAAGGAGGCCTGTGTCGCATCTTCGCCCAGGCTGTCGGCTCGTCCGTCCCGCAGAGAGCAAGAGCTGTGGCGGCCCCTGGAGAGAGTCTGGAGGAAGTCAGTTGACGAGCGCTGGCGCGTCGGTTCGGCGGAGGTTGGGCTTGCCGAACTCCCAGACCTGTTCGAGCAGCTCGGCCTCGTGGAAGTGATGCTCGAATCCTTCTCCAGCGTGAACACGCTGGACGATGCCCGCATCGCGCCGGGGGAAGCGCTGCGCCACCTCTCCGCCCAGGAGAGGTGGCTGCTGACCCAAGTGGACCAGTGCGCCACGCTCCTGAAGCGTCGTCTTCCGCCGAGACACCTCCCCTCTTTGCGGCGCTGCATACGGGCACGATACGGGAAGCTGTGCCGCTGGGTCGAGGAGGGAGTTCACACCTGGGATTTCAGCGTCTCTCTTAGCCTGGCCGTCAGCGGCAGGAAGGCCTGAGGCGAGACCGTTGGCCTCCGCGCACGACGCTGGTCATGCGCACACCGCGGGGGCATGGAGGAATCGCGCTGACGGCACCGAACTCCGCCGTCCCGGATGCGAATACCCGCGCAGCTTATTGCCGAGTTCACGGAGGAAGCGCGGATGCCGGTCGTTTCGCACAAGCTCATCGCTTGGTGCGTTGGCGCGCTCGAGAAGGTGCTTCACGATGCCGGACCACACCGCGATGCGGACTCAGTTGAGGCGGACGCTTGCCGGGGCGAGGTGACCTCGGCGCGACTCGCCGTACGCGCAACCAAGTCGCTCCGCGACATCCGGGCGACTGGCGGGCAGGGCCAACGAGATATGCGCCAGGCTTCCGCCGGATGCCACAAGCTACTCCCGGGATCCCCAGTTGCTTCGCACAGCGCGCAAGGAGATCGTCTCGGCACTGGAAGCGCTCCAGGGCCAGCGCGCCCTGCCACGCCTGCCCAAGAAAAGTTGGTTATTCTTCGCACTAAATTAACGGGGGTGGGCGAATTGACTGGTAGGATATGCACAAGTCAGTCGCTCGACGCGGGCAGGCTCATCCTTGCGCGGGCATAAGGGAATGGCGGCGTGGACGGATCGGCCTCAGACAAGATGGTGAACGGCGGCAGTTGTGGCTCCTGCCCCATCGTGCGCGCGGCTGGGTTCGTTGTTCAGCGGGCCCTGTCACACTTCCCACACGCGGTCCGCGCAGCATGCCTGCTGCTGCTGGCGGTGGCCGCGGCAAGCATCTACAATGCCGCCAACGATCTCGGCATTCCCTGGGGGCCGTCTCCCGGCAGCCGCGTCGGAATCCCGCGCGCGTTCGAGTCTCGACTGCCTCAGATCAACGCGCCTCAGGCGCTGACGCTGTGGGAGGCCGGCGACGCGGTGTTCGTGGATTCGCGCGACCGGAAGGACTATGAGCGCGACTACATTCCGGGCGCGACCAATGCGCCCATGCGGAAGTGGACCGAGATCTGGCCCGGCATCGAATCAGAGCTCCCGAGAGATCAACTTCTCGTGCTCTACTGCTATGGCGCGCACTGCGGCTTGAGCACTCGTCAGGGCAAAGAGCTTCTCAGGCAGGGATACGACGAGCTCGTCGTGCTCGACTACGGCTGGACCACCTGGACGGAGCACGGGCACCCCACGGTGCAGCACTCCGAGGGACACCCGGGCGGCGGGAGCGAGCACTGACATGCGAGCGATCTGGCGGGTCATGACTCATCCGATCTTTCTGCGACTGACTGGCCTCGTCGTCGGCGGCATCTTCGTCTACGCGAGTTGGGACAAGATCACCCAGGCAGACCGCTTCGCCGACATCGTCCACGACTACGACATGCTGCCATTGGTGTTCATCAACGGCTTCGCTCTCATGATGCCGTGGACGGAGCTGACCGTCGGTGCTGTGCTCATTGTCGGGGTGTGGCGGCGGGCGGCGGGGCTGCTGGCGACGGCCATGACGGTGTCGTTCCTGATCGCGATAGCCCAGGCGGAATTCCGCGGGCTTGAAATCGAGTGCGGCTGCTTCGACGTCAGTGGGATGAGCGCAACCGAGGCAAGCTGGGACCTCTTCCTCCGGGACATTCCGCTTCTGCTGGGCTCGGCGCTGGTGTGGCGGAAGGGCTAACGCGTCCGGCTGTCCTTCCCTATCTCAGCCTGGCCGCCGCGTAGCGATCCTCGTTGATCTCCACCTCAGCTGTGCTCATCAAATTGTCAATCAGCTCTTCGTACTTCCCGTCGACGTAGAGCTTCTTGACGCGGCCGCGCACGTCCTCAAAGGGCAGGTAGCCCAGCTTCTCTTTCTCGACGCACTTCAGGATGAAGAAGGAGTTCATCTCCTCATATATGTCGCTGATCTCACCCTCGCACAGACGCATGGCCTCCTCCCGCTTGGAGGCACGGTGTGACTTGTCGATCGAGCGAGTCTCGTAGTCGAAAACATACTCGTTGAGGAATCCGTTCTCGTTGTGTTCGCTCGCCAGGTCTTCGAAGCGCTCTCCCGTGTCCAGCCTCTTCTTCGCCTCTTCGATCTTGGCCTTGGCCTCGTCTCGCGTGAGTGATTCGGGGTATCCTTCCCTCCGGCCGTAAATGATCTCTATCGCCCAAACCTTCACCCTGTCGCCACGGTCGAAGTACTTCTCCTTCGCCCACTCGTAGTACTCCTCGAGCGTCTCCTCTGAGGCATACAGCCGGCCCTTCCACAGGGCCCTCTTCACTGCTATGCGCACGTTGTTGATGACGTATAGAAAGAACTCGTCCTCCCGGTACTGCTTGGGGCCGTAGATGGGCTCGCCTTTGGCCAGGCACTCCCTGCGTCTCTCGTTCTCTCTGTCCAGAGCGCGCAGGAAAGCGGCATAGCTTGTGTCCGGGACAACGCCGTTCTCCTTCGCGAGGCCCAACTCGATCTTGATCCTGACGCACTCCTCAAGAACCCGCTGCTTGAGCCACTCCGCGGGCACTTCGCCTTCGTAGGAGGTGCTCCAGAAATCGGCGCCTGGGGTCGTTACGCCGTATGTGCGTCCGAAGTAGCCGAAGGCGGCGAACCGGTTTCTGGCCAGGCGTCGTTCGAACAGCCTGACCGATACTGGATCGCCGTTGACCTTCGCGACGTGCTTCGTGAGCGATTCTTCGGGCACGGAATCGTAGACGCTCGGCGTGGGCGGAAGTATCTCGACTCGCGGGGACACTTCAGGCAGGTGCGGGGGGCCATCCTGTCCGCCGGAGCCAGGAGCCTGGGACGACTCTGCCGCCACCTGATAGGCGATGGCGATGAGCACTGCAAGGAACATCAGGGTGAGCCCAATCACGTTCCTTGTCATAGCGCACTGCTCCGTTCGTTCTGTTCCGCCCCGTCCGTCAATCTACTCGCTAGTGCTACAGATGAGGTCACTATACCTTGTCGACGGAGCGGGCCTCCCACCGAAGGGGGAGCCGCTCCAGTGGGCCGGAGCTTGCTCCTGTCACATAAGAGTACTCCGGCAGGACCAAAGTCCTACCCAACCGACAGTGGGGCCCCGCCTGGGCGGCACCCCACTGTTGCGTCGGCTCAGTACGGGCCGCTTACGGCGCAGCCGTGATCTTCACCAGATTAACGTAGTGGGTCCACAGATCCCCCCCCGCATCGCCGGTGCGGAGCCTGATCTTCACCTGACCGCTCGGCGAGATGTAGTTCCCAGGATCGGGCACTTGGGTGACAGTGGTCTCGTCGCTGGTCGTGTTGAGCCAGTGATCGCCGATCACGCCGGTCCAGCTTCCGCTGCTGTAGTCCCACACCCGAATGCGCTCCCGCTGCGGGGCAAGCGAGGGGTGAGACTCTGAGGTGATGGTCAGGCTGGACAAGCTACCCAGTCCGGTCTCGAACGTGTAGATCACGAACGTGGACTGCTTGCCGGTGTACTTAGCAGAGTCGACCACCAGATAGGAATCATCGGAAGCCTGGAGGTCGCTGAGGCCACCCGACACATAGGTTCCGACATCGATGGTGTACGAGCTCGGGGAGTAGTCGCCACCGCCACCGGTCGTCACCGTGATGTAGTTGGGCTTGGTCTCGGTGTCCTGGCCGTAGGCGTTCGCGGCTGTCAGACTCACCGTGTACTGGTTTTCGCCGGTGTACTGGTGGCTCGGGTTCTGGTCCTGAGAGGAGCCGCCATCGCCAAACGTCCAGTCCCACGAGGTCGGATCGTTGGTCGAGAGGTCGGTGAAGTCAACCGTCAGGGGAGCATTCCCGCTGGTCGGATCGCCCAGGAAGTCAGCCACTGGCGGCTGGCCCTCGGACACACTGATGTAGTTGGGCTTGGTCTCGGTGTCACAGCCGGCCGAGTTGCAGGCCTGCAGGCTCACCGTGTAGTTCGCCGCGCTCGTGTACTCGTGGCTGGGATTCTGCTGCTGCGAACTGCCCCCGTCGCCAAATGTCCAATCCCAGGACGTTGGGTTGTTCGTGGACAGGTCGGTGAAGTGGACCGTGAGCGGCGCATTGCCGCTCAGGGGGTTGCCCACGAAGTCCGCAACCGGTGGCTGTGGGCCGCCCCCGTCAGTCTCGTGCGCACCGGCGTCAGGCGTGCCCGACGGGTACGGCAGCGAGTTGCCGAAGTAGTCCTGGCTACCGTGGTCGGCTCCGATGGGGCCGGGGTGGTCGTCCAACGCCATCAGAATCGGGGCGTCGCTCCAGATGCCGTAGTCTATCGCCGGCGATCCGCCCTGCAGCATGTATCCGCCACACGTGTCGCGTCCTATGCCACCTGTGCCGGGAGCAACGAACTGCGGATTGGCGCCCCACTGGTTGTCGGGATACTCGGACACCCACTTGCTGTAGTCCGAGTCTCCGTACACGATATTGCGGTGGAAGGCAAAGCCGCGGTTCACGCCCTTGTCCGGCTGGAGGAAGTTGCCGCCGCCCCAGGTCTCGAAGATGTTGTCGTAGACATGGGTGTTATACGAATACGAAAGCCGCAGGACGTCTTCCAACGGAGAAGCGCCACCGGTTGGAGAGTAGTAGAAGACGTTGTTGTAGAAGTCGGTGTGGTGAGGTTCACCGGCGAACTTGATAATCTCCTCGCCGTCGTCCTGGCTGATGTTGTACCGGACCACGTTGTGGTCGGCGGTCGCGCACTTGCTCCTCTCCTGCGGGATGCAGATGATGAGCATGAACCCGCCGACATTGTCGTGGCTGTAGTTGTACTGGACCTTTGTCCGCAGGGTGTAGTCGTCGATGTCGAAGCCCTGCCCATCGGTCATGGTCTGGGTGTTGTAGGCCTCGTTGTACTGCATGATGGTGTCGTAGGACTCGTAGTTCCAGATCGCCACGTAGGGGTCGCTCGGGTTCATGTGCGCCCAACTCACCACGTTGTACTCGATCAGAGTGTTCTCGGTCATTGCGGCGCAGATGCCGTCGCCATCGATGTGATCCAAGACGTTGCTGCGGATCACGAAGTTCGTCCCGTAGGTGGTGGGATCGTGACACTGCCAGTTGTGTTGATCGCTCCACGTCTTGATTCCCGTCGCACCGCAGTCGTAGATGTAGCAGCCCTCCACCAGGCAGTCGTTGAACTGCGTACCGGCAACCGTGTCGCCGAAGACGTCGAAACAGATGCCGCCGTTGTTCTTGCCCTTGTCCCGGCCCGTGCCGCGGCCGACACGAGCGTTTACGTCGTGGATGTCCAGGTCCTTCAGGTAAACATGATCGTGGATCTGGCCCGTCTCTTCGGCCGTGATGTACACGCCATGGGTGTCGTTCTGCTGCTCACCTCCCGGCTGGCCGTTCATCACCTCCAGGTTGTTGATCTCCCAGTACTCCTGATTGTAGAGGAAGACCGAGGCAGACACGTTCTCCCCGCCCATGACCAGGTTGTAGGTCTTGTCCGCGTTGACCTGGGGCTTGGGGCCGGTGCCGTACATGTCAATGACGATCGGGTTTCCGTCTGTCCCCGATCCCTTCGGATAGAGCAGTCCGTCCCCACCCTGCCAAACCGACCCCGCCTTCAGCAGTATCTGATCGCCCGGCTGGAAGGTCACGGAGTTACCCTTGCCCAGGCTCTGCCAGGCCGTGCCCGGACTCGTGCCGTCCCAGTCGTCGTTGCCGTTGACGGAGTCGACGTAGTAGGTAGTGGCAAACGCGGCACAGCTGCAGAGACACAAACAGGCCGCCAGCGCCACCAACCGCAGTGGCGTCGACAGCCATGCCGAAGTCCGTTTCCTCACGATTTGACCCCCCTTTTAGTATCAGCGGATCAGTCGCCCGTACACATCACTGAGGCGCTCCGGCCGGGCAGCGCGGTACAAACACCCCGCTGCCCCTCCTATCTCCCGTCACCTCCTTTCCTGCCGAACCTCGTCCGGCCGCTGAGCGCGTCGATGCTGCCGAGCCGACTCCGCGCTTTCTCTTCCCTCTCCCTGTCTGCGCTCCCTTTGCACATAACGCCGGAGGGCCTGCAGGAATCGGCAGGCGGCCGCGCGACCCTCTCCTCAGTGCATACTTGGGCGAACGGGACCCTGCCGAAGGGGCCACGGCACTCCGGCCCGACCTCGCCTTCCAGATCGAGCCGCGGCGGGACGACCCTAACATACTCGGCTGGTCCTACCAGAGCGAGAGCGAGGCCCTGATCACTGACCGCGAGATCGCCGCGATCCTCAGCGCTCCCACGGCCACTTCCTCGAAACAGGCCCTTCTCGACTACGCCCTCGACTCCGTCTACGGCGGATCGTTGACGAGTCTGAGCGCAGCGTGGGATCTCCCTCTGGCGAGCCGGGAGGCGCTCTACGCGGCGGCCCCGGGAAGCCGCCCACGATAGCGGCCATACCGGTCAACCGGCGTGAGACCGTCCCAGGCCGAACCTGCCTGAGATCGAACCCCAGCACCTCGTCCACACTCCGGCAGTTTCGATCCCAGGTGCTCTGCCTCCTCAGCCCGTACCGCCGCGTTGACATATCCCTGAGGCGCCATACAATGCTCCTGTGCGGTTCGCTCAGCGAACATCATGGCCTCGGACTTGTCGTCACCAGAGGATACGCGCGACAGTCTGGGGGGAGCCAACGATAGTACCTATTGGATAGCGTTGCTCCAACTCCCGATGCGGAGGGCAACCGTAGTGGTGGAGCCAGAGGCCGCACAGGCGAGACGCGTGCCGTCAGTGCCGTCACATGACGATCTGCTTCAAGGCCTCCGAGAGGCCGCGCCGGAGGCGGTCACGCTGTTGTGCGAGCGTTTCGGCCCGAAGCTCAACCGATTCGCGCAGGCGTGGTTGCTGGGCGATGGGCCGGCAGCTGAGGATGTGACCGTCGTTGCTCTCCTCGATGCCGTTCACAACATTTCCAGGTTCGACCCTCGCCGATCGAGCTTCTCAACCTGGCTGTTCGGGATTGCTCGCCGCAAGGTACAGGACGAACTCCGCAGACGACGGCGGCGGAGCTCGGTCCCGGCATCGTCTCAGGTTTCAGTGGACACGGTGGCCGAGACTGCCGCAGACGAGGACATGGCGGAGGCGCTTTCGTCCCGCATCACTGCGCAGCAGCAAGTGGCGAAACTCGCTGAGGTGCTTTCCCGCTTGGAGTACGAGGTGCTGGTGCTGAGCGCGGCTGGCGAGCTATCGGCTCCCGAGATAGGGAGAATAGTCGGCCGCTCGGAGCGAGCTATCCATTCCATTCTTCACCGAGCAAGGAAGAAGGCCCGGAAGAGGTTGACCGACCATGGATGAGCTGCGAGTGGATGAGGAAGCGGCGAGGCTGCTGAGTAGAGCACAGATACCACTGACAGAGCAGTGGCACAAGCGTGTGCTTGAGGGCGCGGCCGGGATGCGGTCGCGGCGCTCACCGCGTCGATGGTGGGTGCTGGCGATCGCGCCAGTGGCTGGGCTAGGACTTTGGCTTGTAGCACACCACGCCTTGGTCTCGCCCGGCCCGCCAGCAAGAGGCATAGGGGCCGCGCCCCGCGAAAGCCAGCGCTGCCTCGCGGTACTGGATGACCCGATGGTTGCCTCGAATGTGAGTCGCGGTGGCGTCTCCTGGTTCCCCGACGGCCGCGCCATTACCTACACCGCCACCGGCGACAGCTGGTTTGATGCCGACGATGTGCTGCACGGCACCCGCCGTCTCTGGCGGCTCGACCTCGATAGCGGCGAGAAGCGCCTGTTGGCACAGGAGTGCGGGACGAAGGCAATCTACAACGTGCAAGTGGCGCCGACCGGTGACCGCCTCGTCTACCTCGAAGGCCGTCATTTGAAGGTGGTTTACGTGGAGACCGGCGAGCAGACCGTAGTCCCCAAGTCGTTCGGTGCACGTCTCGGCGCCTGGAGCCCGGATGGCACCTACCTGGCATTTGCGCGCAGCGCCTGGAATGACGAGTTCGGGAACGTCGCACTTGGTGACCGTGGGATCTGGGTGTGGAGCACCGCAACAGGCGATCTGGCGAAGGTCGTTGCCTTCCCCGCGGATGCCCGGGGCCCTGATGAAGGGTCACTGTGGGGTCCCTACTGGTCTCCGGACGGCAACTGGCTCGCCTTCGTCTGGCAGACCGCAGAGCGCACCGAGCAGCAGGATCTGTTTGCTTACCGCAGTGAGATCCGGCTTGTGCATCCCGACGGCTCCGACCCGCACACTATCGCCACCCTCCGGCGCGCC
>CAZLHI010000056.1:0-14151 GCA_964559435.1 uncultured bacterium | reverse complement strand
CTTTGGCTCCTGCCCCGCGAGCGCGAGCACGCGCTTGTGCTCAGTGTTGAAGCTGCCGGGCGATGGCCTACGGCAGCCGTTCCGGCTCGGCCGGCGCCGACACTTCGGCGTCTTCGACCACTTCCTCGAAGTCGGCCGCCCACACCAGGGCCTTGCCCATCACGTAGTAGACATTCCGGTCCGGCAGGTAGTAGACCACGATCCCGTCGTCACCCAGGCACTTGAACCACATGCCGCGATGGTACGGGGTGCTGCATCTCCCAGTTGGGATGTCGGCTATCAGCTCCCCTCCCGCTGCCTCCAGCTCCTTTGCCTTCGCCTCACGCGCCGCCCTCACTTCGGGCGATAGCCGGCTCTCCCACTCGGCGATTCTGATCTCCGGCGAGGTGTCGGGAGCGGTGGCCGGCACGAACTCGGCGTCCTCGACCACCTGCCAGAGGTCGCTGCCGTCCTCCATGTATGCCAGCGCTCTGCCAATCACATAGTACGTGTTGTCTTCCGGCAGGTAGTAGACGATGATCCCGTCCCTGTCCAGGCACCTGAACCGCAAGTCCGTGTGGTATTCGCTTCCGCCTGTGCCGCCTGGGCCGCCGAACTTGCATACTTGGTAGGCGCCGGGATCGAAGTTCAGTTGCTCGGCCATCGCCGCCCGCTCTGCGCGCAGTTCGGGCGGCGTCGGCGCGAGCTGGTCAATGACGAATGCGTCCTCAGGAATCTCCGCCGCCAAGATCGAGTCCGGTATGTCCACATCGTAGTCGATTCGCTCGACCTTCTCCCACAGCTCGCCCTCGCCATTGTACCGCTCCCACTGCACCAGCAGGTCGGTGTCAGCATCAACAGTCATCACCTTGACGCCGTTCTCCGGGCAGCCAGGGACCGAGAGCACGAGCTCGACCCCTTGTCGCCCATCCGTAAGAGTGACCGGCGTCCACTCCCTCACCCGCGTGCCGCCGCGCTCCAGGGCCGCTTGCACCACCCACGGGCCTTGAAAGAGATCGAGGTAGGTCATGCCCTCACGGGCGCCCCCAAGCTCGCCTGACCGTCTGATCTCGGCGATGCGCGGCAAACCGACTGAGCCGAGGCTGCTGACCAGCACCAGCGTCTCGCCATCGTCAGCGATGTCCTGCCCGCCTTCCACCCGCCACCGAAGCTTCGAGGGCCCCTTCACCCAGACCTCGAAGGCCGCTAGCTCGCCGGTGCTCCCGGCAACGCGCCAGCCGGCCAGGTGCGCGCTTTGCACGTTCGCCATGGCACGCGCCACATCGGCGAGCGCGACACCGTGCCGTCTGGGCAGCAGCCAGAACCCCGACGCCACCAGCACAACCACGAACGCTGCCGCGGGCACGGCCCGCCGCCAGGAGATCGAACTCCGGCGGCGAGAGCCGGCGGCCGCCGCGACCTCCACCATCGCGGACACGGCCTTCTGCCGGGCACTCGATCCGGGGATCGCGCGGGCCGCCTTGAGCAGCTCCGCCAGGTCTTTATCGTTCCGTTCATCGGTCATCTGCTGCCAGCCTTTCTCGCGCCTTCTCCTTGGCGCGATAGAGCAGTGAATCGACGGCTCGCCACGACCGGCCCACGATCTGGGCTATCTCCTTCACCGAGAACTCATCCACGAAGTGCAGCACGAGGACTTCCATCTCGGTCGGCGAGAGGGCGGAGGCCAGCATCTGGACTTTGCGCTCTGCCTCCACACGAGAGGACAGATCGGACTCCAGGTCCACTCCCGCCACCAGGTGGGCGTTGGCCTCCAACGACACTTCGGCCGACGGTGGGACCGAGCGGCGCCTGCGCTGCTTGCGAAGCTCTCCCTGGATGACGCGGCGAGCGATGCCGTAGATCCAGGTCGAGAGACTTGCTCTGCGCGGGTCGAACCGTCCAAGCGATGTGACGACGGCGGCCAGGCTCTGCGCGGTGACGTCTTCTGCCAGCTCTCTGTCTCCGGCCAAGCGCGTCGCCGTGTAGGCGACCAGCCGGGGGCCGAATCGGTCCCACAGCTCGCCGAACGCCGCCTGGTCGCCCCCTCTCAGGCGCCGTGCCAGCGACTCTTCGTCGGCCTTTCCGGTGGTGAGGACTCGCTCGCGAGCGGCTCCCGTGTCCATCAGCCGGTCCCTCTCGATGCCGGTCGTGCTAGAGCCATCTACCCTTACTTACGCGGCTTGCGGCCGAAACACCGCGGCCCGAGTGGCATTTCCTTGGCAGGCCCGCCTCGCCGGCGGGTGCGGGTGCGCCTGAGTCGAGTCTCCACATGGGACATGCTACTCCGCGGGGGTGTCGCCGGCAAATGCTGCTCGGCACCGTCAGACTGGCCCACATGGCCGCCCGCTCCCGACGCGTGATCTTCTGAGCACTGCCTCAGTTACAGGCAGGAATGACGAGGCGGCAAGAGAACAGGACACTTGCTGCGAGTGCGTCCCCTCTGTGGCCACTGGCGGGCCCAGCTCCCGCGTGGCGTCGTCCCGGGGATCTGTCGCGGTGCTTTGCTGGTGAGATGCGCAGAGCATGAACACCGCCACCGGACCAGGTTCCGGTGGAGTAAGGGGGCCGGCAATGGCCACGAAGAGCGTGTATGTAGGAAACCTCCCATACGAGGTGACGGAGGAGAGTCTGCGGGAGCTGTTTGCTGACTTCGGACCGGTGGAAGAAGTGCGAATCATCGAGGGGAAGGGGTTCGGCTTCGTTGACCTCCCCGAGGAGAACGCGGCGAACGCGATCGCAGCGGTGAACGGTCAGGAGTTTCAGGGCCGTGTCCTCCGGGTGGACGAAGCTCGGGGTCCCCGCCAACGAAGAGAGGGCGGCCGGGGCTTTGGCGATCGCGGTGGGCGCCGTCGCTGGTAGGTCTCGCCGGCTCGGTACGCACGGCGGGAGCGCTGCGCCGCCATAGCCCTCGTCACTAACGCCCGACACTTCCCCGCGCCGGTCGGCGGGCGGAAGTGAGTCTCGCGCCATGAACGCCAGACGCGAGCTGGAGGATTCTCTTCGCCCTCACATCACGTCGCCCGAGCGCGACGCCGACGTGGAGAGCCCGGCCGCGCAGGCCTTCTACCAATACCTCGTGGACCAGTACCGGCCGCCGGAGGACAAGCGGCTGTTGGTCTTCTTCCAGTGCTCGGTCCGGCGCCCGTTCTCGAAGTCGACTTCCCACGCCTTCATGCGGCGCGCAATCGCGGTCGCCACCGGCTACGACCCGCGGCGGGACTTCCAGGCCTGCCCGGTTCACGTGGTCGTGCTGGCGAGCACGCTCGGCCCCGCGCCCTATGAGCTGGAGGAGGTCTACCCCGCCAACGTGCGGAGTGTCGGCGTCAAGCGATTCAGCGAGAGCCGCTATGCGCGTGCGCGGCCGCTCTTGGCGGAGACGATCGCCGGCTACCTGAGAGCCCACGCCCGGCACTACGATGAGGTGACGGCCTTCGCGCACGGCCGGTACGCAGAGGTCATGGCCGAGGCACGCGCGGCCGCTGGGCGGAGCTTCGCCATCCTGCCACGACGCGGGGGGCCGGCGGTGATCCGGATGGGGACCTCGGTGCCGCGCACCTACTGGCAGCGCTATTGGATACAGCTCTACTTCGAGGTGGTGGGCTGGCTGCCGCCCGCCGAGCAGGCCCGCGCGGACCAGCGCCTGCAAGCACTGAGCGTGGTGTACACCCGGGGGCTGGGCGAGGCGGAGGCCGGGACGCGAACGGACGGCAGTCGGTGAGGCCAACAGCAATCATCGGCCCGGATAGCGCCAAGCCACGAGATCGAAGGGCCGGGGATCGGCGAATCCGAGGGAGGCGAAGAGGCGGCCCAGGAACTCGAACTCGGCGAAGAAGGACAGGTAGGCCGAACTGGTGCGGCCCAGAAGATCGCCCAACAGCAGAGACAAGCACGCCCGGGCAAGCCCTTGGCGGCGATACTCGGGCGCGGTGACCAGGTTGCCCACCTCGGTTGCCTGTCGCCCGAGCGAGTGAGTGCCGACCGTGCAAACGAGGCGTCGTCCTGCGAAGGCTCCCCAGTGCAGCCCCTTATGAAACGACCCCTCTGTGAACGCAAATCTGTCTCCGACTTCCATTAGCTCCCGCACATCCCCGAGGTCGGATGGGCGCAAGGCTCGGAAGATGAAGCCCCTGGCCTTCAGCGAATCGAGGCTGTCGGGCGGCGCAACGGGTGATAACAACTCCCTGAACATTTGAATCTCGCGTCGCTTGGACGTGACCTCGACGACTCTCGCCAAGACCTCACTCTGAGCTTCGGGAATGAGAGAGTAGATCAGCTGGCCCGGCTCAAAGCGGTTGCGGAAATCGCCGATCAGCCTCTGGTACTGCTCCTCGTCCCCAGCAGATAAGGCGAGGTTGCTGAAGGGCAGGTCCTCGCGGGAGGCGGCCGCCGTGCACGATTCATTCTCCCAGAGAACGCGTACATCACACAGCTCAGGCAGAGCAAGCAGGTCAGAGAGTATCAGGGCGTTCCCCCTTGCGTCAGACGACAGGAACTCGACGAGGCGGCCGAACTCCTCGCCATTTAACTCAGCCGTTGATCGCACACGGCCCGCTGTGCCCATCGCTATTCGCCTGGTTCGTAGGCCGGAGTCCCGCCTCCTGCGCCGTTGCGGGGCCGGCCCGCTCACTCCAATCTTGCCCCCTGTGCTCGCAGGCGCGACTGGAGGTCGGCGACGTCGATCTGGGAGACGGCCGTGCCCGACTTCACCGCGATGGCGGCTGCGACGCCGGCCGCCTGGCCGACGGTGAGGCAATTGTGGATCTCCCGTGTGAACTCGTGGGCCTCGTGGGTCGTTGAAATGCAGCGGCCGGTGGCGAGCCCGTTTCTGATTCCATCCGGCACGAGGCAGCGATAGGGGAACTGCCACACGTGGCCCTCGATGTCGTAGCGATTGCCGAGGCCGACCGAATCCTCGAACTTCCCGTCGGCGAGGTCGTCGAGGGTGAGCCGGTAGAGGCCGGTGATGCGGCGGCTCTCTCGGGTGCCGATCTGCGGCGCGGTGTCGAGCACGAAGGATTCCTCGAAGCCCGGGACGCGCTCGCGGTAGAGCGCGTGCACCTCCGCGATCTGCTCCCGGAGCGTGATCTCGATGCGCGTGAGGTCGCGCACATCGAGCGCGTCACCCGGCAAGCCGTTGTTGAGCCAGGTGACATCATCCCGGTAGGAATGGCTCGGCTGCCATGCATCGCCAAGGCGTTCCTTCATCTCCGCGCAGAAGGCCTCCCATGCGGCCGGCGCCGCTTGTCGCCAGGCGTCGAAGCGACCGTAGTCGATGGCGCCAAAGCGCGGCACCAGGCCGATGCGGTGGTCGGACTTCTCGAAGGTCGCGCCGGCCCATGCCAGCACGTCGCCGTCCCCCGTCGCGTCGACGAAGACCTTGCCCCGAATGGCGAGGCGGCCGGACTTGGACTCGATGGCGATGGCCTCGATGGTCCCATCGCTGACGATGCTCGCGGCGACCCACGAGTGGAACAGGAAGCGCACGCCCGCCTCTCGACAGAGGGAGAGCGAGAGCCCCTTCCAGGCCTCGGGATCGAAGTCGAAAACATCCGCTCGCCAGGCGCCGGCCGGGGAGCGCGCATCCCCGCGGGCCTCCAGCGTGGAGCGGAACTCGCGTGCCAGCCCCTGGATCACCTGGTCGCCGGCCTCCTCGAACGGAGGGAGGCTGATCACGTTCCCGCCGGTTGCCAGGCCGCCGAGGTATCCGTAGCGCTCTACCAGCAAGACGTCGGCCCCTTCCCGCGCCGCCGCGATGGCGGCCGCCACCCCGCCGGGGCCACCTCCCGCCACGACGACCTCCGCCTCTTCGATCACCTGGAGTCGGCGCGCTGGCTCGTCAATGGTGCTCATCAGTCGCCCCTTCCGGCTGGTCCCGCCTGGTGGCACTATGCCGGAGGCCATTCGGCTTCGATGGGGGAACGCCTTTGCGAAGACGGTTTGCACCGCGGGCGCTGCGGGCCCGCGCCTCCCGCGCCGCGGCCCGCAGCCGTGTGCTACAATGCGGTGCCGAGCCGGCCGTCTAGCGGCCTCCGAGTACGGCCGCGCGCCGGAGGAATGCTCTGTGCTTCCACTATTGCGGCTGAGTCCTGAGGATCTCGACAGATGTCGGACCCGCTGGCGCGAGTTCGCCGCCTTCGCCTATGTCTTCTTGGAACTCTTCTCGGAACAGCAGCGGGCCTTTGCCTTTTACGGGACGCTGGATGTCGGGGAAGATGGGACCATCGCGCTTGTCGAACTCTTGGTCGCTCGGTCCTGCCGGCACACACCCGACGAGCAGGGGCAACACCTCGACGCGTTGCGGGAGGCCGTCGCCGGCGCGGGCTGGCGGGTCACCGGCAGCGATGGCGGCCGATCCGAGTATGAGCGAGACATCTTCCGCCTGGCTCTGGTCTCTGAGGTCGGCCCGGAGCACACGGCCGTGACCCGCGTCCTCCTTTCCTACGGCGAAACGGATAGCCATGCCGAGCGCCACCTTCAGGAGCATTTCCCGGCCTGCCCTCCTCCGCAGCCATCGGAGCGGCCAGAATCCCACTTCTACCCGGTCGGAAGCGAATGCGCTCCCGACAAAGCCGAACGGCTGGATGTCGAGGAACTCGCCTCTCGCGTCCGCGGCCGGCCGGTCGTCGCGCTGACAGGGGCCGGGATCTCTCTCGACAGCGGCATCCCGGCCTTCCGCGGGCCGGGCGGATTGGAGGAGCACTTCCCGCTGTTGGGCTCCTTTCCCGGCGCAGTGGCCGAATGGATGGTCGAGCGGCCCCGGGAGTTGGCGACCGTCCTCGGCCGCTTCCAGGCCTCCTTCATAACTGCCCGGCCCAGCGCGGCCCACCGCGCGCTGGCCGAGCTGGAGAAGCAGGGCACGGTGGTGCGCGTCGTCACCGGCAACAAGGACCGGCTGCACGAGCTGGCCGGCAGCCGCCGCGTGCTGCTCAAGGATCAGCGACACTTCGTCGGCTCAGACGAGGGATGGCGCTGGCTTCGCGAGGGGGAGGTGCTTCTGGTGGTCGGCATCCACGAGGACGAGCACGGCCTGATCACGTATGCCCGCGACCGGGGGCTCCAGGTCGCCGCCGTGTCACCCGAGCCGCCCTCGTTCCTCTACGCGGGGGATTGGTTCATCGCGGGATCGGCCCAGGAAGTGCTGCCACACCTCGCGGCCGCGCTGTCGCGGCGGCGCTGAGTCCGCGCACTGCCGAGCTGGGGCGACCGCACTGAAGCCGTGAGCAGGAGCGTCGTCTCCGCCATGTAAGGTATCTACCAGACTTGCCGACCGAGGAGACCTGTTATGCCAAAGGTAGTCGACGGCCCGAGCACATCGAACTTCCAGCCGCTGCGGCTGAGCGGAAACATCCGGCTTGCAGACATCCCCAAGCTTCGGTCCCTCTCCAAGCCCATGCGGGAGGTGGCCGATCGTGCCCCGAGCGGCAACTGCGTGGGATGGGGGATCCCGTTCCGCGTCGGGCGGCCCGTGCTGCTGAGGAAAGACCCGGTGTCGGTCAAGCTGCCGCAGGTCGCCGCCCAGTGGCTCGTCTTCGCGCACACCTCCGACGCGCGGGACCTGCACATGTACGAGCACGGGCTGCCGAAGGAGAAGACCGGCCTCGGCCGACTGGGCGAGCACGCCGCCGACTACGTCGTCATCTACGCCGATGGCACGGAGGAAGTCATCCCGATCCGCAGGCGCTATGAGATCGGCGCCTTCCAGCGCCACTGGGGCGAGAACTGCTTCCGCGCGGTGGCCAACACCAAGCCGCGGCCGATCCGAGCCCATCACGAGCAGACGATCTTCTCCTGGGGGCGAGGCGAGAGCAGGGCCGAGGCGGCCGACGCGGCCTACTGGGTGAACTGGCTCTTCGCCTGGGAGAACCCCCACCCGCGCAAAGCCATCGTCGGCCTACGCCTGGAGCCCAAGAGCGGGGCCGTGATTCTCTCCGCCGTCTCCGCGGGCAAGGCGTCCTCCAATCCGCTGCGATGGCAGCGGCGAGAGAAGGCCGTGCTGCGATTATCCCAGGGGGAGGAGTTCCAGCCGGACCTAGACGAGATGGGCCTGCTCGCGCAGATCAAGCTGGACATGGGGCAGGTGATCTCGGCCCGGCCGCGGCCGCTGTATGCGAACGAGGAATGGGAAGACAGCTACAACAACAAGCTCCCGGAGGTCTCCGAGCGCGAGACCCTGGTGGAATACACCGCCCATCCCGACGCGTGCTTCCACCTCGCCGGCGGCAAGAAGGTGGCGGCCGCGTCGCTCGCCCGCGGGCGCGGCAGGAGAAAGCTGGCGCGGGTCGTGCCGGCCGCCCAGCGAGTCACCATCCGCGTGGTCGAGAAGGGAACGAACAAGCACGTGGCCGTGAAGCTCCACCTGCACGGCGAGGCCGGCGAGTACCTCGCGCCCATCGACCGCCACCGCCTCCCGAACCCGAGCTGGTTCGAAGACTACAGCGTAGACTTCACCCACCAGGGCGTCCACCACTGCACCTACATCCCGGGCGAGACCAGCATCGACCTGCCGCTCGGCAAGGTGTATCTCGAAGTGTCGAAGGGCTTTGAGATCAGGCCGGTGAGGAAGACCTTCCCGGTCACGCCCGAGACGGACGAGATCGTGATCGAGCTCGACAAGGTGCTGCCGTGGCGAGAGCGCGGCTGGGTGAGCGCGGACACGCACGTCCACTTCCTCTCGCCCACCTCGGCCCTGCTGGAGGGCGCGGGGGAGGGCGTGAACGTCGTGAACCTGCTCGCCTCCCAGTGGGGTGAGCTGATGACGAACGTCGGCGACTTCGACGGCCGCACCACCTGGGGCTCGCGGGAGGCGGGCGGCGACGGCGAGTACTTGGTCCGCGTGGGCACGGAGAACCGCCAGCACGTACTCGGGCACATCTCCCTGCTCGGCTACGAGGGCGGACTCATCGGCCCGATGACCACCGGCGGGCCGGACGAATCGGCCATCGGAGATCCGATCGAGTGCCTGATGACCGAATGGGCGCAGCGGTGCAAGCGGCAGAACGGCGTGGTTGTCGTGCCGCACTTCCCCAACCCCAGGGCCGAGACCGCGGCCGCGCTGGTGACCGGCGCGGCCGACGCGGCCGAGATGACCGCATGGGACGATCTCTACAGTGGCATCAGTCCGTACTCCCTCGTCGATTGGTATCGCTATCTGAACAGCGGGTATCTGGTCGCCGCGGTGGGCGGCACCGATAAGATGACGGCCCGCACGGCCGTCGGGACGATTCGCACCTACGCTCTTCTCGACGCGGACCGAGAGTTCACCTACGACGGTTGGAAGGAGGCGATACGGAAGGCGCGGACCTTCGCGACCTATGGGCCGCTGCTCGAATTCTCGGTGGAGGGCGCGGGGCCGGGGTCGCGCATCGGGATGGACCGCACCGGCGGCACGGTCGATGTCGCCTGGCGGGTCGCGAGTGTGACTGTGCCGATGTCACGGGTCGAGCTGATCGTCAACGGCGAGGTGCGCGAGAGCCAGAAGGTGCGGCCCGACGAGGACGAGGGCCACTGGTCGATCAAGCTGGACCGAAGCTCCTGGCTGGCGCTGCTGGTGCGCGGCCATCAGGCGGACAAGCCGGAGATGATCGCCGCCCACTCCTCCCCGCTGATGGTGGAGGTGGAGGGCACGCCCATCCTGGCGGCGGCCGATGCGGTGACGATCCTGGAGCAGATCGAGGGGGTCCTGGCCTACCTCGACACGGTCGGCACCCGGGCCGACGATGCGGCCTACAAGCGAATGCGCCTGGTGCTCACCTCGGCCCATCGCGACCTGCACAACCGCCTCCACCAGCAGGGGAACTACCACCGGCACACGCCGGTGGAGGATCATCCCGAGCATCAGAGCTAGCCGCGCGGGGGCCGGGTGGTGCAGTGAGGTAAGTAAGACACGTGGGGCAGGACCTTCGTGTCCTGCCCAGGGCCGTCGCCGTTCCCCGTAGGCCAGAAGCGTGTCTTCTGCCCAGGCTGTGATTCTGAGCGCAGCGAAGAATCCCGCCGTCTTGTAGGGCGGGTATGACCCGACGGGGAATGCCCGCCGCCTCCCGCTGAGCGCAGCGAAGACCTGCCCCGAGCGAGGCCGAACGCGAATCCCGGCGTTGGTCGCACCTCCGCCTCCGTCATAAGCCGCCCCTAAGCATAGACTCCAATAAGCCGGTTGGCGAGAGGGCGGGGGTCGTATAGAATGGGGGCTGGGTTTGTTACTTCGCTAGCTTGCTGCCGAAGCCCCTCAATCCCCCATCCTCCCACACCAACCAACCGTGCCTCAAGGGTGGGGCTTGGTAAGAGGAACGGTGAACGGCGGGATGCTTCACTTCGTTCAGCATGACGGCAGGGGCAGAAGACGGAGCTTCTGCCCTACGGGAAACGGCCAACGGCCGGCGGGGATTCCCCTCCGGGTCATACCCGCCCTACAAAACGGCGAACGGCCGGCCAGGAGGCAAGCCTCTGCCTCACCTTCCCGCGCCCGACTCCCACACCGACCGTATCGCCGCGGCAAGCTCGTCGGGCTTCTGGGAGCCGATGAGCAAGTGGTGGTTGGTGGTGTAGGTGAGCCTGACCCCGCGGTTGCCGCTCACGTTGTAGGCCTTCCCCTTCGTTCGCCCGCGCAACCCGAGGCTGTACCGGATTCCCCAGCCGCCGTAGTCCGCGAGCGGTCGGTAGGTCACAGCTTCGATCTCTCTGACATCCTCCAGCGGCAGCCGATGAAAAGACAGGTGGAAGGGGAAGAAGCGAATGTACAGGCCGTCGGCCCGCACCTCGGTCTTCAGGTGGGCCGCCACGAACAGCGCGATCAGCCCGACATCGACCAGAAACACCAGGATCGCTGTTACGAGGAGCGCCGTGTCCGACATGGGGCTATCCCCCCACGGCCTTCCCAGGACGAGCTGGACGACTACGCCATACCCGAAGACGCCGACCGTGAGTGCGAGGGTCCCGAGGACGGTCAGCCAGATCCACCACTGGCGGAAGTACTGGACTTCGGCAAAACGGATCGTGCTGCCGTTCATCGCGCATCCCCCATGACGATAGGGTTCCAGGCGGACGTCGAAGTCAAGGCACTTGTCCGCGCCCCGGCACGGATCACTTGGCCTGCTCTGTCCTTTTCTCTTGCGCGGCCGCCCTGTCCTCTGGCGTTCTCGGGCACAGGAGGTTCTTGCTGGAGGCAGGCGGAAAACGACCGAGGACGGTGCTGGCGCAGCTCGGCCGGACTGATGGCCTGGAGCAATGCGCCAGCGGCGCGGTGGGAGGCGCGCAGCCCTGGATCGGCAGACGTCAAACACCATGGAGGCTGAGTTATCTTGAGGCGGGCCGCCTCTGACACGGGCGAGGGTCGCCGGAGCGAACTCGCGACGAACGCGCTCTCCGCTCCGGCGAGAGCCGACCGACGGATCGCGGGAACGGCCGCTATAGTCGCGACCGCGGCCATTGCCTGCGTCACCTTCGCAGTGAAACCCACGGGCCCGCTCGGGTGGAGCTATGATGTCCTCTTCCTTTGGGTCTTGCTGGCGGCCGCCGCGGGAAGAGGCCTGCTCGGCTCTCGGCCGGTAGCCGGCAAGATAGCACCTACTCTGCTTCGGCAGTCCGCGGCCTACGCCGTGCCATTGGTGGCCTTTTCGGCCGCGCTGCCCTATCTCCATAGTCTCAGCGTCGGCTTCCTGTCCGACGACTTCGGCCTCGTGAAGGCCGCGCAACAAGCGGCGGGGCCGGCAGACGTCATTCGGTTCCGGCCCTACGTCCTGTTCTACCGCCCGCTGAGCGAGTTGGTATGGTGGGCCGGCGTGCAGCTCTGGGGCGGCGCGCCTCTCGGCTATCACGTGCTCAACCTGGTGATTCACATTCTCAACTCGCTCCTCGTCTGCGCCCTCGCGGCGCGCCTGGCAGGCAATCGGCATGCCGCCTACATGGCCGGCCTCATATTCGCAGTGCACCCGATCCACGTCGAGCCCGTCGTATGGGCCGCCTGCCTGCCCGACCTGCTGTCCGCCGGGCTGAGCCTGCTGTCGCTGCTCGTACTCGAGAGCTACTTGCGCGCACCTGGCCGGCGGGGCCGCGCCCTGTCTCTGTCTGCCGCGCTGGCGGCCTTCGGCCTGGCCCTGTTCAGCAAGGAGTCCTCGGCCGCGCTCCCCGGCGTCGTCATCTTTCGGCTTGCCCTGGCGTCCAACACCGTCACGCGGCGGCGGGCCCTCGGTGTCGGGGGCGGGTACGTTGCGGTCCTCGTCGCCTTCCTCGCCTGGCGGCTGACAGTGCTAGGGGAAATCGGCGGGTCGGATGTTCCCATCACATTGTGGAACACTCTCTTCCCCCTGGCCCCGGTTCGCTCGTTCGCGCTCTTCTTCTTCCCGATCAACAGACTGCTTGTGCTCGACACCGTCGGGCCGGCGCTGCTCGGCGCCATGGTTCTGCTGATGGCGGCCGGCCTGCTGTGGGCGGTGAGGAGCCTGGGCTATGTGCCTTCCGGCCGACTCTGGCTCTACCTGGGCTATGTCGTCGTGATGTCCGCGCCCGTGTGGATCATGGCCAGCACCATAGGCGCCGAGAACATGGAGGGCAGCCGGCTGGCCTACCTGCCGACGGTGGGGCTGGCGTGGCTGTTCGGAGAGATCTGCGCGGGCAGACGTGCTGCCGGGCGCTCCGGGCTGCCGGTCCCGGCGGCGATCGTCATCATCGCGGCCGCGCTGACGGCCTGGTACGTGGTGCCGTGGAAAGAGGCCGACGCGCTGGCGAGAGATGTCCTCACAGCCGGCCGGCGAGTGGTTGCCGAGCTCCCCGCGGGCCAGCGGCCGCCCGTGCTCTACGTGCGGGGATTGCCGGACGGCCACCGCGGCGCGCAGATCTTCCGCAACGGGTTCGAGGCGGCCCTGAACGAAGTCGCCGACAGGCCGGTGCTGGTGCGCACAGTTGCGCCGCGCAAGTACCGCTCCGATATTCCGGCGGAAGTGCTGGATCTCTCGCAGTTGCTGCCGGGTGAATATGAGGTCGCGTGGCGCGATGAGAGCCAAGAGATGATTGTCCTCCGGGCCGGCGGACCGCCGACTTCCGATATGAACACAGGAGACGTTCACCCATGAAGCGTCTGCTTCTGCGCGCGCTGCTGGGGGCCTCGGTCGTCGGCACGCTCGCCACCTGTGCGGCTAGTGTCGCCGGCTGGTCACACTGCCGCGCGATCGACCGCTCCGACGCGTTGGTCGACAAGGCACAGCGGCTCGGGGAAGAGGGCCGGCGTGCTGAGGCCTTGGATGCTGCTCGTGCGGCGGCGGAGGCGGCGCCGGACAACCCCCGCGCCCGGCGCGAGGTGGCAATGCACTTCCTAGCCCGCGGTGACCTGAAGGCCGCCATTGGAGAGCTGCAGGCAGCATCGGCCGCCGCCCCACGCGATGCCGGTCTCCTAATCGAACGTGCGGCCGCTATGGATCTGGCCGGCGACGCGAGAGGTGCAATCCCGCTGCTGCGTCGGGCCGTGAAGATTGCCCCGAACGACGGGCTTGCGTGGTCCCTGTTGAGCGGCTCTCTGTTGAAGGTGGGTGATCTGCAAGGGGCCGTGGAGAGCGGGGAGAGCGCTGCGGCGGTGGCGCCGGGGCTTTATCCCGCCCACTTCAACCTGGGGCTGGCGCGCTGGCGTGCAGGCGACCGCGTCGGCGCGTTGCCAGCCTTCCAGAACGCGATTCGTCTCCAACCTTCCGACCCATCGGCGATCATCTGCACAGCCGCGGTCCTGTCCGAACTCGACAGACACGGCGAAGCCCTTCAGTACGCCCGCCGTGCCGTGGCGGCCGCGCCGGACAGCTCCAGTGCATGGGCTTCTCTCGGCAGCGCCCTTCTGCGCGGCGGCGATCGCGAGGCGGCAGAGGCCGCCTTCTTCCGCGCCCGCGAACTCGGGCCTCGTCCAGGGGAGTCCCACATTCCGCCGCCCGCCCACCCAACGACCGAGGAGTAGCCCCCGCTCGCGGTCGGCTACATCACCAACTCAAACGCCCTCGCGACCTACAGGGCCATCTGGTCGCGGGGGACGGCCTGCCCGCGACGCTGTCCCACTTGGGGTGCGTCCTATCGCCGTCGCGTCTGCCGTGCCTGAGAGAGGGGCAGGGCGCAGAAAGCGCAAGGAGCGATCTCAGAGCACGGCAGGCGGATGTGGACAGGAAGTCATCTCACACCGCGGCGGCGGATGTGGAATAGAGC
>CAZLHI010000055.1:12997-17070 GCA_964559435.1 uncultured bacterium | reverse complement strand
CCGAGCACTCACGTGTAGGCCGGCCATGCCGGAGTTTACCCGCCTCTGGCGGGCCTCCCCGCCGGGCCGGCCGTGATCGCGGGACAGGCAAGGGGCAGGAGACGAAGCTCCTGCCCCACGAACCTGCGTTTGTAGGGCGGGCATGACTCCGCATGCCCGCCGGCCGTCGCGGTTGGCAGGGGGAAGAATCGAGGGGGGAGGAGCCTGTCCTGAGCGAGGCAACCCGTTATCCTGAGCGACTTGTCCGCCATAGCCTTGGGGAAGGCGCAAGCGAAGGCCTGCCCTGAGCCTGCCGAATGGGATCTTGGTGGTAAAGCCGTGAACGGCACGCCGCCTTCCCCTACCACCCGGCCGGCTTCTTGCCGAGCTTGCTGTAGTCCACCCCGATCTGCGGCACGTCGGCCCACTCCTGCTGGCTCGAAGGCCGGAAGGAGAACCCCGACACCTTCCCCTCGTAGAACCAGATCTTCATCTGGAACCTGCGTCGGGTGGTGCTCACGTTCCACACGCCCTGCTTCCCGCCGCCCTCGACCGAGTCGAACTGCAGCCCCTTCACGTCGCCGAACGTGTCGCGCAGGAGACTCCCCGTCCCGGCCGTCACCCAGTCGGCCATGCCCCGCAGCATCATCGGGTGCATCGAGTCCTGCACGGTGATCATGCTGCCGTCGTAGATCGCGTCGAGGAGGTTTCGAGCGAGGGCATCGTTCTTGAGGGAAGGGTCGCCGCCACACCCGCACACCAACACCACTGCTGCCAGAGCCACGATCGACCAGCGGCCGATACCGCGCGTCATTGCACTCCGCCTTTCACCCGCCTGTCACGCGCCGACCGCAAGCCTAACCGAACCCACACCCGCCTGTCAACCGCACAATCACGCTCCGTCATCCTCTTTAGCGTCGCAGTCTGTCATCCTGAGCGCAGCGAAGGATCTTGGTGGGCCAAGCGCCAGCGCCCGTCCCTCCCCTCTCGAAGCGCATTCGCCCTATGGCCGAGCACCTGCCGAGGCGGGACGACCCGTTCGGCTTCACTCAGGGCAGGCCGGCGAGTAGTTTATCCTGAGCCTGCCGAAGGGTCCCACCGGCCCCCCTCACTCGCGTCTATGGTTTGCTGGCGATGTCCGAGACCGGTGTGGCGCGGCCACGCGCAGCATCCCCGCCGGCCGTTGGGGTTCCCGGTAGCGCAGGTTTCCAACCTGCGTTTGAATCATTGGGCGGGACCGTGAATCGTTGGGCAGGAACTCCGCCTCCTGTCAGCCCCTGCATCTGGGGCAGGAGCGCGGCGGCGGCTGCACGACCTAGCCCGGTTCGAGCACTTGTGGCTCAATCTGCGGGAGTCGGCGGAGCGCTGCCCACTTCGGGCGGCCCTCTGGAGTTATTCGCAACTCATTCAGACGGTGTCGCCTTCGCACGCCTGTGTAGAAGGAATAATCGAGCAGGTATGCCTCGTACCGCTCCCCAGCCCGTCCCGGCGTGATGCTCGGGTGTATCAGGTGAACCAGCCGCAGGTCCACAAGCTTCTGCAGCAACTCATAACCTCTCGCCTGCGGTGCCTGACGCATCAGGAATGAGTTCGAGCGGTGGTGATCGAGGCATTCGGACTGCAGAGTATCAAGAGCGTGCCGCACAGCATCAGCGTCTTCGCTGGTGTCCTGGCCCAGTTCGTCCATCTTCGTTTGGGCGGATTCCCCAACAGATAAGTTCACCTCCTCGACCCCAACTCGCCTGCGGTTGTGCTCGATGGCGTGCCCCACTGCTCGGTTGAACAGCGACAGGAAGTCGCGTGGAACACCAGCCGAACACCAGACAAGCCTCTCGATCGCCCTCTCCGGGATGAGCGACGAACACTTCCTGAAACCGCAGGCGTTGACGAACCTGGTCAGGATACTGACCAGGTGCTTCCGGGCCTGTGCAGGCTCCACGAGGGTTAGATCCAGGTCAATCGCCTGTACATCGTGCATCCGCTGCAGTCCGATCTTGCGGGCCGGGTCATAGAGTTTCAGAAACTGCTTCAGGCCCGCTATCTTCAGCCACGCGCCCGCTCCCTTGAAGGAACCGTGGAGCAGGTCGAAGAGAAGCGGCTGCAGATCGCTAGAGAGCAGGTGCACATCGTCGAGGAAGACGTAAATCTGTGTGGCGTTGAGCCGTGCGAAGTCCTTGATGAGCGTGTTGACCTTCGGGATCTGCGTACGGACGTTCCGTTCCGTGATCCCTCGCTCGAGCAGATCTTCTTCAACCAGGTGCTGAGCAGTCACAAGCGGCGTCGTATCGGCCCCCCTGTCCAGCGTCGTGGCAGTATCGTCGACCTGGCCGAGAACCACTGAGAGCATCACTAGGAGATCATTGGGGCCTGAGGCGCCACGCATAGGCTTCAGGTCGAGCCACACCGGGAGGTTGCCATCCTCCAGCACCCGCCTGTATGCCATGAGTATCAGTGTTGATTTGCCGACTCCCCGTCGGCCCTCAATCACGTGGTTCGCGGCCTGCGTGACGGAAACCTCCTCGCCCGAACGGAAGGGAGCGAACTCAACCCGGGGTGCGGCCTCAAGATTGGCCGAGGTGACCCGCAGCGAGCGCTCAAGCAGCGCTCGCAGCAGTTCAACTTCTTGGGAGCGCATGGGGTCTGCGGTTCGGACCTTACTGAGGCGCAGACTACCGTGAAAGGGGTCGCCCTCATCTAGAGAACGGTTGATCTCGTCAAGCGCATACCTATACATCGGGGCGTCCCGGCCGACCTGGAACGCCAGGTACCGATCAGGCCCCGCTGTATCAAGGTCAGTTCTCACCGATCGGAGACCCGTGATAGCGAGGAAGCGACGCTTTATCCTCTCCGCTGCTTGTGCTTCTTCTTCTGTGAACGCTGCGTTCATAGCTTTACTCCCCTTCCTCCGAGGTATTCACGGACGGAGCGAAGAAAGTCGGTCACTTCCCGCAAAGACTGGGCAGGGCGTCGGTTCAGCTCACGGTAGGTTTCCGGCCATGGCTCATAGTCTGACAAGGAGCGGTCGAACCGGAGGTCCTGCAGGAAGGCCGACCAGTCTCGTCTCCTCGGGAAGTCGTCCGGGAGGTCCGCTATGCTCTTGTGATCCTTCGCACCGCGCTTCACAGATCCGGTCACGTGCAAGCGCACTGCGCGTGAAGCGTTGTACGCGGCGTAGTAAGTGCGCGAAACGACGGACCGCCACGCGCCACGCACGCGCAGTAGGTGCCTCGCGGCAGAAAGGTGATCCCTTGCTAGGGAGTACCAGCGCTTCACGATATCACCTGCGGCGGCGTCGAAGCCAGCGAGTGTCTCTTGGGACGCGAATGCCGAGATGATGCGCCGTACCTTGTTCTGGTTGCCGAGCTGGAGGAAATCTGGTTCGGTCACGGATGGGGCCTCCCTCGACACCTGGCCTACACTAGGCAGGCGCATGCGCTCTGCCTTACGCCTAAGCCAAGTGCGGCTTCGTTGCCCATGCATTCAAGTCCTTCTTGCACCGACCAATTGCCTATCACTCGCCGCGTGCGGTGGGCGCCCCGCACGAGCGTTGCCGCGCCACAGCCCCTACCCCTCCTCCACGGAGCGGAAGGCTTTGCACTTCTTCGGCCTGGTGAGGCTGGAGTGGGTGTGGTGGTGGGTCGGGTTGCGCCAGCGCCGGCCCCCGATGAGGCGGTCGGTACGGCCCACGCAGTGCCACAGGTTGCCGCCGGTGTTCGGCCGCACCTTGGCATGGAGGCAGTCGATGCACTTCACCAGCTCGCCTGGTTCGCGCTTTCCCCTCTTCATCGCGGTGCACCCAACGGGGCAGGAGGCAAGTCGCCTTCGCCGAGGCTACGGCGCCCAGGGCTCCTGCCCAACATAAGCCGGACGAGGCCGCCTGTTTCCTTCTTGCGCGCTCTCATCACACAAGCCTCATGACCCACCAAGATCCCATTCGGCAGGCTCAGGGCCGGCCTTCGCTTCCGACTTCGCCAAGGCTACGGCGGACAAGCACGGCCGGCGGGGAGGCGGAGACCTCCCCGCCCTACAGAACGACCCAACGGCCGGCGGGGAGGCGGAGACCTCCCCGCCCTACAGAACGACCCAACGGCCGG
>CAZLHI010000055.1:0-12897 GCA_964559435.1 uncultured bacterium | reverse complement strand
ACGGCCGGCGGGGAGGCGGAGACCTCCCCGCCCTACAGAACGACCCAACGGCCGGCGGGGAGGCGGAGACCTCCCCGCCCTACAGGGGCAGGAGGCCCCTCGACTTGGCTCGGGGCAAACAAGCTCCTGCGCGGCAGGCATCTGCCGGGCCCGTCGTTCGGCCGGACCAGCCCATCAGCGGCGGCGCAGGTCGCGCTCTTTGCGGCGCCGCTTGCGCTCCTGCTCCCAGCGATAGAGTCGGCGCTCGCCGCGCTCCTCATGCGGAATCGTCCTCACGCCTTCGCCTCCTCAGGTCCGGGGCAGGAGGCAAGTGGCTAGGCCGCCCGAGCCGGCCGCCATCCCGGCCCGTGAGGGCCTAGGGACTCCCGCCCTACTCCTCGGCGCGTGTGCGTCTTCTCTTTTGCACCGCGATGCAGAGAGCGTTATAGCTGCGCTGATAGAGCGAGAAGTTGGCCGCGCTGTGCTCGCCGCGGATGCGGTGGTCGAAGAACTCGTCGATGGTCTCCTTGAAGTCATCGGGCGTATCGCCGGCCTTCAGCCGGGAGCTGAAGAATCGCGCCGCCTGCCCGCCGGAGAAGACGGGCCGCTCCAGGCCGGTGTGCCGCTGGAGGCGGCCGAAGAAGTAGTCGATGGCGGCCTGCCGATCATTGGCGAGTGCTTCTTTGGGGCCGGCCGATTGCTCGGCGCGTTGGATCGGCTTCGCCTTTTGGCGAGCCGAGGCCGTGCGGCCCTCGGCCTCGCCCTCCAGCTCGCCCTCCTCCTCCCCCTCCTCTTCGGACTCAGGCGGAGATTCGTTGTCTGTGAAGGAGGTGAACTTGTGTAAATTTCCTGTAATCAAGGTGCGCGTTGGCTCACTGAGTTTCTGTAAGACGGACCTCGGCGGGCAGGGGCAATCCGCGTTGCTGGGCAGGCGGACGCGCTGATAATCCTGGTGCTTTCTGACGGCGAGGAAGCGCTGGCCTTCGACGGTCCAGGTGACGATGCGCGGATCGCGCCCGGCGGCGAAGCTCTCCATGCAGGCCTCGATGGACTTGACCGAGACCTTGCGAGCGTTGATCTCTTCCTCCATGAACATCTGGCCGATCTGGACGGGCGACCAGTAGCAGAGCCCGAAGTCGTCCACGGAGCCGAGGATGCCGAACCAGGTGAGCTTCTCGACCCAGGGCTTGCGTTTGAGGGAGCGGGATGCCTTCTTCCAGTCGATCACGCGTCTGCGAGCCATTGGTGCCCCTCACCCCTGGGTTCGGGCGCCCGGCGCTTCGGCCGCGCTCGATGTCGGATCGCGCCCGCGGCCTGGACGGCCACCGCGGGGGAGGTCCTGGCGCATGTGCTCGACAGGCGAAGGCCCCCCTCATACCTCCGGCCTGCCGAGCACAAAATGGAGCTGTTCCTCCCTGGGAGGGATATGGAACAGCTTGTGGTGTCGGCCCGGCCCATCGCCAGACCGATTGACCCATCGTCCGATCACCGTCCATCCCGCCCTACGCAGGTCGCGGACGACGGCGTTGCCGCTGCCGCTCTGGCACGCCCTCGCCACGGCCGCCGCCGTATGCCACCCAGACATGAGCAGTCCGACGGCGGCGGCGTACCGCCTCGTCAGAGGCCTCGCCTGTCTGGTGCTGATCCCCATCCCAACCAGCTCCCATCTTCGAATGTGTTCTCCTCAGGCGGCCGGCCCGACCGCCCGGCGCGGGCGCTCCCAGACGCCGAAGCGGGCGACCGACCTCCTCTTAGTAACCGGTTCGGTCCACGCTTCCTCCCCGGACTCGGTGACGCCGAGAATCTGGCGGCGTTTATTGACCGTCCGAGTCACCGTCCGATTGATATTCTCCTGCCTGTAGCCGACCTCGACACCGGACTTCTCGCAAAGCGCGATGGTCGCGTCGTCAGCCAGGCCGCGGAGCATTTCCTCGAGCTCGCGGGCGCGCTCGCGATGCCAGAGCCAAGCCTGGGCGAGGCCCGCTGGATCTTTGGCCGCCGCGATGGAGAGGTCGCAGTTTCTGCGGAGTGGGCAGCTCGCGCAGGCGCGGCCCGGCCGGCGGCGGAACTGACCTGCCTGGGCTGCGAGCAGCACTGACTGGCAACTCGCGACGAGCGCCCGCTCCTGCCGGTCGAGCAGATCGGACTTCACCACCTGCTCATGGACGACGCCGTAGCGGAGGTAGACCAGGCGGAGCGCGCATCGCTGGGCCGGGCATCGGGCGCGGCAGAAGGCAAGCGCGTAGGTAAGGAGCTGGCTCCACAGTTCTGCGCCGATGTCGGCCAGCTCGCCGTTGGCCGCCAGGCGAGCGGAGGTCTTCCAGTCGTAGATGACAGGCGTGTCGCCCTCTCGCCGCCAGAAGTCGATCCGCGCCTGGAACTGCACGGGCGGCTCGGTGGGGAGCTCGAATTCGAGCAGGTCCTCGACTTGCTCGGGCGCGGCCGCCTGCGCAGAGTCGGCCCAACGGCCGAGCCAGCGCTCGAAGAGGTCCATCGCCTCTGCGGCCTGGGCCGGCGAGAGCTCGTGAGCGGCCGTCACCTGGGCCTCCTCCCCCGACATGCCGACCAAGTGGCGCGAGATGAGATCGTGCACGGCCGCGCCTAGACGCATGCGGGCGGTTGCCACGGGGTCGCGGCCGTCGAGGTTGACGGCCTTCCAGTAGGCCGGGCAATCGGCGAACTGGACCAGCTGCGAGTAGCTCAGGTGGCCCTTGGGCAGCTTCGGCTCGTCCATCAGAGGACCCCATCCACGAGGCTACATATCCCCCGGATTCGGTCGAGCGCGGCGCGCAGCGTCTCCTCCCATCCAGATCGCACGGTCACGGTGGCGCCCTTCAGCGGCTTGCTCGCCCAAGCCCGGCGGTAGGGCGGCGGCGCGACGCCAATCGGATCCGTGCCGACCTCCCACCCGGCCGCGCGGAGCTGCCCCGCCACGTCGCCTGCGGCCTCCCGCTGCGCCTCCACGGCCACGGACTCGGTCACGACTTCCGCTCCCGCCGCTCGCGCAGCGCGGCCATCACCGTGCGGCGCGCGGCCGGCTCGACCTGGCTCTCGTGCGCATAGGCCCAGCCTGGGTGCTCCGTCGGGTCGGCCAGCCATCGCCGGAAGTTCGTGAGGGTGGCCCGCGGCCAGACTTTCTTGGCGAGCGCGAGCACACGCTGCCGGGGCACGGGGGCTTTCGGCGCGGCCGCGGGGAGATGTTGCTGTCGGTGCCAGACCTCCCATGGATCTTCGTCCAGGCTCTCGAGCCAGGCGCGGCCGTCATCGGTTCGGATGGAGGCCCGGACCGTGAGCGGGCCGAACTCCTCCCGCAGGTCGCGCCCGACCCCGGCGAGAACCGCGCAGCGCTTCAGCGCGTCGGTGGCTGCGCTCTTCAGCGGCTCCTCGCTGCGGGAGACGACCTCCCGCTCGCCGCGGTCGTAGCTCAGCCGGCTCGGGTAGCCCGGGTTCTCATACCGCAGCTCACGCCCCTGGTCGGTCCAGATCGTCAGGCGCCCGATCACCCAGCCAGCGTCGCTCGGCGACTCCCGCACGATCTCGAACTGCCAGCCATCGGGGCCGCAAGCGCGGTCGAGGACGGCCATCACGTAGGTGGCCTCTATGTAAGGTAAGACAGTGGCCTGGCCGCGCTGGGAGTCGAGCCTGCGGGGAAGCCAGCGAATGGCCTCCCGCGGGGTCGGCCGGCGCAGCCGCGCCGGCTGGAACGCAAGCCGTTTCTTGCGGCGGCTCCGGGTGGACTCCGATCGCCTTCGCGTCATCGCTCATGTTCCTCGCTGGTGTGAACTGCCGCTGACGGCCGCTGGGAGATGCTGCGCTGGGCCCGGCCGTAGGCTCGGGCGCGGCGGATGACCTCCGCGGCCGCCTCCAGCGGGAGGTACGGCCCGGAGAGCGCGTGGGCGCGGACGGCCGACTGCAGCGCCTGGTAGAACTCCTCGAACTCGGCCGCATCGTCGAACTCGATCCTCGGTGGGCCCTCTCCGGTGATCGCCTCCATCGGCCCCTCCGCAAGTCAAAAGAGCCACAGCAGGACGCGCCACACGATCCGGTGCCAGCGCCGGTTGGCACGGCGGACGAGCGCGCGCTGGATTCCGCTCAGCCTATTCGCGCTCACGGTCGACCTCCTTCAGCCCAATGCTGGCCAGCGCACGCCGCTCGACGGCGAGCCACTGCGCGCCGCTGGCGTTCATGAGATAGCCGCTCACCTCGCCCCGCTCGTCTGTGATGGGAACCGGCGGCGTCTGCGGCGGCTTGGATTTCGTCTGCGTGGAGATCATCTGTGGGCCTCCTCCTGGGCGCCTCCTCCTGGGCGCCTCCTCCTGGGCGCGGCCAAATGGCCGCCGGATGAATGCCTCCCTGGGCGGGTCAAGACGGTGTTCACCTGTGCAGGCGGGCGGCCGCCGGATGAATGCACCGACCGGCGGCCGCGGGACGAGGGCGGGGCCCGCGAGCCGGCCGGTCGGGTGCGCAAGGGAATGCCGAAGCGAGTAGATGAGTGCGGCCGGGGTGCGGTGAGACAGATGCGCCGACGGGCGCGGCAAGAAGAATGGATGAGTGCGGCCCGGGCCGCGCCGCGAGCAGCCACGGACGGCGCCAGGGCTTCTCACTCCGGATTGGGGCGGCCTCGGGCGCGGGCTTGCGTGTCCCCGGCCGACAGTCCGCGAGGCGGAAGGGCCGGCCGAGGAGCCATGGCAGCACCTCCTCTTGACAAAGTGAGGCCTGCGCGCCGCAGGGCTTCTCATGAGGGTCCGCCAAGCGAATCGGCGAAGATCTATCCGCCCGCGCTGGTAGCGCACGGCCGGCCTGGGGCCGGCGCCGAGGCGAGGCAGCGATGCGGGCAGCCGCTTCGGGCGGGAGCATGAGGCGCTCATGGGTCGGTCCCGCTCCGTGCAAGGATCTGCCGAACAGCGGCGCGCAGGGCCTGAACATCCCGAGTGGTGGCCTTGGCGAGGCCGCGCTCGATGTCGCTGATGAGGGATTTGCTCTTGCCAGTGTGCTGAGAGAGCTCCTGGAGGGTGATGCCGTAGGCTCTGCGGAAGCGGCGAAGGGCTTGACGCTCTCGCCGGGCGGCTTTGCGTGTGAGGAATCTGGGCTGGGACATGGATGGTGCTTTCCCCCCGCTACTTCTTACTACCACTCCTTCGTACTTCTGTCAATAGATTTTCCATAAAATGTGGAAAAATTCCTAATGCGTGTGCTACACTAACGGTATGAGGGTCCGCCAAAGAAGTTTCAGCGAAGAGTTCGGTCGCTTCGTGCAGGAGAAGCGCAGAGAAGCGGGCGAGACTCAGATCCGTTTCGCGCCTCGGCTGGGAGTGAGCCCTTCTTACCTCGCCCAGATCGAGCAAGGTGTAGTGCCGCCCGCAGATCGTGTCAGCCAGATGGCAGAGGGCTTCGGGGACGACCCCGCGCTATGGCTTGCGGCTGCCGGCTACGAGGGCATCTCTAACTCTATAAGGGTCGAGACGCCAACCGCGCCAAGAGCTATCCAAGTTGAGCCTCTCGCCGAGAAACAGCTGACTGCCGGTAAGGCCTCACTGCCCGTTCTCGCCCTTCTGAAGAGGGGCTCAGTGACATTCGTGAGGAAAAACGAGGCCCCAAAGCTCACCTGCCGACCGGAGGACGCGGCCGCCGCCGATTACGTTCTGCGTATTGAAGGCGACGGCGGACTGGAGCCGGATGTCCGAGCTGGAGATTACTTGCTGGTGAAGAGGGCTCGCTCAGCACGTCGTGGCCAGCTTGTGGTCGCACAAGTGGGCGACAAAGTGGTCGTGCGAGAGTTCGGAGGGAAGACGCGAAGCGGCACTGTCCTGAAGCCGCGCAATCCCTATGGCTATGAGCGAATCGTCTCGCCGAACGTGAAGATCATGGGGATTGTCGTGCGCCAGATCCGCGACTGGCCGAGCTAGGCCACCGCAGCGGGGGCCGGTCGGGGCGGGCCGGCCCGCCGGACGAATCGGAGGGAAGGACAGGCCGCGGCGAGGTCTCGCCTCGGAGGGCAGCGGTTCTACATGGCCGGCGCGTGCGCTGTTGACTCGCAGCTGCGGCGCGGCCGATAGCAGAGATCACAGCACCTGAAACGAAGAGAGAGGCGGCGATATGGGCAGACCACCATTCGGCTATCGCAGCACGGGGGGCGTTTCCGGGGCCGGCCGGGAAGGTTCTGGTGGGGGGTGGGCGAACCATCTGCCAAGAAGGCGATGGCCCGGTTCGCGAGTCGCTCCAGAGAAGTCGCCCGCGGGTGGTCGCCGTCTGTGTTTGGCGGCACAGAGAGCACGTCGCAAGGAGGGAACCATGAAGACCGTAGCGCTGGTTGTTCTGGCGCTGTTGCTGTTGTCTGCCCCGCTATCTGCCGAGGAAACCACGCCCACCAATCTCGGGAAGACCGCCTACCTGATCGCGCACTCGATCGGCGGGTTCGAGTCGTTCGCGCCGCCGGAGTCCCCGACCTTCTCAGATGTGCCGACAGGCGCGGCCTACTACGCGGAGATCGAGTACCTCACACACCTGGGCATCGTGACGGGTTACGGCGATGGGCTGTTTCATCCGGAGCTCTCAGTAACGCGAGACATGGCCGCGGTCTTCGTCGCCCGAACCATCGACCTCACCGACCATGACCTCTGGGTGTTCCCGCCTCCGGAAGCGCCGGCCTTCAGTGACGTCCCGCAGATCTACTGGGCCTTCCAGTTCATCGAATACATCAACGACAAGGGCGTCCTCGCCGACAACGTCGGCATGTCGTCCTACTTCGAGCCGACGCTGGTCATGGACATCTACCTGCTGGCTCACTGGCTGGAACTCGCGACGGGTGTCTACGTGGACCCGGACGCGATAGGAAGTGTCACCGGGACAATCGCCGCCCTCCTTGTCGACAAGGCCGCCGACGCTCCGATCTCTACGGCCGAGCTAATCCTCCTAGAGGTGTCCGGCGCGGAGACGGCCGCCGTTACGACCGACGCCATGGGGCAATGCTCTGTCATCGTCCCCGTTGGCATATACAACATCACGGCCTCGCCTTCGGGCTACTACCCGGGCGCCGAGTTGGGCGTTGAGATCTCGGAGGGTGTCACGACTCCAGTCGTGCTTCTGCTCGTGCACAAGTTCCCCGACGCGGGCGAGGACTTCTGGGCCTTCTCTGAGATCGGAGCGTGTGTGGCGGCCGACATCGTGGCCGGCCATGAGGATGGCACCTACCAACCGCAGCTATCGGTCACTCGCGACCAGATGGCCGTCTACATCTCCCGCGCCCTCGCGGGCGGCGATGAGGCCGTCCCCGAGTTCACCGGCACGCCCACGTTCTCCGACGTGACGGAGGAATCCTGGGCGCTCGACTATGTGGAGTACGCGGTCTCCCAGGACGTCGTCGGCGGATATGAGGACGGCACCTACCGTCCCGAGGACGAGGTCAGCCGGGACCAGATGGCCGTCTATGTCGCCCGCAGCAAGGGCTGGGTCTCCATAGGCGACAACATGGCGATCATGAGCGCGATGTTCCTGGACGTGCCCGCCGGACACTGGGCCGGCACTGCCATCGCGGTCTGTCTCCAGAACGAAGTCGTGCAGGGATACGAGGACGGCACCTACCGTCCCGAGGACGTCGTCACCCGCGACCAAATGGCAGTCTACGTGGCGAGGGCGTTCGACCTGCTGTAACGGGGCGCGCTCCCGCGAGGCCGGCCGCCGCACTGTCACGGCAAGGTCTACAGCACACAAAGCAGAGGGGGGATCCCGGTGGGCCGGGGACCATTCGGCTATCGCACCAGCGAAGGAAGGCTTGTCCCTGATCCCGAGCAAGCGCCGTTGGTGCGGGAGGCATTTCGTCGCTGCGCGCATGACCATCAGCCGCTGGCCGATATCGCCAGGTGGCTGACGGAGGTAGCCGGGAGCAGTTCGCGCGGCGGCAGGTGGCGCACGGCCGACGTGAAGCGCCTGCTCACCTGCCCCGCCTACGCCGGCCGCATGCCCCCGCAGGCCGACCCAGGCCAGGCGCTCGTGGGCGAGGAGACCTGGCGGCAGACCCAACAGGTCCTCGCCGCCCGCGCTCGATACGGCCGGGCGCGGGAGTCGCGCTATCTTCTGTCGGGGCTGCTGCGGTGCCGCAACTGCGGGGCCGCCATGACCGGCCACCGGCACCGCCGCGCATCGGCTGGCGGCCGCCGCGAGATCGTGAATTACAACTGTTCTCGCAAGGCCTCCCGATCGCGGGGCTGCCGCGGCTCCTATATCAGCGCGCCCAAGGCTCACCAGCTCGTCGCGGCCCAGGTCCGCGCCCTCTCCCTCGCCGCCTCCCGAGGCGACGGGCCTCGCTTCCTCCCGCGAGGAGAGGCCCATGACGAGGTGTCGGCGGCACAGCTGCGCCGCCGGCTGGCCGGATACCCGCAGCAGCTCGCACGCCTGCTGCAGCAGTACAAGCAGGGCCGACTCTCGCCCACGCAATACGCCCGGGCGCGCCGGCGAATGGAAGAGGAGCGCCGACGCATCCAACAGTCGCTGCGCCGTGCGGCCGCACCGCCCTCGCCATCGGAAGAGCGAGCGGCAGTGAGCGGCCTGGCCGACATCCTGGAGTCAGACCGCTTCGGCCGTCAGTTAAAGAAGGACCTGCTGCGGGAGGCCTTCGACCGCATCATCATCGAGCGGGACGGAACGGTGAGGTTGTGGGTGAGGCTGTGAACAGGGCAAGAGGGAAGTGACTGCGTTCGCTTTCAGGCCGACCGCCCCCCGCTCCGGCTCGGCCGAACCGGGGGGCCTCCTACCAAACGAACGAGGTCTATCACGCTAACGCCTCCATTCTCTACCCCGAGCCCCTACCCTCAGCGCTAGGGAGGGGGAGAGTCAAATGCCACGGGTAGGGGTCAGGCCAAGACGGTGCCTAGTCCAGCAGCGCCCCAAACTGGTCGACAGTGAGGCCGGCGTCGTGAATCAACCAGCGAAGGGTCCCTCGGCCGAGCTCCTTGTGGTCGGGGACACTAAGCACCGCTGGCACTCCGGCCTTCACCAGCAATATGTGGGAACCCCTTCCCCGTCGTAGCTGGCGCCAGCCGGCACGCTCGAACGCTCGCACCGCCTGCCGCCCGGACACAACCGGCAGTCCCGTCACCCTCCGATTTTCCTTTCGACCTCGCCCCCGGAAACGGTCCGATCCGGACCGTTATGTGCCGATTTCCCCCGCTTCCACAGCCTCCAAATACAGCCCAATCGCCTCCCGAAGGTTCGCCTGGGCCTCCTCCCGCGTTTTGCCCTGGCTGATGCAACCCCGCAGCACCGGGCACCGGGCCACGAAGTAGCCGTCCTCGCCCAGCTCGATCTTCTGCGGCAGGTCGTAGGCGACGGCCGAGCCGCGCTCCGGCGTCGGCCAGTCGGGCGCGATCTCCTCCATGCCTTCCATGGCGATCGTCAGCACCGCCTGGCCCCCAGCCAGCACGTCTACGAGCTTCCCAGGGTTGGGGGAGAGGTAGAAGATCCGCCGGCCGTCCGTCGCAAACGACAGCTCGGCCAGGGGGGTCCTCACCTTGGGCAGCTGCTTCCGCAGCCACCCAACCGCTCGCCGTACCCTTTGCATCGACACTCCAGCTCTCCTCAGCCCTGCAATCACCCGGAGCTCCACAACCTGCGCCGGCGCCCACCGCCGGGCGCTCCCGCTCCCCTCGGCTCGCCTCTGCGGCTTGACCACGCCCAACCGGGTCCAGTGGTCCAGCTGTCGGTAGCTGATCCCGGCCAGCCTGGCAGCCTCCTCGGACGTGTACAGTCGGGTCACTCCAGCCTCCTCTCGCTCCTCCAGCAGTCTCGCCCCGGCGTCCCCCCGCGCCCGTCCGTACACCGTCGTAATTACAGCTATGTAGTTTTCGAGAAGAGTATACCATACTTGGGCCAGCGATTCAACTGGTCCGAAGAGGCCGCGCAAGAAATCTTTCAGGCGAGCGCGGGCCGGGGCATGGCTCCCTGACGAGGGGCTCCGAGGGGGGCTTCGGACTTGCGGTGAACCAAAGCCGCGCGGCCGCCCCGCCCTCGCCATCGGAAGAGCGAGCGGCAGTGAGCGGCCTGGCCGACATCCTGGAGTCAGACCGCTTCGGCCGTCAGTTAAAGAAGGACCTGCTGCGGGAGGCCTTCGACCGCATCATCATGGAGCGGGACGGAACGGTGAGGTTGTGGGTGAGGCTGTGAACAGGGCGGGAGGCAAGCTCCTGGCCTACTAACTGGTCACTGCTTGTCAGCGAGGATCCGGTAGTCATGGTGTCGCGGACGGCTTCTTGATCAAGTTCCAGTTGACACTCTCGCAGTTACAGCGGAGAGCCACATCCTGTCTCTGCTTGTCAACAGCAACGTACAGCAGGGCGCGGCACTTGGTGCACCTGAACACGTCGCAGAGATCGCGGAACGCTTCACACACCGGCCGGAAATCCTCACTGCCGAGATCTAGCAATCGACTATAGTGAACACTCGGGTTTACCGCCCACTTCTCTGCATTCACCCGAAGAAGAATCTGAGAAAACGTTCCATCCTGCTCCACCAGCGTTTCCAAGGCTTCCCTATCAGCCCACGACTGCGCTGCAGCCTTGGCAGCTCTGAGCAGACCGCGATATCGCCCGATCGCTGGAGACATCAGGTCTTCAAGTTCCCACCGCTGATCAAGCCTATGCGGGGTCCTCGCAGATAGCGCAGCACACACCTCATCGAAGTACTGCTCCAATTCTCTCCTTAGACGCGACGCGGCGCTGGGTACATCATCCCTTGTGAGCGCTTCCTCGATCACCTCCCACTCTTCCATTGCCGGCCTCGTCCGAGGTCCATGATCAACGCTCCAGTCATAGAGATGCGTGGTGTTCTTAGCCTCGACGACACCGTCTTGCTGCAGCTCACGGGCCCAGGTTGTATCATGAGTCGTGATAAGGAACTGGCGATCGGTGAAGAACGTCTTGAGAAGGTGCGACACCTGTTTCCGGTGATCCCTGTCGATCGACATCATGACGTCGTCGAGGATGATTAGGTTGATGTCCGACCTCGAGAAGGCGTCCGCTAGGGCCAGGTAGAGACACAGCCCCATGCTGTCCTGATGCCCCTCACTGTGCAGGGCCTGCGGTGAGTGCAGCCCCCTCTCGTAGAAGTCGACCTCGAAACGCAGGCCAGCGCCGTCTGGTTCCAGCCTCGCGGCGAATGCGGATTCATCTGTCCGGTGCAGTTCTCTATAGAAACGTTCGAACTGGTTCCGCACGCTATCGTATAGCTCGTTCAATACCTTATCTCTTGCCTCTTCGAAAGTCTGTTGCAGAATGAGCGCTCGTCTGTCAGACTGGCCGTACAGCCGCAAGTCACGGTCTGCGGCCTCCAGTGCCCGCAGATTCTCTTGGAGAGCAGTGAGTCGGTCCCAGGCCGTCTCTTCCGGCGAAGGCCTGGTGACAGTCGCAGCGACCGCGGACTGCAAACGGCGCAGGGGCCTGAGAATCTCCCGAGGCGCTAGCATCCGCTGGACCTGCTCGGGGGTCACCTCACGCGGCGGATACCGACCGAGAGGGTCGTCAAGCGTGGCCGACAGCTCCTCCAGGCTCTGCCGCCACGACTTGAGCCATTCCACCTCAGTTGCCGCGAGCACTGTTGATGCTGCCGTCGCTCCTCTTCTCAGAAGCTCTGTCGTTGAGGCGATGGACTCAGAAATGGAACCCGCCAGACGCCGGATACGATCGTGGGTCTCCTTCACCTCCTTGGCCAGCGCCAGCTTCTGCTCGAGGTGGGCGCGCAATTTGCCGGGCGGCCAGGGCTTGTCACAAAGCGGGCACCTGCCGGTTTCATCGACAAGGGCTATCCCTGCCTCCAGCAACCCCAGTACGTCAAGTGCTCGTCTCCGCTCTGGGCTGGACCGGATGTCCCCGATGAGCTGCCTAAGCTCTAGATCGGCTTTGCGGAGTCGCGCCTGAGGTGGTTGCTCTTTGACTCCTCTGAGGCCGCGCAGGTCAGCCTCGAGCAGCTCGACGTTGCATGGTCTACGACGTGCGACTATGGTAGCAGGTCTTCTCACATCCCTCTTCAGATCGGCACTGAGCGCCGCCGACAGAGGGTCCGCGCCTAGTGTCCGACGGTCAGCATTCACGGCCTGCAATACGCTGTCATCGTCGTACCTGTCCGCGCCGATTGTCGTTCTCACAGCGGCCCTTGCTCGATCCCGAGCACTACTTGCCTCCCTGCTCTTCCTCTCAAGCTCGCCATGGACACTTACGACCGTGGCTCGGACGTCCTCCACGGCGCTGATGTCCAGTAAGGCCTGAATCTGGTCTGCCCGACTGCTGGCCTCGGCCGTGATAAAGCGCAGTATTTCGCGTCTGGTAAGTGCATGCAATCCCTGTGCCGCCTGACGCTCAATAGCCTCGAGCACCCCGGGCGCGTGGGGATCACAGACGAGAACCTTCGGGCGCGACATCCGTCGAGTCAGCGTCAGGGGTGTGTCAACACCAGGATATTCGATCCTGGCTTGCACTGTCGCATCCTTCCGTTCGTAGTCGATGTGGGCGCCGTGCCTGGCAAGGCTGATTCCTTTTGTGCCTCTGCCTTCTAGGCGGGATATGCTACCTGTGAGAAGGAAGTCGAGAGCGTCAACAATCGCACTCTTGCCCGAGCCGTTGGGGCCATGGACGACGAACGTCTTCCCGCCCGGTTCAAGCTTCAGGTTGGGCAGCCCCCGCACTTTCTGGATCTCGAGTTCGAGTATCCTCATTTCGTCCCCCCTCATCCCCCCGTATCGCGGCGATTAGCTTGGCCTTGTCTGTCAGACCGTCTGTCTGAACCAGATGCGTGATGCCGGCCAGCACGCGCCCGTCAAACTCTGCGTGCCCTTCGAGGCCGCTTAGCATCTCATCCATAATACGCTCTAGCAGTGAGTGTCGGCCGCCGGGTTAGACTGTACCACGCGTAGTCGCCCCATCTGTACCACCT
>CAZLHI010000054.1:0-17118 GCA_964559435.1 uncultured bacterium | reverse complement strand
ACATCTCCCGCCAACTCCCGCAAGCCGCCTGACCAACGCTAAGCGGTCACACCCAACGAGCGCGCCCGCGGCGGCTGCCCTGGGCGGTGGCGGCCGCTAGTCGGTCGAGGGCAGGAGGCAAGCCGCCCGCTCTCAAACTGAGAGGGAAAGGAGAACTGCAATGGCCTCAGGGCGCGTCTCCCGTAGTACATCTCTGGCTGTTCGCTGGGACGAGCTGACGGCGAGCGACTTCCCCACGGCCGTGAAACGCGCGAAGGGAGTCTGCCTCCTGCCGATCGGCGTCATCGAGAAACACGGCCCGCACCTGCCCCTGGGCACCGATGTGATGGCCGTGCGCGCCCTCGCGGTCCGCGCGGCGCAGCAGGAATACGCCGTCGTGTTCCCCGAGTACTACTTCGGTCAGATCAACTGCGCTCGGCACGAGCCCGGGTGCGTATCCGTCCGGCCGGAGTTGCTCAACAGCCTGCTGCAATCGGTGTGTGACGAGATCGCGCGCAATGGCTTCGACAAGATCGTCATCGCCAACGGCCATGGCGGCAACACCCACTGGCTCCACTTCTTCTGCCAGGTGCAACTCGCGGAGCGCAGGCCATACGTGGTTCATCTCGCGAGTCCAAAGGTAGACGACAATACTCGGCGCCGGCTCGAGGAGATGAAGGAAACCGATGTCGGCGGCCACGCCTGCGAGATGGAGACGAGCGGGATGCTCGCCATCCGGCCGGATCTGGTCCAGCTCGACCGCGCGGGCGACGAGGACGGCAGCCCCAAGGGCAAGCTAAGGGGCGTACCGGACACATTCACTGGCATCTGGTGGTACGCGGACTTCCCACATCACTACGCGGGCGATGGCAGCCCGGCGACGGCGGAGAAAGGCGAGATCGCCCTGGAGGCCTCCGCCCGCGCGCTCGCGAAGATCCTGCAATCCGTCAAGAACGACACCGTCACGCGTAGGCTGCAGGACCGCTTCCACATACAAGCAGAGAACCCACTGTCGAAGAGGACGACAAAACGACGCAGTTAGGGGTGAACCTGCGTGGCGAGGAGAGCTTTCGGCTCCACGGTCGTTCCGTGGCTTCTGTTCGCGCTCGGGGCTTGCATAGCTGGGGCGCTGTGGGCCACGGGGATGCGGCCGGCCGGCCAGGTCTGGGCCCTCGCATTCGTCTGCGGATACGTCGCCGCTTGGGTCTGCTATGTCATCACCGGCGTGGTCGTCAACCGGAGTAGGCGATTCCCCAGGTGGGTCTTCGTGTGGATCGTGCTGGTCGCTGTCGGCCTCAGGGTCATTGCACTGCAACGCACCCCTCCCCTCTCGACCGATGTATGGCGCTATCTCTGGGACGGGCGGGTTGCGAACGCCGGCCTCAACCCCTTCCTGCATCCTCCCGACGCGCCTCAGGTCGGACACCTTCGAGACGAGAACTGGCGGCAGATCAACTTCAAGCACATCCGAACGATCTACCCGCCGGCCGCTCAGATACTATTCGCACGGATGGCGGGGGTGAGAGACTCGGACGCCGAGGTCTTCCGATGGGCGTTCGCTCTGTTCGACATCGGCAATGTCCTTCTTCTCATCGCGCTGCTCAGACGCACGAAGCGGCCCCCCGAGCGCGTCATCTGGTACGCGTGGTGTCCGTTGGTGGTAACGGAGGTGACCGCAGGCGCACACATGGACCCCTTCGGGCTGTTTCTGCTCTTGGGCGCGTTCCTGCTCACCTCTCGCAAGGACGGCCGGCCCCGACTGGCAAGCGGGGCCGCGCTGGCCGCTGCAGTTTCAGCGAAGGGCTATGCCCTACTCGCGGTGGCGTTCTTCGTGCGACGGGGAGGATGGCGACTTGCGCTGTCCCTGGTGGCCGTCAGCGTCATTCTTTTCATACCGTACCTGGGGGCCGGTCGGCTCCTCTTCTCCGGTCTCACCGAGTATCTCAAGGCATGGGAGATTAACTCGAGCCTGTTCCTCTTGCTGGACGGGCAACTGACGAAGGTGACAGATGCTCACTTCGGGATCGCCCGCGCGGTTACGATGTTGGTCGTGCTCGCGATCATCGCGGGATTGGCATGGCGGCCGCGGCCATCGCTCGAGTGGCTGCTGGGGTGCTCGTTTGCGGCCTTCGGCGCGCAGCTCTTCATCGGCGCGCCCACGCTGCCGTGGTACGTCATCTGGCTGGTGCCAGCGCTTTGCTGGTGGACCATCCCAGGGGTCGTGCTGTTTACGCTCACGGTCTCAGCGCAGTACTACGCCCGCTGGCTCTGCGACAGCCCGCTGCACGATGCGCTGCTCTGGGCCGGGTATGTGCCGGTCTATGCCCTGCTCCTGGCTCAGCTCATCTGGTGGCGACTGCGCCTGCGTCGTTCAGGCGCCAGTCGTAGTCCATGAACTCGACCCTGTAGCCCCCGGCCTTGAGCTCTGATCTGGCCGGCTCGTCCAGATAGCGGACCACAAACGCCTCGAGCGATCCATCCTTCTCAACGAAATCGGCCCTATACCAGCTCATGATCCGCGTGAGCCGCAGGACTCTGCCTTTGGGATCGACCCGCACGTACTTCGTGCTGTTCACAGCGTTCCGGGTCGCGCTGTCTAGCTGTGATTGCAGTTCGGCCGCATTCATCGCCCGATCTTGCAGCGGCGGACAGCTCTGGGCCGCGCACACGAGTATGAAGTGGATGCGCGGGTCCTTGAACCTCGGGCGGATGATCTCGTTCTCGATCTCATCCAGCGAGCGGAGCTTCCCCGCCACCTTCCACCGCTTCTTCTTGAAGAAGTCCGGCACGTCCATGACGCTCTTGAGGCCGGGATACCGCTCAATAACTCCCCCTATGACGAACGCATTATAGGCGTTGAGCCAGAAGGCCAGCTCGTCGTCCCGGCCGGCAAAGGCGTTCGGGTCTGCCGACCCAAGAGCCTCGATGTAATCCTCGAGGTGCTGCGACTTCAGGGCCTGATAGTCGACCATGCCGTTCCTGACGTGCGCGCGCAAGATCGCGTCGAAGCCGCTGTGGTCGAACTTCTTCGCTATGGCGGCCTCGACTGGCTCGGACCCAACGGACACGGGCGCTGGCTGCGACTGGCAGCCGAGGAGCAGCGCTGCGGCCGCAGCAATAGCGATTGCGAGTCGAGCGTTCATGGTGATCCTTTCTCAAGCAACAGACGAAGCGGATGATCGGAGTGGAGGTCGCGCGGCCGCGCCCCCTTGGCGATCAGACCTCGGGCGATGTCGGCGAGGCGAATATCGCCGAGCAAACATGCTCCGATCAGCACCCCATCCCTGGACACGAGGCGAATGCTCCCCTTATCTTCATCGCGGACGATGGTTTCCTCAACATCAGGCTGGCCGGGCACAATGCTGCCCACACCGCAGAAGTCCAGCCCGCAGAACTCCGAAACGTTCAGGAACACCCTCCTGTGGTACTGCTCGTCGCCGCCGGCCATGTTCGCCCCCGCGACACGACCCATGTCCGCGGCCACGTACCAGAGCATCTCACTCCGGGCCGGCTTGCCGTCTGGGCCCCGCACCTCCACCACATCGCCCGCTGCATAGACGTCCGGCAGCGTCGTCCGCATCCGATCGTCTGTCACCATGCCTCTGTCCGTCTCGCCGCCAGCCTCTTGTACGAGATCACTGTTCGGGACGACGCCGACCGTGCAGCCAGCCATCTCGCAGAAGATCTCCTCGCCGGACTCCTTGAGCGTGGCACACCTGACGCGCCCCACCCGCCCTTGCACCTCTGCGATCTCCTCGTTCGTGCGAACGTCCGCGCCGCCCTCCCGCAGTCGCCTATGGATCATCTCGGCCTCGTCTTGGTTCAACTGCTTGTCCAGGAATCGATCGCCGCGCATGACGAAGGTCGTTTCCACACCCCAGTGACGGCACGACTCCACCAGCTCGATGGAGGTGAGCCCCCCACCCGCGACCACTGCGCGGTTGGCCGTGCTCAGGATCTCGGATATCCCGATCACATCCATGAGCGTGTTCAATGTGACGATCCCGCGGAGATGCTGGTCGGCCCACGGCAGCACTCGGCCCTGCGTCCCGACGGCGAGCAGCAGCGTGGAATACTCGATATCGGTCTTGTTCTCGATCTGCACCGTGCGCCGATCGGGGGTGATCTTCGTGAGCGCCGTGCTGCAGCGGAGATCGACGTTGTTCTGCTCGTACCACGCGTCGGGCCGGCCCCACGCGTCCTCCCACTCGATCCGGCCGAGCATGATGTAGTAGAGACTTGGGCGCGAGTAGAAAGCACATTCCTGGTCCGTGAGGATGACGATTGGCGTTCGGTCGCCGCGGGCGCGGATCGCCTCGACGGCGTTGATAGCGGCGACTCCGTTGCCCACGATCACGTGCGGTTCCATCTCATATCTCTCGCGGGGCGGCCAGCTGACGCTTGAACGTGCTTCGGAAGCGCCGGTGGTTCTTCGCGTCCACCGCTTCGTCGGCGCTCGGGAACGGGTAGAAGCTCAGAGCGTAGCGCGGGCACACGGCAATACAGGCGCCACATCCCACGCACTCTGCATCGCGGAGCGGCAGCCCCTGTCGAGCGCGCATCCGAATGTCTATCCCCATCTCGCAGTAGCGATTGCAGGTGCCGCATTCGATGCAGCGGTGATCGTCGGTGTAGATTGCGAACCGGCCCCGCTTCGAGAACCACCCCAGCATGGTCCTCAGCGGACAGATGAAGCGGCACCAGACTCGCCCGCCGAGGATGGGATAGGCGCCGATGCCAACAACGGTGGAGAGGAACCAGGCGACCCCGATGTCGTAGACCGTCCACGGCCGGCTCACGACGAGCCAGGCCGCGCCGGTGACCAGCGCGGCGATCCCCAGGATCCCGTAGCCGATGTTGTCGAGGGCCTGCGCGGAGGGGCCCTTGGGCCCCTTGGTGCGCCAGGCATCCCCGGCGCTTTCGGCCAGGTTCCCGCAGAAGCAGAACCAGGAGCAGTATCGCATGCCCATCAGCATGGAGACAACGGGCCACGCGAACAGGGACATGGCCGTGCCGTATACGAACGTAGTGACGAGCTTGTCCCTCCAATAGGGTGTGATGACAGCCATATGGAGTGGCCAGGTCAGGTGAAGCCGCTGCCAGAAGACCGGCACGCCCAGCTCCTGCTTCAGGGGACCCATCAGCAAGATGCCGAAGATGGTCTGGCTGACCATGACGGAGATTGTGCGCCAGCGGAAGTAGGTGTTGTGCCAGCGGCGGATTGCGACAAGGCCGAACACGACAACGCTGCCCCAGTACACCCACCACGAGTAGTCGCCCAGGAAAATGGTGACATTGCGGGGCAGATCCCATTCGGCCCAGGCCGCGATCTTACGCAACACTGAAACGCCGACGAGGCTCAGTATTGCGAGCCCGCTGAGCCAGGGGACGATGTCGAACCGTCTCGGCGGCGGGGTCGGCCGGGCCAGGCATTGATGTTGCATTCGCATCTCTCCGGTGCGAAGCGGGATGCAGCAGCGCCGGTTCGCTGAACCCTACCTCGACCGACGTCGGGCCCCTGCTTCAGACAGTCGCTCGTTGGTCCGAACTGGTGACAATCAGGCCGGCAAGTTACGGCTTCCACCATCGGAGCCGGAAGGCCGTTGAGAGGATGACGGAGGATGCGTGGATGGATGCCTTCAGAGAGCCCGTGATCTTGGACCGGCCGATTCGTTTCCTATAAGGCACCGGTATCTCAACTGTCGGTACGCGCAAGCGGGCGGCCTTGGCCTGCATCTCGATAGTCCATCCGAAGCCTCGGTCCTGCATCTTGAGCCTCTCCAGGGTCTCCCGCCGGATGGCCCGGAAAGGTCCGAGGTCGGTCGTCGGCTGCCGGTATAGGTGGGTCAGAATAATGCCGGCAAGCCAGTTGCCGAAGCGAGAGTGTAGGGGCAGCGCGCCTGGCTCGCGCGCACCTCTCATCCGTGAGCCGATCACGAAATCCGCCTGGCCGCTCGCTATCGGCTCGACAAGATCCGCCAGCATCTCCGCGCTGTCGCTGAAGTCCGCGTCCAGGAACGCAACCACCTCGGAGGGCCCGAGCGCGGCAATGCCGGCCAGGCAGGCGGCTCCGTATCCGCGCTGAGGTTCGCGGACGACCCGCGCGCCGTGGGCTTCGGCGATCTGCGCCGTGCGGTCGCTCGAACCGTTATCGACGACAATGATGTCAGCATCCAGGTGCTTTGGAATGGCATCCAGGACGCGGCCGATGGACTGTTCCTCGTTCAGCGCGGGGATGATGACGGCGATGGGCGCTGAGGAGGAGCTCACTCCGTCTGCTCCTTGGAAAGGCTGCGAAGATAGCCCCAGGTGCGCGGACACGGCACTGGCCGCGACGCGGCTCCCAGCCTCTCCAGGTGCGACCGCAGCAGGTGCAGGTCCTCAGGGGTATCCACATCGTACCACGGGTCCAGAAGCGCGACGGTCAGGCTCTGCTCTTTCGCGCGCTCGAGTGTCTCGGCCAGCACCGTGTTGGAGCTCCACTCGATGCCCGCGAAGACCTCACGCTGGACACTCCGCATACCGATGAGATAATAGCCGCCGTCGAAGCACGGGCCGAGCACCAGGTCGCGCTCGGCCGAAAGGTGCACCGCTTGCGACAAGATGTCCGTGGGCAGACTGGGGGAGTCCGACCCGATCACCACGGCCCCCGGGTGGCCGTCGGACAGCGCGCGTTTGACCGCGCTCGCCATACGCGCGCCGAGGTCATCGCCCACCTGTACGATGAGCCTGGCCGCCGGGCACACGCCTCGTGCCAGGGCCGCCAAAGGGTCGACGTCGTTCGCGTCCGCGGCGGCCACTATCACGGCGGCGTTCAGCTGACCCACGTTGGCCAGCGTGTCCAACAGAAAACACCGATACAAGTCTGCGGCGCCCTCCGGTCCGAGAGCGGGTATGAGGCGAGTCTTCGCGCTCCCTCCTCGAGGCGCGCGCGCAAACACAATTACAGCGGGCAGCGAGTTCATGCCGAGCTGTCTCTTGCGCCCGACCAACCGCCGGTCCTGCAGGAGGACGCCGAACCCACGTCACAGAGAGACCCCGGCTCTGCAAGCCACGGAGTCCGGGGTCCTATGGATTCCTGTGCGACGGAGGAGGGAGGTGTGCTGTGCTACTGCTTCCAGAAGCGCAAGAAGCCCAGGGCGGTCTTTGGGCGGTGCCCAGAGCGCTTCAGCCCCTCAAGCTCTTTGTCGGCGCCGTCGTGTCCGAGTTCCTTGGCCCGCATAAAGGCCTCGCTGGCTTGCTCCCGCTGGCCGAGTTCCTTGAGCGTAGTTCCGAGCAGAAACCGGAAGTCTGCGTTGCTCGGGTCCATGTCGACGAGTTCTTGATAGCAGATCAGAGCCCTGGCATGGTCGCCGCTACGTCTGTAGCCATTGGCCCTGAGTAGCACCTCAGTGATCCGGGAGGGATCGGCAAGCATGACGTTGCGGCGCCCCTTCTCCTCCCTCACGCCAGGTCCGAGATTGCCGACGAAAAGCCCGCTGAAGTCCAGTGCTTCGATCTCGGGCAAGAACTGTGCCCTCAGCCAATCGGACTTCCGCACGTACTCCTTCCGCTCGCCCTTCTCCTGCGTGGGTTCGTCCCTCGGATTCTCAGCCACTATCGTGACAATCCCGCCTGTCGACGCGACCGGAGATGAGCCTGCCTCTGCTCTGGCAGCTCTCTCGGTGCTGGGCGGCTCGGCTTCCGCATCTTGTGCCGTATGAGCTGGTGCCTCAGCGCCAACGACACCCTCCTTCGCTGTCAGCTCGCCGACGGCTGCAGAAGCGGCCTTGGGCACCTCGTCGCCAACCGGCACCACCGAGGCGGTTGCGGCATCTGCAGCCATAAGCTCTGGGCCGGTTTCCGAAGAAGCGCTCTCGGGCTCTTCCTTCTCCGAGGCGACGCTGAGGGCAGACGCCTCCGAGCCCGTCGGGTGGACGTCCGATGCGGGCCGCTCGAACACGGCGTCCGAGAATGGTGTCGTCGCCTGGTCTTGCGAGGAAGGCGGAGAGCCACTATCGAATACATCCCGCTTCGCCGCCGGCGCCTTCGGCTCGACCTCGAACGTCGGCGGCTTCTGCGTCTGCCGACGTTCGGTGCCCGATGGCGCCACCGTGTCGGCCTTCGATCGGACCTCCAAGTTGATGTTCACGAATTTGTTTCCCTGGGTGCCGACCTGCTCCCGCGCGACCCCTTGAACAGACTGGTCCAGGGAGACGTTCTGATCCCCAGCAGTGCCCTTGCCAGCAGTGACGACCTCACAGCTATCAGCTGAAAGCAGCTCGCCTATGGCCAGCGCTGTTGCGCTCTCCGCCTCCAACTGGCTCATCGGGACACCAACGGAGAAGAGAGACCTGGGGCTGATGATTCGCTGAATGAGATCGCGCACCGTCAAGCCACGGATGAGCTCTTCCGAATTGGCCAATCGGCAGATCGGCGTCTCGGCCCCCGACGTAGTGATCGTGATCAGAACTGAAGCTCTAGCCTCCGCCGGGTTCACAGTGCCAGTTGCGCTTGAGTCTCCTGTCATGTGCTGCGACCTCCGTGGGGGCGTTAGGTCCCTTGTGCCGCGGTCAGGCTGGGCGCCGGGATGATCTCCCCGACGTCATGACTCAGCCGGTCCACAACTTCGTCAGCAAATCTGCGGTAAGCCTGGGCCGCGGGAGACTCTGGGTCTCGCAACATCACCGGCAGGCCTCCGGCCTCGGCCTCGCCGACGACAACGCTCTTCGTAATGATGGTAGAGAACATATAGTCGCCGAAGTCGCGCTCGATCCTCTCCTTCAGGAGCCGATATATGGTAACGTCGAGCGCCGTCTTCTTGTCGAACATCGTGACGAGGATGCCGAGCATCCTCGCCCTGGCGCCAATCTGCTCGTGGAGGGCGGCGACCGTGTCTCCGAGGAGTGCCATGCCTTTCAGGGCATAGAACTTGGTGTTGACCGGCACGATCATGTGTGTGGAGGCGGTCAGGGCGTTGATGCTCAGGAGGTCCAGCGAAGGGGGGCAATCGATCAGGACCACCTCATACTTCTCGGTCAGAACGCTCCGGTGGAACTCCCGCAGCTTGTGGCGGAGCCTCCCCTCACGCCCAACCTCCATGACCAGGGTCTTGTTGCAGTCCGCAAGTCGCGCGCTGGCCGGGACTAGATCGACATTCTCGATCCGGGTCGGCACGATGGCACGCTCAAGCGGGCATCGGGCCACAGTCAGGAGACAGTGCGCTTCACGTTCGATTGCCTGCTCGGCCGAAATGCCGAAAGCCGCCGTGGCGTTGGCCTGGGGATCCAGGTCCACGCATAGGATGCGCTTGTTGCGCTGGGCAAGGGCCGCCGCCAGATTGACGCAAGATGTCGTCTTGGCGACACCGCCCTTCTCATTGACGAAGCATATCACGGCTGTCTGGCCGTAAGGCGTGATCTCGCCGACAGAGCCATTGAGTGGACCACTATCCATGACTACGAACCCTCCGCCCTATGGGATTCGGCTGGCAATAGACGCGCGCAAGTCCCCTCCGCTGCTTGAACGAATCCCCCGGGTCATGCAATAACCGAGTCCCGGCTACCCCCTTTGTTCCACAAAATGATCTGGTTTCGCAGCATGGGCTCGCCTTTGCACCAGGGGACGGCTGGTGCCAGCCCCGGTTGCAGGGCGTCTCGGGCGGGCCTTCGGCCCATCACCGGAGGAGGGCATGCGTGGGGCGACGCTCCAGCGGCAGGGCGCCGCTGTAGGCCACAGAACAGCACACAGCACGCCCACAGCGACCCCGCCAGGGTGGGCCCTTCATCATGGGGTCTGGCCGGTACGAAAGCCTGAGCGGCTATCGAGAGGGGGCGACGTCGTTGACCTGAGGGCCGCCCTCGACGCGACGCTGGCGTGCCGGCCTGCGTGGGTCGTGGTGGAGCAGGACGGCACGAAGGGGGAGCCGGCGGAATCGATCCGGATCAGCCGGGAGTATCTGCGGAGCCTGGGAGCATAGACAGGAGATGAGACGAGAAGCGTTCGAGCGGCTGGTGGCGCAGGTGCTGGACGAGCTGCCGTCTGACTTCGCGGAGAAGCTGTCCAACGTGGAAGTGGTGGTGGAGAGAGGGCCGACGCGCCGGGAGCTGGAGGAGCTGGGCGCGCCGCCTGGCGCGGTGGTGCTCGGGCGCTACCGCGGGCTGCCGCTGACGCAGCGGCAGTCGGGCCCATACTCGTTTCAGATGCCGGACGAGATCGTGATCTTCCAGCGGCCGATTGAGCAACAGGCGCGGAGCAGGAGGCAGGCCGTCGAGCAGGTGCGGAAGACACTGCTACACGAGATTGCGCACCACTTCGGGATCTCGGACGCGCGGTTGAGGGAACTGGGGTACTGAGGTCTGACGCAGGCGGCAGCACTCCTGCCCTAACGGCTTGCGGGAATACAGTCCTCCCCTACTCCCTGCTCTCCCACTAGGCTTCGGCCTCTCTCTCCATCTGTTCCAGCCGATCGTAGTAGTCGGGGAATTCGTTGAGGTGAGCGAGGGCGATCTTCCCGGTGATGAACGCATCATCATCGGTGACGTTGGTGTGGGGGTCTCGCAGGCCGTGCTCGAGTTCGACGTCCATGCCGCGACGGAACTGGTCGATGTCGAACTTGGCCCAGTCGATGCCAAGCTGGTCGCCGATCTGCTTGGCCTCTTCCTCGGTGAAGCTCTTCTTAGGGGTCATGGCCCGTCTCCTGCAGGAAATCTGTCAGATTCCGGTTCGACAGGAAATCAAAAGCATCCTTGTTCGCACAGCAAGGAGAACGCTTGGCGAGAGGGTGTGGCGCGCCTGGAGGGACTCGAACCCCCGACACCCAGATCCGAAGTCTGGTGCTCTGATCCAACTGAGCTACAGGCGCACAGGTAGAGTTTACCATAGGCCGCGCACCGAGGACAATCAGGTCCCGAAACAGCGGCGCGCACCGTCTCTACGAACAGGCTGGGCAGGGCACGTGCCCTGCCCAGCCGTCGCCCCGGCTATCTGAGGAGGACAGGCCTACGCCCCTCGGATCACCTCGATCCCGCTGAACTTGCAGAAGCTCTCGAGAGCGTCGGCCACCGCCGGATCGTGGATCAGCACGCCGTGGTGGATGATGCCGTGCTCCACCATCTTCTGCTCCCAATCCATCACATCGGCGACCCGGACCCAGCCGTAGCAGCCGCGCGTCACGGGCGGGATATCGATGATCTCACCCTGGCCGATGAACATCGTGAACCAGCCGTCGTACTCCACCAAGCGACAGCAGGTCACAGGGCCTTCTTTGAGCTTGAACTCCCTCGTTCCCCAGGAGGGTCGTATCGGGATGATCATGTGCTGGTCGATACAGGCCGTGCATCCCGCACCACAGAGGCTAGGCGGGGCGTTGCCGCAGTGCCAGGCGAGCCACACGTTCTCTTCCTCGGGGTGAAGCTCCGTCCAGTCGATGAAGTGCGGTGGCGTCTCGCCGAGCCCGGCCGCATGGGCGGCCAGCATGCTGCAGGCCCCGTAGACATCGACCTCGCAGGCGCACAGGTATCCCTGGTCGGTGAGCCGGCCCAGCACCGAGCAGACGCAGATGCCGTATCGCTCCTGCACCTGGTTCCAGCAGTTGACGGCCGTGGCGTCGAGTTCTTTCTCCTGGGCCAGTCGCTTCAGGGCGATCTCCATGCGCGCCAGCGTGGCCACGTACTGCCCGGCCTCCGAGGGGATCTCCGCTCCTCTCCTGATCTCGTCCGCCGCCTTCTTCGCCTCCGGATCGTCGTCCCCCACTGCATCGAGTCGCATGAACACGTCCGCCAGGTCAATGGGAACGACAGTCTGATTGAAGTCGCTCTGCAGTGACGCCTCATCCCACCATACTGATTCGAATTCCTCCGGCCTCGCTCCGAGCTGGCCGATTCGCGCGCCTCTGAACGCGTCCCGTGCCGCACATGCCCGTACGAAACGAGAGAGCCACTGCTCGAAGATCGGCTCCTCGGGAAAGCACGTCGGTAGGTGCTCAAATACGATCCCCCGGCGCTTGAGCGCGGACGTTATCATGAACTGGCCGCACCAGGAATCCGAGGGCCGCGTCCCGTCTTCGGCGACCCCGCCCTTGGTGGCGAAATGGAGCACGGGAGTTCCCGGCGGCAGGCCGGCGATCGTCACTCCAACGGCCGAGGTCTCATGCCCGAAGGTCATCCCGCCGACTATCACCCCGGCCACGTCGTTGTCCTTGAACAGAGCGAGGGTTGCCCGGGCATCGGCGAGGCTGCGGACCAGGCCGTTCGCGGTCAAGGACTCATCCGGCACGACCACCTCGAGGCCCTGCACCTGTTCCATCACGGCGAGACAGCGACGCCGCATGTCTGCGGCCCACTCTTCGCCGAAGGGCTCTCGATGGGAGGGTATGAAGCCGACTTTGACGGTTCTCATCTGCAGACTCCTAGCCTTCGACCGGCGCATCCCGAAGCAGAGCCGACCCCGCCCGCAGCAGCGAACGCTTACAGCAGCACAGCGACCCTGATGGCGCCTTCCCCCTTTCGCGCCGCCAGCTCGAAAGCCTCCTGTGCCCTTTCCATCGGGAACCTGTGGGTCAAGACCGGGCTCAGGCGGATACGCCCCTGCTCCACCAGCTCAATCGCTTCCGGGTAGTTCTCGTTCTGCCGACGCACAAACTGGAGAGTCAACTCCCTCCGGCGCAGGTCCGAGGCCGTGACGCGATACTCGTCCTCCGAGGGTATGCCGATCACAACCACCTCACCTGCAGGACGCACTGCATCCAGACACTGCTGGAGGGCCTCCGGCGGCCCGGCCGCCTCGAAGGCGATGTCAACGCCCCTGCCGCCGGCGTGCTTCAGAACGGCCGCCACAGGGTCCGCCCGCGAGGCGTTCACGGTGGCATCTGCACCGAGCTCCCGGGCGGCGGCGAGCCGCTCCGGAACCAGGTCGGTCGCGATAACGTTGGCCGCACTCCGGATCTTCGCCATCTGCACGGTGAACAGGCCGATAGCCCCGCAGCCCGCCACAAGAACTGTTGCTCCTTCGGGCCTGGATGCCAGCTCCAGCGCATGTACGGCGATACACAGTGGCTCGATGAGCGGGGCCTCCAGAATATCAACAGACCCCGGAACGGCAAACGCTCGGTTGGCCGGCCAGGCGACTCGCTCTCGCATGGCTCCGTGCACGGGGGGGAGGTCGAGAAACTTCAGGTTGCGGCAGAGGTGATAGAGCCCATCCTCACACATGTCGCACGTGTGGCAAGGCGCGGCCGGATCGAGAACCACGGCAGCGCCGACGGCCAGCTCCGTGTCGTTGGCATCTTCGACAACGCCGGCTGCCTCGTGGCCGGGCACGAACGGCGAATCCCAGCTGATGCCACCAACGTTGCCCTCGGCGAAAACGTGTATGTCGGAGGCGCAGATCGTGACCGAGCGCACCCGGACCAGCACTTCGCCCGCGCCCAGTGACGGCTCCGGCCAGTCCCCGAGGCGAACATCGCGTATTCCGTGCTGGATCACCGCCCGCATAGCAGGACCCGACAATGTCTGCCGCGACGACCCCCCGCCCGCCCTCGGCCACACCCCTCTCTCATTCCTTCGCTTCCTCGAACATGTCCTTCGGAACACCGCACGCCGGACACACCCAGTCGTCAGGCACCTCCTCCCACGGAGTCCCCGCCGCAACGCCGTTCTCCGGGTCGCCCGCTTCGGGGTCATACACATACGTGCATGCCATACACTGCCACTTCGACATCGGACACCTCCGCAGCGCCAATCCCAGTTCGCAGAAGTTAACAGTTTGAGTGGCGGAGTGTCAACCAAACCTCCCCCTGAGGAGTCTAACAGGAGTAGCAGCGACCGGTCGTAGCCAGAAGCCCCAGCAAAAGGTGAGGCGGCAGACCGGGGGAGTCTGCCGCCTCGTGGTGGGGTGGGGTTTGGGGTGGGGTTAGCCTGATATATAGGGACTCGCCTGAGCGAGTCGTTTTCCCTCCACCGGCGCTCAGTATAGCGCCGTCCCACTGCGGTGTCAAGGGGGCGGAGCAGGGAAATTCAGGGGGTCTCCAGTTGCCAAGGATGCGCAACGGAATCGGCTTGAGCCTTGTTCGAGGCCGCCGTATGAGGTATACTCCAGCAGGAGGATGCCTGACGGCGAGACGTTGCGCGCGGTTGCTGTCATAGGGAGGCGATGCAGATGCGGCCTCGTAAGGAGGAAGCCAGACTCGCTAAGTCTGCGGTAAGGCTGCCCGAGTCTGCGAAGAAGCCACTGGAGCACGTGGTCCTGCTGGCCTCGATCGGCGCAGCGATCAGCCTGATGATTATCCTCTTCATCGTTCTCTCAGGCTATCTGGCCGCGCCCATCGTCCGCGGGACAGCGCTCGACACGGTCACGCGCAACGTGAACCTGGCGAAGAATGCCTTCCTCTGGTGCCTCTGGATCGGCGTGGTCGCGGCCATAATCCGCCACCATCGCACGGAGAGCGTAGGCTGGATAGTCGTGCTGGCCGGTGGCGCCTGCTGGGCTGCTCTTCCCCTGGTGATTCGAAGCAAGACCGATGCTGCAACGGCGCAGGAGCTAATGGAGCTCGGCCAGTCGCTCATCTCCTCGTTCCAGACCTCCGGGGGGGGTCTCATCGTTCTCGGATTCCTACGTGTGGCGGTCGGGCGCATCATCGTGCTCGCTTCGCCTGCGCGCGCGGCGGCGAGGTTCACCGCCTCGTCGCCCGAGGCCGCTGCCATTGCGGCCGAGCGCGCTGCTGAGCGCCCATCCTTGATGCGCCGCTGCTGGGAGCTGCATTTCTGCCGGACCGGCCTCCGAGCCAACTGTCCGCGCTTCCTGGAAGGCGCGTCGTGCTGGAAGAAACACAGCGGATGCTACTGCGATCAGGGCTTGGCCACCCGGCTCCTCACTGGGGTTGGCGCGAACGCGCGGGCAAAGGTCGCTGAAGAACTGGAGGTCGCGCAGCGTCGAGCGCGCAGCCATGCTCGGCGCCAGCAGAAGCAGAAGTCGCGGTGCGGCGAGTGTCCCGTTTACCTCGAACATCAAAAACACAAATATCGCGTCGTGTCCTGGTTCGCCTATCCGGCTGCGGCAGGCATGATCGGGGTGGCCGTCGGCCTCATCCACAGCGGGTACCGCTGGGTGGAGGTCGAGCTAGGATCGGTTCTTGCCCAGTTTCAGATCTTGCCGCATGCTTTAAATGAGAGGCCTCTCGACCAGGCCGCTTGGCTGTCCGCAGAGAACGCCGCGGTCCTGCTGATCGGCGTCCTTCTTGTGGGCGCGATCCTCCAGCTAACCGAGCTGGCGATATTCCGGCTGAAGCTCTGACTCGTTTGTGCCGCCGGCGGGGTCCTCGCCCTCAGTATTGGTTGCTGCCCTTCCTTATGCTCCCGAAAAGGGGCCCCTGCTCGGACCGCCGGGCGGACATCCAGTCCCTCGCCGATCGGCTGGAGGAGGCCGGACGCGCCTGATGAAACGGGAATATGGGCAGCAGGGGCAGCAACCCCGCCTCGCACTTCTCTGATTTCAGGAGCCGATCTATGTACGAGTTCCGACTGCCTGCGGTCATGCACTTCGGATGGGCGGCTGTCGAGCGGCTGGCAGAGGAAGCCGCCCACCTCGGGAAGCGAGCGCTTCTGGTTACCGGGCGGTCAGCGATGAAGCGAACCGGTATTGTCGAGCGGGTTCTGGGCATGCTATCGGCGGCTGACATCGAGGCCGTCATCTTCGACCAGGTCGAGTCCGACCCCAGCGGAACCACGATAGACCGTGGCGGGGAGTTTGCGCGGGAGCGGGGCTGCGACCTCGTCATAGGGCTCGGCGGAGGCAGCCCCATGGATGCCGCTCGAGGCATCGCCGCAATGGCTGTGCTGGAAGGCTCGATCATCGACTATGTCCGCGGCCGGCCCGTCGATCGCCCAGGCCTGCCGCTCGTCAACGTCGCAACGACGGCTGGCACAGCAAGTGAGATCACATCCGTTTCCGTCGTGCTCGACGAGGAGCGCGAGCTGAAGGTCGGACTGCGAAGCCCATTCTGGTTCGCGCGGGTCGCGATCACCGATCCAGAGCTCACGATGACGATGCCGCCCGAGCTGACCGCAGCGACTGGTCTGGACGCCCTCACACACGCAGCGGAGTCCTATCTCTCCACTCGGTCCACGCCGCCCACGGAGGCCCTGGCGCTGCGCGCCATCTCCCTGATCGGCGCCAACCTTCGCGCGGCTGTGGCCGATGGCGGCAATCGAGCGGCGCGCGAAGCAATGGCCACGGCCAGCATGCTGGCGGGCATGGCCTTTGCCAACTCGGGCCTTGGCCTCGTGCACGGGCTGGTGCATCCAATAGGTGCCCGTTACGGGGTGGCACACGGCCTAGCGTGCGGGCGGCTGCTGCCCTACGTGCTCAAGTACAATGCGACGGCCGTGCCAGATCGCGTCACTGCCGTTGGGAGCGCTCTGACGGGACAGCAGGCAGCTGGGTTTGACGAGACACTCGCGGCAGTGCTGTCCCTCCTGAGAGACCTCCGTGTCCCGGCCGGCATAGCCGACCTGCCGATGGCAAAAGAGGATATGCCCACGCTGGCGCGGGATGGACTCGTGTCGGGCTCTATCAGGACTAACCCGCGGCCGGTGAGCGAAGATGATGCGCGGTCGGTGCTCGAGGAGGCCAGGCGCGACGGGACGTGAAAGCTAGGCCTGAACTCCCAGCCTCTTCAGCAGTCGGTCGACGCGTTGGTCTTCGGGATCGAGCTCGCGGGCGCGGGTTAGGGCGGCGATCGCTTGCTTTTTGCGGCCGTACTTGGCGTGGAGCAACCCCATCTCGTAGTGCGCGTCTTCGAAGTCCGGCTGCATCTCGGCCACTCGGGCAAGCTCTTCCAAGGCCATGTCATCCATACCGCCCAGCTTGTACGCGATGGCCAGGTTGTAGCGAGCCGACGTGTCGTCGGGATTCGTGGCGAGGGCCTGCCGGGCGTCTTGGATCATCGCGGCCACCGCCGGCGACTGCACGGCCGAAGCCCCGCAGGAGGGGCAGAAGCTGTGTGCTCCTTCCAGTTCACGTCCGCAGTTCGGACATTCGGACATCGTGGGTATCCTGCGACCTCGAACGGCTTGCAGGCCGCCCGCGAGGACGACTCTTATCCGCCTCGCACTCCGGCGTATGTTACCACGCGCTGGGACACGGGGCAACGCACCCACAGCC
>CAZLHI010000053.1:0-17545 GCA_964559435.1 uncultured bacterium | reverse complement strand
GGTACTTCGCGGTGGTCTCCAGGTCGGCGTGTCCCAGCAGCTCCTGCACCGTTCTCACATCCACACCGTTGCGGATGAGGTGGGTGGCGAAGGTGTGCCGCAGCTTGTGGGGCGTGATGCCCTGGCCTTCGAGCCCAGCCTTGCGCACAGTACCGGCGAGCATTGCGTTGATGACTCGGCCCTGGATGGGGCGGCCGCCATAGGCGCTCACGAACAGCCTCCTGGTCGAGCTCCTGGTGCGGTGGGGCAGATAGGCCTGGATCGCCTCCACCGCCTGCTCGGTCAGTGGCACCACGCGCTGCTTGTCTCCCTTCCCGCGGATCAGCAGTTGGCGGTTCTCCAGGTCCAGATCGTCGAGGGTGATGGCCACCGCCTCCGAGCGTCGGATGCCGGTGGACAGCAGCAGCACCACCGCCGCCTTGGTCCAGGGGGAGTCAGCCGCCGCGATCAGCTTCTGGGCCATCTCCTCGCTCAGGCACACCGGCACCGGCTGCGACACCCGGGGCAGCGGTAGTCGCCTGGCCGGGTTGCCCTGAGCGTGTCCCATGTCCTGCAGGTATCCGAACAGCGAGGCCAGGCAGGCATACTTGCGGCGCAGAGTCAGAGGTGCCGCGTCTCTCAGGCTCACCCCGAACTGGATGATCTGCTCCCGCTTGACCTCGGCGGGAGTGGGGACATGGCCGAGACGGCCCTCGAGGAAGCTCCGGAACATCCGCAGGTCGGTCTGATAGGCGCGCACCGTCGAAGGCGAGTAGCCTCGGTAGTGCGTGAGGTAGTCGAGGAACTCCTCCGCCGCCTGATCAAAGCCGATGCCGGCAGCGCCTCCATCTTGTGCTGCGCTGGCTGGTGCTGGGCTGGTCATCGCCAGACCTCCTGGTGATTGTGCTAGAGCAATTGGTCACTCTCGTCGGCCAGGAAGTCCAGGCCTTCAGTGGCTCCTTTTTCCCTGCTTATGTGACACTGTGCAGACACACGGCGAGGGCCGAAAACGACAGGACATTGCTGGCTACTTCGGGGTTTGAGAAGCGACGGTCAAGCAGGCGCCAGGACGGGCTCTGCCGGCTTCTGACGGGCCTCAGATCGTGCTGCGACAAGGGCCGGAAAACCCAGGAATCATCGGGCTTTTCCGGCTCTCGCTCTGGTGGTAGAAGAGAGAGTGGAGTGGGCCTGTAAGCCGAGTTGTCGATCCAAGGGTAGCGGAACGGTACCGGTTCAGTAGCGGAATTCAGGGGGTTGTGCGGCACCTTCGCGCATCTCTAGCTGGGCGGCCGTCGTGAGCCAGGGGCCATTTCCCCGCATGATTACTGGCAAAACCGGCTCCGCGGGACCCGCGAGGCATGGTCGAGGCGACGCTGATTGGGGTAGCGGTTCGGTAGCGGTTTGGTGGCGGATCGGTAGCGGCCCGACCCTGTCTGGAGTAGCGGTTTGGTAGCGGCCCAGTAGTGGCGGAGTGGCGGCCGCACCTGTCGAACGGCCTCGAATGGCCCCCTTCTCAAGTTTGCCAGCATTGGCACACCCGCTTGCCACGGCGGCCGACTGTGGAGCTAGATTCGAGTACCTCTGCGCATGAGTCCTGCGGGGCAGAGAAGCGAGGTGACCCCGATCACTGCTCTGGCGTGCAGGTGCGAAACAGACGCCAGATCGTGCCAGATCTGAGCCAGATCCTGCCAGGGACCAACACGGTGTTGCCGTCTGTCACCGTCCCACAGGCGCTACTGGCCACCACCGGAGAACGCGAGTTTGTGGGCCCAGAACGGCGCCTATGGACCCATCCCCGCAAGCAGGACGGTGTTGGGCCGGCGGAGGCGATGGGACGCTGAAGGGACCCCACGCCGGTCTCACAGCCCCTCAGCACCCACCTCTGGACTCTCCTAGGGGGCATACCAATGGTTGCCTTCTATCGCCTTCATCGTGCCTCCTGCCGACTCGCATCCGAGGCTCAGTCCACGACCCTGAGCCAGCCGCCATCGACGTAGTAGGTTGAGCCGACGCAGTAGCTGGCCGCGGGCGAGCACAAGAACACGAAGAACTTCGCCACTTCCTCCGGCGAGGCGAAGCGTCCGATGGGGGCATTCTCTTTCGCGATGCGATCGAGGTATTCCTGTGCGGTGATTCCCTCTTTCTCGCTGAGGATCCCCGCGGTCTTCCACCAATCCGGAGTCAGGACAAGGCCGGGGTTTATCGTGTTCACCCGGATATTCTCGCCGACCAGCTCGTTGGCGAGGCACTTCGAGAACATGACCAGCGCTGCCTTCGTCGTGTTGTATATCGGCTCATACCCCAGCGGTTGCTTCGCACAGATGGAGGCATTGTTGATGATGGCCCCGCCGCCGCGCTTTCGCATCAGCGGCACTATCGCCCTGGACATGCGGACCGCCGCCATCACGTGGAGGTCCCAGTAGTACTGCCATTTGTCATCGGGGGCGTCCATGATCTTCTCTTCACTGCCCGTTCCCGCGTTGTTGATGAGGATATCCACGCCATCGTACTCTGCCTCGATCTGCTGTGACAGAGCCGTTATGTCGGTCGGGTCGGTCACATCGGTTGGGACAGTCAGCACCCGGACGTCGTGCGCCTCTCGGATGCCCTCTCCGGCCGCGGACAGCCGCTCCTCGTTCCTGGCACAGAGAGCGAGATGAACTCCCTCGGCCGCGAGTGCCTCAGCAACAGCGAGTCCTATGCCGACGCTGCCGCCCGTGATGATGGCCACTTTGTCCTTGAGCATCAGATCCATGAGTGTCCCTCCTGTAGCTTGTCCCCAATAGGGGGAACCGGGCGGACACAGGCTATCGCTCCAGCGCGTACGCGGAGCGCTTCGCCGGCCTCCACCCACTCCGGCTCTCTATCAGTACGGATTCTTCCGCACGATCTTAACCACAAAGGCGTGCTCGCAGGGCTTCCTTTCGGGCATACGGACGACAAGGCCCTGCTTCTCCAGCTTCCATTTGAGCGGCTCGTCGTGGCCGAGCATGGTGATGGATACGATCTCCGACTCGTAGAGCTGGTAGTATGGGTTCTCGTCGTGCCGAACCCCAACATCAGCCGTCCCCTCTTCGGGTGCTCTGAAGGTGGTGATCACCAGCTCCTCTCCGGGCCAGTCGAGGACGGCGGCGTAGAGCGCGTCGCCCTTCACGGTGAATCGGATGTCCTGCGATGTGTACGGCGTATCCTGTTCATTGAAGCCCCCGCTCCTCTCCGGCCTGGTCGGGCCCTCTCCTGCCATGACCCAGGGCGAGGTGCCGTAGATGGCCTCTCCGTTGACCTTGAGCCATTCGCCCATGCCGAGAAGGCACTTCTTCGCTTCCTCGGGAATGGTCCCGTCCGCCCTTGGGCCGACGTTGAGCAGAAGGTAGCCATTCTTGCTGACCCGGTCCACCAGGTTGTCTACCAGCCAGTCCACGCTCCTGTAGCCTGCCGTCTTGACGTACCCCCACGCGCCCTGGTCATCGACGGTCGAGTCGGTGATCCATTCGTGCCACGTCAGGTCGCGCGCCTGACCCAACTCATAGTCGGTGAGGCCGGCGCCCGGCGGGAGGTCGTGATCCTTGTACGTCACAACAACTTCCTTGCCGTTGGCCGTCGCCCTATTGTAGTAGTAGGCGAGGAAGTCCTTGACATAGCTCTCGTGGATGCTGCACAGGGCGTAGTCGAACCACATCAAGTCTGGATCGTACTTGTCGACGACCTCGATGGTCTTCCCATACCATTGTTCGAGGAACTCCTTCGATTGCTTTGCTCCGCGCTCGTGGATGATGCCATAGAGCCCCGAGTATCTGGGATCGGAGCAGTCGTAGCGCTTGTCCCAGACTGGGAAGAAGAACCAGCTCTCCGCGTGGTGCAGGGCCGTGACGAACCTCATCCCGCGCGCCTTGATCGCCTTCTCGAGCTCGCCGACGATATCCCGCTTCGGGCCCATCTTGGCGGCGTTCCATTCCGACCACTTGGTGTCCCACATGGCGAAGCCGTCGTGATGCTCTGCCACGGGCCCGGCGAAGCGGGCGCCGGCCCTCTCGAAGAGCTCCGCCCACTCATCCGCGTCGAACTTCTCCGCGGTGAACATGGGAATGTAGTCCTTGTAGCCGAACGTGTCGAGCCGGCCATAGGTCTTCTCGTGGTGCTTGCGGGCCTCGGAGCCCGGGTCCATGTAAAGCTGGTGGCTATACCATGTGGCATTCCCCCCGAAGGCCGGAACGGAGTAGATGCCCCAGTGGGTGTAGATTCCGAATTTCCCGTCGCGAAGCCACCGCGGCGTTGGGTGGCACCTCAGGGATTCCCACGTCGGTTCGTAGGGCGCGGCAGCCGCGGCCTTCTTCCCTCTGCCGCTCTTCTTCCTCGAGCGATCACTCATCACAACGACCTCCTACTGTAAGTGTAACGATTCAATATCTCAACATATCTTCTGTCAGCCGGACAGAAGCTCGATCGCTAGATGTGTCCACGGGTCACCAGCGAGATGATGTCCCACAGCGACCGATTCAGCACGTCACCGATGATGAGGCCGATGACGATAGGCAGGGTCCGCCGATACAGCCGCAGGCCGCCGTACCTTAGTACCAGTGCCTTGGCAAGCCAGGCGACAACGAAGGGCAGTCCGCCGATGCCTTCACCTGCCATGAGGCCAAGGCCGAGCACGTAGCCTACCGGATGGAACGGCCACCACAAGAACTGCAGGCGCATCACGGCGATGAACACGAAGACCGCTGCGCCCACTCCCCACCACAGCACGCCGTACCACTCGGCGTCTTGCGGATTCGTCAGGCTGTCGAAGATCTCATTCCCCGCCATTATGAAGTGCCAGCCGGGGAACAAGTCGGCAATCCCCACCAACGTCGAGTTGAAACCGATGCGGTAAAGCGCGTGCAGCGCGTATGCCATCCCGGCCCCGAGAGCGATCAAGAAGCCAAGGAACAGCAGGCGAGTAAGGGGCCGCAAAGGCACCGCGGCCGCATCGCCGATCTTGAACGAGGTCAGAGTGTTCATGCTGCAGGCGCTGATGACCTGCCTGGGAAAGGGACTGTGGGCCCAGCCGCCCGTCGTCACGAGAGCTATGATCTCCCGCGGCCGAAGCCCTCGAGTGCCTGTTACCATCGGCACGACCCCGTGGAGAAACCAGATGGTCGGGTCAAAGGCGGTCTCGGCGCAGATCCGCGTATAGGAGAAAGCGATCCCCACGAGCAGTGCGACATAGAGTAAACTGAAGATGGGCCGACATCCAGCCAGCACCAGGAATGCGGCCATCCAGACGGAGCACACGAGCAAACCGACGAAGGCCCACCGATAGGAGATGGGCTCATCTGCATCGCTCCCCCTTCGCTGCCACGAGAAGGCGATGCGGACGGCGCGTGCCAGGTGACTGCGCGCGCGCCACAGAAGCCAGACGGAGAGCACGAGCAGCGCCCCGGTCGATTGGTCGAACGGGGCCGGGAACTCGTGCCTCCACCACTCGTCCACCGGGTAGGGTGACGCCCCGAAGATGATCGCCAGCATCGCCATGGCTGTTTTGGCCAGCCAGAAGAACCAGACGGAGAAAGACAGTTGCGTCGGCATCAGATAGGCCAGCGCCAGGAGCCACGGCCTCAGTGGTAGCTCAAAGTGGCCGAGAACCGACAGGGGCCCAACCACCTGTCTTTGCATAATGACCACCGACATTGGCAGCGACGGCAGCGACGGCAGCCGGATGGACAGCTCGCTCTGGAATCCCAGAAAGCCTGCGATGATGAGCCCGAGCCAGAACAGCGCGTGTCGGGGAAGCCGGCCCGTTCCGGCTCGGCCGGACTGCTCGACCATCTCCAGCGGTATCTCGGCGAGCGGCACGGTCAGCCGCTCTCTCCTGATCCACTGCTTCTGAACCAGTGCCAGCAGACAGGCCCTGGCGGTGAACAGGCAGATGATGAAAGAAGACCAGGCGGCCAGCGAGGGCACCCACTCCCCCCAAGGAACTGCGGCCCTGCCCACGAAGTAGCCTTCCACCGCCGACTCAGAGGACGGGCCGAACCAGGTAGGGATGAGTGGCAGGAATACCGCCCAGTTCGTGAGCGCGTGGGCGTAGTAGTAGTAGCTGACCACGGAAGCGAGCACGAAGAACAGGACGCCCGCGCCCAGCACCGGCGTCGCCACGAGCACCACCGTGTACACCGTCAGCAGCTCGCGCCGCCTCAGGGCGAATCGGCGCAACACCGGGAGGCTTCCGGCCGCGCCCAACAGGAACAAGACCGCCAGCGGCCAGCTTGCCGGCGTGCCGCTCGACCACCCAGCCCCTAGCCAGCCCCAGGCCACCAGCTTTGGCCAGACCACCTCGCCGTAGAAGATGGCGGGAACGCTCAGGAGGATGATCGCGACTGAGATCGCCACCGCGCGCCTGGTGACGCCGCCAGGCCCAGCGGGCGCTGCGACCGGCCGCTGGTCATTCCTGTCAGCTTCGGTTGTGATATGCGCTGCGTCCACAGGATCCCCGGCGAGAGGCCGGCGGCGGAAAGCCTAGCAGGGGCGGAGCGCCGAGCCCGGCGCTCCGCCCTTCACGTCACCCTATATCGCCCTTTGATGCAATGCAGGGACATCCTTCTTGACGAAGGGCCCCGGTCAGTCTAGTACAGGGTCGGCACTCCCGGATACATCTCAGCGAATGTCCCGCTTTCGCCTACGCAGGTTGAGTGTGGCCATACCTCGCCGACCCCGGCGATATCGCCGTCTCTCACCCCTGTGACCACTAGCTCAGAATTGATCCACCTGGCGTGTCCATCGAGGTACCCCAGGTTGACTCCGCCCAGATGCCGAGCATACTGCTTGCGGAGGTCAGGGTTGGCGAGCATGCTGCCGTCATTGGGAGCATAGAAGTAGAGACCGCAGTCCGCTGCCTCCGTGCATATCTCCCAGTCCACCCAACCGCAGATCTCGTTGGCACATCCCAGCACGCAGATATCCGGGTAGGCGACGTTGCCGGCGTTCATGGTGCTCGACTCGGCGGAGCTGTCCCCGGCGATGACGTAGTTGACGGGGTCCTCTACCTCGACGAGCTTCAGCCCCCTGTTGGCGCTTTCGTTGGTGGTGATGCTTTGAACGAACGCCCCATGAACAGGGGAGACGAAATAGCCGGTCTCGGCGCCCAAACCGTCCAGCTGTGTGAACGTGTCCGTGACGACGCCGCCCCATCCCTGCGGGAAAGAGTTGTACACGCAGAGCGTCTCAGGGAACAACTCAGCATTCGTCTGGAATTGGGTGAACCAGTCTTGGAAGCCGAAGATGAGGCCGGGGACGACCTCCACCTTGGCGCTGGGGCAGCGCCAGACATCGCGGTTCTTGATGTACTCATCAAGAACCGCTACCCAAGTAAGATAGGGGTTGGCGACCGAGGGCATCTCGGTGCACGCCTGCCCCTCCTCCCACCAGTCCCATACGCCGGGCCCCTTTAGATCGAAGAACTCCTGCACCTCGGGCCTGCTCTCCTTGGGCGGGAGCGTATCGTTATTGTCCGCCAGGTACATCTGAATGGCTAGGGCGATGTTCTTCACGTTGGAAAGACACACCGCCTTACGCGCCGATTCGCGCGCGCGTGCGAATACCGGAAACACCATCGCTGCTAGGATGCCAATAATCGCAATCACCACCAGCAGCTCGATCAGGGTGAAACCACGCTTTCGAGCTCCCATCAGGGATGCCTCCTTTGATCCACGACTTCTCGATACTCACAACTGAGAGTCTACAGATCACGCAGTCAACGCGGGACTCGACTGGGATTGTGCAGCACAACGCACCTCACCGGCTTCCGGCTCGTCCCACCTCCTTTCCGGCGGCAGAGTACGCATCGCGGACTCAGAGACGCGTGACCGCGCCCTGTCGGTTGAGCGTCCGTAGGATCCCCTCCCTCCGACAGCCCCAGGAGCAATCGACACGCTCTGCCCATGGGCTGACACCGCCTCTGTACGGGCCGCTCTCCCTCCTCAGCCTATCCCGCCGGCTGACCGTCCAACTCGCACGCTCTCCAATTTACCCCAGTCCTGGGCTAGTGGGAAGATACAATCCCCCTCAATACTTGACGAATCCTACTGAACTGGGGCCGGCTGTCTCGTCGGCAGTGATTCACTCCGTACGGTATGTCAGCGCTCCTGCACGGCAAGCCAGAGGATGACACCGTTCCTGCAGTGAGTGCCAGAAAGGCCGACGGTTTCTCTTGGGACGTGGCCGGTCCGAAGAGCGTCACCTCGCGGTCGCCCCGAGGCGCGAGGCGTCAAGGGTGTCCAGAAGGCTGGTCCACAGTATCCGGAGAACACCCGAGGCGTGGTTTGCCGGAGTGGACAGATCGCTTCGGGAGCACAAGGCTCGTGAGAAAGCCGAACATCCTGTACATCATGTCCGACGATCACGCCGCGAACGCGATCGGCTGCTACGGCTCGCGCCTGGCGTCGGCATTCCAGACCCCCAACATCGATAGGATCGCCAGCGAAGGTGCCCGCCTCAGAAACTTCTTCTCGACCAATGCCATCTGCACGCCGGCCCGAGCCAATATCATGACTGGGCAGTACGGCCACATCAACCGTGTGCGGACGCTGGATGATGCGTGGCGGCCCGAGGGCTCGCCCAACCTGGCCGCCGTGCTGCAGGAGGCAGGTTACGACACGGCTCTGTTCGGCAAGTGGCACTTGCATTGTGAGCCAGTGGGGTTCGACGAGTACAAATACCTCACGAAGCACGGAGGCCAGGGCACGTACCGCGATCCGGACTTTGCCGAGAAGGACCGCGGCGGCGTGAACTACAAGGGCTACGTGACCGACATCATCGCAGGGATGGCGCTCGACTGGCTGCGCGCCCGCGATCAGAGGCGCCCCTTCTTCCTCATGTGTCATCACAAGGCGCCGCACGACCTGTGGGAGTATCCCGAGCGCCACGAGCACCTTCTCGACGGCATCGACATCCCGGCGCCTGACAGCCTGTTGGAAGATAGGGGCCATCGGTCCATCGCCTCCCGCGAGTTCGGGGCCTCTGTGACGCCGCGCAGCAGAGTGCGCAACCTCTACGAGATGTTCTGTAGCCCGGATTATGTTACCGGCCCGCTGACTGGCACCGAGAACCTGACCTTCGAGGAGAAAGGCATCGCCGCCTATCAGAAGTACCTCAGGGACTATCTGCGGACCGTCGCCGGGATCGACGACAGCATCGGTGCGCTGCTGGCTGAGCTGGAAGAGCAGGGGACGCTCGACGACACGGTCGTGATCTACACCTCGGACCAGGGAATGTTCCTTGGCGAACACGACTACTGGGACAAACGGTGGAGTTACGAGGAGTCGCTGCGTTCGCCCTTCCTGGTACGCTATCCGCGAGAGATCGCGCCGCAGTCCGTGCGCGAGCACCTGATGGCGAACATAGACGTCGCCCCAACGCTGCTCGATTACGCGGGGGCAGAGATCCCCGAAGACATGCAGGGCTTCTCCTGTCGGGGCATGCTGGCGGGTGATCCGGAGGCGGCTCGCCGGGAGGCCGTCTACTTCCGCTACTGGATGCACCTGGCCCACGGGCTTCATGTGCCGGCCCACTACGGGATTCGCACCGACCGCTGGAAGCTCATCTTCTACTACGGTCTGCCTTTGGACGCGACAGGCGCACAGGACGAGGAGACACCCGCGGGTTGGGAGCTATACGATATGGAGACGGATCCCCTAGAACTGCACAACCTCTATGGCGAGATGGCCCACGCGGAGATCGCCAGGGAGCTTCGCCGGAAGCTAGATGAGGTCAAGCAACAGTGTGGCGACACCGACGAGCGGTACCCGGAAGTGAGGGAGCGCCACCGGACGACGCCGTGACCGCCGCGTTTCCCCGGCCACGGCGGGACAACAGGATGATCGAGGCCTCCAATGCGGTTCCCCGTACGGGGCTATCAATGGGCAGCTGATCTCACCGACCGCAACCGACGAGGGTCCCTGGCGGGACCGGGGCATTGAAGGTCGACCTGAAGAGATGTGTAACACGTTGTTGGTGTAGGAGGAGAATAGTGAGAAACCAAAAGGGGTTGCTTGCTGTGGGCAAGATACTGGCATGTGCCTTTGTTCTCGTCTTTCTTTGCACAGCCGTTCTTCACGCACAGGCTCCGGAAATAGAATGGTTCAAAGGACAGGGCACAGATTATGAAGAGCATGTCCACGAAGGTTGTCAGACAAGCGACGGTGGCTATATTGCAATTGGACATGGTGTTGAACATGCCTATGCTTATGACATGCTAATCATCAAAGTGGACAACGAAGGAAATCTAGAATGGAAAAGAGAGTTTGGCACAGTGGGCAAGAGAGGAGCAGGCTATTGCGTGGCCAAGGCTTCCGACGGGTACATTGCCGGCGGCGGAATATATGATTCAAGTTGTCAAAGGACACAGAGATTTCTAGTAAAGCTGGATTCTGCCGGAAACACTGTATGGGAGAAGTTCTATAAGGCACCCGGCGTTGGTGCAATTCGCGGAATTGATATAACCGGTGATGGAGATATCGTTGCTACAGGATATATCAATGCTCCGAATATTGAGGAGTTTAGAGGCTTTGCCTTTATCGTGGATGATGGTGATGGATTCATAATGAAGGTTGATGCGGAAGGAAGTGTGGCGTGGGAGAAGTCTATTGACGCTCCGCAGGGCACAAAAGTCCGGGAGATCAGTCAGGGCTACGCAGTTTGTTCCTGTGCTGGGAATTGGAGGGAGGAAACAGGGTATAGTGGGGATTTCTGTCTTATCAAGACCGATGACCGGGGGAATACTGTATGGCGCAAGTTCTTCGGTGGCAGTGAAGGCGATCATCTCTATGATTTCGATCTAGCCAAAGATGGAGGATATATCCTCGGTGGGCATACCGTCTCCTATGGAGTCAGTAATTGGGATTATCTGCTGATGAAGGTTGACGGCGATGGCAACGAGGAGTGGCATAAGACCTTTGGCCAACCCAGAGGTTATGATGCCAGATACATGCACGATGAAGCATATGGAGTGAGACAGACTCCCGACGGCGGCTATATTCTGGCCGGAGGTTCGGGCGATGAGAATGACTCATATCATGGATCCGGACATCCTAGCGGCCCGTCAAGTGAATGGAAGGTCTATCTGGTGAGGACGGATGGCGAAGGGAATGTGGTGTGGGAGGGGATCTACCCAGCTGATGCCAATGTTGGCAACAACGCCGCCGAGTATGTCGGTTTGACGAGCGATGGTGGGTACATCGTATTCGTCGATACCGATTCTCAGACCCCGCCAGAGCCCAACAACTTCGGCTTTCTAAAGCTGGCGCCTGACAGATGAAGTGGGCTTCCCCGGATCTGCCGCGCAGCGGTCGGCCGCAACAGTACTCAATGGACATCTCGGCGGCGGCGCCGGCCCTCGGAGCGGAGATCGATCCAGAGCGATGGGTGCCCCGTAACCGGTGTGGGAGGAGAACGGTGAGGAATCAACAGAGAGCACTGGCCGTCCAGCGAATGCTGACATGTGGTTTTGCGCTTATCCTCTCCCTTCTTTGCTCGGCCGTTCTTGCAGAGGCTCCGGGAATCGAATGGTTCAAGGGGCAGGGCACAGATCTCGGAGAGCACGTCCACGAAGGCTGCCAGACAAGCGATGGCGGCTACATAGCAATCGGGCAGGGCTTCCGTGATGATGAGCCGTATTTGCTGATCATCAAAGTAGACAGTGAAGGGAACCTGGAGTGGCAGAGGGCGTTCGGTGAAGCGGGCAAGTGGGGGATAGGGTATTGCGTGGCCGAGGCGCCCAATGGATACATTGTCGGCGGCAAGCTGCATGACCCGAGCTGTCAGAGGATGCAGAGGTTCCTGGCTAAGCTGGACTGCGCCGGGAACACAGTGTGGGAGAAGTTCTACGGTGCCCCCGGCACTGCCGCGATCCGAGGCATCGACATAACCTCCGACGGTCGGATCATCGCCACGGGGTATACCAACGGCCCGGATACCGAGGAGTTCAGGGAGTTCGTTTTCATCGCGGATGACGGTGATGGATTCGTCGGGTTCATAATGAAGATCGATGCAGAGGGAAGTGTGGAGTGGGAGAAGCCCATCGACGCCCCCCAGGGCACGAAGGTCCGGGAGATCAGCCAGGGGTACGCGATCTGTTCCTGTGTCTGGACTGAGACTGAGGGCGCAGAGGCCAACCAGGATTTCTGCCTCATGGAGACCGATGATCGGGGGAACACTCAATGGCGCAAGACCTTGGGTGGCAGTGAAGGCGATCATCTCTATGATTTCGATGTGACCAAGGATGGGGGATACATCCTCGGTGGGCATACTCTCTCCTACGGGGTCAAGAATTGGGACTATCTGCTGATGAAGGTTGATGGCGATGGCAACGAGGAGTGGCACAAGACGTTCGGTCAGCCCAGAGGCTATGATGCCAGATACATTCACGATGAAGCATATGGAGTGAGACAGACTCCCGACGGCGGCTACATCCTGGCCGGAGGTTCGGGCGATGAATACGACTCATACCATGGCTCCGGACATCCTGCCGGCACATCGGATGAATGGAAGGTCTATCTGGTGAGAACGGACGGCGAAGGGAATCTCCTGTGGGAAGGGATCTACCCGGCCGCTGCTGATGTTGGCAACAATGCCGCGGAGTACATCGGCCTGACGCGCGATGGAGGGTACATCGTATTTGTCGATACGGATTCTCAGACCCCACCGGAACCCAACAACTTCGGCTTTCTGAAGCTAGCACCCGACAAATGACGTGACTTCCCGCCGGTCCGCTGAGCCGGGGCCGCCCTCAACTCGGAATCCGCTCCCCAGTGGCATCACTGTGTTGCACCGGCATGGCCGTGTCACTCCCCTTGCCCGTGGCGTCCAACAGATCGCCGTCCCCTGCCAGCGGACGGCGGCGGCAGTCGCTTGGCGCGCAGCCGACGTGTTTCCGAAAGAGGCGGGCGAAGTGGCACACGCTTCCGAACCCGGTCCGATCCGCCACCTCCCTGACCGATAGCCTCTCGTCGGTCAGCAGCGCCCGTGCGCGCCGCAGCCGCGCGTGGATCAAGTCTTCCATCGGACTTGTCCCCAACAGCTTCAGGTACAGCACCGCGAAGCGAGAGGGGCTCAGGTTGGCCAGCCGCGCCATATCTGCCACTCGCCACGGCTTCTCCATCTGATCGTGGACCTGCATTCGGATACTGCGGAACCCGTCCACGCGCGCCTCTTCGGCCGGAGTCAGTTGGTTCGGCCCCTGACGCAGCAACTGGCGGGCGAGCTCCACAAACAGACTCTCCACCAAGAGGGACACCGACTCCCGCCAAAGGGGCTCCCGCCGGCGCAGCTCCCGGTTGACCGCCTCGAATATCGGGGTGACGAACTCAGTTTCGCGTGGTCGCAGAATCTCATTCATCGGGATGTGGTAGAGACGGATCAACTCCGGCATTCGCGGCCCGTAGACATGGAGCCAATCATCAGCGAACCCGCCGTCCGCCCCCCGATACCATTGAGGAAAGGTCGGATGATATAGCAGGCAGTCCCCTGGTCTTGCTGAAACGACTCCCGCGGCGGTCCGGACGGTCATAGGCGAGTGGAAACGCAAGAACAGGTACGCGAGCATCCCGTGAGGGCGCGCCACCGTGAAGGCTCTATCGTGTTCCCACCGGAGCCCCAGGTCTTCCACCGTCAGCCCAACCGACGGCCGGTCCTCCCTTACGCTTCTCATCGCACCTGGCTTTACTCCCCTCGTGCACGGGAGTCTGCTCCATTCTGCCAAGCGCAAAAGGATCCGTCAAGTATTCGTGGGAAGGGCATTCTCCCATCGTGGCTTCCCGGATAGTGTGCATGCGGCACAGCGCGGACCAGTAATGAGACGAGCACTTCCGTGGAAGGTCACACCCCGTCCTGGACTCCGGGCGCGAAGCAGACGATGATGTCAGCTGCCTCGTCCCCGTGTCTACAGAAGGCGCCGAAGCCGATGAGGAGATCAGTCCCGCCACACTTCGGGGAATGCGTCCGTCAGTCCCCACGTGCCCATCTCGAAGTTCTCGAAGCCGAGTTTCAGTGCAGGCGAGTCCGGCTTGACGCGGTAGTCGTTGTTCTCAGGATCGACGAAGAGAGGATCGGCGAACACGGAGTGGAGGTCGAAGCCCAGCGCCCGCCACTCCTCCAGCGAGTATTTCCGTCGCTCTCCCTCGCGCATCTCGACGCGGGCGATGAACTCGCCCACATCGCTGTAGAAGCAGTTGTGGTCGATCTCCTCCAGCCATGGCCCCCGCGCGGGTGGGGCGATCAGGGTGTAGATCTCGCCATAACCCGCTCCCATCGCGAAGTTCAGATCCTGCTCGGGACGCATGCCCGCGGTGCTCATCACAGTGATGTTACGAACATAGCGATCGTGGTTGTCCTCGTTCCCGACGTGGAAGCATGGCGAGTTGGCCCCGTTCACCCAGATGTTGTTGTGGATCGTGCGATAGGCGCCCTCGCGGAGCTTCATGCTGACGCCGACGCACAGATTGTTGTAGATCTCATAGTTGGAGGCGCCATCGTCTAGGTCCAGCCCCCACCCCGCCCTCTCCTCGAAGAAGTTGTGGCGGATGATCACCGGCTCCATCGCATCGATCAGCACCTCGCCCGCGTAGTGGCTTCTGTCCTTGAGGTACTCGGTATGGGACTGAACCAGGCACCAGTACTTGTCGCGGCCCCAGGCGTTGAAGGGCCCGTGGTCACCGGTCTCCCTGCAGGTGTCGTGGAGGTGGTTGTATTCGATGACGTGGCCGCCCCAAGTGCCGTCCCCGATGCAGATGCCCGCCCGCGGCAAGTTGTACATCAGATTGTGTCCCGCGGTGATGCGCTTGGCCCGCGAGATGTAGACGCCGGCGATCTGCTTGCCGAAGACACCGCAGTCACGGACGAGGTTGGTGGTGGCCTCACACTCATAGGGGAAGTTCCGCTGCGTTCCGTTCGTCAACTCCAGCGAGCCGACGAAACAGATCGCGCTGTCACCCGTCTCGGTGAACTTGCACCCGGTGACGACCACCCCGCGGTTATGGTTGTTCACGAATACGCCGTTGCCGCCCACGGCGTCGAACCAGCAGTTCTCGATGAGGCAATCGCGGGCACCCTGCAGGAAGACGGTTCCGCCGCGGTGCATGGCCCAGTCGCTGAGCGAGGGCACTGAGTACTCCTCCAGGAAGGTCGAGGCCGTGTGGGCGAACCGAAAGCCGCTGAAGGCGATGTCGTGGACGGGCTCGTCTTGCGTTCCCAGGAAGCGCACGGCCTGCTGGAGCACCGGGATCTCCACGGTCGCCGTCGCCACGTCCACGTCCTCGGATGGCAGATAGTAGAGGACCCCTTCCCTATCATCCAGGTACCACTCGCCGGGCGCGTCGAGTTCTTCAAGAACGTTTTCGATGTAGAATCGTGACCCTTCCCTGACATCGCACGGTGTCTCGAACCACTTCGCCCCCATCTGATGGCCGCCGCGGCCGAACCAGATGATGTGATCCTCGTGGTCTAGCGCTTTGATCTGCCACTGCAGATTGCCCCAGTAGGCGAACTGGTAGATGTGTATGACCGCCTCCTCTGGTCTGGACCAGCGCTTCTTCGTAAACGTGGCCGGATCGAAGACGACGCCGCGGGAGGCGCCGCCGGAGAAGGTCATGTCATCGTTGGGCCCGGGAGCAGGATCTTCTGCGTCGTCGGGGAGAGCCCCCGCGGGCTCTATGTATCCGCTGACCCCTGGCTCGGAGGGATCGTAGTTCGGGTATCGCGCCCGGATCTGCCGCCTGCCGTTGACGAAGAGCTGAGTGAAGTTGAGGCCCTCTGCCTTCACCTCCGGCAGCTCACACATCATGATGCCATCTCGGAACGGCCGCCAGCGGCAGTCAAGCTTCCGGCCGCCACTCAGTGTGACCGATCCCTCGGGAGACGAGACATACCTGACGGGCGCCTCGGGCGAGCCCGAGTCCTCCGAACCGAAAACGAGTGGCTCGCGGAGATAGTAAGTCCCTCCGCCGACCAGCACGGTGATGGGTTCCTTCCCGCGTTCCGACCGCGCGCGCACGACATCTCGCGCCCTCCCCAAGGTGGCAAGCGGACGTTCCTCAGTCCCCGGATTGCTGTTATCGCCGTCCGGGGCGACAAAGAGATGAGTCTGAGCTCTTTCCATCATAGGTCTCCATAGCGGCATGCGACCCAGCCAATCTCGGCTCACGGCGGCCGCCGGCTCTCACTGCAGTGTGACATCCCCCAGTCGTTCGATGACGCCCCGAAGCACCCCTTTCACTTGCTCTGTGCCTTGGATGACGCCCGGGAGCGCGTCGAGCCCCCGGTAGAGCCGCCGGCAGTACTCCATCGCCTCCGCTCGCGGCCCGTGCCCAGCCGTCGGCTCGCGCCCAGCGTCGAACACGAGCATCCCCAGGGGCACGGCGCGCCCGCCACGATGTACTCATCGGCCCCGTGCGAGACGCCGTGTGTCGTTGCCGGGCGTTCGTGAGACCTACCTGAGTGTGTGCAGAACCCTACTTCTGATGCCAATCCCAGCGGTCCCAGGATCGCGCGACAACGACCACAGGTGTCATAGCGCTGCGACAAGGGCAGAGATGAGCTCCTGGACAGCGCGATTGCACCATACCCCCGACTCTTTGCAATATATACTTGACATAATGCAAACTATATGTTACACTCGCGATGTCACGCCTTAGGGCTTGGAACATCGACATGAGAAACGCAGAGCTGCGCGTCCGCAACCGGGTCAAGCTGGCGCGGGTGGAGCGCGGGTATACGCAGCAGGAATTGGCGGAGCAAGTCGGGGTGACCCGGCAGACCATCGGGCTGATCGAGGCGGAACGGTACAACCCGACGATCATCTTGTGTCTGCGTCTCGCACAGGCGCTAGACAAGTCGTTGACCGATCTCTTCTGGATGGAGGAGCTGGCATGAGCGAAGCTCTTGACGAACGCATCGTGGCCACACAACAGCGCTGGGCGGCGCGCGGCTTGTTGATGTTGATGATAGCGCTGGCCATAGACCTGCTGGTGCGCATCCTGATACTGAAGCAGGAGCCCCGGCAACACCTGGATATCTCGCTAATCTGGATGGCGACGATACTGTACGTTAGCATCGGGATGACCGCGAGCGGCGTGGAGCCGTTCGGCGGGGAACGGTCGAAGACCTGGCTGGTCATACTGATCATCGCGGTGGTGGTTCCGGTGGTGCTGACGTTGGGGGGTACGGTACACACGCTGGCCGATTTTATCACTGTTATGGTCTCCGCCGCCGCCGGCGCCTTCTTGATGCTCATCGTCATTATGCGACGCATCTATAGCGTGTGGGAGCGCGTGACCCTCGGGCGTGGACGGCGCGGAGGATGATCAGCAACTGCTCAATGTATTGGGGGGCTTGTTCCCGAAACGGTCGCCTTCGGGCTTGAGAGAAAACCGCCGTCACTTCTTGCGGAGAGCACAATGCCTCCACCGGGTCACCCGGACCCTCGGCAACCAGTCCGGATGGCGCCCCTCTGTAGTCCATCATCCCATCGGTGAGCCGGCACTCACCCTTCCGGGCAGCACCGATGAGTTACTGGACGGCACGGGAATCGGCCCGC
>CAZLHI010000052.1:0-17567 GCA_964559435.1 uncultured bacterium | reverse complement strand
CCACCCCCTGCTCCCACCGCCGCACCACCAGCCACAACAAAACAACCCAGCCCGCACAACCAACACCGAGGAGGTAAGGGCGAACGAGTCCTACTTGAGTGTGTTTCTCAACGCTGCTCTCGGTCCCCATCATCTGCCCTCAATATGCACCGAGGAAAGGCCGCTCGCCGTCAGGAATCCGACCCTTTCGCGGAAGAAACAAGTTGGTCGCTCGCTGGAGGCTTCCGACGCCCGGACAGGACCTCCGCCTGATGGCTGAGTCGCTTGTCTGCATACATGGCACGGTCGGCAACAGCGATCAGCTCCCGGGGATCGTCCGCGTCGCCTGGGAAGGTAGCGACCCCGAAGCTCGCGCTCAAGGTGACCGTACGATCAGGGCGCATTTCAATCTTCATCTCCCGGACCGCGGCCTTGATGCGATTGGCCGTTTCCACGGCCTCCTTGTTGTTCGTGTTCGGGAGGATGATGAAGAACTCGTCGCCGGCGTATCGAACGACCGTGTCGCTATCGCGCACATGTTGTCTGCAGATGTCGCCGATCAAGCGAAGGACGCGATCTCCCTGCTGGTGACCGAAGTTATCGTTGACGTACTTCAAGTGGTTCAGGTCGATGGCGATGAGCGAGGCTGGGGACTGCTCCCGCCGCGCTCTATCCAGTTCTTGTTCGAGAGTCATGAAGAAGTAGCGCGCGTTCGCAAGGCCGGTGAGCTGATCGGTCAAGGCGGACTGTCGCGTCAGCTCGTACTGGTGCGCGTTCTTGACAGCAATCGCCGCCTGCCGGGCGATTGTCCCGGCGAGGCGTGCGTCATCCTCGGCGAAGGGCCGGATCGACGGGCGGTACAGCGCGATGACGCCGACGGTGCCGTACTCGCCGATCAGGGGTACGGCGAGGACCTCGGTGAGGGAGCATTCCGTGACGGCGGGACCAAGGAGAAGCGAGAGATCTTCCGTAGCGGAGCGGCCTATAGTGGAAGGTACTCCGCTAAGCGCTACGGTGCCGCTCACACCCGCGCCGCAAGGCAGCCGGCGGCCCCGTATGAGATCAGAGTACGGGCCGGAGGCAGCCACAGCAGTGAGGTCACCGGTTTCCTGCTCGGTCAGATAGAGAACACAGGTGGCGAAGTCGATGATCCGCTTCGTCTTGCTGATGATCAGATCGGCCGTCTCCTCCATGTTCAGGCTCTGGCCCATGGTCTGGACGATCTCGTATAGAGCCAGAAGCTCTTGATTGGCCTGTGCGATGCCCTGATAGACGGCCCGCTGCCCGGGCGAGTCAGCGCCGGCCGAGACAGTCGCTCCCTCGGCGTTGAAGATGAAGCCAAAGCGATTCTGAGCGCGGTTCGAGGATAGGACGCGGAAACACGTTTCCAGAACTTCGGGGTCGAACTGTGTCCCACTGCGCTCTCGCATGAACGAGACAGCTTCCTGCACGGTCATCGCGGGACGGTACGGCCGGTGTGAGAGTAGTGCGTCGTAGACGTCTGCCACCGCGAGGATGCGCGCTCCCAGCGGGATCTGGTCACCTGCGATGTCGTCCGGATAGCCGCCGCCGTCGTGCCGTTCGTGGTGGCTGCGGATTATCGGGACGACCGGCCAGGGGAACTTGACGGACTCGAGGATGGCCGCACCGACCAGGGTGTGTGTCTGAACCTTCTTCATCTCGTCGTCGGTGAGCTCAGCCGGCTTCGACAGAATGTAGTCGGGAACCGCTAACTTCCCGATGTCATGCAACATGGCAGCGGTCTTCAACGCGTCAATCTCATCCTGCGTAAGGCCCAGCTCTTCCGCGATCATCACGGCGATATCTCTGACGCGCTGTGTGTGCCCGTGTGTGTGCTGATCTTTGGCATCGATGGCCATCGCGAAGGAAGCGATTACGGCGGTGTTGAGCTCGGCCATCTGATCTGCCCGCCGCCAGGCCTCGTGCAGCCGACCTATTGCATCCTTGTTCCGCCGCTGGAGCAGAGCCGATACGAACAGCGCGGTGAGAGCAGCTGCGGTGGCAGCCTGCGCTGCCCAGTAGTGTGTGGGATCCAGGATCGCCAGGACGAGAGATGCGACACAGAACAGGGATGCTAAAGCAACCAGGGCCCTGGAGGCACCCAGAAGTCGAGAATAGACAGGAAGCTTCGTCTTCGTGCGCGGCTTGGGTTGGTCGGACGGCTGAGGCGCCGCGACCGTGCTGACCGCAGGATCGCCGGTTGCTGCGCGTGCCTTCTCTTGGTTAGTCCCTCGGTCCGGCTGCCGTTGCTCGTCTTTCATTCGCCGACCTCGTCTGCCTAGGGTCTTCGTAACTCATCACTCATCAGTACAAACGGCAGGCCTCGGCCTTCTTCGGCAGCCTGGCAGCCCTAGTCCCCGCGGACCTTAGACCCATAGCTTTGCGTCCGCGTCTTTCGACGCGTTTGCCTTTGTCGGGAAGTGTTCGTTCTAGAACGTTCCTGGCCTTACTATAGTAGTTGTTCCACAACAGCGGGGGTTGAGTGAGATTGCGCTCTGCGGGCGCTGGGCCTAATCGCGACGGCGATCCATCACGAAGTGGCTTCCCTCCAGCGCCTTCGCGTACGCCTTGACCTCGGCTGCGATTTCGGCCAGCTCCAAGTAGCTCGTGACCCGGCGGCGGCTCGTGTCTACGCCGCCGATGGACACCGTCATCAGCGGGTACTGCTCTGGCTCACCTCTGCGGCTCGGCGTCTCGATGTAGCCGACCTGCCTGGCGTCCGGGGCGTAGAGCTCGGGGACCTTCTCATCGAACCCCACTATGATCTGCTCGGCGATTGTGCTGGCGCAATCGAAGCTGGTGATGATTGCAAAGTCGTCGCCCCCGATGTGGACTGACAGGTCTTCGGGTCCGCCATGGGCCTGGGTGGCCTCTATTACCTCCCGGCCCAGCAAACGGATCGCGATGTCTCCCCGGGCGAACCCGTACACGTCATTGAATGCTTTGAAGTTATCGATGTCCAGGTAAAGGAAGACAAAGCGGTCCTCTGCCGCCAGACACTGCTCGATCTTGCTGCGCAAGACCGGGCTGCCAGGAAGACCTGTGAGTGGGCTTACCGGCGTGCGCGCTTGGGCCGCGAGAACCGCGCGCACGAGACGATGGACCAGAGCTTCCGGCTTGAGACCTGTCACGCCTTGAGGTAAGACGACGCGGACCTGTCCCGTCGGCATGGGTTCTCCATCCTCAGCGGGAGTGATGAGAAACACGGAATCTGCCAGGCCACGGCGTCTCAGATCGTCGGCCAACTCAGTGGCGACGTCCACGCGGCCGGCTACAGCCACAATCTCTGGGCGGGCCGCCGCCAACCGCCGCGCTAGCTCCTCCGTCGTCGTGCTCCAGAGACTCTCGCCTCGCAGTTCTACGTTGAATCGGCGGACTCTCGCCCGCCCTGGCTCGACTATCAGAACCGCGAAGGATTCGGTCCCCATCACGTTCCTGCTCCCAGGCCGGCCCACCGGACTGCATGCCGAAGCCTCCCGCGGCAGGCCCGGCCACCTTATTCCACAGGTCACTGCTAAGCCGGACTCACGGGCTCGCCCGTACTATCGTGCGTGTATTCCCTTCGGCACATGAACCGGCCCCGCGCAAACCGTAGATGCCGCCGGAGAGGGCTAATTCAATAACCATAGTCGAGCAGTGCGTGATCGGCCTCCCAAGCGCTAGCGTACTGGCGAGAGAGCGTCCGGTGCCTTTGCCACACTACAGCAAGAGCTTCAGCTTCTCAAGCCTCCCCTGTCAGCAGCAGCGACAAGGGACTCGCAACCAGGAGTGCTCCTTTCTCCCATGCCATCCGTTGTGCTATACTCTACCGCAACAGCCCGAGGCGCGATTGCTGTTCGGAAAGGAGTCACACGATGCGAGCCGAGCAAGTCGAGATCCCGGCCAGAGTGCGAACGGCGGTCGGGACGAGGGCCAGCCGGCGCCTGAGGGCGCAGGGGCAGATCCCGGCGGTCGTTTACGGCGGAGGACGAGAGCCAGTGGCAGTTTTGGTGGAGGAAGCAACTTTCGCCAAGTCGCTTCCGGCATCGGGCTGGTACTCCACGCTGATAGACCTCAAGATAGAGGGCACCGACGGTGGAGATGAGAGGCCCACCGTGATGATAAAGGAGGTCCAGCACGACCTCGTCCGCCGTAAGGTAGTCAGCATCGACTTCCGAAGGATCTCGCTTGAGGAGACGATTCAGACACATGTGCCGATCAGGCATGTCGGTGAGAGCCCGGGCGTGAAGCTGGGCGGCATACTGGACCAGGTCACCCACGAAGTCATGGTCGAGTGCCTTGCCACTAATATGCCCGATCACCTGGAGGTCGGCGTTTCCAGCTTGGAGATAGGTGACAGCGTCCGCGTGAAGGATCTTATGGTCCCGCCGGGCGTAGAAGTTGTGGCACCCGAAGAGGATGTCGTTATCGTGATCGCGCCGCCGCTGCGCGAGGAGGAAGTTGCTCCTGTGACCGAGGAGGAGGGTGCCTTGGTGGAGGAACTCGCCGAGCCCGAGGTGATCAGCGAGTCGCAGCCGGAGTCAGAGGAGCAACAGAAGGCGTAGCGCACGCACGCCGGTGGTCACAGCAGAGCAGCCCCGCCGTTGATCTGCGATCACGGCAGGAAACCGGACCGTTCCTGCATCTTCTTCTCGCGTTTCTCCCGTCGTCGCTCTTTGATGTCCTTCTTGGGCTTTTTCTTCTCTTTTCTAAGATGCCGCTTGTCGCCTCGGACCACTGGCATCTGTCGTCCCTCCCCATCAGCAGGATTCCGAGCGCCAGCTCTCAGTTCGCCACGACAGCCTCGTGCTACTTCTTGTCGTCGTACCAGTACCTGTCGAATATGGTAGACACCGACACGTTTGCGTGTACGCGTCGGACGGCCTCCGCCATAATAGGCGCAAGTGAGAGTAGGCGGATCTTCGGACAGCTCTTTTCCGGCGGCAGCGGGATACTGTCTGTGACCACAACTTCCTCGAGGGGCGCTGCCTCGAGGCGCGCCGCGGCGTCGCCGGACAGTACCGCATGCGTGGCGTACGCGTAGATCTCCGAGGCCCCGCGCTCCGCGACCATCTCGGCCGCGGAGACTACAGACGCTCCGGTATCGATGATGTCGTCGATCAACACGGCCTTCTTGCCGGCCAGTTCGCCAATCACCTGGAGCACCTCCACAAGGTTGGGCTCCGGCCGCCGCTTTGCGATGATTGCCAGAGATGCACTGAGCCGATCTGCGAGAGCCTTTGCAGTTCCCACTCCCCCAACGTCCGGAGACACAACGGCAACGTCGGAGCCCGTGAAGCCGCGACGCACCAAGTCCTCAGCCAGGATCGGGCCCGCCGGGATGTGATCCACCGGAATGTCGAAGAATCCCTGGATCGACTGCACATGCAGATCCACAGTGAGAATGCGATCGGCCCCTGCAACAGAGATCAGGTCCGCCACGAGCTTTGCTGAGATCGGCTCGCGCGGGTTGATCTTCTTCTCCTGTCGGGCATACCCGTAGTAAGGGATGACTGCCGTCGTGCGACGCGCCGAGGCCCGCTTCAGGGTGTCGAGGATAACCAGCAGCTCCATGATGTTCTCGGAAGTCGGCGGGCAAGTCGGCTGGATCACAAAGACGTCGGCACCTCTAACGCTCTCTTCGATGCGAACGCGAATCTCGCCGTCAGCGAAACGGCTCACGTCCATGTCCGAGAGCGGAACCCCGAGACGGTCAGCGATCGCCTGGCTGAGGGCCCGGTTCGCGTTGCCGCTCAAGATGCGCAGATCCTCCGTCTGCTCTCCTTCCACTAGGACGCCTCCGCGTGCCAGCGGCTATGAGGCCCCTCCGCTGGCGGAGAGCTGCTGGGCGCGGGCAAGGTCCTCCGCCGTGTCCACGCCCATACCATTATGGGGAAGTTGCAGGGCAATGGCGTCAACCGGCCGCCCGCGCTCCACGAGCATCCCTATCGCGTCCGTCAGGTAGTATTGGCCCTGTGCATTGTCGCGGCCCAATCTCCCGAGTACGCTGAAGATCAATGGCGCCTCGAAGCAGTAGACGCCAACATTGATCTCTTTGATCTGCAGCTGCTCCCGGGTTGCATCCCGGGCCTCGACAATGCCCTGCACGCGATCATCCCTCCCCCGTACGATCCGGCCCAGCGTGCCCGGGTCCTGCACGACGGCGGTGAGCATGGTGGCTGCAGAGTGAGACAGCAAATGGTGCTGCAGCAGCCGGGATATGTCGTCCTTGGTGATCAACGGAATGTCGGCGTACGCAACGACCAGCGGACCTTCGTACTCAGCAAGTGCCGCGCGCGCGCACCGGGCTGCGTGACCGGTCCCAAGCTGCTCCTGCTGAACGACGAACTCAACGCCGTCGCCGATCGCGGCACGTACATCAGACGCGCGATGCCCCACGAGTGCGATGATGCGAGTGATCCCGGCGCCCCGCATTGCGTCCGCGACCCGGGCGACCATTGGCCTACCGCCCACGCGCACCGCGGCCTTTGGTTCTTGCGCGGGCATGCGGGTGCCCTTGCCAGCTGCTAGTATTACTGCAGGGATCGTTGCCGGATCCGTCTTGCTACGAGTCTTGCTGCTCACTGCATACCTCTCCGTGGTGTTGAGGGAGCGCCCGCTCCATGGCCGCCCGCCCCATACTCCTCTTCCATTTTTCCGGCCATCGGCACAGTCAAGTGGCTGCCGGGCCAGGACTCGAACCTGGAAAAGAGGCTCCAAAGGCCCCTGTGTTGCCGATTACACCACCCGGCAGGGCCCCCACTTGGATTCTAACACCCCGGAAACGGAAGCGTCAATCGAGGCCCTCCAGGTGTTATTCCGCTGATTCCACATATTCCGCCTTAACCTTAACAATACGCCAGCCGTCGAGCAGCGGCCGCACAGGCTCCTCAGATAGACCGCCAGTCGCCACACTTACCAACTGGTTGTTTGCCGACATCTCTCTCAGGACCTCTCGTACCCGCAGCCAGGTCGGATTCTCCTTCACATTCTCCGGGCCACGTGGGCCGCCGGTGTTCCTGTCCGAGGCATAGTGAAGTTGAAAGGTCTGATGGTGCAGAACTTCAAGCACAAATCCAGATAGGTCTCCGCGGCTCTTTCCCACGAGCTTTCCGGTTCCGATATCGCGGATCGAGCACACGATGCCTTCGATGCCTTCCGCTCCGCGCGCGGCGCGAGCAGTGTGGGGATCATACCGCCCGATCTGGTTTCGGGCCTCAGCCGGGAACCTCACGGCGTCGCCGACCTGCACCGTCTTGAGCCCCTTCGGGCGCTGTCTCCTTGACTTGCGCGCCCTGGTGCTCCTCCGCTTCTTGGCCTTCTTGGGGGCTGCTTTCTTGCGAGCCCCTTTCTTGAGGGCCGCCTTCTTGAGGGCCGCCTTCTTGGGGGCCGCCTTCTTGGGAGCTGCCTTCTTGCGAGCTGCCTTCTTGCGAGCTGGCACTTCTACAGTCCTCTCCTTTTGGCTCTGAGAGAAGGGATGGCCAGTCCTGCGCGGCCTCCCGCCCAGGCCGGATGCGGTTCGCTTGGCCGGTGTGAGGCGAAACGAAATGCTTGCGGCTTGAAACAACCAGCCCGTTTCTCCGTCATCTGTCCGGCTTCCTCTACCGCAGCTCGGCTGCCATGCCTGCAGCTCGTCTGCGAACTAAGCATCCTGTTGGACGCACCGACTTAGGCGCACCGACTGTGGAAGCGCGCTCAACCACCTGCAAGGGCTTCGCCGCGCGTCCTGTGCCGATCCTTGTCCCCCGCTAGAAACAAATCGAGGGGCTCGATCAAGTCGCATGGGCGGAGCCCGGCGTGTCACACGTCTGCCGCCTCCGGCTCGTGGCCACCCCCAGCGATCATCGCCACCGCATGGTCCAGCACCGGCAATATGGCGCGGAGGCACTCTGTCGCACCGCGCGGACTGCCGGGCAGGTTTATTACCAAGGTTTTGCCTCGCAGACCTGCCGACCCACGGGACAGCATTGCTGTCGGCGTTTGTGCGAGGCTCTTCGCCCGCATGGCTTCAGCGATTCCCGGGGCTCGCCGCTCGATGACGGCCTCCGTCGCCTCCGGAGTTGTGTCTCTTGGGCCGAGCCCGGTGCCGCCATTTGTAAGTACCACGTCTACGCCGACTTCGTCGGTGAGCCTGACTATTTCGGCTTGAATGCGCTCCCGCTCGTCAGGAACCAGCCGGATGTCCACGACGTCCGCGCCGCCGCCGGCCAGGACATCCCGCAAGGAAGGCCCAGTTACATCATCGGCCTCGCCCCGCGCGCACCGGTCACTGACGGTGAGTATTGCCACCTTCATCGGCTGCGTCTTCCAGAAGTTCTATGGTGTCGCCCGCCTGCACGCGGCCGTCGGCGAGGACTTTGGCGAAGACTCCCTCCGTCGGCATCACGCACCTACCGGCCAGGCGCATGATCTCGCAATCGGAATGGCAGGACTTGCCGATCTGCGTAATCTCGAGAAGTGCAGTGGGCCCGACGCGGAGGCGTGTGCCCAGCGAGAGAGCGTGAAGCTCGATTCCCGAGGTGGTTAGGTTCTCAGCGAAGTCCCCCGGACCCAACGTCAGCCCCTCGGCCCGCATTTTGGCGATGCTCTCGTCGGCCAGCAGACTCACTTGGCGCCCGGTTCCCGCGTGTGAATCACCTACGATTCCGTATCCCTCCTTCAGTTCCGCAACGGGGATCGGCTTCTTGCGCGTTCCCGACCGTTCGCTGACTGAGACAGCTATCAGCTCTGCCTTCGCTCCCACAGTCCCATCTTTCCTCCGGACTTCCGGACTACGTGTAAGTGTCGAATCTCTGCCGCGGGGTCGATGCCCTTGCACATGTCGTGGATTGTGAGCGCGGCCACCGCGACCGCCGCCAACGCTTCCATCTCGACTCCGGTCGGCGCGTGTGCGCGGACTGTAGCCGTTATCGCAATCTCCCGGGTCTCTTTCGACATCTCGAACTCGACCCCCACATGGGAGAGGGGAATCGGATGACAGAGCGGGATCAGCTCGGAGGTCTTCTTAGCCGCTAGGATCCCCGCGATCCGAGAGACCGCCAAGGCGTCGCCCTTGGGGAGCTCTCCGGACGCGAGCGCCTCCAGGGCAGCCTGACTCATACATATGCGACCGACCGCAACGGCTTCGCGATCGGTCGCCGGCTTTCCGTGTATATCAATCATCGCATCGTGCTTGTGTCGGCTCACGCGCGCGAGCTAGGCGTATCGCATATCCTTGGAAATCACGGATGCGACCTGGGCGATCTGAGAGAACTTCGGGGCATCAAGGCTGGCCCCGCCGACCAGCCCCCCGTCGATCTCCGGGTGTGACATGATGTCGTGCGCGTTCTTCTCATTGACGCTGCCGCCATATTGTACCCTGACAGCGCTGGACGCGTCCTCGCCAAACCCCTCACCGATGACTTGCCGGATCAGTCCGCACACTCGATTTGCCTCCGGCGCTTCGCACGCGCGGCCGGTTCCGATCGCCCAAACGGGCTCATAGGCGACGACGAGGCCGGCTACCTGTTTGGCACTCAGCCCGGCGAGACAGGCTCCCACCTGGCCTCGGACGAGCTCATCCGTACGGCCGGCCTCCCGCTCCGGCAGCGTCTCACCCACACAGACGATCGGGACTAATCCGTGCTTGAGGGCGGCCTTCACCTTGAGATTGACGCTGGCGTCTGTGTCCCCGAAGACACCTGTGGCATCGGGGGCCAATGACTCGTCGGGCTTCCCGAACCGCCCCCGGCGCTCAGAATGACCGATTATGGCATACTTGCAGCCAACATCCAGCAACATGACGGGACTCAGCATGCCGGTGTACGCGCCCGATTCCTCCCAGAAGACGTCCTGGGCACCCAGGGCCACCTTCGATCCGAGGAGCGCATCCCCAACTGCGTACAGGGCCGTGGCTGGCGGGCAGACCGCGACCTCGACTCTCTCAAGGCCGTTCACGCGCGGCATCAGCTCTCGGGCCAAGGCGACGCTCTCGGTGACCGTCTTGTTCATCTTCCAGTTGCCCGCTATCAGCGGAACACGTGCCATTGCCGATGAACCTCCAGAGTTCTGTATCTCCCGACGTTGTCAGCGATTGGGCAGGGCGGCGATGCCAGGCAGCTGCTTGCCCTCCAGGAACTCCAGCGAAGCCCCGCCTCCCGTGCAGACATGACTGAACTTGTCGCCGAAACCAAGCTGCTCGATGGCCGCGACGACATCGCCCCCGCCGATCACGCTGTACGCCCGCGAGTCGGCGACGGCCTGAGCCACGGCCCGCGTGCCTTCAGCTAGCGGCGCTATCTCGAATACGCCCATCGGCCCGTTCCAGAAGACCGTTTTGGCATCCGCGACCGCCTCCGCGAACCGCTGGCGTGTCTCGGGGCCGATATCAGCGCCCATCCAATCCGGCGGGATCTGGTCAACGGGCACGCTCTTGCGCGGCGAGTCCTCCTTGAGCTCCGTTGTGACCACGACATCCACCGGCAAGATCAGCTCCGGCTTCCCGCCGGCGCTCTCCTCGATGACCTTCTTTGCCAGTTCGAAGCTGTCCTCATCGAAGATCGACTTGCCGATGTCCAAGCCCTGTGCCTTAAGGAAAGTGTAGGCCTGGGCGCCACCGATGATCAGTGTGTCCACACGCTCCATAAGATTCTCGATCACGCCGATCTTCGCCTTGACTCCCCCCAGGATGGCAACGTACGGCCGGGCCGGCTTCTCGAGGAGCTGGCTCAGCACCTGGACTTCTTTCTCCACGAGAAGCCCCGCCGCCGACGGCAGAAACTTGGCGATGGCGGTGGTTGAGGCGTGGGCACGGTGGGCCGCGCCAAACGCGTCGTTGACGTACAGGTCAGCCAGTCCTGCAAGCCGCTTCGCGAAGGCTTCGTCGCCTTTCTCCTCCTCGGCGTGGAAGCGAACGTTCTCCAGCATTACGACATCGCCCGGCTTCAGCTGCTTGACTGCCTGCTCTACTTCGGCGCCCACGCAGTCGGGAAGCATCCTCACGGGGCGCTTGAGAAGCTCTTCGAGCCTGCCGGCCACCGGTGCCAGAGAAAGCTCTGGCTTGACCTGGCCCTTGGGCCTCCCGAGATGTGACGCTACTATGAGGCCGGCGCCTCGGTCGAGCAAGTTCTGGAGCGTGGGCAGGGCTGCCCGGATGCGGGTATCGTCGGCAATGGTGCCGGCCTTGAGAGGGACGTTGAAGTCGACGCGCACGAAGACGCGCTTTCCGTTCGGATCGATATCGCGGATGGTCATCTTCTCCACGAGCGCCCTCCTTGGAGAGACTGCAGCGACCGGCAGAGCCCGGGAGTCATCCGCCGTCGGCCCCCGTCTCCGGTTGTCGGCTATCCGGCCTTCTGTGCGATTATCGCGACCAGGTCGCCGAGCCGGCAAGAGTAGGCCCACTCGTTGTCATACCAAGCCAAGACCTTGACCAGGCTGTCTGCCAATACTTTGGTTTCTCTGCCATCGACCACCGATGAGACCGGGTAGCCTCGGATATCACTGGACACGATGGGGTCGTGTGTGACCTCAAGGACGCCCTTCATCCGGCCGTTGGCGGCGGCCGCGAAGGCCTGGTTTACCTGCTCGGTCGTCGCCTTCTTCTGCAGGACGCACGTCAGGTCTACGATCGACCCGGTTCCCACGGGGACGCGGAGCGCCAGGCCATCCATCTTGCCCTTCAGCTCGGGGATCACCAGGCTGATGGCCTTCGCCGCGCCGGTGGAGGTTGGGATTATGTTCAGGGCGGCCGCGCGGGCGCGGCGCGGGTCCTTGTGCACGAGGTCAAGCACCTGCTGATCGTTCGTGTAAGCGTGCACCGTGGTCATGAGCCCCTTCTCGATCCCAAAGCTATCCTGCAGGACTTTCGCGACGGGCGCAAGGCAGTTGGTCGTGCAGGACGCGTTCGATATGACCCTGTGCTTCTTGGGATCGAACACCTCGTCGTTGACGCCGAGCACGATCGTCGGGTTGTCCGGCCCGACCTCGCCGCTGAGTCCAGCGGAGACGATGACGTTCTTGGCCCCAGCGCTCAGGTGAGCGCCGGCCTTGTCCACGCTGCGGAACACGCCGGTCGACTCGATGACGACGTCCACTCCCAGGTCTTTCCACGGGAGTGCAGCGGGATCGCGCTCAGCCAGCACCTCAAACTTGTCGCCGTTGACCACCAGTTTCCCGGCCTTGACTTCGACGGTGCCCGCGAAACGGCCGTAGTTCGTGTCATACTTGAGCAAATGAGCGTTAATGTCGAGAGGGGCGAGGTCGTTTATGGCCACCATATCGACCCCCTTGACCTTGCGCTCCATCATCGCTCGCAGGGTTAGGCGTCCAATGCGGCCGAAGCCATTGATCGCCACCTTCACGGCCATGCTAGATCCTCCTCACGCATGTGGTGTGACTGACCCGACGGGGAGGCCGGCTTCGAGTGAAGAGTGCGGTCGGCGCGGCTTGCCCCGAGAGACAGAGGGGCCGAGGCAAAGCCCCAGCCCGGCGTATTCTAGCCGACGCCAGATGGGCTTGTCAAGGATTCGATGTTCCGCGCGCTCGACCAGCACCGACAGTGGCCTTCCCAAGCAGATAGCCGCAATGCTGGCAGATGCGACTCCTTCTCCGTAGAGGGGGAATGCTGCCGAGGGTCGCAGCGAGCGCTTTCAGCGGCCGCGCCCGCCGGCCAAGCGCATTCCCTCCAGTTGCAGAAGCGCCCGCTTCATGTCGGTTCCGCCGCCGAACCCGCCCAGCTTCCCGTCTGCCCGGACGATGCGGTGACACGGGATCACGAGTGGCAGCGGGTTCCAGCGCATCGCCTGCCCGGCGGCCCGTTGTGCTCCCGGCGCGCCGACTTGCCCCGCCAACCAGCCATAGGTGCAGACCTGACCATACGGGACGCGGCGCGCCGCGAGCAGCACGCGGCGGCGAAATGGCGGCTCGCCGTCCACATCGACGGGATGGCTCGTGAGATCGACAGCCTGGCCGTCGAAGTATCGCCGGAGGTCGTCGGCCAGGGACATCAGCGCCGGGTGAGGCCCTTCGGAGTATACCTCGACCTCGCAGGCTGAGGCCGCTTCCTCTGCCGTCCGTTGCGGAAGAGTGGTACGCACGAGACTCGCGCCACAAGCCACCGCGGCCACCCATCCCATACTGGTTTCTATGAGGCAACGAACGGCGGGGGGCCCGGCAAGCAACCTGCGCCCGGCTTTCTCAGTAGCCATCCCGGTGCCAGAGGAGCGGGGGATCCGAGCGGAACAAGTTCTCGATCGCCTCGTTCACGTTGCGAAGGCCCGCTGGCGCCAGCCAGCTGCGGTTCGGCATCAGCACCATGAGGCCCGGCCCGACTTCGACCTCGACGGGGACCCCGGTGGCACGCAGATGCGGCATGATTGGCGCGTTGCCTCCAAGCTGAAGTACCGCGCGGCCGGAGCCGCTGGTGAGATAGCCTTCGGCAGCTTTTCGGAGAAGTGCTAAGCCTGCTTGTTCCTGCCCGGGGAGATGAGCGAAGTCGGTTACGGACAAGTGGCCTTGGTCAGTAGACACGTTGGCCGCGAGGTAAGCGACGAGCTCGCCGCCGTCCGCGGCCAGCAGCCCTATCGCGCCCAAGCGCGCCGAGAAGCCGTGCGGGAAAGTGCCCCGCCGCGGCCACGTCTCCCAGAAACGGTAGTCCCTCACCTGAAGCCCAGTCAACCCGCGGCTGTACTGTCGGTAAATGCTGGCCACGGCGCGCCAATCGCGGTTGTAATCGAGCGTATGGATGGCGTATTGGCTGCTGGGTTTTAGGCGGGCCAAAGCCTTTGTCGGACACTCGAAGCCGCTGACCTTCGGCACTTCCCGAAACCCGAAGCGTGAGAAGAATGCCGGCAGGCGCGTCGTGAGCATGGCCATGTCATAGTTGTGGCCCTTGATGAGGCGGATTACGTCGTGCATTACCCTCGTGCCGAACCCCTGTCTCTGATACGCTGGGTGGGTGGCGACAGCGGTAATGCCCGCCACGGAGATGACCGCACTGCTGACAAAGGCGGCACGGTGGAGGATGACGGCGTGGCTCACGATTCGCTCGTTCAGGAGCCCGACCCGAACGCGTTCCGGATGGAAGTAGGGATCGTTTATGAGGGAATTGCGTACAACCGAGATGCTCGCGTCGTCGACCTCGAAAGCGTCCTGGAAGCAAAGCAGCAGTCCGTCCAGCTCACCTTTCTGGAGTGCTCTCACGCGAAACGCCATCTCAGTTGGAATCGTCCTCTCTGAGGTGTTCGACCACACTGGCCGCTACTGACCTGCCACATCCTGCGACCTCGGCTATCTCGTCCGCCGACGCGGCCTTGAGGCGGCTCAGGGTTCGGAAGTGCCGCAGCAGCTTCTGCTTTCGTGCCCGACCGATGCCCGGCACCGCATTCAACACGCTTTCGCGGGCCTGCTGCGCACGCAGCGAGCGATGGTAGGTGAGCGCGAATCGGTGGGCCTCGTCTCTCACCCGCTGCAGCAGATGCAGCGCGCGCGAATGCCCTGGCAGCGCAATCGCTTGCGCCCGCCTGGGCACGTATATGTGCTCGTGTTCCTTCGCCATGCTGGCCGCCGGCATGCTCAGGCCTAGCTCTTCCATAGCTCTGCCCGCAACACCCAGTTGTCCCGGCCCGCCGTCCACCAGCAGGAGGTCCGGCAGATGCTGAAACTTCACGTTTCCGGAGACAGCCGCCTTTAGTCGCCGAGAGAGGACCTCTCTCATCATCTCATAGTCATTCGGTCGGCCTTCCGAGAGGCGAATGCGGAATCGCCGGTACTCGCTCTTCTTCGGCTGCCCATCCTGGAAGACGATCATGGATCCGACGGCCCGGCTGCCTGAGACATTTGAGATATCGAATGCCTCGATCCGTCGAGGCGGCACTGGGAGCGCTAGCACTTTCTGCAGATGGAAAACCGCCTCCTCCCCTCTCCGCCGCTCGGCGCTCTCCCGTTCGAGAACGGTCCGCAGATGCTGCTCCGCGTTTTCCATGCCCATCGAGACCAGATCCCTCTTGCCACCGCGCCTGGGAGCAACGACCCGGACCGTGCGGCCGCGCCGTTCGGTCAGCAATTGAGCGATCGTATCCGAGTCTTCGATCTCAACGGGAAGCAATACCATCCTCGGCGCGCCTGCCACCTTCTGATAGTGCAGCTTCGTGAACTCGTTTACAACTTCTGCTGCCGGAACGCCCGAGACCCCATCCAGCAGGTAGTGATCCTGGCCGACGACTCGCCCTTCTCTGACCTCCAGCACTGCGACGCAGCCGGTGTCCTCCTGAAGCGCGTAGCCGAGCGCATCCGCATCTTGGCCGGCGGGAGAGACCACGCGTTGCCGGCTCATCGTAGTCTCGAGTGCTTCGATCTGGTCCCGGGTCTTCGCTGCCAGCTCGTACCTCATCTCCTCTGCGGCTCGCTCCATGTCTTGGCGGAGCTGCCCGAGTACGTGCTCGTACTTGCCGTCGAGGAAGTCACACACCTGCGCTACTACTCTCCGGTACTCCTCCGGGGTCACCGCGCCCACGCACGGGCCAAGGCAGCGCCCCAGATGGTAGTCGAGGCATGGGCGCTTGCGCGGGCCCTTTTCCGCAGCCCAAGTGCATCCACCCCGACGCTTCGAAGAGATGATCAGCCGCTGACATACGCCGAACACGCGCCGGACAAGGCGTATCGTCGCCCACATGGCCCGCGCGGAAGCGTAGGGACCGAAATAACGAGCGCCGTCCCGCGCGACTGCGTGCTGGCGGACCACACAGAGAGTCGGGAACTCATCCCTCAGGTCTATTCGGATGTACGGGTAGCTCTTGTCGTCCCGGTACCGGATATTGTACCGCGGACGATGCTTCTGAATGAGGTTGAACTCCAGGATGAGCGCTTCGAGCTCGGAATCGGCCACCAGGAAGTCGAGATTTTCGACTTGGGCCAGCATGTGCCTCATGCGCGGCTGAAGGTCCGCGCTAGGCTGGAAGTAGGAGCGGACACGAGCGCGCACGGATTGGGCCTTGCCGACGTACAGAACGTCGCCCGAGACGTCTTTGTAGAGATACACGCCCGGCCGGTCCGGCAGTTCCTCGATCTTCTCTTGGAGATTCACCGCAGCAGCCATGGCCACTGAGATGATACCCACGGCGCACGACAGCAGTCAACACAGGCCAAGCGGCCTTGCTCGCCAGCGACCGCTGCCGATGCTCACCTGCGACCGGCGGCGGGCCCACAGCCGGCACTCCCAGGGCCGCGGACCGTCTCTGGTTCCCGGCTGCCGCCGCCGGGTCGGCGGCTCAGGCTTGGCTTCGGCGGCGATATCTGACGCGGCCCCCGGCAATTACGAGGTCAACTCGCGCATCCAGCAGGGCCCGCCCGCGTTTGCGAGTGATGTCCTTCGACAGAACGGCAACGTCCGCGAGGTATCCCGGTTCGAGTCGCCCCTTCAGATGGCTTTCCCCGGTCGCGAGGGCAGGTCCCTCGGTGTAGGCGGAGATGGCCTGCAAGGCGCTGATGCCTTGTTTGCGGCGATACCATCCGGCGGCCGGGCGGCCGTCGGCAGTGCGGCGCTCTACGGCCGCATACATTCCGGCCAGCGGGTTGGGAGTCTCGACCGGCGCGTCCGAGCCGAATGCGAGAGTTGCTCCGCCCGACAGGAGGGATTTCAGGGGATAGGCGTACCGCGATCGTCGTCCCCAATAACGCTCGGCCGAGTCGATGTCTCTGAGAATGTGGCACGGCTGCATTGAGGCCACGACGCCCAATTGAGAGAAGCGCCGCACGTCGTCTGGCCGCAGAAGCTGGCAGTGCTCCACGCGATGGGGCAGCGGCGGCCTCGCGGGCCGAGCTTCGGCAAGGGCGTCGAGCGCCTCTGCGTTTGCCCGGTCGCCGATGGCGTGTATCGCACAGGCAATGCCTGCCTCGGCGGCCCGCTTCACAAATACGCGTAACTCATCAACGGGCATTGCTGCCACGCCGCAGTCTCTCCCAGGCCTGTTATCGTACGGCCGGAACAGCCAGGCCGTCTGACTGCCAAGGCTGCCGTCCGCGAATAGCTTGAGGCCGCCGAAGCGAAGCCATTCGTCTCCCAGTCCGCTGTGCACGTCGGCAGCAATCAACTCGTCGAGGGCGGCCAGCCAGCGGTAGAGCGTAACCCGCACGGGAAGCTTCAGCTCCTGCCTGAGCGCCTGGAGACTGGAGAAGAGAGGTGTTTCCTCCATCAGATGGGCGGAGGTTATCCCGTGCCGCAAGAGGAGCCGCAGCGCTGCAGTGAGGTCCTGTGCAGTCAACGCAGGCTCTTCGAAGCCAGGCGAGTCGAATACGAGCGCGACGGCGGCCTCCTGAAGCAGACCGCTCGGCCTTCCCTCCTCATCGCGGGCTATGCGCCCGCCGGGTGGCGTCCGGGTCCTCGCGCTAATCCCGCATTTCCGCAGAGCCAGCGAGTTCGCCCACAGGCTGTGGCCGTCGCGAGATCGCAGCGCGACGGGATGGTCGGGTGAGACGGAGTCCAGATCTTGCCGCGTCGGGGAATCGGTGCCCCAGCGGTTCTTATCGAACCCGCCGCCTGTGATCCAGGCCCCTTGCGGGGTCGCTCTAACGCGCCTGCGCACGAGCCTGAGCGCCTCGCGGAGACTAGA
>CAZLHI010000051.1:0-18497 GCA_964559435.1 uncultured bacterium | reverse complement strand
CCCCGCGACCAGATGGCTGTGTTCATCCGTCGCGGCATGAACATCTCGCCGACTGAGCCGGCAGAGGCGACCTTCCCGGATGTCGCGACTGACTTCTGGGCCTATGGGGACATCGAGGCCCTGGCTGACGCTGGCGTCGTTCAGGGATATGCTGACGGCAGCTACCAGCCGGCTTACACGGTGACCCGTGGTCAGATGGCCGTGTATGTGGCCCGCGCCAAGGGCTGGGTGACCGCCGACGACGAGATGGACACCGAGAACGACGTCTTCTCGGATGTCCCTGCTGACTACTGGTGCGCGCTGGCCGTTGAGGAATGCGTCAACTGCGGTGTCGTGCAGGGCTTCGGGGACGGCACCTATAAGCCGACGATGTGGGTCGATCGGGCGCAGATGTCCGTCTACACGTGGCGGGCATTCCAGAGCCCGTCCTACTCGGTGGTCCTTGGCGGTCCTGCCTTCACCGACCTGAACCTGCCGGCCGTCACCTACCACGGCTGGACCTCTACGGGTCCCACGAAGACGTCGAGCACCTACGCCTATGTTGAGTTCGCCAACAGCAGCCTCAGCCCCGCGATGGCGGGTGTTGGCACGTGGGACATCACCTTCGAGTACTACGACCTGGTGATCCCGACCGCTCCGGCGCTGGTTACCAGCACCACCGTGAACGTGGCTGGCGGCAGCCTTCCCGGCACCGGCGCCTACTTCACGGTCTACGACAACGTGCCGGTTCTCACGGCTGGTGATTACCGGATGAGGGTCAAGGTCGAGGATGCGGAGGCGGTCGAGCACTACCTGCCGCGGGAGGTGGACTTCTACCACGGCGGCACGTAGTCAGTTCAGCCGACAGTCCGCGCCGAGAAGCCGACTAGCTTCCGGCGCCCGTGATCGAGAGCGCTCGCTTCGGCGGGCGCTCTCCTCTTTCGTCCGCCATGGGAGAACTACTCGGGCTGAGGGAAGGCAGAGCCGGACAGCGCACCGGACTGGGTAACACTCAGTGGGCGAACCCGGAACTGGAGTGGCGGTTTCACGTCCGCTCGATACTAGCATAAGGTCGCACCACTGCAATCCTGGATATGCTAGCTCACTCTGCCCTCAGCGCCTCGCAGGGGGAGATCCTCATGGCTGCCCGCGCGGGAATGAGCCCGGCCAGCACTGAGGTCGTAACACCTGCCAGCACCGCGACTGCAATCCATCCAGGCGCTATCTGAAGCTCACTGCCCCAGGCTGAACTGAGCAGATGCAGTACCGCCATTCCTACCGGGATTCCGACAAGGCTGGCCAGCAGCCCCGTCACGCCGGCCTCACACAGTACGAGGACTGCCTGCCGAGGCCGAGTCGCCCCCAGTGCGCGATGCACGCCGATCTCGCGCACGCGGCTGTTCAGGTTTGCCAGCAGCATGCTTACCATTCCCAGCAGCCCCACCGACAGGGGCAGCAGCGAGAGCAGACCCAGGAAGAGACGCATGTAGCCGAGTTGGTAGCGTGCCTCCTCGAGGTCGAGCCAGGGGGAGCTGACAGAGTAGCCGTAGCCTCCTCCCGATGCGCGTGAGACGGCCGTCTGCACGCTGGTCACCTCCGACTCGACTTGTGTCTCGTCCGATGCAAGGACGAAGCTCACACCGTCGGGCGGCTGAATGCGGAGCAGAGGATAGGCTGCGGCGAAGGAAATCAGCAGCAGTCCCTCACAGCCCCCGGGGTCGTAGTGGCCACTCCTCACAACACCTACGACACGGAAGGGCCTTCCGTTCACCTTGAGCGTCTGGCCCACGGGGTCGGCGTTGTCCGGAAGAATGCGTGCCAGCCGGTGATCGGTGATACATACGGCCTCGCCAGACCTGTCGTCTTCTGGGGTGAATAGCCGGCCTGCGATCTTGTGGTGTATCCGCCAGAAGTGTGGCTGAAGCTTGAGCCACTCGCTTGACACGGCTCCCACCGTCCATTCTCTGAGGGCGTGACGGCCGACCTTGACATCGAATGTGCCGGTAGTCATGGCCCCAATATCCTTCACAACTGCTCGTCTTATGTGCTCGTTGACCCGCTCTACATCAAGCGGCCGCTCTTTCTGCCACACTTCTATACTGATGGTCGGCCCTACCGCCAAGGGCGTAGGCCGGAATTCTGAATCGGGGTCCGGACCCCTTACTCTGAGCTTCAGGCTGTCGGCGAAGGACTCGTTCAACGCGCTCAGGCACACGAAGGCAGCGACTCCCATGCCAAGCGACACGATGGCGATGCAGTAGGTGAGTGCGCGACGGCTGGCGGAGAGCCACACTTGGGCGAGAAGATCGAGCACGTCAGACGGCCTCCTCTCGGGCAAGCACCTCAGCAGGATTCGCCTTCGCCGCAACGGCGGCTCCCTGTAGACCGCCTACTATCCCAAAAGCAATGACGAACAAGAACATAGCCCCCAGGGGCAGCGCCGGGATCGCATATGATGCCCAGACGCCGGGTGTCCGTATTTCGGCTGCGATCCACTTCCAGGCCGAGAACGAAGCGAATATCATCCACCCTATGATCTGGCCGTAGATGCAGCCGAATGCGCAGATGAGCGCGCTCTCCATCAGCACAACAGCGTAGATCCGCTGCTTCGTTGCACCCAGCGCTCGGCGCACGGCGAACTGCTGCACGCGTTCCAGCGCGTCAATGTAGGACTTGTTCGACACCCCTGCTCCTGCGGAGAAGAGAGTCAGGACCCCAACGATGCCGAAGAACGTGTACAGCTTGAGTTCCTCATAGCTGATTCCCGGTAGGACGACATAGCTGCATCCAGGATCGCCGAGGCGCCTGAACAAGATGTCGTCGATCTCCCTCGCGGTGGCCTTCCTATACCCTCGCTTGGCAACCGCGGTGAGATGCCAGTAGGAATCCCAGAAGAGTTCGTGCATGGATGTGTAGGGAATGATGGCCCCTCCCGAACCGCCACCCCTGGAGCGCAATACGCCGATGACTTCGAATCGCCATCCGTTGATATGAATGGAGCGGCTCCCGAGCCAACCATTGCCGAGGGTCCTCTGCGGCTTCGGCCAGAGCCCGATGCTCATGTTCTGGTCGATCACGACTACCCGCGCGCCGCTCTCCATCTCTGCTGGTCTGAAGATCCGCCCCCACACGAGTTCCCCGGACGATGCGCCCCCGTAGGGCAAGAACCGGATGAGGTCGGTTCGCGTAATGTTGGTGGACACAAGTGGCGCCTTGTGCCACTTCTTCCCCTTGAAATCGGCTCCCCCCAACACCCCGCCGATGATGACGTGGTCGGCGTGCGCGCACTCTCGTTCTATCGCTTCTCCGTCTTCGGGAGTGAGTTCATAGCGCTCCAGGCGCGGCTTGCGACGGAAGATGGCGCGGTCGTAGTCCTCGAGCCTCGGCATACGGATGTCGATGATGTTGGTGTCCTGTTCGCCTCGCAGGGCGTTCTCCAAGTGGAGCGTGCAGATCAAGACGGTAAGCCCGATCGCGCCCAGCACGATGCCAAGAAGCGCAAGATAGGTCCGCAAGCGGGCTCGCTTGAGCTCCCACCAGGCTTCGGCAGTTATGTCACAAAAAGCCTGTACAACCCGCGACATACTGAGGCTCCCTGTCTCGGTCAGCCAGTCGGCTCCTCGGCCTCATCTCCAGCCACGTATCCATCCCGAAGCTCCACCGTCCGCTCGGCGCGGTCGGCAATGGCGGCGTTGTGGGTCACCATGACCACGGTGACCTTGCGGTCTCGGTGCAACTGCTGGACCAGGTCGATGATGGCCTCCCCGGACTTGCTGTCGAGGTTGCCGGTGGGCTCGTCGGCAAGGATCACGGCGGGTTCGTTGACCAGGGCGCGGGCGATGGCTACCCGCTGCTGCTCGCCGCCAGAGAGTTCGCTCGGCCGGTGTCTCATTCGGTCCTTTAGCCCTACTGCTTCCATCGCTCCTTCCGCCCGCGGGCGCCGATCATTCTTCTTGACCCCGCCGTAGATGAGCGGGATCATCACGTTCTCGAGCGCGGTGAGACGCGGCAGCAGGTTGTAGACCTGGAAGACGAACCCGAAGTGCTTGTTGCGGAGCTGGCTGCGGCGGCGGTCCGGAAGCTTCCCCACCTCGTCCCCCTGCAGCTTGTACGAGCCGACGGAGGGAGCATCCAGCAGACCGACGATGTTAAGCAAGGTCGTCTTGCCCGACCCCGACGGCCCCATGATGGCCATCATCTCCCCATCCGCGATCTCCAGGTCCACCCCCCGCAGGGCCGGCACCGGGACCTTGCCCATCAGATACGTCTTCTTGATGTCCTTCAGCCGAATCAGCGGCGTGACCCACTCCTCTGTCGTCGTCATTATGATCTCCTTTCATTCATATCGCAGCGCCTCCACTGGGTGCACTCTCGCCGCGGCCAAGGAGGGAACGAGAGAAACGACTGTGCCTGCGATGACCGTGGCGAGCGTACCGAGGCCGGCCCAGAAGACCGACACGGAGATGGGCAGCCCTGCCCAGTTCCGTGTGGCCCAGCAGACCAGCGCGGCCACTGCCAGGCCGGCGCCCGCGCCGAGCGCGCTCAGTAGCACTCCTTCGGACAGGAAGTGCAGCACCACATCGGCCCGCTGTGCCCCGAAGGCCCGGCGCACACCGGTCTCCCTCACCTGCTCGTGGACAGATACCAGCAGCATGTTCGCAAGCCCGATGAGGGCTACCACCAGCACCGCCAATGCTCCCACCGCGCCCCTCACTGCGACGGCCTTATGCTGGAAGATGAACTGCTTAGTCGTCTCCGGGATCTCTGCGCTGAACTTGATGCCCTTGCGGTACTCCTCCGGCAGCAGCGGCAGGAGGGCATCCCGGAGCTGTGCCGCAGCCCTATCGTACTGTCTGGAATCGAGGGGCCGGGCAAACACCCCCGCCGCACTGCTCAAGCCGACATCTTCGCGGCTCATCCGGTGTTCGAGTGTCGCGTAAAACTGCGTCGGGATCGCAATGCTCGGGTCCCGGGTGCCGCCTTCGGAATCGGGGCAGTACTGTACAGCCACAACTGTGAACTTGCGCCCGGCCACTGTAATGGTCTTTCCGATGGCATCGCGCCGCCCAAAGAGGTCACCTTTTGCTCCCGGTGAAATGACCGCCACCGCCCGTCCCGCGCGGAAGGCCTCGGTTACCTTAGGCCTGATATCCGCAGGCAGAGCAGGTTTATAATCGAACACCTCAGCGGTCGTGAAGGTCACTGAGGCACGATCCATCGTGCTGCCGCTGCTGGACATCGCCGCGGAGAGCCTAACGGATGGTGTCAGGGAGCCCAGGAGCGGCGTGTTCCTCCGCAGGATGGACATCTTCTCAGGAGACATGACTACATCCGCCATGACGTCGCAGCACTCCTGCACATATTCGGTGTCGAACGGCTTGCGCATCGTGGCGATAGGATCGACGACCGCAGATATGCGATCCTGACCGAGCGCGTTCCTGGCCTCCGTCCGCTCCTGGGTGTCCATAGCGGAGAAGTACGAGGTCAAGAGCACGAGCACCAGCACCCCAAAGCCTACCTGGACACATGTCAGGAATCTTCTCGGTCGGATTTCCGTTCCCGCGCGTGCGGCAATGGCGCGAGCGGGATCCACTCTCGCCGCCTCCGAGGCCGGCGCAAGCGCCGCGACCACACCATTCACCAGTGCCAGGACGATGGCTATTCCCAGCGCGCCCCAGGAGACCGAGACCGCGATATCCGATATGCTCGGAAGCTGTCTTCCTTCGGGCAGGGCCAGCAGAGCGCCCGAGATTCCCGTCACCGGCTGCCATTTTGTCGCAAACGCGCCCATGGCGGATGCTGGTATCGCCAGGGCCCCCCCAAGCAGACCTCCCAGCAGCGCCAGCAGCGCCGCCGTGACTATGTACTCCCCGCAGACGACTCCTCTCGAAGCTCCTACCGCCCGACGAATCCCTATCTCCTGTGCTCTCTCCGCGACGGATACGAACAGGAGGGCGGCAATCCCTATTCCAGCAGCCAGGAGCGCGCAGAGCCCGGCCACGCCACTGTAGAGAGTGACCCTCATCCGCGACCGCATCGCCTGCTCCCGCGCCGCCCAGAGCGATTCGGTGAATTGGCGGGACTTGTCTCCGCCGACTCGTTCCCGCATCAGCCGCTCGATTTGCCTGGAGGCCGATTGGGGATCCCGCGCTCGGGCGAAGATCTCCATCCGGGAGTTAACGAGGCCGCGCTCCTGGCCGAAGGGGATGTAGATGGCCTCCGGGTCGATTCCCGTGTGGCGATTTCCGGAGATGACGCCGACGACGGTGAACCGGCGGCCCTCCAGTCGGATTGGCTGCCCAACTGCTGGCTCGTCTCCGAAGAGCCAGAGCCGCTCCTCGAAGGAGAGCACGCAGACAGGCATTCTCCGCTGCTGCTCCTCCGCGGTGAACAGTCGCCCCTCATGTGCCTGATCCGGCAGTGCCTTCACGAAATCTGCCTGAACAGCATACAGAGCGGCCGGCAGGGACGAGTCGCGCGTCTCTGCCCGAACGCTGCCAGTCATCATCGGCGTGACGGACTGGACGGCCGGGCAGTTCGTGCGGATTGCCTCCACATCGCTCGGCTCGAGACTCCCTCGCCGGAATCCGCTCTCCCGCCAGTTGTGCCCCGCTGGGAGGACGACCTTCACGGTCTCCAGATCCATCGGCGCGAAGAACTCGATCACCGCCTTCCGCCACGAGTCTTCCACAGACATGATGGAGGTCAGCGCGCACACGCCTATCGCCATGCCGAGTATGGCCAATACGGAGCGGAGTCGGTGCCGGGTGACCGTCGCCCAGGCTGATGAGAAGATGTCTATCATTTCAGTCCTACACTACTACAACCACAGACTAACTCTCATAGCTGCTCTGCCGGGTCAGCCACGAGGAAGGCTACATGTACGCGAGTGACATTCCGAGCATAGCCTCTCTGCCGTCCGGCCTCTGAATCCAGAAGTAAAAAGAGACTTGGTGTCCCATGCTCTGGAAACCCACATCAACATTTGATAGGTCCTGAGCTGCGCCAGCCTTATACAGCATGACAAGGTAGTCCCGGCCGTGCGAATAGCCATCTTCAGCATATTCCCTGGATCCTTCAAAGAACGCATCGACCGCCCTTCGCTGTGAGGTCGTCAGTTGCTCCATGGGAATGCGCGTTTCTCCCGAGTCGAGGAACTCCTGCAGTTGTTCGTCGCTCAATGCCCCAAAGAGTTCATAAAGCGCTGTGTGAACCATGGACTTCATGGCTTGGCGCTTCTTGATCTCGGTGGCCGAACGGTCGGGAGCTGCCGACTCCGGCATAGGCTTCAACATCTTAGCCGCCCTCAGAAACTCCGGCGAAGGGTTCTCCGGCGCCCAGTCGGGCAGCGGTACGTCGGCCGTCTGTGCCGGCCTCTCAGGCGGCTCCTGCTGCGCCTGGCGCTGGCCGCAACCGGGCGCGAGGGCCAGCGCCGCGATGAGAAGCAGGAGGCTGAACCACCACGAGGCCGGGCCGACAGGCGGTGCATGGCTGTAACAGGTCGTCGCGCTGTCACGCATCTGCTTCCTCCTCTGTGTCAGACGGTTCGAGTCTGATCGTCACATCCGCCGTCATACCCATCCGCACTCCCCCCATCGGCGAGGCGATCAGCACGGTGACCGGGAACAGGCTGACGCCCCGCCCGGCCCTGCGCCCAGCGATCTGGATCTCGGCCACTTCACCCTCGAGCTCCCGATCCCGGAACGCGTCACCAGTGATCTTCGCCTTCATGCCTACATGCATCCGGCCGATGTCAGTCTCATCCACCTCGATGCGGACGCAGGCGCGGTCGGTGGCTGCGATCTCCAGAAACGGGTCGCCCTCGTACACCCTGACGCCGGGGCCGAGCACCTCCGCGCTCTGTCCCGTCATCATCATCGCGGAAGTGCGAGTGCGCGGGATGATCCGCACTGTGCCGCTGATGGGTGCGGTGATGCGGGTGTCGGCCAGCCGCGCCTCCCGCTCCTTGAGCTCGGCCTCGGCGTTGGCGACAGCCAGCTCGTATCCGCGGATGTCCTGCTGCGACGTTGACTCGGTCCGGATGTCGAGCCGCGCCTGCTCCGCCCGCTGTTCGAGCAGGCAGATCCGCGCGGCGGCCGCCGCCTCGGTCTGCTCCAGTGTGCGCTTCGCGTCCTCGCAGACATCCCGCTTCTCTCGCACCTCATCCATCGATACCGCCTTTGCTTCGTGCAGTGCCTCCGCGTCCGCGAGCTCGCGTTCTGCTCGCGCGAGCGTCGCCCGCGCCTCCTCCAGCTGGAGCTCGCTCTCGACTCGGCAGCTATCCAGTTCTCGCTGTGCGGTGGAGAGGGCCAGGCTTTCTCTCTCGAGCTCCGCAGAGCGCTCCTGGCGCGCACGGCGCAGCGTCTCCTGCGCCTGCAGGCAGATCAGTCGCGCGGAGTCGATCTGCTGCCGTAGCTCCGTATCTTCGAGAGTGCAGAGCAGCTCGCCCTTGCGGACAGTGCTGCCGTCTCTCACCTTGAGAGAAGCGATGTTGGCGGTCAGCTTCGCACTCACCGGCACGCTCTCGTAGGGCTCGATCACTCCGGGAAGGACCAGCTTGTTGGGATCGATCTTCAACAGGGGCGAAGGCTCGGCGGCCGCGGCAGATACCTCCCCTGGCAGGGGCTCGGATGGCGCCAAGGCTCCACTCTGCCCCCTCACGCCCCGCATCATCCACCAGCCGCCCACCGCGGCCAGAGCGAGGACGAACGCGAGCAGACCGACGATTCGAAGCCACGTACCTTTCATGAGAGACTCCTATTGCCGAGACGGCGGTTCTGCGGGTGACCGGTCCACCATGGCTTCAGCGAAGGTGGATGAAGGCCGATCCTCACACACATTAGCCATAGAATTCGAAGGTGATGCCGGGAGTATTGAGGCTCCCGTCTCGCTGCCTCACGCGAAAGCGAAGATGCACAGCCATGCCCTCCGGGACGTCGACCCCGACCTCCACATTGGAGAGATCCTCCATAGCGCCTTGCTTGTACAGGAAGACGAGGTAGTCCCCCAGGAACTCAGCGCCCGGCGGCGTCCCGCCTCCCATCGCTGTCTGCCATACCTCAAACCACCGGTCAAGCGCCGCGCGCTGTTCTCGCGTCATCGAGGCGACCGGGATGTACACTCGCTTCGCCTCGCGGAATCGTTCGATCTGATCATCCATGGACCCAAATAGCCCGTAGGTCGCGGTCCAGGTCTGCGTTAGTTGTCTGAGAAAGACGTCCATAGCCTGTTGGCCTTCAGCTGCTTGCTCCAACATCTCCCGCGGCATGGGCCGCAGCACCCTCGCCGCGCGGAGGAACTCCGGCGAGGGGTTCTCGGGTGCCCACTCAGGGAGAGGGATGGATGGCCCTTCTTCGACGGGCGAGGCGGGCGCGCGCGTGTGAGACGCCCGACGGCCGCAGCCGAGCGCAGGAGACAGCGTTACCAGTGCCGTCAAAATGATGCAGGCAAATCCCTTGGCCGCTATCCTCACTGTACCTTCCCTCATCACATGCACGCAAACTCGGCACATCGCTGCTGCACGCTACCGTCGGGTTGCTTCACCCAGAACTTGACATGCACCATGTGCCCGGCCTGCACGTCGAAGCCAGCCTCGACGTTCGACAGATCGCGCTCTGCCCCGGCCTTGTAGAGGTCAACGAGGAAGTCCTCGTCCTCTGTGCCCTTCATGGCGCGCTGCCAGGCGCTGAACCAGCTCTCGAGCGCCGTCTTCTGTGCCATGGTAAGGTCTTTCACCGGCATTCGTATCTGCCCGGTCGAAAGGAATCGCTTCATCTGGTCATCCGTGAGTGTCCCGAAGAACTCATAGGAAGCTGGCCAGACGCGGGTGAACTTGTCTATAGTTGCGGCTCTCGTCTGATCCCCCCGAGCGGTGGCATCGAGCAATTCACTCGGCATCGGTTTCAGCACCCGCGCCGCGCGGAGGAACTCCCGCGAGGGGTTCTCGGGTGCCCAGTCAGGGAGAGGGATGGAGGCGTTGGTAGGCTGGGCAGGAGCTGAAGCTCCTGCCTTCGGGGAATGGCCATTTCCGCAACCGGACAGGAGGCACGCTCCTGCCCACCAGGAGGCGACAACCCCGATGATTGCGATGACACGCCGCGTTGACTTCATCGTCCTTCTCCTCTTGGCGGGCGCAAGGAGACATGCCAGCCGTCCCGGCTTGCCCCACCTGCGTTCTCTGCGAATGATGCCGTTACTCATACCGCAACGCCTCGACCGGATGAATCCGCGCCGCCGCCGCCGCCGGAAACAGCGAGATCACCAAGCCCATGATCACGGTCGCCAGCGCGCCCGCCCCCGCCCAGAAGGCCGACACCGACAGCGGCAGCCCTCCCCATGCGTTGGCGGCATAGCAGATCGCCCCTCCCGCCAGCAGGCCGCCGGCGCTCCCGATCGCGCTCAGCACCACACCCTCCGACAGAAAGTGCAGCGCGACGTCGGCCCGCTGCGCCCCGAAGGCGCGCCTCACCCCAGTCTCCCTCACCTCCTGGTGCACCGACACCAGCAGCATGTTCGCAAGCCCGATGAGTGCAACCAGCAGAACTGCCAGCGCGCCCACGGCGCCCCGCACTGCAACCGCCCTATGCTGGAAGATGAACTGCTTCGTCGTCTCGGGAATGCGCTCGCTGAGCTTGATGCCCTTGCGGTACTCCTCCGGCAGCATCGGCAGGAGCGCGTCCCGAAGCTGTGCCAGCGCCTCCGCGTATCTGCGTTCGTCCACCGGCCTCCCGTCCACTCGCACCTCCATCATGAAGGCAATCACGTCCCCCTCCGGAGGGGCCCGATGCTTCAGACTGTCATAGAACGAGATAGGAACCCAGGCCGCTCGGAAGCCCGAGCTGCCGGGGGGGTTGGGCCGGACGGCGATGACGGTGAACTGCTTGCCGGCGACGCTTACCGATTCGCCCACCGGATCACGCTCTCCGAAGAGCTCGTCCTTGACCTCTGGGTTGATCACCGCCACGGGAGACCCGTTGCGGAATGCGCCCACCACGCGGTGCAGCACATCTCCGGCTAGCTTGGCGCCGTACTCGAAGGCCTCGGGCGTGGTGAAGACCACTTGCGCCGCCTTGATCGTGTTTCCCCCTCGCTCCATCGCCAACCATCGAGGGACCAGGGGAGTGAGCGCGGTGAGGAGTGGCGTCTTCTGCCGCAGGGCCGCCATCCTCGCTGGCGAAGCCAGAACCGCAGCGAGTGCATCTCGGCAACCCGTCAGGTACTCCCGATCGACGGGTTTTCGCATGGCCGCGATCGGGTCCGCGATGGCCGAGACCCGATCCTGTCCGAGCAGTTCCCGCGCCTCGGCCTTCTCCTCGCTCTGCAGCACGGAGAAGTAAGAGGTCAGTACCACCAGCACCAGCAGACCGAACCCGACCTGCAGGCAGGTCAGCAGCTTCCGCAGCCGACCACGCGTGCCGGCCCGCTGTGCGATGGCCGTAGCGGGATTGATGCCAGCCGCCTCCGAGGCTGGCGCCAGCGCAGCCGTCACGCCGGTGAGCAAGGCCAATGCGACTGCGATCGCGACGGCCTCCCACGATACGCTTAGGGCAATCTCCGAGAGCTTCGGGAAGTCGCGCGTCCCCTCCATCAGCATCTGCCCGGCCAGCGGGTCGAGCACCGGCTGCCAGCGCGTCGTGAAGGCCCCGGCCGCGGCCGCCGGTATGCCCACCAGCGCCCCCAGCACGGCCCCGCCAGCAGAGAGGATCACCGAGGCGAGCACATACTCGCCATAGATGCGCGCTTTGCCGGCCCCCAGCGCCCGATGAATGCCAATCTCCCGCGACCGCTCGGCGACGGAGATGAACAGCAGGGCCGCGATTCCGATCCCTGCTGCCAGCAGCGCACACAGCCCGGCCAGACCGCTGTAGAGTGTGGCCCGTGTGCGGGCATTGAGCGCCGCTTCCCGTACCTCCCACAGCGAGTGTGTGAACGGGCGCGTCCCATCGCCGCCAATACGCTGCCGCATTAGCTTCTCGATCTGCCCACAGGCAACCTTCGGCTCACTGGTGCGGGCGAAGATCTCAGTCTGGGCGCCGAACCAGCCTGCATCGCTCAGCAGAGCGCGGGACCAGGTGGCGGGAACATAGATGGCCCTCGTGCCGATTCCGCTATGGCGATTCCCGGCAATGACCCCCGCGGCCTCGAAGCGATGGCCGCCCAGACGGATCTGGCGACCGAGACACTCCTCGCTACCGAAGAGCCAAACCCGCGCCTCGAAGGAAAGGACGCACACGGCCTCTTGCCGAGCGACCTCGTCGGCGCTGAACAGCCGCCCCTCTCGCACTTCGTCCGGGAGTGTGTCCACGAAGTCAGCCTCCACCGCTCGGACGGCCAGCTCCAACGCGGAGTCTTCGGTCTCCGCACGCATCGTGCTCCAGCTTATCATCGTTGCCGATTCGACCGCCACGCAGTGAGCGAGGATGGCTTCAATGTCTTCGCGTTCCAAAGCTGGCTTCGAGAACCCGCGCTGCCGCCAGTTGGAGCCAGCCGGTATGATGACTCGCACCGTCTCCAAGTCCATGGGGGCGAAGAAGTCCGTCACAGCCTGCCGCCACGACTTCTCCACCGACATGATGGAGGTGAGCGCGCACACCCCCACCGCCACCCCCGCCATCGCCAGCACAGAGCGCAGGCGGTGACGGGTTACGGCGAGCCAGGCTGACGCAAGTGTGTCGGACATGTCCCCATGCTCACCAGACTAGATGTTCGCGAACCAGGTACAGATATAGTCCTCTTCACCGCCGGGGGGAGTTACCCAGAAGGCAATGTGAACCGCATGACCCCCATGGGCTATGAATCCGACCCGTACGTTCGAGAGATCCTCTTCGGCTCCCATCTTGTAGAGGACAATCAGGTAGTCTTCGGGATCGAGGCCGTTCATGACTTTTCGCCAGACCTCGAACCAATTGTCGAGAGCATCACGTTGCTCGGGGGTCAGGGACTTGACTGGAATGGCTATCTCCTTGGCTGACAGAAACCGTTCGATTTGCCCATCTGTCAGCGTGCCGAAGAACTCGTAGGCCGCTGGCCAGGCCCCGGCCGCTCGCCTTAGCATTGCCTCCGCCGCCTTGTCGGCGCGGGCGATGCTGAGTAGTGCTTCCTCCGGGATAGGCTTCAACACCCGCGCCGCGCGCAGGAACTCCGGCGACGGATTCTCCGGCGCCCATTCGGGGAGGGGCAATTCAGCAACTTGCGCCGGCTTGGGAACAGAGTCATCCGGCGTTGTCCGGTGGCCGCAGCCAAGTGTTCCAAGCGGCAGCGTTGCGACTGCCACCAACAGCAACCTTTTTCGCCCGCGAAACCTTCTCATCATCGACCTCCTGGCAAGATCCGTTAGATCTGGGCGAAGTAGGAGGAGCTGGAACCCCCCGTGCTGCCATCCTCCTCCACAACCCAGAACCAGATGTGAACGCTGTGTCCCCCAAGAGCCCAGAAGCCGACGTCCACGTTGGAGAGGTTTTCCTTGGCACCCAGCTTGAAGAGAGTCACACGATGGTCGTGATCCTCTCCCAGGGCTTCACGCCACACCTCAAACCAGTTGTCGAGAGCGGCCCGCTGTGCCTCGGTCAGGGACCTGACCGGGATGCGAATCTGCTTCTTCTTGCTTCCGAGGAAACGCTCGATCTGCTCATCGCTGAGCGTCCCAAAGAACTCGTAGGTCGCCGGATACGTCAGACGGTATCGCTGCATTTGGGCCTGCACAGCTAGATCGCCCTCGGACGCGGCGTGCAGCCTCTCCTGCGGTATTGGCTTCAGCACCCGCGCCGCGCGCACGAACTCCGGCGACGGATTCTCCGGCGCCCATTCGGGGAGTGGGACGGCCGTCTCCTCCGCAGGCGCGCGCTCGGGCAACTCGGCAGCCTTCCCCCCGCAGCCGAGGACGAGAAACGCCAGCGTCGCGACTCCCAGAGAGAGCCACGGTTTTCGGTGACGCAGCCTTCCCATCATGTGCCTCCTCAAGAAGAGCCCGTCAGATCTGTGCGAAAGCTATGCCGCACTCGACCGGAGTTCCGTCCGGGTGTGCTACCCAGAACCAGATGTGGACGCAGTGCGTGCTCACCGTCTCAGACGTCGAGGACCCCACTGGCACGGTCGCAAAGCCAACGTCGACGTTTGACAAGTCTTCCTGGGCGCCGACTTTGTAGAGAAAGATGAGGTAGTCGCAGAACTCCGCTGACGCCCCTTCAATGGCCTTGCGCCACGCCTCAAACCAGCTATCGAGGGCCGCGCGCTGCCTCGCCGTAAGAGACCTGGCGGGGATGGCTATCTTTCTGGCCGACAGGAAGTGCTCGATCTGTTCATCACTTAGTGTCCCAAAGAACTCGTAAGCGGCCGGGTAAGTGCGCAGAAGTCGCCCCACCAATGCCGCGCTCGCGTTGTCACCGAGAACGTACTTCCCAACGATCTCCCGTGGAATCGGCTTCAGTACGCGCGCTGCCCGCAGGAACTCCGGCGATGGGTTCTCCGGGGCCCAGTCGGGCAGCGGCGGCGTATCTGCGACTTGTGTTGGCTGTGCCGCCGTCGTAGTCGGTTGCCCCGTGCGTTCTCCGCAGCCGGTTGAGACAGCACCAAGCGCAACCGTTACGACAACTACCCAAACGGTCTTCATCACTGTATCACCTCCTTGTTCTCGCCGGCCGCAGCAGCCGCAGCCGCCACGGCCGGCATCTCGCCAACTGCGAGGCTCAGGCCCGCTGAGGCGAGTTCGTAGTCGATCATTGCGTCCAGGAGCTTTGCCCGCGCCTCGGTCAACTGGCGTTCGGTCTGTGTGACGTCGATCGCCCGCATGAGCCCGTGCTCGAACTGAACCTGGCGGATACGCAGGTTCTCCTCCGCCACCTCGACCGTTTCCGCAAGCTGGGCCGCATTGGCCGCGGCGTTCTCCACCTCCCGCATCAGACTCCGAATCTGGAGCCGCACCGCGTCGCGCCGCAGCTTCTCATCCGTCTCGGCGACCTGGAAGGAGGTCCGGGCGCTGTCGATGGCGGCCCGGTCCTCTTCCCTGGTGAGACTCGTGGTGAGTCCGAGAACGACGTACCAGTTGGGGTTGACGAGATGACGGTAGCTCTCGTCGATCGTCGGCGCCTCTCCGGAACGGGTGTAGCCGCCGGCTAATGAGACGCCTGGTCTACTTCTTGCCTCGGTCCGTCGCACATCTAACTCGGCTGACCGGACGTCGAGCGCGAGCTGCCGGAGGTCGGTGCGCTGTGCGAAGGCGCGCTCGACCAGCGCAGCTTCGTCCATGGACGCCGGTGGTCCAGCAGGAGTGGCGTCATGGCTGAGCTGCACTTCCTCATCCAGGGGGAGACCGAGATACCCCTTGAGGGCATCCAGCGCGGTGGCTGCCGCCGAGCGCGTCTTGCGCAGCCTGACCTCGGCCGAGTCAGCACTCACCCGGGCCTCCATCACCTCGATTTCCGCCAACTTGCCGCGTCTGAGCCTCTCCTCTGCTATCCGATGTAGCTCCTCCTCCTCCCGCTTGGAGGCGGCCGCGATCTCTGCCTGCCGCTGTGCTCGCACCGCGTCGAAGAAGTAGCGGAGCGTATCTTCCACAACCTGTCTCCGCGCCTGTTCGAGTGACAGCTCGGCTCCGCGCACCCCCAGGTCGGCAGACCACCGGTCCCCCTCGGTCAGCACTCGCTCATCCCGAAACAGCCCCAGGGGCCGCGAGATGCCGGCACCCACACTGGCGCCGGCATAGGTGAACTCCTCCTCTTCCCCGGCTCGGAGCTTGGAGTTAGTCGTATTTGTGGAGGCCGAGGTGAAGACCGATAGACTGGTGTCACCCCGCAGGGGGACCCGGACGGAGGAATCGTAGGACTGCGACGAGTAGTCCGTCCCGGTAACGGCCGACTCCGGGTCGAGCCCGGTCGAACTAGCCGCAGCAGTCCTGGCGCCGAGAGCGAGCTCCGGGGTATACGCACTCGTCTGCACCAGCACTGTCCGCGCATCTAACAGCGACAGCTCCGCCTCCCTGACAAGCGCATCGCGCGCAAGCGCAAGTTTCACCGCTTCCGAGACTGTGAGCGCCGGAAGGCTTTCGCGGGCATGACACGAGGAAGCCAGCATCACCGCCGTGCTCAGGACGAGTCCAGCCGTGCGCACACATCTCATCATGACGTTGCTCTCCTTGCGAGGGCGGCCCCACTGGCCGCCTTCTCGGTCCGCGGCCGAACATCAGCATCTGATGTACCTATAGACGCAAACAGCGGGCCAAAGGTTTCGCCCGTTGGAAACGGCGCTACTGAATCTGCGGCCGGATTCGCGACGTGTAGGAGAGAATGGCCGCCGAGCCGGCGCCCACGGCCGCGCCGAATACACCGCCGAGCAGTGGGGCCAGCAGCACCGAGTTCAGGATGTTCGGCGCGGCTCCCGTAGCGCCGCTGGCTGTGCTGGCGATCCAGTGAACCACATACTCGGCCAGCCAGAGCAGCGACCCCACACACCATCCCGTCAACAGGCCGCGGCCCCCCGCCGACAGCAGACCGATCATGCCGCCGGCCAGCATCGCGTTGACGGCGATGTGGGCGCGCGAGGCGTCGATGTCAGCCGGAAGCGGGAAGACCCGAACGAGAAACTCCAGATGCCCGCCGACGGGGGTCAGCAGTCCAAGCAGGCAGCCAATCATCATCCCCAGCGCAAGTCCCTTGATGCGGAGGATCCACCAGGGGTCGCCATGATGTACTCGATCGAGGCAGTCCCGAAGTCTGCCAGCGTCACCGAAATCTGTGAGGGCGGCGGCCATCGCCTCCGGAGAGTCCATGCCTTGGGCGACATGGGTCTGGATCAGTTCCTGCAGATGCGAGCACAACTCCTGTCGGATGTTCTCCGCCTCGGCCGGGTTCGCCTGAAGGCGGACACAGGCCCGGTCCAGATAGGTGTCGAGGCTAGTCACGGGTCCCACCTCCCAGTACCTGATTCACGGCTCGGGAGAACAGTGCCCACCGCTGTCGGAGCCGTGCCGCCTCCCGCCTTCCCCTCCGGGTGAGCTGATAGTACTTGCGCCGGGGACCCTGGTTGGAGGTCCACCACTCACTCTCTACCAGCTCCTCCTTTTCCAGTTGGTGGAGAGCTGGATAGAGCAGCCCCTCCCGAAAACGGAGCGCGCCTTCGCTGCGCCTCTCGACCTCTTTCGCGATCTGGAAGCCGTACATCGGCTGTTCGCCGAGAAGCGTGAGGATGAGCGTAAGGGTGTTACCCTTCAGGATGTCGCCGCCGAGATTCGCCATGTCATACCTGCTACGGTACGGACAAAGAACATCAGCACGTTATATACCAGACGTCTGCGGGCCCTGTCAAGAGAGGCGGGCAGCCTGAGCCGGTCGATGGGCCCAATCACAGCCGCAGACGACACAGGCACGGGAAGCTCCGGCGAGGCGATGTGACACAACAGAGGCGAAGCCGGCCAAGCGTCCGCGTCTTGCTTCACTCGCGTCTGGCGAGCTATGCAGGATGAGGGAAGTCCGAGCTGGACGGGGCAGGGTGCTGGGTCCTGCCTCGCCAAGCCTGCGCGGGATCTGCGGCATGGCCGCCCTATAGTAATAAGGATGTGGTGTTGACGGGGAAAGGGGTTCGCACCTTCCCCGCTGCTGTTTCGGGGCTTGCTCCACACGTCAGGCCTCGTGAGCCTCCGAGAGCCCGAGGCCGCCCCCGACGTGCCGCCCGCTCGCTCTCAGAATGTACCCCCGAAACATGGAAAAGCCACTACGAGGGGCAAGCATACGCTGGCGGGGTCCCAACCAGGCCAGTGCAACCGGGTCTCCGCCGAGTCGCCTCTGGGCATCGCCTGTCAGCGCTGATAGCTCCGCGCGGCGCCGCAGTCGCGGCGGTCGGCCGCGTGCTGAGCGGCACAGAGATGCACGCTGCGGCGTGCTGAGCGTTAGCACAAAGGGAGGCATAGCAAGGAGGCATAGCTATGAATGCGGTGCTCGTACGTTTCGCGATCGTGCGATGTTTGGCGACCTTGGGTGGGGGGAGCGCTTCCGGGCCGTGGAGGCGCGCTTCCCGGCCGTGGAGGCGCGCTTGCCGCCCGGTGCAGGCCATCCCACTGCTTCTCGGGCTGGCGGCTGTGCTGCTCGCGCTCAGCCCGAGCGCGGTGGAAGCAGGCGAGGTCATCGCCTGGGGTGACAACACGGAGGGCCAGTGCGACGTTCCGGCGGCGGCGCAGTCCGGCGTCATCGCCATCGCCGGCGGGGGATACCACAGCCTGGCGCTGACAGAGGCAGGGGAGGTCATCGCCTGGGGTGACAACTTCTGGGGCCAGCGCGACGTCCCGCTGGCGGCGCAGTCTGGCGTCATCGCCATCGCCGGCGGGTGGGTGCACAACCTGGCGCTGACCGCCGACGGCGAGGTCATCGCCTGGGGTGACAACTACTACGGCCAGTGCGACGTCCCGCTGGCGGCGCAGTCCGGCGTCATCGCCATCGCCGGCGGGTGGGTGCACAGCCTGGCGCTGACCGCCGACGGCGAGGTCATCGCCTGGGGTGACAACGCCGCCGGCCAGTGCGACGTTCCGGAGG
>CAZLHI010000050.1:0-19760 GCA_964559435.1 uncultured bacterium | reverse complement strand
TAGTCTGAGGCGGGAATGTCCACGAACGGCGGAACGCAGCGGCGGCAGAGCGAGGGCCGAAGCAAGGTCGTGCAGTCTGCGGCGCGGGCGATGCGTATCTTGGCCCTGCTCGTGAGGCACCCGCAGGGGAAACGGCGGTCAGAGATCAGCCGTGAGCTGAGGCCTGACAAATCAGCTGCCCACCGGCTGCTGCACACGCTGATAACAGAGCGGGTGGTGACGCAGGATTCCGAGAGCGGCCGCTATCGCTTCAGCCCGCTCGCGTGGCTGCAGCCCGCGCCCTATCTTCAAGGGGGTCAATCGCTCGCAGATGAGGCCCAGCAAATCCTCGATAACCTGGCCAACTCGACCGGAGCAACCTGCATTCTCTCGTTTGTTGAGGAAAGCTTCCGCGCGATGGCGATGGCCATGTATGCCTTGTCGCCGCACCCGCTTCGCTTTGACCCAAGCGCGAGCCCACCTGCTCCGGCGCATGCCGTGGCGTCCGGAAAGTGCTACCTTGCTGGCCTCCCGGAGTTGGAACTAAACGAGTGGCTCAAAGACGCGCTCCCGAAACTCACGGATCGAACAATCACCTCGCCCGACCGCCTACGGGAGGAGCTGGCGCTCGTCAGAGAGCAGCGGTACGCACTCAGCCGGGGGGAGTTCCTTGAGGAAGTGTATGGCACAGCGGTTCCGGTGTTCGATGATCGGCAGAAGGTCTTTGGGGGCCTAGCGCTGGTCGGCGCCGGAAGCGAGGTAAGCGACCAGGCATTGCTGGCGTGGTTGCCGAGACTGCACCAGGCCGCCGCGCGCATCAGCTTCCTGATAAGCCGTGGGGTTGTGGTGACCCCGCACGAGGGCGAATAGGCCAGGCGTGTAGGTCGCTTCCCCAAGGATGGCCGGTCCTGATCCTCTCGCATAGTGAGAGTTTGTTGCGCACAGTGCGAGGGTATCCTATCGTGCGACGATCCGGCCCCGGGAATCGTGCTGAGTGGGCGCAACGCGATGAACTGAGTACCGGGGCCGGACGTCATTGTGCAGTGTGCGTGCTGAATCGGGCCAGGCCTGGAGTGTTTCCGAGCCTGGCCACGGACCTCCGCGGGACAGCGCCCTCCCGCGTTTCAGGTATCCGAGACCTCAAGGCCGCCTGGCCAACAGATAGACTCCGGCATGTCCCTGAGTCGCCCGGCAGAAAGAACGCGTGCTGCACTCCGGCAGGGTGCCTACCGGTCACAGTTGCGGGGAGCAGATGCCGTTCTCGCGACCTCGGCACGCGACGATGGCAGAACACCTGGGGGTATAAGGCTGAGCGCAGTTGGGGATATGGGGGCGTGTCTGTCCTGGTGTGAGGTGATCGGGCCCCCGGGGGGTATGTCCTCGCGAGCGGCCAAAGCCGGGTCAGTGCTTGACGGGCGATGCCAGCATCTCCTTGTGGCCGTCTCGCCCGGTCAACAGAACGACGGGAAGGTACAGCGTTTCGGGCCTGCTCCGGAGAATCCTGAGAGCCTGAAGCTCGCTCAGAACCGGCATCATAATGTCCAGTATGACCAGGTCGGGGATCTCCTCCTCGACGAGAGTCAGTCCGTCTTTTCCGTTCTCGGCCGATAATACTGTAAGCCGTCCGCCGTCAGGGCATCAGAGATGAGCCCTACCACGGCAGGATGATCGTCTACGACTAGCATCTTCTTTCCCACGCGACAGCCTCTCCGGCGCTCTCGCTAGCTCCAACTCGACACAGCGGCGGCTCGATGCGATCCTCGACCGGAATCCCCTGCTGTGCACGCGCAGAGTGTCTTCCGCTCCCGGGCCGATCTCTGCTGGATCGCCCGTATCATGCTCGGCAGTTCCAAGCGGCCGATCACCGGACCCACGTCGGCCGACAAAGTCATCCGCACAGGGCCGGCCCCGCCCGCAAGGCGCCCGGACGCTTCAGATGTCTCTTGCCACTACGCCGCTCATTACTTCGCTCGGCACGGAGCCTTTCGGATCGTCGCCGCCCTGGCCCCCGCGCAGCAGCCATTTGACGGCTGCGACGAGCGCTCCGATCCTGACCGGCTTAGTTAGATATATGTCCGCACCGCTCTTCCAGGCGCTCCTTACCTCGGGAAAGCTGCTGCGGCCGCTCAGCACGATGACCGGCAAGTTCTGCTCGTGGAGCCTCTGACGCAGGAGACGCAGCGCGTCCAGTCCGTTCAAGACCGGCATATGAACGTCCAGTATGACAAGGTCCGGCCGCTGCTCATCGACTGCTACGAGGCACTCGGCGCCATTGTGCGCGGATATCACTTCGAATCCCTGTGGAGTGAGGGCATCCTTGATGAGCTCAACAGTCGGCGGATGGTCGTCCACTACCAAGACCGTCTGTCCCATGCCGCTTCCCTTCCCAATCCAACGATACTCCATTTCTCTGAGTGCTTCCGACGCGAGGGGCCGGCGGAGAGGGCGCGCTGCCACCCCCGTCCACCGGAGTGCTTATTCCTTACCTCGGACAGAACCCCACAGTGCATCTCGCCAGACCGAGGCATGAGCAATCACCCCGCGACAGGGGGCAGTTTGACCCCAGCGCGGCTCCCTTGCTATACTGCGGGCACGATGCAGGTGCCATCGTCCCCGGTGCAAGACAAGCGCCTCATTGTGATCATGGACGGCGCGGCCGATGAGCCCCAACCGGACCTAGGCGGCATGACTCCGCTGCAGGCCGCCCTCCTGCCGCACTGCGACTCGATTGCCCGAAACGGAGTCTGTGGCCTCGCACGGACGATTCCAGAGCACATGGAGCCAGGCAGCGACATCGCCACCCTATCCATCCTCGGCTATGATCCGCGGCGCTACCACACGGGCCGCGCTCCTCTGGAAGCGGCCGGCATGGATGTGCCCCTGAACGCTGAGGATGTGGCTTTTCGCTGCAACCTTGTCACCTCAGACAGCACAACGCTGATCGACTACTCGGCTGGTGAGATCCCCTCGGCCGATGCCCGGGTCCTCATTGGCTCGATCAACGACAAGCTGGCCACTCGCCGCGTCCAGTTCTATGCCGGGGTGAGCTACCGCCATATAATGGCTTGGCGGGAAGGCTCCCCGGACGTAAGGACAACGCCCCCCCACGACATCGTCGGACAGCCAATCGAGCCGCACCTACCCCAAGGCGATGGAGAAGACATGCTTCGCCAGTTGATGTTCGATTCCATCGAGGTCCTCGAGGCCCACGACATCAACAAGCGGCGCCGCGACGAAGGGAAGCCGCCGGCCAACATGATCTGGCTGTGGGGACAAGGGCGGAAGTGCGAACTACCTTCCTTCGCCCTGGCCCGCGGGATGCCGGGTGTCGTCATCGCAGCCGTCGACCTCGTCCGAGGGGTCGGCAAGTGCGCAGGCCTATCCGCGCCGACCGTGCCGGGCGCCACAGGGAACCTCGAAACGGACTTCGGGGCAAAGGCGCAGGCCGCCCTCGACGCTCTCGACGCCTTCGACTTCGTCGTCGTGCACATCGAGGCGCCTGATGAGGCGAGCCACCAGGCGAGTCCCGAGCGGAAGGTCTGGGCGCTCGAGCAGATCGACAAAGAGGTAGTCGGGCCGCTTTTGAATCGCTTGCAGGCAGTTCCCGACAGCCGGATAATGATAATCTGCGATCACTATACGAAGATCGCGACCAAGACGCACGCGCGCGAGCCAGTGCCATTCGCTGTGCTTGGCCCGCCCGCTGACGCTGCCGAGGCCTTCGATGAGGAGAACGCCGCAGCCACAGGACGTCTCATCGAAGAGGGATGGCGCCTCGTCCACCTCCTCTTCGAGCGATAAAGGGGCGGACTTCCTGGAGCAGGTTCGGCTCGCCATTGACGCGCACCGCATGGTAGCTGCCGGCGACTTAGTGCTCGTCGCTGTCTCAGGCGGGCCCGACTCCACGGCTCTGCTGCATGCGCTGGCGCAACTCGGAGCAAGACTGAGATTCCGACTCCGGGCGGGCCACGTCCACCACGGAATTCGCGGCGTGGACGCCGACGCCGATGCCAGGACGGCCCGCTCGCTGGCGCGCAAGCTGGGAGTACCTTTCCACCAGCACAAGACGGATGTGCCAGGCTATGCGGAGAGCCGTGGTCTCTCCCTTGAGCTCGCCGCTCGGGAGGTCAGATACCAGTGGTTGGAGTCAGTTGCCAACCGCTTCCGAGCGCGCCGCATCGCCACCGGCCACACCGCCGACGATCAGGCCGAGACCGTTCTTCTCAACCTGCTGCGGGGCGCCGGCCCGAGGGGGCTGGCAGGGATCCCGCCGGTCCGAGGCAGGATCATCCGTCCGCTGATCGGGATCCCGAGGTCGGCCGTGGAGCAGTACTGCGCAGAGCACCAGCTCGCGTATCGGATCGATGAGTCGAACCAGGACCCCTCCTTTGCACGGAACCGTGTCCGGCATGAGATCATGCCAGCACTCCAACGGCTTCAGCCGGCCGTTGTGTTCAACCTGTGCCGGCTCGCGGAGATCATGCGGGCCGAGGACGACTTCATGTCAGAGCAGGCTGAGAACGCTCTGCGGGGTGCGGCCTCCCAGCGTCCGGGCGAGGTGGGCATCCTGCTCAGCCTCTTCAGCGCGCTGGCTGCGGCTCTTCAGCGCAGAGTGCTGAGAGCCGCCATCGCCAGGGTCAAAGGAGACGAGCTCGACATAGACCTGGAGCGTATAGAGGCACTGGTCGAGCTGGCGTTGTCTGGCAGAACGGGCGCCGTCGTCGAGCTCCCGGGTGGGATTTGTGCTGAGCGTACTTACGGCGAACTGGTCATCGCTCCCGCGCCTGCTGAGAAGACCCCGACTGGTGAGGAGTGGCTGCTCCCTGTCCCGGGGAAGCTCGCCATTCCTGAGCTCGGGATCGCCATAACTGCCAGCCGGTCACGAGCGAAGCGTCCGCCGCCGACTCCGTTGGCGGCCCTTGTGAACGCAGCGAGAGTGCAGGGGCCGCTCGTCGTCCGAACACGTCGGCGCGGCGACCGATTCCGTCCCATCGGAATGAAGGGGACCGTCAAGCTGCAAGACTTCTTCGTCAACGCGAAGGTCCCGCGGGCTGAGCGCGATCAGATCCCGCTCGTCCTGTCCGGAGGCGATATCGTGTGGGTGGTGGGCTATCGCGTAAGCGAAGACTTCAAGGTGACCCAGAAAACGCGAGGAAGTATCCGGCTCGAAGCCGCGCGCGCCTAGCGACCGACAGGAGGTCGATAATGTCATCGAACGCTGAAACGGCCGAGAAGCAGCGACGGGTGAACGATCTCCTGGAGCAAGGCGGCTATGATGCCATGCTGATCGCGACGTTTGCCAACTTCGCCTGGTTCACGTGCGGCGGGGATGCTCACGTCAACCTTGCGCAGGAGACTGGCGTCGGAGCGCTGCTGATCCGTCGCAATCGAAGGACGCTTGTCACGAACAACATAGAGCGCGCACGTTTGCTGGAGGAAGAGCTGGCGGGACAGGGCTTCGGCGAAGAGATCAGCCTCTGGGTGGAGGACGCGCTCGCCCCTGCTGTGGCGCGAATTGCCCCTGGAGAGAAGATCATCTCAGATGTTGCACTCCCAGGGGTCACAGCCTGCCCCGACGACATCGCGCGACTTCGCCGGTCTCTCACTTCGGAAGAGGTGGAGCGCTACCGCGCCCTGGGCGCCGATGTTGGGCAGGCAATGGGCGAGGCCTCTACCAGGGTCGAGCCCGGGATGAGCGAACACGACGCGGCCGCCGAGGTGGCGGCTCAGCATATGCGGCGCGGCATTGCCCCCATCGTCGTGCTCGTGGCGGCCGACGAGCGCATCCTCAAGTACCGTCACCCAATCCCTACAGACAATGAGGTCAAGCGCGTCGTGATGCTGGTGGTCTGCGGCCGGCGACACGGTCTCATCGTCTCCGCGAGCAGACTGGTGAGCTTCGACTCTCTCAGCGACGAACTGCGGAAGAAGCACGACGCGGTCGCACGCGTGGATGCCGCCTTCATCGCGGCCACACGAGTCGGCGCGAGGATCGGCGATATCTTCAAGGCCGGACTCGAGGCATACGCTGCGGAGGGATTCCCGGATGAGTGGCAGCTTCACCATCAGGGGGGGCCGACGGGCTACGCCCCGCGAGATTATCGCGCGACGGCTGACATCGACGACGCGGTCGAGCCCAACCAGGCCTTCGCGTGGAACCCGTCGATCACCGGCACGAAGTCAGAGGACACCATCATCGCTATGCCCGACGGCCCGGAGATAGTCTCCGCTTCGCCCGGCTTCCCAACGATCGAGGCGGCCGCCGGCGATCAGAGTTTCCCGCGCCCCGACATCCTCGTTCGCTAGCGCGCTCAGCAGGCAGTACAACGCGCTGGAATATCCTCTGCGCCTCCTCGTCTGGACCAGTGGGTACACTGAGCGTTACGAGGAGGTGCGCTCGATGAAGAGCCGATACGCCGCCCTGGCGATAGCGCTGGGGTCGGTCCTGGCCTTTGTTGTGCTTGCCGCCTCTCACAATGATTCGGCACGGGGGGCCGGGCCGGGCGACGTCGTTCCGGCTGCTGTTGAGGAGCAGCCCCGAGCCGCGCCCGTGGCACCATCGAATCCCACGACCGCCGAACAAAAGCTTGCCCCTCCCCCGGCAATCCATCCCGCCCAGGTCGACCAGCCTCCGGCCGCAGGGCCTCAGCAGCCAGCAGTGAGAACGGGCTGCGGAAAGGCCGTTCCCTGTCCGAACAGGGACTGCAAGGACTGCCCGTACAACATGTACCTGAAATAGCCGCCCCGGGCCTGCACAGATCGGAAGCCACCCCCAATGGGTGACACCCTTGCCGTGAACAGCGTACGGGCGGGGATGATCCCCGCCCGTGTTCGTTTCTGCCGCCACTCACGGCCGCTCTGGCGTGCTGTGACGCTTGGTCAATTAAGGTGACATCCCCGCGTATTCTCACCAATTCTGCGCGTTATTGCTGAAGACTCGGGGGAGCGACTGTGCTACCTTCCCATGGCGAAACTTTCGGCCGGAAGGGAGGGATTCAAAATGTCGAAGCGGCTTGTCATTGCTCTCATCGCCGTGGCGCTCATCTTGGTGGCGGCCGGAGCGCTGCGGGCGACCCATCAGGAAGGCTCGATGGCAGCGGGACACTCCGCTGAATACGCGAAGGAGTTCGACCGCTGCACCATGACCTGCACCATGCTGATGAATCACTACAACAAGAAGTTCGCCGCTATGAAGGCCCACGAAGGCGACAAACAGTGCTGGCATACCTGCTCGTCTCGCTCGGGCGGCACCGGCGAGGAGGCGAGCACGTCGGACATGAAAGAACTGTGGATGAAGAACAGGGCCGAGCGGATGAGGGCCAACCAGTGTGCCCAGGCCTGCTGGCGAATCCACAACGACTCTAACACGGTTGCGGTGGGGGGCTGGCGCAGTGCCCCGCGCGACGCCGTCTGCACGCCCTAGGTGTGCAGCACGAGTCAGGCAGAGGGGGGCCGACGAGCGGGCTAGCTTCCGCTCGTCGGCGCGTCTGAAGGAGAGGGCCCCCGGAACATCTCCGTCACCCACACCCGCCCGTCGGCAAGGGCGCACATGCCAACACCCACGCGGTTGTACTCGGAATCGATGATGTTGGCCCTGTGGTCGCAGCTTTCCATCATGCGAGCGTGAATGAGCCCCATCAGCGGCTGATCGGCACGGCCGATGTTCTCACCAACAACGACCTCTGGTCGGCGGCCGATCTCGGCTGCATAACGGTCCGCCGGAGTTCGCGGGCCGGGCGCCGGGGCCAAGTGGCTGAAGTAGCTTCGTGTCGCCATATCACGGCTGTGCTTCCGAGCTGCCCCGACGAGCCTCGGGTCTAACTCCAGTGCTGGCAGTTCTCGCTCCAGCCGCTCCTGGTTGATGAGCCGCACAAGAAGCGCCTCGTCGGAGCTGAGAGCGGCCTGCTCCGGTTCGCACTTCGCCGCCTGGCCGGCCCACGTCGCAGTGAGACACGATACAAGCACGGCCGCGAAGAGATAGATTGTGCGCTGAGCGTTCACCGCGCGGGTTTCCACTGATTTCCCATCGCACGGGTACCCGCAGGCGGTGAACAAAGGGTGAAGGCCCTCGGAAGCTTGGATTGCTTCTCCGGCCCCCACGTGCTGTGAGGGTCGAAAGCCGGCCGTCAGCCTCGCTCGAGGATTTTGGCTGCGCGGATCTTGTCACCGACCCGCACTTGGTCGATGACCTCGATTCCGGGGATGACCTTGCCGAAAGCAGTGAAGCCCATCCGGTCGAGGTGGGGCGCATCGCCCAGGCAGATGTAGAACTGGGTGCTGCCCGAGTTGGCGACCATCTGCCCGCCGCGGTAGACCCGCGCCATGGCTATCGTCCCCCGGAGGTGCTTGATGGGAGACTTCTCGTCCTCTATTGTGTAGCCCACGGGTGATCTCTCCACAAGCCGTGGGTCGCCGGCCTGTATCACGAAGCCCGGTTCGACCCGGTGAAAAGGCATCCAATTATAGAAGTCGGCCCGCACAAGGTTCAGGAAGTTGGCGACGGCGATCGGCGCCGCCGTCCCGTCGAGCTCTAGCGTTATCTCTCCCTTCTCGGTGTCGAGAAGAACGCCTACCTTCCCGGCCTTCTTGGCGGCCTCGATCTCCTCCGCGGTCGGGGCCCGAAGCGCCGACTGCTTCGCAGAAGACGTGTCCTCCGCTTTGCTCGGCGTGTCCGCCATGATCCCTCCACATCCGATACCTGCGCCCAACATGGTTATGAGCGCGGCTGATACGACCAGAACTCGCATCTCACTTCCTTTCCACCGGACTCGCTCGAGCGGCTGCCCTGCCTCACTCACAGCGTCCGGGTCACTTTCTTGAGACGCCTCGGGGCGTCGGGGTTCACCCCTCTTATCAGCGCCAGGTGACAGGCGAAGAGCTGCCCCAAGGTGGCGAAGGGGACGGGAGTCAACGCCTCCTGCGCTCTGACGGGGCAGTGAACGCCCAAGGCGGAATGCTCCAGCACTTCCCTGTCGTTCGTGAAGGTGAGAACGTCCACTCCCTGCTGCTCCAGCCGCCGTGTCAGGTCCAGCATGAACTGGTATGTCGGCCCTTTGGCGACGAACGATAGCACGGGCGTATCCTCCTCGACAAACGCGATCGGCCCATGTAGGAAGTCCGCCGCCGACATGCCGGTCGATCCGACATAGCAGGTCTCCATGAGCTTGAGTGCAATCTCCCTCGCCGTCGCGTAGTTGAAGCCGCGAGCCAAGCAGAGAGAGCGGGGCGCGTACCTGTAGTAGCGGGCCAGCCGCTCTATCTTCGTCTCGCATTCGATGGCGGCTCGGATGAAGCCCGGCAGTCGCTCGATCTCGCTCTGCCGCGGCTCCCCGTCCAGGGCACGAGAGATCATCGCCATCGCGACGAGCTGTGCGACATAGGTCTTGGTGGCCGCCACCGAGCGTTCCTTACGAGCATGCAGGAGCACCGTGTGATCGGCGGCCTTCGCCAGGGATGAGCGCGCTGTTGGTCACGGCCAGAGTGAACGCGCCTGCGCGGCGAGCCGCCTGGAGGGCCCTTGCGACATCGGGGCTCTCCCCTGACTGCGAGATGCCGATGGCGAGCGCGTCCTTCAGGTGCATGGGAGCCGGATAGAGCGTGAACAGCGAGAGGGCCGCGCCCGAGACCGGGATTCCAGCGAAGTGCTCGAACAGGTAGCGGCCATACGTCGCAGCATTGTCGGAGGTACCTCGGCCGGCGACGAAAATGAGCGGTGGTGGGCTCTCCCTGAACCTCTGCAGGGCTCTCTGCAGCCCGGCCGACTCTCTGGCGATGAGGGTGGCGACGCGCTCGGGCTCCTCGCGGATCTCCCGCAGCATCAGGGGCCGCCGTTTCGGCGGCCGTCGTGACTGTGCTCCGAGGTTGCTGTCCATACTAGTGTCCCCCGCGATGCGGCCTCACCCCACGCCCAGCTTCCGCATCAGCAACTGGTAGAACGCCGGCACTGTCTTGGCCTGGTCGCCTTCGATGTAGTAGCCTGTGCCCCCGAAGACTCGGGGTAGACGGGTAGCAATGGTCTTCTGATCGCGCAGGTAGTAGTAGTACTGCCCCTCGTCTCGCACCTCATCCTGGAAGACGAAGGGCCGCAGGTCGAAATCGCCGGTGATGATTCCCTTTGGTGGAGAGCCCTGGTTGGCAACCATCGAGACGGCCTTGAGCAGCACCTCCGGGCCCATGACCGCGGTGCCTACATTGAGGATAACCCCACCGCCGGCAGAGAACCGCTTGAGGTGCTCCGCGTAGATCAGGAAGTCGCGGGCACTGGTTCCGCCCTTCGCTTCGCCGTCGAAGTTGACGTGCTGGTCGGTAATGTCCGTGCCGATCATCGCGTGGACTGTTACGGGGACACCCAGCTCCTGTGCCCGCGCATATACGCAGGTCTCGACGTAAGGAAAGCCGTCGTAGGGCACGTAGTAAGGGCTGCGGTCCGCAACGCCTTCGAGGGCAGCATCCAGCACCCTCCGCCGGAACTCGGCCTCCACGAAGAGACGGCCGATGGACTCGCCCAGGCCCCAGGCACGCCGATGGCCCTCGATCACGGCCTGGTTCAGGTACACCCCGGTCTCGAAGGCCATCCCGAACTCGCCCTTCGGGAGCACCCTATCGACGGACTCCGATGAAGCACCGGTCAGTGCGAACTCAAACGAGTGAATGACGGCCGCCACATTCGTGGCGAGCAGCGTCACGATGCCCCGCTCAACGAGGTCTATCCAGATCGGAGAAAGGCCGTTCTTGATGGAATGCGCGCCGGTCTGGAGGATCACGGGCCTCCCGTTCGCATGCGCCTCGGCCACCGCGTCGGCGAGCGCCTCGAGCTTGCCGCGCAGCCCCAAGCGTCTTGGGTCGTCTATGGTCATCTCTGCACTGCGGAGCTTCGTGCAATCAACGAACCCCTCCACGTCCACCTTGTTGCTGCGAACCCGCAGCGGGTACGTATTGAGGGCCGACGCGTCGAACAGATCGAAGGAACCTTTGTAGTCCATCATCCTACTCCTGCACGTGCAGCAGTTGGCGCAGAGCCGGCGAGGTGTAGTCTGGAACGATGTAGTTGGTACCGAGTTCCCGGTGCAGTTGGCGCTGCCGACTCGCCTCGGCCGGCAGTCGGCTCATCACTGCCGCGCCCATCTCCGCTCCGGCCGCCACCTCGCTCCGTCCGTCGCCTACGACGAGCACATTGGTCGCGGCGACTCCCAGCTCTGCGAGCAGCCCGCGCATCACCTCGTCCTTTGGCATCTTCTTGTCCCAGCTCGACCCATGCACGGCTTCGACAAGCCGTCCTGATCCCACCTCCAGCCCGAGGGCGAGGATCTCCTCCATCATGCCGGTTGGCCGGTCGTCGGTCGAGATCACCGTGCCGGTGACGAAGTAGTTCCTGGCGCCGCCGGCATGGAGGCGCTGCAGGAAGTCAAGCGACCCCGGAACACGCCAGGCCTCGGGGTCTTGCCTGGCGCGGGCCAGGTTGTGATCGCGCGAAGCCCGGTTCAGGACCGCCTCGTAGAGGCGGAACAGGCGAGGCGCCCGGTTCTCGATGTATGCTCGAAGGCGCGACGACTGCTCCAGGTCCGGGAAGCGCTCATCCCCGTCCCACATACGGCGCGCGATCTCGGAGTTGACTGCGCTCTCCGCCGACGACAGGTGCCCACCACGAAGCGTGATGCTTCCCTCCTCAATCCCCCGGCGAATGGCCCACTCCATCTGCGTGAGGGCAGACATGCCGGCCGATTCGACGCAGAAGCGATCGGTCTCCGGCAGCGCCTCGGCGCCGACCCGCGCGACGAGTCGCCGCAGATTCTCTTCGCTGTCGAAACCGTCCGGCAATCCAGAGGTCACGGCGTAGTGTAGGCACAGGCTCATGACCGGCACCCAGTTGCGGATGAGGCTGTGGGTCCCGTCTACGTCGTGAATGGCGTGCGTGATCTCACGGCGTCCGATGCGCCGGACTATTTCGAGGCCGTCCGTAGACTCCGACAGATTCGAGTCGTCGAGGATTACCATCGCGGTGTCACTGGAGGCGGCTACTCACGGAAGAAGTGCGCCTCGACGGCGCGGCACAGGTAGTGGTAGACGGGCCGGTGGAGCTCCTGTATCTCAGCAACACCCCCTCCGGAAACCGTGACGCAGACGTCGCACAGCGGCGCGAGCGCGCCGCCGTCGCCCCCAGAGAGGCCTATGACAGTCATGCCAAGCGCCCGAGCCGCACAAGCGGCCAGGGTCACGTTGCGCGCCTCGCCCGACGTGCTGATCGCCAGCAGCACATCACCAGGACGGCCGAGCGCGGCGACGAGTTGCGCGAAGCCGAGGTCCGCGTCCACGTCATTCGCCCAGGCCGAGGTGAAGCTGGGGTGTCCGGCGAGCGAGATCGCCGGCAGCGCCTGCTGGAGCTTCTCCGCCAGCTCCAGGCCGCCCGGCCCCTGGGCCGCGAGGGCCGAGCGCAGCTCGGCGGGGAGGGGGCGCGATCGCTCGAAGCCCTTGAGCAGCTCAGCCGCGATGTGGTCGCAGTCGGCCGCGCTGCCGCCGTTGCCGCAGAGCAGGAGCTTGCAGCCCTTCCCGTAGGCGGCTATCAGCGCGGCGCGCGCGGCGCCGATCTCCGCCTCGCATTGCTGAAGCGCGGGGTGGGTGCGAACGAGCGCCTGCAGCGTATCGAGTTCGGCCTGGCTCACATGAGCACCTCGACCTCGACGGTGTGTTTCGGGCGGCGCTCCGGAAGCGGAATCTTGAACTCCCCGTCTATGGGCACCAGCGCCCGGCCGTCCACGGTGACGGAGCGAACTGCGCTCTTCCCGCTCTCGTGGCCGAAGCGGAAGTGATAGTCGATGCCCCGGAACCGCTTCCGCAGCTCGTACTCCCGCCAAGTGCACGGCGCGGCCGGCGCAATCCGCAGGCCATCGAAGTCCGCCAGTACCCCTATCATCCGGTCAATCGCCTTGAGGTACCACGCGGTCGAGCCGGTGAAGTTGCTGTAGAGATTGGTGCCGAAGTTGGGGTGTGTCGGGCCGACGGCGAAGTTCGACTGCTGGTGAGGCGGGCCGGTGGCGATATCAGAGAAGGTGTTTCCGGGCAGGCAGAGCTTCAACTCGTCGTACGCGTGCTCGGCGCGGCCCCTGGCCGCCAGGCCGTAGAGCAAGAACGAGTGGCCGTGGGTATAGACGGCGCCGTTCTCGAACTGCCCGCCGGTTATGTCGGCAATGCGGCCGGCCAGATCCCGACTCTTCGAGGTATAGGGAATGTCCAGGGAGGCCGTGCCGATCGGGGTCCACAGGCGTTTCAGGGCCTTCAACACCTTCTCTTCGCGGCCGGCGGCGGCCGCCACGCCGGTGAACAACATCCACGCGTTCACCGTCGCGTGAATGCGCCCTTCTTCGCTGCTCTGAGTGCCAATTGCGATGCCGTCGTCATTGAAGCCGAAGACGTAGTGGTCGCCATCCCAGGCGTTGTCGTTGATCGCCTTCGCCATGGCCGCGATGATGTGCTCCATCGACTCCGCAGTGCGGGTGTCATCAAGGTGCCGAGCGAGGGACAGCATTCGTCGAGCGGCAAAGATCAGGGCCGCCGACAGCCATGCGCTCACACCCTCGCCGCGCTTCGAGAGGCCGTCCATGGCATCATTCCAATCGCCATAGCCGATACGGCAGAGCCCCTTCTGGCCGCGGTTCTCGAACAGCCCCTCGAGCGCAGTGACGGCGTGCTCATAGACCGACTTCCTCACGCGATTGTCTTGACGGTGTGTCTCGAGGTCGTAGAACCCGACCTCCTCCCCCAGCAGGTCGAAGTCGCCGGTCTCCTCCAGGTAACTGACCAACGTGTCTGCGATCCATACCGGGCTGTCGCCGTACATCCGCTCGTCGTTGGGGGCGTTGGTGCCGGGATACTTGAAGAACTGCCGGATCGCGCGGCCGTCGCGAAGCTGGTGGTTGAGTGTGATCGGCAGGAGGTTGCGGACGTACTCCGGGTCGAAGTTGCAGAGCCCAAGCATGTCCTGCAGGACATCGCGATAGCCCACTTGGTCCAGTGCCCGGGTGAATCGTGCAGTGTTGTGCTGCTGATACTTCAGCCACACGTTGTAGGTGCGGTCTATCTCCTCATCGGGGCTCCGGAGCTGGACGCGGCTCAGCTTCTCCCGCCAGGCGTCCTGCATCCGCCGGAACTCCCGCTCTACACCCCGGTCGGAGAAGAACTTCTTGCGCAGAGGCGAGAGGTGACGCCGGTAATCGGCCTTCTCCATCTCCGTCCGGCCGACGAGCACGTGGACCGTCCGGGACGCGCCCGGCGCCAGGCTCACGTTCAACTGAAGGGCGCCCACGAGTCCCAGGTATGGCTGCAATCCCACGGAGTTACGGCAGGCTCCCTCCTGTACGGCTCGCGGGAATGGGCGGAAGTGTCCGCCGCCTGTGAACTCCTCCCCGCTCAGGTCGAACGTGCCGAAGACCGCGCTGGACATCATGAAGCCGGTGCGGGGGAGGGCGTTCGCCTTGTGCCGGTTCAGAGCAACGATGGCCCGGAGGTCCTTCAGGTGGTCGCCCTGGGAGGTGACTCTTGGATCGAAGTAGTACGAGGGATGACTCTCCAGGCCCCAGTTCACGCGCAGGAAGAGCTTCAGGCTGCGCCGCCGGGCGCTTTCGTTCTTCAGAGCGATCGTCCACACCTCGCACGTATCGTCTACGGGAATGAAGACGCGCAGGGCTGACCGTATCTTGTTCCGGGTGCTCTCGATTTGGATCCAGCCTGGATGCTGGCGGCAGCAGTAGCCTCGGTACTTCTCGGCATCCCGCCCGACCTGGGGCAGCACGTGCCAGATGACGGGGCGTCCGCGGACCTCCTCTCGCAGGTAGAACTCGCGCCCATCGGTGCTGCGTGGAGCGGTGGGGACGTAGCTCGTGTCCTTGTGCGATGTGACCGGCCCTGCCAGCACGCTCTCATAGCACAGGAACCCCAGGCCGGTCTGATCCCAGAACGATCCCATCACTCCGTACGCCCGGTCGTGAGGGCTGCACAACAGGTGAAGCCAGGGACGAGGCGTATCGGGGCGATGGATCGTGAGACAGGAGTCGATCAGGAACCCATCCCTGTCACGCGAGTCCTCGAACGCGGAGTATCGATCGGCCAGCGCAGCCGCCTGCGCTGGCGAGAATCCCGCTCGAGGCGATCTGCCCGCGGCGAGATTGCGCCTGGCCTTCTGAGCGAGGCGGGAAAGCTGGGCATCATCAGGAGAAGCGCGGCCGGGCCTTCTTCGCTGACACCTCATCGGCCGGCTTCCGCTTCGCCGACCAGCTCCCTGCCAAGCTCCTTTGCCCGGGCAAGCAGGTCCGGCCGCGCCGCCGCGTCTCCCGGCTTGGCCAGATTTGACGCTGCCACACACCCCATCGGTTCGACATTGTAGGCGCGGAGGATTTGCTCCAAGTACTCTGCGACGCGACGCGGCGTTTCCTCCTCAGGGTCCGCCTGGACAACGATAACGGCCCCACATCTCCGCCCCTCCAGCCCCAGACGCCACTCACCGCCCTCATTCGTATAGAAGGCGTACATCCGGTCGATAACGCGCTTGAGGGTGCCCGTGACATGAGCATGGTAGACTGGCGAACCTAACACCCATGCCTGACCTCGCCTCAGACCATCGTAGATCTGGCGCATATCATCAGCTATTCGGCAGCTCGCCTCGGGGCTTACGAGGCACTCATCACCCGCGGTGCAGTCCTCTATCCGCATGTGAGCCGGGTCGAAGCGCGTCGTCTTCGCTCCCCCCTCGCGCGCTCCCTCCAGCACCGCCTCGATCAGCGTGGCCGTGTTCCCTTGTCGGCGCGGGCTTCCGCAGATCGCAACGACTTCCATTCATTACCTCCTCCCTGGCGGCAGGGTCGCCTGCCGAAGCTCACCACCGGCCATACCGCACGGAGAAATCCTCGAATTCCCCTCTCGGCGCCTCCCAGCCGGCCGTCACGTTGCGCACGAGCCCGCCCCGCGGCCCCCTGCGCAGATCCGCCAGGAACGCGTCGAGAAGCTTACGGTCCCCTTCTGCCACGACCTCCACTTCCCCGCTCGGCAGATTCTGCACGTACCCCCTGACGCCATGATAGGCCGCGCGCATCTCGGCGAAGGCTCGGAACCCGACCATCTGGACGCGGCCGGAGATGAGGGCGCGGAACCTCGCCGGGCCCGACAGTTGTTCCCCCATTGCCCTACAGCCGCCGCCGCAGATTCTCGTCTGCCCTCACCGCCAGGATTTGGCCGAAGAAGAACCGGTGGTAGTCATCCTGAGGGTAGGCCGACCTCATCAAGTCACGAGCAAGTGTCTTCGGCACGAGGTCGTTGACATGGGCGACCTTACATTCGTAGTGGAGCACGCACTCCTCGATGATCGGCGACTTGACCCGGAGGCTTCGACTCGGCGTGAGCTTGGCCTCAGCGAACTTGTCGTGGTCCCGTCCCGACACCGTGCCGCAGAAAGTCGCGAGGTCGCCCAGCTTCCGGGGCAGCACATTGACCGTGAAGTCACGCGTGAGTTCAATGCAGCGGCACGTGTATCGCGACTTCCGCACCGGCACCACGAATATCGGCTGCCCCCAGTAGATGCCTACCGAGCCCCAGCCGATCGTCATGACGTTTGGCCGCCCTCGGCGGTCAAGGGAAACCAGTAGCAGTCCAGGGTGAGCGAGCGCGTGCAGCGTCTCCGGGACGTTGTCTGCTGGGCCCACCTCCATCTTGGCCATGGAAGTCCTCCCGACCGGTCTGTAGAGGAATTCGCTGTTGCGGCGCGCGGCCCCTGGTCGGCCTCGTCGGCCGTCAGGCCGCTGTCAGGCAATGGCGGACAGGCGCCGTCGCGGCACAGCAAGGGAAGGGGGAAGTGTTACTCGCCCTCTGTCCAATCGACGCCTGCTCGGCGGTCGCGGCCCTCGCGTATGTGATCTGCCCCCTCGCGGAACTCTTCGCTCCTCCGGTACGCTTGCACCCTAAAGTATCTGGCGACGTCATCGCTGAGGAGCCATATCACGAGGCCGAGCACGACCAAGACCGTGATGCGGATTATCCAGCTCTTGATGCTCCTGTGTGCGGCCCGGTGATGGGCGGTCTTCTTGTACTCAGCGTCGGTTGGCAGACCCTCGTAGTAGTCTCTGCCTCGGTCCCTTGATGGTCTCCTCGATCCCCGTCTACGGCCCATCTGCCTCCCTCCTCTGCCAGTGAAGAGTGCGCGCGAAGCTCGGCGCGCGGCCAGCTTCACAATACCACATTATCTTCATTATCTTCGCGGCCGCTATTGCTCGGGGCGCTGGATCGTTTCGAGATCGCTCTTGAGTACGTTAATGGATTCGATCGCCGCAGGGTCGACTCCGTTGAGGAAGGCCAGATACAAGCTAGCCCAATCACCGAGGTAGACGGTCCACAGCAGCTGCGCCAGAGGCGAACGACCCTCCGCCTCAATCAGATGGACACGTGCTTTCGGCGCGACCAGCTTCTTCTTCGTGATATCGACTCGGGCGCGGACCCGCCAGTGATCGGCGGGGCTGCGCAGTATCACAACTTCGACCACGTCCCGCAACCTCTCGGCCTTCTCCCAGCCGATCACCTCGTTGTGGTTCAGCTCGGGGTACTCGCTCGAGTAGGCCAACATCTTGCTGTTCTCGTTGAACTGGGTCCGCCAGCGATAGGCTGCCGCGCTCATGATGCCGACGGTGCCTTGCACCCACGGAATGCGGCCGTGCAGATCTCGGGCCAGCTGCTTGGCCGCGTTGTGCTCGGTGGGCACATCGGGGCTCACCCGATCTCGAAGATGTTCCAGCAGCGAGATCGCTTCCGCGATCTGGCGTCCGGCGCCGGGGTAGAGGCCCAGGGTCTCGAACGCCCTCACGAGCGGGATCAAGGAGTACCCGAGGGCCGCCCGCGGCGGCATCGGTGGGTCTGTCTGGGGGATTTCCAGCATTGCGACCCTTCGGCCAGCGTGGCGGCTTGCGAAATCCCTCAGCTTCCCACCGGTGGCGATACAGATGATCCGCGCCTCTCGGCGAAGCGCCGCCGTCGCCGCCGAGAGCGTCTCCTCCGTGTCGCCGGAGTGGCTCGACGCGATGAACAGCGTGTCCCGACCCACGAAGGCGGGAATGTGATACGTCCTGTTCACAAGGAAAGGCGCGGCCAGGCGATGCTCACAGAGCCGTGCGAGGAAGTCCCCTGCGACCGCGGACCCGCCCATTCCCGAGAGGACTATCTGCCTCGGGTTCCGGAAAGCTCTAGGCGGCGCGAACTCGCGTCCGATCTGCGCCGCCTCCCTGAGTTGCCCGGGGAAGTCTGTTGCGAACCCCAGCATTCCTGCGGGATCCAGCGCTGCGTAGGAACTCGGCTCGTCCAGACCCACCCGGCCGCTGGTTCCGGGATCCGCCTCGTTCGACATCCGACCGCCCCCTTGCTTTCTGATCGACTTATTCAGCCACAAACGGGAGCAGCGCGACGTGCCTCGCCCTCTTGATAGCAACGGCCAGCTTGCGTTGGTGCCTCATACACGTCCCGGTCATCCGGCTCTTCAGGATTTTCCCGCGGTCGGACACGAACTCCCGCAGGCGCTGGTGATCCTTGTAGTCGATGCGCTTGACCTTGTCCACACAGAATGCGCATACTTTGCGACGCGGGCGCCGAAATCGCCCTGGCCCGCGGCGCCCCCCGAAGTCCCGATCACCGCGGTCTCTGCCCCGGCCGGCCGTCCTCCCCCCCCAGTGGCCGCCTTCGCCGCTGTCGCGCCGCTGCCCCTCTCCCCGTTCGCCAGCCTTAGAGGATCCCTCTTCCTCCTTCCGGCTAGTCTTTCCGGTAAGGCCCTCGCTGTCTGTAGTCTCTGACATGACTGTCTTCTACCTTGTCACGAAGATGGTCAGGCTTACGCGTCTTTGTGCCCCGCAAGCTGTTCACTCATCGGCCCACGGACCCGGCACATCTTGATCGGCCGAATCGCCGGCTTCTGAGGGCGAACCGACGTCTTCATCAGGGACCTGGGCAGCAGTTTCCCTCGGCCTATCGAGTCCCTGGATCGAATCCGCTACAACTTCCGCCGTCTGGCGCCGCTGTCCGTCCTGCGTCGTCCACTGGCGGATCTGCAGCCGACCGTCGATCGCCACAAGGCGGCCCTTTCCCAGGTAGTTTGCGGCAAATTCAGCGCTTTGCCGCCATGCGACTATGTTGATGAAGTCCGTCTCTCTCTCGCCGTCCGCCTTCGTGAACCTGCGGTCCACCGCCATCCGGAAGTTCGCCACGGGGACGCCGCTCGGGGTGTAGCGCAACTCCGGGTCGGCCACCAGACGACCTATCAGGACGACTCGGTTGAGCATCACTTTGTCCTTTCAGTGGGTCCGGCCCGCCGGCCGGAAGCCGGGTCCCACACCTTGGGTGAGCGCTCCCAGCACCTCAGACGTCAGGTCTGCTCCTCGTCCAGCCGCACCACCATATGCCGGAGCACGTTCTCTGTCACGGACAGCTGCTGGTCCAGATCCTTGACCACGGAGGCACCGGCCCGCAACTCCGCCAGAACATAGATGCCGTCGCGCCGGCCGTCAATGGGATAGGCCAGCCGCCTTCGCTCCCACACCGCGATGCTCTTCACTTCAGCGCCACGGCCCACGGCCAGCTCCCGTAGTCGATCCTGGATGTTCTCGACCTCGCTGTCCGAGAGCGTCGGGTCAACGATGAACATAATCTCGTAGTCGCGAATAGGAGGTAACCTCCTTCCTATGGTCTTGTGCGGCCCCCACGACGGGGGCAGGAAGGCCAATCGAAGACGGCCCGCACGGACCGTCTGACGGCACAACACA
>CAZLHI010000049.1:4124-20752 GCA_964559435.1 uncultured bacterium | reverse complement strand
GCCCCCACCCGCGCCGCCCGGCCCCCGCAAGCCGGGCTTCCTCGGCCGAATCGCGCTCATCGAGTGGCTGCTGAAGTACCGCGAGCACCTCTTCGAGGACATCATCGAGCGGCGGAACCTCGGCCGCTATATCGTCGATGCCTTCCTGGTGACACTGCTGGGGAGCATCTTCTACGGCCTGGTCGTCGGCATCTCCGTCGGCGGCTGGCAGATTCTGTTCGACCCGATCAAGCTGCCCTGGGTCCTGATCCTCACGCTGCTGCTCTGCCTGCCGTCGCTGTATGTCTTCAGCTGCTACCGCGGCAGCCGCCTCGATCTGCTGCAGACCTGCGCGCTGGCCTTCAACAGCACGGCCGTGGTCGCCACCATCCTCATCGGCTTCGCGCCCATCGTCTGGTTCTTCATGTTCACCGCGCCGGGGAGCCACCACTTCGCGGTGCTGATCAACGTCGCCGTGTTCACGGTCGCCGGCATCTTCGGAGTGCAGTTCCAACTCCGGGGCACGCGGGCGCTCCACCGGGTGCCCGGAGAGGAGAGGGCCGTGCAGACCGTGGTGCGTTGGTGGATCGCGCTCTACGGCCTGGTCGGCGCGCAGATGGCCTGGCTGCTCAGGCCCTACTTCACCCCCACCGATGTCTTCATCCGCCCGCGGGCTGGCAACTTCTTCGTCGCCCTGCTCACGACCATCGCGGAGTTCGTCTCCGGCCAGGGCTGGTAGCCCCGGCCGGTTGGTGTGAGGGAGGCGACGATGGGCGCACTCCACACCTGGTCGCTGGCGAGGACTTACTTAGTGGAGCGAGAGGCGCTCTTCGAGCGCATCCGCTCGGGCCGCGACCTGCCCGCGCTGGTGCTGCGGATGACGGGCGTGGCGGCGCTCCTCTCCGCGCTCTACGGCTTCACCGTCGGCCTCTATGCGGGTGGCTGGCAGATCCTCTACAATGTCGTGAAGTTCCCCCTGCTCTTCCTCGCCACCCTCGCCCTGTGCGTGCTTGCACTCTACATGCTCAACTCGCTGGCCGGCGCCCGGCTCTCGCTGCTGCAGACGACGGGCGTCGTGCTCACCGCGGTGGTCGCGACGACCATGCTGCTGGCCTCCCTCGCCCCGCCCCTCGGCTTCCTGATGCTGACCTCGGTGCGGGACTATCACTTCGTGGTGTTCATCAACCTCGTCGTGGGCTGCCTCGTGGGCGCGGGCGGAGTGCGCTTCGGCTTCCAGGCCGCAGCCGCCGCGCACCTCGATGAGGCCGTGCGAGCCCGCTGCCTGAGGATCATGCGCATCTGGCTGGTGATCTACGGCGCGGTGGGCTTGCAGATGGTGTGGATCTTCCGCCCCTTCTTCCGCCAGACGGAGGTCTTCATCCGGCCGCTGACAGAACAGGGCAACGCCTTCGAAGCCTTCTTCCGACTCCTGCTCCGGGTGATAACGAAGCTGGTGTGACGGCGCGATGGCTATCGCCCGAGAGTGTACTCTCGGGCACACCTCTGCCTCTTCGCACTCGCACCGGCCCCGGTCCGCCGTGGGGAGGGGGAAGAATCGAGGGGGGAGGGTGTCCCTCCCCCCTCGAAGCGCACTCACCGTACTGCCGAGCACCCAGCAGAGGGGGTGCGGGGGGACGAATCGCCGGCCTGCCCTGAGCGAAGCCGAATGGGTCGTCCCCCCGCACCGATCACCAATTCCACCAGAAGCCGGCCGCGTCGGGGTCGGCTCCGCCCTCGCCGCCAGTGGAGCGATAGAGGGCCATCGCCGCCTCGTTCGAGGCCTGGGTGGGCACGAACATCTTGCGGCAGTTATGCTCTTCGGCGAAGCGCTTCAGCTTTTCCACCAGGGCGCGCCCGAGGCCCCGCCGCCGGTACTGCTCCAGCACTCCGATCTCGTAGAGGAACATCATCGGCCTCGGCCCGTCGAGGCGGGGGAAGCGGTAGCCATAGACCAGGCCGACCGGCTTGTCATCGACACAGGCCGCAATGAGGTAGGCGCGCTCGTCGGCGAGGAGCGTACGCATGTCCGCGGGATCGAGCGACACATCTGCGACCTCATCGATCGCGAACTTGACCTGCTCGATGAGTTGACACGCCGCCTCTTCGTCTCCCTCGACGAGCCTGCGTATCTGCATTGTCCCACCTCTCGACGAGTCGCCTCTCATAGTACAGGAAGAAGCGTCGGATTCGTAGGGCACGGGCCCCGGGGGCCTCGGGCGGCTCCGGCGCGAAGCGGTTGACGGACGGCCGTTTGCCTGCTAGTCTGGGAGCCGGCTGACCGACGACAAAACGATACTGCTGTCGCAGGGACAACGCGATTCAGCCCTTGACGCGCCTGCTTCATGCCATCCGGAGCACTGGGTGGCGCGAGGCGGGCGCGTCGTTGCCGGCGGCAACCCGGCGGCCCCGCTTAGCTGGAGGGTGACTCGGGCTCTTCTTCCTCGCCGGTCTCAGTCCACTCGGCCTCGGCCGGCGCTTCGGGCATGGGTACCCACATGTCCGAAGGTGGTGCCGACTGGAGCTCCTGCTGCCGGAGCTCCTGCTGCTGTTGCTCGTACTCTCTGGCCCGCTGTACGTAGTCGTCTACTTCGCGCTGGACCGAAGAGGCGTCATCAGCTCGGCCGGGGGCTGCCCCTGGTAGGGCGCCGATCGGCGGTCCGGTGCTCGGCGGGGGCAGAGCCGGTCTTACTGCCGGGCGCGAGCTGGGGGTGCCGGGCTGCGATGGGTCGGTAAAGGCCCCACCTGGTGTGGCCTGCTTCCTTGGCCCGCATCCGATGCACAAGGCGGCAAGGGTCAGAAAACAAACGGCTGCGGCCGGCACTTCTCTGCGGCAGATCACGGCCCTCGCCCTCCTGTCATCGCTCTTGTTTGCGCTCAGTTCGCAGGGAGGGGGCTCAGCTCCTGCCCTGTGGGACAGACGCGGCGGTAGTGTTGCCCAGTGTTTCGGGCGCGTGATACACTTTCCATGTGAGCGGTGATCCCCAGAACCCGGCGCCGGCGAGCGGGCCCCGCGCCCTTCTCATCGCAGCCGTCGATGACAGCGCGGCTGAGGCCGCGCTCGGTCGCCTGCGCGAGCAGTTCCCAGTCGCGCACGTCACCGCGGTGGCGCGGCCGGGCTCTTCGATCTCGGCCGATCGGGTGATCGCGGCGCGGGCGAGCGGGCCGTACGGCTTCTCGATTCGGTCCTCTCTGCTGGTGGCGGTCCGGCGCGGCTACGACGCGGCCTGGGCGGCCGTTGGTGACCTCGACAGCTCCGCCTACCGGCGGACGGCCGCGCTGCTTCGCCTGGCGCGGGCGAACGAGAAAGTAGCGGTGGGGCCGGAGGGAGAGGTGGTTCCGTTCAGCCAGTGGCTGCGCCGATCTGGAATCTCAGTGGGGCCGGTGGCACTGGCGCGGGGCGCGCTGGGCAGCCTGACCGCGCCGCTTGGGCGGCGGCGCGCCCTGAAGCTGCTGCACGGCGAGCGGCCGCCGTGGGGCTTCAAGCGCGTCAACATAGGCATCAGCGACCGTTGCAACCACCGCTGCATCATGTGCTCCGAGCATTCGCCCTACTGCGCTGATGGCGGCCGACGCATGGCCGCCGACGGCGTGCTCGGGGAGCGCGACTTCGGGGTGATGGACGCCGAGATGTACGAGGCGCTGATCGCCGATCTCGGCGATCTGGGCTGCAGCGGGGTGGAGCTGTGCGGCCTCGGCGAGCCGCTGCTGCACCCGCGGATGTTCGACTTCCTGCGGCAGGCGAAGGAGGCCGGTCTGTGGGTGCGGCTGGTGACGAACGCCAGCCTGCTCGACGAAGAGAAGGCGCGGGAGCTGGTGTCGCTGGGGCTGGACGAGCTTCACGTGAGCATCAATGCCGCCACGCCCGCGAGCTACGCGAAGGTGCACGGGGCCGCCGAGTCGGCCTTCGAGCGGGTGGTGGAAGGCATTCGCGCCGTGCGCACGGCGCGGGAGAAGGCCGGGCTGTCCGCGCCGGCCATCGAGACTTCCTTCGTGGTGCAGGCGGACAACTACACGGAGCCGGTGCAGTGGGTGGAGGTGGTGGCCGACGCGGGCGCGGACATCGTGACCTTCAGCGCGCTCGGCGCGGCCCCGCCGCAGGCGCCGGTGCAGCTCGACGAAGATCAGCTCGACGAGGCGAAGCGCAATGTCGCCGAGGCCGTCGAGCTGGCCGAGTCAAAAGGGCTCGAAGTGCGGGGGACTTTCGGCGCGCTGGCCGAGAGCGGCACCTCCTTCTCCATGAACGTCTACGCGCACATGCCGTGCTACATCGGCCACATCTTTGCGCTCGTCACGGCCGGCGGGCGCATCCATCCCTGCTGCGCTTGCGAGCGAGTGGTCGGCGATGTGAAGGAGGGCGGGTTCGCCGCCGCCTGGCGGGCCAAGACCTATCGCCAGTTCCGCGAGGAATGCCTCGACCTGCCCAACCGCCTCCCCGGCCTCGAAGGCTGCTCCTGTATGAGCTGCCCCTACGGCCCCTGGAACGCGGAGTTCCATGCGAGATTGCAGGGGCGGTGAGGGCGACCAGCCACCGGCGGCGATGCTTCCCTACTCCGCCAAGGCTACGTAGGGCCTAGCGCATGGCCGCCCTACAGAACGGCCAGGCAGGACGCGAAGCCGCCCGAGGCGGCCAAGGGTCACTTCGACTTCGCTCAGTGCAGGCCTGCCCCACAGGCAACGGCCGGCGGGGAGGCGGAGACCTCCCCGCCCTACCGGACGACGGGGCAGGAGGCAAGCTCCTGCCCTCCGAATAGTGCCCTTGTTGGGAGGAGAGCGCGATGGCGAAGAAGCTCCGGCTTGGGGTGCTCGCCTCGGGCGGGGGGACGAATCTGCAGGCGATCATGGACAACTGCGCGTCGGGAAAGCTCGACGCGGAGGTGGTGGTCGTCATCAGCGATGTTGAGTGCGGCGCGCTGGAGCGGGCCCGCAAGGCTGGAATCGTTGCGGAACATATCGACCGCCGCGACAAGCAGCGCTTCCCCACGCGAGAGGAGTTCGACCGGGCCGTGCTGGCATGCTTGCGGCGGTACGAGGCCGAGCTGGTCTGCCTGGCCGGCTACCTGCGCATCATGACACCCGAGCTGGTGGGCGCCTACGCGGGGCGAATGATAAACATCCACCCCGCCTTGCTTCCCTCCTTCGGGGGCAAAGACATGTGGGGGCACCACGTCCACCAGGCCGTGCTCGACTACGGCTGCAAGGTGTCGGGATGCACGGTGCACTTTGTCACGCTGGGGACCGATGAGGGGCCGATCATCGTGCAGCGGCCGGCGCCCGTGGAGGAGGACGACACGCCGGAGACACTGGCGGCCCGCATCCTTCCACAGGAACATGAGCTATACTCGGAGGCGATCCAGCTCTTCGCCGAGGGGCGGCTGAAGATAGAGGGGCGGCGGGTGCGAATCCTGCCGAAGAGCTAGGCCGCACGAGGGCGGCCGCCTATCGAGCTCACTTAGGGCCGGGCGATGATAGCAGCATCGGAGGGGACGGGCAGAGGAAGAAACGAGGGCGCGCAGCGCGATCCGCTGGTCACGTTGGTGGCCGCGCTCGCGGGGATACTGCTTGCGCTCCAGGCCGGCTACTACCTGCTGTACTCCTACACGATGATCACCTTCCCCTATCAGCTCGACTACGGGGAGGGACCGATCCTGCAGATCGCGGTGCGGGTGGCCCGCGGCGAGGCGATGTACCCGAAAGAGCTGAGCAGCTATCCCTATATCATCGCGAGCTACATGCCGGTCTACTACGCGCTCTCCGCGCTGGCGGCGCGGGCGACCGGGCCGAGCTTCCTGGGTGGGAGGCTGATCGGCGCGCTGGGCGGGCTGGCGATGGCGGTGTGCGGCGCGCAGTACGTGTGGGACAAGACGCGCAACCGGTTCGCCGCCTTCCTCGCCGCCGGGTTCGTGCTCGCGGTGCCGATCATCATGGTGTGGTCGAACCTGATGCGGGTGGACGTTCCCGCGCACGCCCTGAGCATCGCCGGCTTCGTCCTCTTCGAGCGGGGCTGGCGGCTGCCCGGAGTCGGGTCGATGTCGCTGGCCGTGCTGACTCGCCGGACGAACGTGGGGGCGATCATCGCATCGCTGGTGGGGCTGTGGGCGAAGCGCGGGTGGTTGGCGGCGCTGATGGCCGGGGTCGCGCAGGCGGGGCTGATCGCGGTGCTGGTCCTGGCGGCGAACGTGTGGAGCGGGGGCGGCATGTTCCGGCAGCTCTCCTGGCACACGAGCAGCTCGCTGGGCGAGGCGTGGACGTGGGAGCAGGTGTGGCTCATCCTGTCGGTGGCGCTGCGGCAGTGGCCGGTCTACTTCGCGCTGGCCTTGGCGGGGGCGCTCGTATGCGCGAGGCGGTCGAGCCATTTCGCGCTGCTCGTCTACTTCCTGGTGACGAGCGCGCTCTTCCTGACGGTCGGGCGGATCGGCTCTTCCTTCAATTACCTTGTGGAGCCGCTGGCGGTGGGCGGGATGATGACCGGGGTGCTGTGGGCGGAGCTCGCCAAGCTCGGGCCGAAGTGGCGGCCGGCCCTCATCCTGGTGGCGGGAGCGGTCGCGATCCAGCTCGTCTGGACGGGCCGCGACATGAACTACAACATCAGCCTGCTCCGGCCGGAGGCGAGCGCGAGCAGCAGCCGCGCCGTTGTCGAGCTCATCAAGGAGGCGCCCGGCCCGGTGCTGTGCGAGGACGTCGGGCTCATCCTGCTGGCCGGCAAGGAGATCCCAATCGAGCCGTTCGAGTTCACGCAGATGGCGGCCGGCGGGGTGCTGGATCCGGAGCCGGCGTACCGCGATGTGGAAGAGGGGCGCTTCCCGCTGATCGTCTTGCGGTTCAACCCGCGGGACATCCCCGGCCACGAGCCGGGCGAGGATTGGGTATGCGGCCGGTGGCCGGACGGCATCATCGCGCCGCTGATGGAGCGCTACCGGCTGGCCGATACGATGCAGCCGTACTGGCTCTACGTGCCGTCGCAGCCGAGAACGGTTCCGGCCGGGCGGAAATAACGAGCCTACTTCCCCTCCGCCGCGCCGCGGGAGCGGTCCCTCTCTTCAAGGTCGGCGAGATAGCTCTCGACGGCGCTCTTCCAGCGGTCCTGCGCTTTCAGTACGGCCTCGACGGCCTGCCTGGCCGCGCCCCGGCCGCCGGGCGCGTCGGTGACGAGGTCGGCGATCTCGCGGATCTCCGGCACCGCGTCGGCGGGAGCGAAGGAAACTCCCGCCGCCCGCATCGCCTCCCGGTCGTTTAGGTCATCGCCCATGAAGGCGATGTGCTCCAGCGACATTGCCTTGTCAGCGGCCAACCGCCGCAGGGCGGAGGCCTTGTCGGCGACGCGCTCGATCACGTCGAGCATGCGCAGGTCTCGCGCTCTCCGCTCGACGACCCGTGAGGAGCGGCCGGTCATGATCGCTGTCTTCAGGCCGGCGCGGCTGGCGACACGGATACCGAGGCCGTCCTTCACGTCGAACATCTTGCCCTCGGCGCCGGTGTCCACGTAGAGGATGCTGCCCTCGGTCAGCACGCCGTCAACATCGAACACCATCATCTCGATCACGGCAAGCCGCGCCGTGACTGCTGCGCTGACCTTCATTGCGGACTTCCTTCCATGATGGCGCGCCGCGCCGCGTCCACCGCGAGCGCCTGCTTGAGCAGATCGGCCAGCTCGATGAGCGGGAGCTGAGTCTCGGCGTCGGACTTCGCGTGTTCGGGCTTGGGATGCACCTCGACGAAGAGCGCGTCGATCCCGGCCCCGGCGGCGGCCCTCACTAGCGGCGCAATGAACTCGCGCCGCCCGCCCGAAGCTCCGCTGGCGGCGCCGGGGAGCTGGACGCTGTGGGTGGCGTCGAAGACGATGGGCCACCCGATCCGCCGCATGGCCGACAGGCCGCTCATGTCCACCACGAGCTTCTGGTGGCCGAAGGTGGTGCCGCGCTCGGCCAGCAGCACTCCGCCTCCGCCGCTGGCGGCGGCCTTCTCGACGATGAAGCCCATGCCCTCGGGCGACATGAACTGGCCCTTCTTGATGAGCACCGGCTTGCCGGTCCGCGCGGCCGCGACGACGAGGTCGGTCTGGCGGCAGAGGAAGGCCGGGATCTGGAGCATGTCCGCCGCCTGGGCCACGCGCTGCGCTTGCTCGGGGAGGTGGATGTCGGTGACGATGGGGATGCGAGCCTCCTGCTTGACCGAGGCGAGCACCTTGAGGCCCTCTTCGAGGCCGGGGCCGCGATAGGAGGAGATGCTCATGCGGTTCGCCTTGTCGAAGGAGGTCTTGAAGATGGCGGGAATGCCGAACTCCTTCGCCGTGCGGGCCACCAGCAGCGCGACCTTGACCGTCATATCCCCGTCTTCGATGACACACGGCCCCGCGATGAGAACGAGCGGTCTCTCGCCTCCGACCGTGACATCGCCGACCTGCACCTCTTTGCTGACCTGGTATTGCTCCATTCCGAGCGCTCGACCCCTGGTTGCGTCCTGTGGTCATGCCGCACTTCGCCGCGGGGAGGAGCGCACCTGCATGGAAGGATGGTCGGTTGCTTCAACGCGTTACGCACTAGCCTTGAACGCCGCAGCTGGCTGCTGAGTGCGGCTCCGCTTGACGGCCTACGCCGGGCCCGCTAGACTCGATGCGGCTGACCGACGACAAAACGATAGCACAGCAGCAGGGGATACGCGACTTCGGCCCTCGACGCGCCTGCTTTGTGTCATCGGAACTCTCCGATGGCGCCAGGTGGGCGCGTTCCGCTTGTGATCACGCAGCGTAAGGCGGATTGCGATGGAAATCGTATCGTTTGTGCCCGACATGGCGGGCGGGGTGGCCCGGTGCTACAACGAGTTACTGGCGCCGGTGCCGTACTCGCGCCCCGTGCCCGAGGAGTGGTGCGCCGACCTCACGGGACTGGAGAGGCAGCCGTGCACCGAGCAAGAGATCTTGGTTGCGCGGGACGCCGGCGAGGCTGTCGGCTTCGTGCATGTCGCGGTCTCCGCGCCCGGGACCACGGAGTGGCACTGCAAGGGAGAGCCCGGTGTCATCCGGTTCCTGAGCTACCGGCCGGGAGGGCGACCGGTGGGCGCGGCGCTGCTGGAGGCGGCCGAGCAGTGGGTCCGAGAACGTGAGCGCACTGAGGTCGTGGCCATGGACTGGAGGTACAGCTACCCGTTCCACGTCTTGCCGTGCGGACACATCTCGCAGCGGGTCAGCCACCTGCCGCCGCTGTTCGGGATGGCCGGTTACGCTATCCCGCAGAGCGAGGTGTTCTTCCACTGGCGCGAGTTCGAACCGCCGGCGGCGGGGAGGCCCAATTTCGAGTTGGAGCTGGTCTGCGAGGAGGGGATACCGACCACGCACGGGCCGGCGATGGCCGTACGCGCCAGGCAGGGAGCGCGGCAAGTGGGGGAGTGCAAGATGACCCGGATGAGCGGGGACCCCTGGCTGCCGCAGTACGCCGACTGGTGCGCCTGCGGTATCCTGTATGTTGCCGAGTCGCTGCAAAGGAAAGGCCTCGGAAAGTACCTGCTCGCCAGGGGGCTGGCCGAGATGCAGAAGGCGGGGGCCCGCCACGCGATGATCAGCACCGACTGGAACAACTATCGCGCCTACCTCTTCTACACGAACCTCGGCTTCAGTTTCCTCGATCGGACCTTCGCATTCGGCAAGAAGCTCACGTAACAGCGGCGAGTGGCGCTGGGTCACGGCCGATCCCGGCCTCTGCTCTCAAGCGCGGCCAAATCGGCCGGGGTGTCGATGCCGGGGGAGGCTTTGGGGACGACGACGACCCGGATGCGGTGGCCGTGCTCCAGCACGCGGAGCTGCTCCAGCTTCTCGGCCTGCTCCAGCGGGGTGGGCGAGAGGTCGGCGAGCCCGAGCAGAAACTCCCGGCGATACACGTAGAGGCCGATGTGGCGGTAGCGCCCTGCATCGGCATGGCCGTCGCGCACGAACGGGACCGGCAGGCGGGAGAAGTAGAGAGCAAAGCCGGCCCGGTCAACGACCACCTTCACCACATTGGGATTGGCCAGGTCCGCGGTCTCCTCAATGGGCGCGCAGAGAGTGCCCATGGGGATCGAGGTGTCGGCTGCGAGCGGTTCGACCGCGGCGTCGATGGAGGCCGGATCGACGAGCGGCTCGTCGCCCTGGAGGTTGACGATGAGGTCTGCATCGAGGCCCCTCGCCACCTCGGCCACGCGGTCGGTGCCGCTCGGGTGATCGGTGCGGGTGATGGCGGCCTCGGCCCCGAAGCTGGTGGCGGCGGCCGCGATGCGGGGGTCATCGGTGGCGATGATAACGCGGCCGCAGCGCTTGGACTGCAGGGCGCGCTCGTAGACGTGCTGGATGAGCGGCTTGCCCCAGAGCGGCGCGAGCGGCTTGCCCGGGAAGCGTGTGGAGCCATACCTGGCCGGGATGACGATGACGGCTTCGACCACCGATGTCCTCGCGGCGGCCATTCTACTGTCGGGCTATGGAGCCGTCAATGGCTTGGGCCCTTGCGTCCGCCACCCGCGGAGAGCCGGCAGTCATGGCTCTTCGGGCGTGAGCGCTCGTGGTTGGTCACCGGCGGGCCGCACGTGGTGATGGGGCACCTGCATTTACAAGTCCCCGCCGCCCTGCTATAATCGGCCCGGGTTGGGCGGTTAGCTCAGTTGGTTAGAGTGCTTGCTTGACATGCAAGAGGTCACTGGTTCAAGTCCAGTACCGCCCACCATCGTTGGCGAGCGATGAGTGCAGTCGGCTTCAGCACAACCACGACGGGCACTACCTGATCCCACGCCGGGAGTGCCCGCGCACGTCTACCGCCTCCCGGTCTGTTCCGCCGGGAGGCGTTCACATTTCCAAAAAGGGGTACCCAGATGTCACGCATGATCCAGGTGAAAGCCGAGGACCGAGGCGCGCAGAGCATACTCGAATGGCTTCAGCGCACTGAGCCCGAGCTCGCAGAAGAGGCCGTGGCCGCCCGCGCGGATGGCCAGCTCCTCGACCTCACCGCGTCTCTTCCCGAGAACGACCGCCTCGAGATTCTCACCTTCGACGACGAGGCCGGTCGTGAGGTCTATCGGCACACCACCTCTCACGTCATGGCGGAGGCCGTCAAGGAGCTGTACCCCGGCACCTCTCTCGCCATCGGACCGGCCATAGAGGAGGGGTTCTACTATGACTTCGACACCGCAGTGACTTTCGGCCCGGAGGACATTGGGAAGATCGAGAAGCGGATGGCCGAGATCATCTCCGCTGACCGTGCTCTCGAGCGGAGGGAGATGTCTCGGCAAGAGGCGATCGAGTTGTTTCGCGAGCGAGGGGAGAAGTACAAGGTCGAGCTGCTGGAGGAGATGCCGGACGGCGAGGTCACCGTCTATTCGCAGGGGGATTTCGCCGATCTGTGCCGCGGCCCTCACCTTCCCTCGACCGGCCGGCTCAAGGCCTTCAAGCTGCTGAGCGTTGCCGGCGCCTACTGGCGCGGCGATGAGCGCAACCCGATGCTCCAGCGCATCTACGGCACGGCCTTCCCCTCCCAGGAGCAGCTCGATGAGTTCCTGCGTCTCCGGGAGGAGGCCGAGCGGCGAGACCACCGCCGACTTGGCCGCGACCTCGACCTGTTCTCCATACCCGAGCAGCTCGGCGGGGGCCTCGTCCTCTGGCATCCGAAGGGGGCGCTGATGCGCCAGCTCATCGAGGATTTCTGGCGGAAGGAGCACTTCAAGCGGGGCTATGAACTCGTCGCCAGCCCGCACATTGCGCGGGCACATCTCTGGGAGATGAGCGGACACCTCAGCTTCTACCGCGAAGGGATGTACGGACCGATGATGATCGACGAGGACGAGTACCGCATCAAGCCGATGAACTGCCCCTTCCATGTGCTTATCTACAAGAGCCAACTGCGGAGCTATCGAGAGCTGCCGATTCGCTACGCGGAGCTCGGCACGGTCTACCGCTACGAGCGGTCTGGCGTCCTCCACGGCCTCATTCGGGTACGCGGTTTCACCCAGGACGACGGCCACGTGATATGCACGCGAGAGCAGATCGGGGAGGAGGTGAAGAAGGCCCTCGACTTCGCGCTCTTCCTCATGCAGGCCTTCGGATACGAAGACATGGAGACCGCCCTCAGCGTTCGCGGCGAGGAAGATCACGAGAAGTACATGGGCTCGGACGAGGAATGGGAGATCGCTGAGAGGTCGCTGAAGGAGGCGCTCGAGAGCCGCCGCCTCGAATACAAGCGCGAGCCGGGGGAGGCGGTCTTCTACGGTCCGAAGATCGACATCAAGCTCCGCGACGCGATGGGCCGGCTGTGGCAGGGGCCGACCATCCAGTTCGACTTCAACCTCACCAGCCGCTTCAACATGGAATACGTCGGCGCCGACGGTCAGCGGCACACGCCGCTGATGGTGCACCGAGCGCTGCTGGGGTCGCTGGAGCGCTTCTTCGGCGGATACATCGAACACACCGGAGGCGCTTTTCCCGTCTGGCTGGCGCCCGTTCAGGTGCGAGTGCTCCCCATCGCGGACCGGCACCATGAGTATGCAGAGAAGGTCGCGACTCGGCTGCGAGAGACAGAGGCCCGCGTCGAGGTGGATGACCGCAAGGCCACCACCGGCGCCAAGATCCGCGACGGGGAGACCCAGAAGATCCCCTACCTGCTGATCGTCGGCGATCGGGAGCAAGAGGCCGGCACTGTGTCGGTCCGCCAGCGCGGCGAGGGTGACCTGGGGGCGAGCGAGCTTGCCGACTTCCTTGCCAGGCTGACCCCTGAGCTCTCCCCGCCGAGTTCTGAGAGCTGAGCCGGAAACTCGACCCAAGTGCCGAAGGCGCGGAGCATTGTGCCCCGCGCCTTCCCTGTGGCCGGTGGAGGGTGTTACGGCTTGTCGATTCGGCGAACAAGGCGGCCCTCTTGAGGACAAGGTTCTGCCAGTGATGAGAGAACGACTGTGCGGACGATGAGCCGACGGAAGGAGGGGCAAGGTGAAGATCCTCGTGCTCTACTACAGCATGACGGGGAACACGTACCGCATGGCCGAACTGGTCGCGGAGGGGGCCAGGGAGGCCGGGGCCGATGTGGAGATCAATACCGTGCCGGAGCTGATGCCGGCCGAGGCCATCGAGGGCAACGACGCAATCCGCAAGGCGAAGCAGGAACAGGCAGCAGTGCCGGTCGCCGAGGCCGACGAGCTGGCCGACTACGACGGTATCATCGTGGGCACACCGACTCGCTTCGGGAACATGGCTGCCCAGATGCGCAACTTCTGGGATCAGACCGGCTCCCTGTGGATGGAGGGCAAGCTCATAGGCAAGCCGGTCGGCCTCTTCTGCTCGACCGCGAGCATACACGGCGGGCAGGAGACGACCCTCGTCGCGAATATGCTCACCTTCATCCACCACGGCATGATCATCGTGGGCGTGCCATACAGTGTACAGGAGCTGGTCACAACACAAAGCGGGGGCACGCCCTACGGACCGACCCACGTATCCGGCCATCCCCCGACGGCTCCGATAACCGAGGAGGAGGCCGTCATCTGCCGCGCCCTTGGCAAGCGGGTGGCGGAGGTGGCTGCGAAGCTGGCCTCCTAGGCCAAGCGCCGGCGCGCGGTCAGCGGAGTACCGCGATCGTCACCTCGCCGAACAGTCCATATGGCACAAGGTTCGGTATCTCGATCCCGTCCCATTCCACGAACTGCCCAGGCCCGGTCCACGCGGGGCGTTTCTCCGCGTAGTAGTTGGGGCCGAGGAGGTTCCGCGGGCTGCCGCAGACCTCGATCTCGATCCGGTTGCGGCCGGGCTTGAGCTTCGAGGTGACGTCCACCTCGTACGGCGCCCAGCCGCGGACGCCGGCGAGCGCGCCGTTCACGTGGACGGCGATGCAGGCACCGAAGTGGGGGCCGATCCTCAGCACGGCGCGCTCGCCCTTGCGGAGCTGGAGGGTCACGTCCTGCCCGTAGATCAGGTTGCCCGCGTGGTAGGGGTAGCCCTGGCGGCACCAGTCGCCTGCGCGGATCGTCGCTGGCTCGCGCACGATGGCGGCGGTGTCGGCGTCCACGCCGAAGTCGCCGATGAGGTAGCACTCTTCGAGCTCGTATTCCGGGGCGTCGCGGTACTCGCACCGCAGCACGAGCTCGTTCTCGCCTCGCCGCACGTGGGCCAGCGGCACGCGATCCATGCTCTTGTCCAGCCACCAGCCCTTCGCGCGATTCGGAACGGCCGCACCGTTCACCGTGATCTCGAACAGCTCGGCCGACTCGATCACGAGGTCGATGCCATTGGGCGGAAGCTGGCTCACGTGGAACCCAAAGCAGAGCTCGACCGCGCGGGGGGCGACCGGGCTCGGCTTCGCATACCGCACCCACGGCTGCTCGATGGAGTCGGTCGCTATGCTGCGAAGCCCCACCTGTTTCCGCAGTTCGCCCTGCGCGAAGAACACCGGCGCCTCCAGAGACCACTCGCCCCCTGCGAAGCGCCACTGACATCGATCCAGTGGGAGGCTGTTCTCCCGCGACCGCCGGACCGCCCACTCATCCCTGAGCGCGATCTCCTTCACGACCTCGGCTCGCCGCGGCCGTCGGCGGGAGGGGCGCCGCCTCGGGTCGAGCACGAGCGCCGCCGAGCCGGAGGGTGCGAGGTCCAGCTCGAGGACCGTGCTGCCGCCTGCGGTCCGGACGGGCATCGCCTCCGTCTTCCCGGTCTCCAGATCCCAGCGCTCGACTCCGCCCTCGCCGGCGAGTCCGACCGTCAGTCGGTGCGCGGACTCGCGGTCGCGGTTCGCCAGGAAGACGTACTTCGCGCCCCGGTGCTGCCGTTCCATGTAGATCACGGGCGCGACCTCGCGCCTGCTCTCGCCCCTGATGGAGATGCGCCGCGGCAGCAGGGCGCGCAGCGCGTCCTCGAGCTCAGCCCGGGTGGGGCTGATGCGCGTCACGTTGTCGTGGAGGAGGAAAAACTGCACCGCCATATCGTCGACGACGCCGTCGATCCCGGCCGGAAAGAGCCGCATCACGATCACCTTCCCGCCGGCAGCGCAGAAGCGCCAGAGCAGATCAACCGTTGATCCGAGCAAGGTCGTGCACTCGGGCACGACGACGAGCTTGTAGGAGGCCTTGCCGATCACGAGCCGCCGGCCCTTCACGGAGCCGTGCTGGGCCATGACGAGCTCGTCGCCGAGGTCGAAGTCGTAGTGCAGGGCCAGCAGATCTTCCGCTAGCCGATTCAGGCGATCCCCCCATGGCTTCCGGTCCTCCGGGGCGGCGGCCCAGCCCGATGAGATGTTGTGCAGAAGCAACACGTCGCGCACCGGCGTGCCGACCGTGGTGAAGAGGCAGGCCCGCGCGAAGTAATCCTCGACCACGGGGAAGTACTGCCACCAAGGCTGATGGTAGAAGAAGGTCGGCGGGTAGTCGCGCTTTCGCATCCCGCGGAGGGAGTACGGCGTGAGGTGCTGGCAGCGAGTGTTGATACCGAGCGCGACCTGCCAGTCGCCGGACCACTTCTGCGCCTCGAAAGTGAAGTGCCAGCCGGAGGTGCCGTAGGTTTCGCTGAGGGTGCGCTTCCGGCCGAACTGATGGGCGATGCTGGAGGCCTGCTTGCAGGTCAGCGTCTCGCGGGTCTGCTCTGTCAGAATGTCGATGCCGGGGCGCTGCATGTAGGCGAGGCTCGGCATGGCCGCTCCGCCCACCGGGATCGCCCCCTCGAACTCCTGCTCACAGAGCATATGGCCGGTGAGTTCGAGCCCGTTCTTCTCGCACCACTGGCCGAGCTGCTTGCAGTAGGCCTCGGCGAAGAGCTCCGTCACCGTGCGCCAGAAGTCGTGCCGCGTCTTCGCGAATCGCTGATGCGCCGAGAACAGCTCCGGCAGGCGGGCCATCAGATCATAGCCGCGCCGCCGCCGGAACTCGGCCGCCATGCGCGGTGTCCACGGGACGTGGGCCGTGGGCCGGCCGGCGTGGCTGCTGTCAACGTTGGGCTCATCGGTGAAGATGCCGGGGATGGTCTTGCCGAACTCGCTCGCGAAGCGCTTCCGGTATGGTTCGTAGCAGGCCGCGATGAAGGCGCGCACCGCCTTCGGGTTCATGTTGTCGGCATAGGGCCGCCCGTTGAACCAAGCGGAGGGTGAGGCGGAGCACACGCGGAACGCCTGCAGCTCCTCTCCTCGTCCCGGCCGCCTTCGAGCGGAGAGACGGCGATAGGACACAACCTGCCCATCCTCGCGCCGGACGGCGAAGCGGTACTCGCCTTGCTGCCCGTGTGCGACCAATTCGAGGTACTTGCCGGCGAAGTCGGGGTCTCTGCCCACGACCAGGCCGCCGCCGAAGCCGCTCGGCCAGCGGTCCTCATCGTAGAGCCAGGCCTGCATGCCCTGCTTCTTCGCCTCATCCACCGCGGCCGCAATGCACTCCATCCAGCGCTCGCTCATGTAGGGGGTGATGAGGCCGCTGCGGCTGTGCATGAAGAACCCGCCTAGGCCGGCGCGCTTCATCTGGCGAATCTGCCGACGGATTTCCTTTGGATCGAGATCGTCGTTCCACGACCAGAAGGGCGCGCCCCGCCACTCGCTGCTCGGGCGCCGGAACCGCTGCTTCAGCTCGCGGTCTGTCACGGGAATGCCTCCGATTGCCGTCTTGGGCTGGCCTCGCCTTGCCTGCTATTCGCCTCCTCGGGAAACGCGCCTCTCTAACGCGCCGCGGGGCGG
>CAZLHI010000049.1:0-4114 GCA_964559435.1 uncultured bacterium | reverse complement strand
CCCCGCCCGGGGACCTCGACTCTCCCGTGAGGCGAAGTACGCTACTCGGTCTGCGGGAAGATCGGCGTGAGCGGCTCGGCCATCTGCCGAAGCCGCTTCTCTTCATCCGGTGTAATGGGTCGGAAATCCTCGGCCAGGTCGAGCATCATCGGGAAGAGCCCGTCGTGGCCCGGCGCCACGGCCGCCGTCACCTCCTGCGACAGCGTCCAGCGATAGGCCAGCGCCGCCTTCTTCGGCTCCTCGTATGGCTCGTACCAGCACTTGTCGTATTTCCGCCCATCCTCAGGCCAAAAGGTGCGGGCGACGGACTTCAGCGCCAGCCTGCCGGCCCCGCGCTTCTTCGCCGCCTCCATGACCTGTGGGCCCCACCCCTTGAACCAGCAGACGAAGTTGAACGGGAAAAGGACCGAGTCGAAGGGGTAACGTTCGAGCGCGGCCGCTGCCGCCTCCTCGGAGTGGGCGCTGAAGCCCAGGAACCTCGCTTTCCCGTCGCGCCTCGCCGACTCGAACGTTTCGATCGCCCCACCGGGGCCGAGGACCTGCTCCACATCTTCGAGGTTCATCAGGCCGTGGAGCTGATAGAGGTCAACGTGATCGGTGCGCAGCCGCCGCAGCGACTCTTCCAGGCCCTTGGCCGACGCCTCCCTGTCGCGTTCGCCGGTCTTGCAGGCCAGAAACACATCCTTGCGGTATGCTTCGAGCGCGGGCCCGAGCCGCTCCTCAGCATTCCCGTAGCTCGGGCCGACATCGAAGTAGTTCACGCCGCGATCTATGGCCTCAGCGACGATCCTATCCGCTTCGGACTGCTCGAGCTTGGACACAACGATGCCGCCGAGGCCGAGGATGGAAAGCTGCTCCCCGGTCTTGCCCAGTGGTCTCCTGTCCACGGTGCTGCCGTCTCCTTGCCGCTTCCACCTGGCGATGAGCGGCTCGGCACCGCCCTGTCGATGATCCGTGTCAGGGCGATGGCTCGCCGCTTGGTGGAGCTTCAGCCCCTTGGTCGCCGGCACCGCTCCCCGGCTCGGGGTTCGGTCGGCCGTCAGGCTCTTGCTGCTTCGAGCGGCGAATCGTCACACGCACCTCGCGGGCCTCGTCTCCCGGAAGAAACCGATCTATCGTGCTGCGAGGGCAGTCGGACGGCTGTCCCAGCCGGTCGCCCGGCTTGATTCCGGCCTTGGCGGCCGGGCCGTCGGGCACGACGCTGCCGATGCAAAGGCCGTGTGGCTGCGAGATCGTGACACCGAGGATGGTCTCCATGCCTTTCTTAGGGCAGCGCCCGACGGGGCCGACTTCATCGGCCGGCGGGATCAAGATGGTGGCCGATATCTCTGTGGCGGAGGGATTCTCTGCGGTGACCGTTTCTTCTATGGTGGTGGGTCTCTCTGGGGTGGTCGGCTTCTCTGTGGCGGCCGGCTTCTCCGGAGTGGCCGGCTTGTCTGTGGCGGCCGGCTTCTCTGCAGTGGCCGGTTTGTCTCTGGCGGCCGGTTTCTGTGTGGTGGCCGGTTCCTCTACCGTGGCCGGTTTCTCTTGGAACTGGGTCGGAGGTGGGATGCGCTCTGCAGCGCGGTCGCCGGAAGCTGTTTTCCCCGGTACCGCGGCCGTCCGCCAGGGCCGGGTTCCTGGGTAGACCACTGAAATAGCGCCGTAGCCGCCGAGCACGACGACTGCGGTCACGACCAGCCGACGCAGCCTAGGGGTCACGTCTGCCTCCATATCAGAATGGATTCGGGCTTCCCATGCCGCAAGCCAGCGGCCGGGCCCACTCTGCTCATCTTTCGATATTGATCGTTCTCTGGCCTTGCGGAGTTCCCTCGCGGGGGCGCGTGCCGATGTCGCACGCGGCAGCGGACATGGATTCGGTCGGCCCATTCTGTGCCGGCCGCCGGATGGTCGCCGTGTGCCTTGCGAGACAAGGCCGGGCTAAGTGGGAGAGGGAACGAGGGCGGCCGAAGCCAATTCCGGGTTTGATGGAGAATAACTGCAGGTCCGCAGAAATGGGAGCGGCACGATGGCAGGTGAGGCCGATACGCAGCTCGACATCAAGCCGAGGGAGGGCATGCACTTCTTCACCTTCACGCTGAGGGATGCGCTCGGGCGGGAGATGCCGGGGCAGATGGAGGCGCGGTCCGAAGAAGCTGTGCGGTCCTTCTTGTCGGAGTACGGGTACGACCTGGTCGAGATCCGGCAGGGCTGGTACGCGATGAAGTTCGTACAGAGCCCCGCGGACCGCAGGGCGGCCGTCGAGCGAGCGCTCCGGGGCATGATCCAAGCGATCCTGGGCCAGGCCTCGGAGCACGGCGCAGATGCCATGCGCATCTCGCTCGATGCCGCAGTCGGCCGCGTCGTCATCAGCCAGATGGTATCCGGCGAATGGCGTCGAGTATCCGAGGCCCCGCCGGAGGTCTATCCGGCGGGGCGCGATTGGCTGGCGGAGAGAGCCGGAGTCACGCTGGCCGAGTACAACCGACGGTACCGCGGTACGCTCCCACCAGAGATCGCGCCGGGCGTGGCAACCGTCGGCGCGGCCTTCGAAGGAAATACGACTGAGCTATCGCTGGGCGCTGCCTAGCAGGGGTGGGGCGCCGACCTCTGCGTGCGTGTGGCGGGGTGGTGGGTACTATTGCTCGCCGAGTTCCTTGCGCGCCCCGGCCAGCACGCGGTCGATCTCCTTGTCCAGGTCATCCGGAAGCGGCTCGGGCCGGTGCTCTTTGAGAAGCCGCTCCTTCTCCTCGCGGCATCGCTGCGCCATGGTGGTTGCGCCGCCGGTCAGCCAGGCGTCATAGAACTGGCGGTCGAGCAGCCGGGGAAACCACAATTCCTTGCGGAAGTGCAGGGCCGTGTGCTCCTGGTCCATGAACGTGCCGCCCGGCCCGACCTCGGCGATCACATCGAGCCCCAGTCTCTCCTCCTCGAAGTCGATCCCGCGCAGGAACCGCTCGACGTACCCGATCAGCTCGTGCTGCATCACCAGCATATCGAGAGAGGAGGCCTGATCCACGCCACAGATTCCCAGGTGGCCGAAGATGTCGGCACCCGCCAGCGCGCCGCAGATGAGCGTGATGCCGGCCTCCATGCCCGCCTGAGCGTCCGGCACTTTGCTGTCCGTCAGGCCCACGTTGATGTACACGGGGAGGCCGTAGTGCTTGCCCATCTGCGTCATGGTGATCGCCATGAGGGCCTGCTCCGGGCCGGCGAAGATCATCTGGGTGGTGCGCATGTCGAAGGCGTGCGGGATGCCGCCATAGCACACGGGTGCTCCCGGGCTGATGAGCTGCACGATGCACACCCCGGCGAGAATCTCGGCATTCTCCTGCGCCAGCGTTCCGGCCAGCGTGCCGGGGGCCGACATGCCGGTCTGGGCCATCGGCCCGATGGGAACGGGGAGGTTGAGCCGGGCCGTCTCGTAGAGCGCGTCGACGGCATCGAAGGGGAAGCGGAGAGGGCTGATCGGTTCGAGGAAGGGATAGGTTATCGGGTAGCGGCGGGCCTCGTCTTCGCCGCCGGCCACCGCGATCATCAGCTCGACGATGAAACGGGATACGGTGCGGTTGTGGAACCAGATTCCGATGGGCTTGGTCGTGTTTCGCAGCATCTCGGCCAGCACCGCGAGGCCGCCGTATTGGGGAGAGAGCTCATGCGGGTCGCACATCGCGCCCGCTATCGTCAGGTCGGGCAGCGCGTCGGCCATCCGGGCGGCCGTGCCGGCATCGGCCAGTGACGCGTAGCGCCGCTCGCCCGTCCGGTCATCGATCCACAGCGCCTCGCCGGAGATCGAGTTGTAGTTTCGTTTGCCCTCGCCGAAGACGGCCCTCTTCGCCCGATCGCGGCCGTAGATGGTGAAGCTCTTGCCGGCCCGGTTGAGGCTCTGCTCCACCAGCGCCTCGGGGATCTTCACGCGTTCGCTGTCGTCATCGACCGATGCGCCTGCCTCTCTGAAGCGGCTGCGCGCATCGGGGTGTGGCACCTGCACGCCGACCTCTTTGAGGATCTGGAGCGACGCGTCGTGCAGCCGCCTGATCTGTGCATCCGTGAGAACGGTGAGTTCCATCGCCCAATCCTCCGGCTGTGCTGGGGGCCCGAGGCCCTGCCGATGCTGTCTGGGAGGAGGCACCAG
>CAZLHI010000048.1:0-21005 GCA_964559435.1 uncultured bacterium | reverse complement strand
GGCGCTCCTCACACCAGCCCAGCCAAACTCACTCAACCACTATAGGAGCGTTCTGCGCACAGCCAGAGCACTCTCACAGGCACCCCTTGGTGGCGGGGGCCACAGCGCGGAAGCGCCATTCCCAGCGAGGCCTGCGGTCGACCTCTCGGGAGCACGTGCAATGGAGGAAGCGCTCGCGGTCTTTCACTACCGAAGATCTTTGCGAGGGAAGCTCCCTAGATCGCTCCCACAGATCTCGTGCAACTGCGTCATGCACTGGCAGAGCTCGTCGAATCCCACCGTGATCTGCAGCATGTGGTCGAACGTCGGGAAGTAGCCGCCCTGCTCCAACACCGGCGGGATCTTCGCCAATTCAGCCTCGATGCGATGGCCGGTGCCGGTGTTGGCGATCTCCTTCTCAATCCCGCCGCTGAAAATCATGTTGGGATGGCGCTTGCGGTACTCCGCGAGAGGATTTCCGCAGACCTGCTCCATCGGCCAGCTGCCGTTGAACCCCACTTCCTCGAGCAGCTCGCAGAACTGATCGACCTTCCCGTCGCAGTCGACGATGAGAAGTTCCACGCCGCAATCGCGGCAGAACGAGGCCACCCGCCGGTAATAGGGAGCGCATAGCTCGCGGAAGACCTTGGGGCTGATGAGCATCCCATGGTTGTAGGCGAAGTCCTCCCACAGACCCACCACCTCGGGTCGCAGCGCCTCGATGACCGGGAAGGCAAAGCGCTCTATCTCCTCCAGACGATGGGCGATCATGTCCCGCAACAGGTCTGGCTCATCGTAGACCGCCATGAGTGCGCGCTCGGGTCCCAGCAGGAGCCGGGCCCAGCCCCAGGTGCCGCCGCCGAACATCATGAGCGGGCGCGTGCGATCCTTGAAACGCCGCACTTGCTCCTCGAGCTTCTCCTGCGATGCGTGGGTGGCCCCGAGGCTCTTGTACTTCTCTCACGAGGCGCGGTCGCGCACGTCGAACTCGATGAAGTCCGGCATGCTGTAGCTCATCTCCCAGTCCTTCACCCGTCGCGTGAGCGCCCCGGTCTCCGAGCGCGTATACTCGAAGTCGCCCTCGACCCACGTCTCGACCTTCGGTGCTCGCCAGTCTGCGCCGATGTCCTCTGCGTGGTCGAATGTACACTGGCCCCAGTACTGGCACCAGGTCTCGTTGTCGGCGACCCACTCCGGCAGACCCTCGCGGTGAAGCTTCGCAAGACCTCCCTTGGTGATGTTGTAGCCGCCCAGGCAGAGCAGCAGCGGATAGTAGTCCGGCTTCTCGAAATGCAGGACTGTCCTGAATCGCTCGAGTTCGTTCATGAGTGTCTGTCTATGCTCGTCTCCTGTTGTGGCAGAAGGCCCGCCCTGACACACGCTCCCTGACCGCGAACGGTGGCCCGTCAGTACCGGCCAAACTCCTGTGCCGTCTCCCAGAGCGCGGTCATGTTCTCCTCGGGGATCCCCGGAATGGCCTGGTCCGGCGAGCAGACCCAACCGCCGCCCGGCTTCAGGATCTCCGTCACTCGAATGACCTCTTCCCGTACCTCCTCAGGTGTGCCCAGGGCGAGCACCGCGGTGTCGATTGCACCGTGCAGGGCCATTCGCCCGATCGTGTCGGCCTTAACTCTCTTGAGGTCGTTCGCCCGTGCCTGCACCGGATTCAAGACGGAGACTCCGATGCTGGCCAGGTCACCAGCAATGGTGTCCACGCAGCCGCAGCTGTGGAAGAGCACGAGCTTCCCCTCCCGCAGCACGTTCTCAAAGCAGTGCTCGTACTCAGGGAGGAAGAACTCGCGAAACATCTGCGGTGAAATCATCAAGGCACGCTGACTGCCCAGGTCCTCGCTGAACGTGACACCATCGACACCAAGCTCGAGGTAGCGGTCGAACACCGCTCGCGCATAGCTGGCGATGGCATGCAGGAACGCGCGCGCTTGCTCCGGGTGTGTCGCGAGTCCCGCCAGGAAGTTGTCCATACCCATGACGGCCCAGGCGCGCTCGAACAGCAGGTAGGTCAGCTCTCCGATGACGAGCGTCGCTCCGCGGTCCGCCCTGGCCAGCCCCTCCCGCAGTTCGTCGGTGAAGACAAGCGCGTCTGGACTGGGGAAGCGATAACCGTCAAGTCGGTCAAACGAGGGCAGAGGATTGCCCTTGGGGAAAGGCACTGTGTCCTCCAGCCCGGCCTCCCAACGCACTCCCCACAGATCAGTCCAATCCCCCATGTAGAAGTTGCCCTCGAACTGTAAGCGGTGGAATATGGGTTCATTGCCCAGCGGAACGCGTTCCGGGTCGGCAAACCGGATGGCGGCCAGGTAGTTCTCCTTGGGGCTCATGCCTGACATGTTAGCGTTCTCCTCCGGCATCAGATTAGCTCGCCCCTGGTGCGACCATCGGTCCGAGCCGCGGGCGGCCTGCCACCTCCCACTGGTTGCGGCCCCGCAGCAACTGCCCAGGACCCAGGGAGGCCGGCCTAGCCGGCTTAGAGGCGGCCCTGCGTCACGACTCTGACGGTCGCCCAGATGCCTCCATTCATCAACTCACCGACGATGAGCCCTATGGCGAGTGGCACGGTCGCGCGATAGAGCCGCAGACCCCCGTAGCGTACGACAAGCGCCTTTGCCACCCACCCTACCAGGAACGGCCACCACCACCAATGGAAGCCCCAGGTGTTGGAAGCCAGATAACCGACCGGGTGGAGCGGCCACCACCAGTAACGGAGTCGCAGCAGCCCGAGGATGACGACGACGACCCCGCCGGCGAGCATGGCCACCAAGCCGTTCACGTCTGTCTTGCTGGTGGCGGCATCCGTGAGGAGGGAGACTATTCGCCCTCCGTCACCGAGGCCCTGGGTATTCACCCATCCGGCTAGACCTAGATCGAGGCCAAACCATCCATAGTGGTAGACGCCGGGCATGAAGACAAGGATGCCAGCCACCAGAGAGACGAGGAAGGCGGCAGTCAGCGCCCACGTGAGCCGCCGCGCGTTGATGCGGGCCGAGTCGGCCACCTTGAACGACTCGAGGGCCGCTCCTGGGAAGATCTCGAAGGACTGGCTGAAGCCAGGCGTATAGAACGCGCGCAATGTCACCAGTGTGACGACCTCGCTGGTCCGGAAGATCCGGCTGCCAAAAGGCACCATGGCCAATTCCGGGATCTGATGGGGGAAGGCGAGAAAGCCAAGGCCGGTCTCGGCCCGGAGCCGGGACCAGATGGCGAAGTAACCCATGGCGACGAGAGCGATCGAGATCCCGAAGGTGAGGCGGCAGTTTGACACCCAGATGAAGTAGACGATGAAGGCAAGGGAGGCGAGGAAGCCCAGGAAGGCCCAACGGTAGGAAAGTGGCTCCTCTGCATCTTCGCGGCCAGACTGACCGCGGAACGCGGCGCGGGCAACGCGGATGAGATGGCCTCGCGCGATCCAGACCGTCCAGACGGACAGCACCAGGAGCGCGCCGCTCCCCTGGTAGTATGGCGCCGGGAAAGTGGTGTTCCACCAGTCTTCGGGCCGCATAGGGGTGGCCCCCCAGGCGATGGCGGCTACTGTGAGGAGGAAACGGATGATACAGAAGAACCACACAGACAAGGACAGCTCTTTGGGGATCAGATAGGCGATCGCAATCATCCAGGGCCAGAAGACAAGCGTGACACCACCCAGACCGGCCAACGGCCCCGTCCCCTGCCAGGGGATGAGATCGTAGGGGAAGAGCGAGATGGTTGGCATGGCCGGTATCTTCATGGACAGGCTGCTGAGGAAGTTGATGCCGAGCGAGATGAAGAAACCCGTCCAGAAGACCCAGGCGACCGGGAGGCGACCGGGGGATTGGGATTGTCCCTCGCGAGAATCGCGCACCAATTCCAGCGGCATCTGCGCGAGGGGGAAGCTCAGCCGCTCATTGGTGATCCACTGGCGCTGCACGAGCACCATCAAGCACAGGGTGCAGACGAAGATGGCGATAGAGAAAGCCGCCCAGGCGGCCAGCGGCACGGCCCAGAGGGACCACGGCACCGATGTGCCGCCCAGAAAGAACCCCTCCACAGCGGCGGGGTCGGTGGGAGCCCACCAGCTGGGGACGTGTTTGAGGAAGATCGTCTCCCAGTGACGCTGCGCGGAGGCCGCATAGTAGTAGGCGACGTTCTTGACCAGGACCCAGGCGAGAACGCTGTGAGTGAGCAGGGGGGATCCCATCAAGACCAGCAAGTAGATGACGAGCAGCTCCCGGCGTGTGAGGCCGACACGAGCTGTGACGGGGATCTTCATGAGGAGCGTCAGAAGAAACAGGACAACCACGGGGACAACGGCCGGCACGCCGGAGGAGAACTGCCAGTTGACGCTCCAGTTGACGCCCCAGGCCAGCTCGACGTAGAAGTTCAGCACCGTCACCAGCAGCAACGCCACGAGTCCGATGGCGACGGCTCGCAGTGTTACGCCGCCCTGGGGGTCGGAGCGTGTGGCCTCGCGTGCGATGGGAGCGCGGGAGGTCATCCCCCGCCATCCTTTCGGGAAAGCCAGCAGAGACCCGAGAAGGCGCCGTCTGCCCGGACGAGGTCAACGTCATGAGCCGACACCGTTGAAGACCTCCTTGAAGACTCGCACATAGGTCTTGAACTGGTCGAACGAGGTTGATGGTGGGATTCTGTGATCCGGCAGCGGGATGTAGCCGCCCTCCGCTGCCAGCTCGCGAAGCGGCTCCAGATGCTGTCGAATCGCGTCCTCTCCCTGTGGGATGACGTGTTTGTTCACGCCACCCATCATCCGGATGCGCTTCCCGTACTGCGCGCGCAGCTGGCGCGGATCGGTCTGCCACTTCCCCACCTCGAGCGGAAACACGATATCAACACCTGAATCGAGCCAGTAGGGGACGAGGTCATCGACTCGCCCGTCTGAGTCCAAGAGGATGTACTTCACGCCCGCGCGGCGGTAGAACTCGATGATCTTCCTATAGTACCGGTCATAGTGCTTCTGGTAGAGCGCCGGGGGCAGCAGCGGACCGTTGCTGCCGCAGCAGTCCTCGAAGAAGAAGGCAAGATCGAACTCCACCTGCTCGAGGATCGGCCGGTAGAGAGCGATGAAGTAGTCGGCGAGGTATTCGATGATCTCCTCGTAGAGCACCGGATCGTCGTAGGCCAGATAGCTCCAATTCTCTAGCCCCATCCAGTCCCGCGGCAAGCCATAGAGACTTGCGCCCATGAAGGATACCACGGTCTTTCGCTCGTTGACCTCCCTGGCGAGCCCCTGCCAGACCAGGGAGTACCGTGCTGGCTGGCTGTCTGCGGTCCATGGCGCGCACCAGCCAGGAAGGTTGGGATCGAGATAGGTCTGGAAACGTCGCCAGCTCTCTCGCGTGGGTGCGAGCGCTTCCTCGATATGCTGGAATATCGACTGCCCGCGCTTGTCGTGCTTGACCACGGCCCCGAGCGCAGTGCGGACTACCCGGTTGGAATCGGTCTCCTCGAGCACCGCTGATGGATGGGGCGAGATCGGCCAGAAGTTGACCATCCCCTGACACTCCCACATGCCCTCCTCCCAATCGGGATCCATCCCCGACAGTTCCGCGATGCGCGCCCAATCGTCCACCCCTTCCCGCTGCCATCGGGCAGCCGTCTCCCCCCAGACCCCGTAGTACCAGACAGGGAGGCGATCGAAAGCACCGTAGCTCATCACCGCATCGAATCGTTCTCGGTGAGTCATAGTGACATCTCCTATGTCTACGGGCGTCTCGCGAAGCAGCCTGGCCGATATGTGAGCGCGGGAGCGCCCCTGCCTGATCCAGAGCGAGTATCTCGTGGCGCCCTTGCGGCACCCGCGGCCGCCACGGGGGAGGAGGTTAAGCCGAGGAGCGACGCTCGGGCGTGTAGGTGCCGGCCTCCTGGAGCATGGCGACCATGTTCTCGGGCTTGATGTTCTCTATCACGTGGGAGTTCGCGACGATATACCCCCCGCATCCGGAGAAGAGATCAATGTTCCTTCGGACTTCCTGCCGGACGTCCTCTTGGCTCCCATAGGTGAGTAGCTGCTGGCAGTCTATCCCACCATGGAAGGCAATCTTCCCCCCGAAGTCGCGAGCGATGGACTCTGCGTCCATGCCGGCGGCCGAGGTCTGGAAGGTGAGCAGCCCATCGACGCCGACGTCAATGAAGTCTGGCAAGATCTCGCGCACTGCGCCACAGGAATGGAGCAACGCGAGCATCCCGTGCTGGTGGGCCACCTCTACCTGCCTGCGCAGAGGTTCCTTGAGGAAGCGCCGCCAGGACTCCGGGCTCATCATCAGTGTCTGCTGTGCCGCGTAATCGTCCCCCAGGTAGCAGATGTCTGCCAGGCCCTCTGCCGGCGCACACGTTCGCCGCAGCAGCTCCACGTAGAACTCGTTCTGCCGCTCGACGAAGGCCGCGAAGAGCTCAGGCGCCGCGACCATATTCACCAGTGCCTCCTCGATGCCGAAGGCATCGCAAGCCGTGCAGAACGGAGGCACCCAGCCGCAGTGGATGACCACCGCGTGGTCCGGATGTTCGTCGCGAAAGGAGTTGATGCTGGCGGCATCCCACCAGGACGGGTCGGGCCACAGGTAGCGATCCAGGTCGGCGATGGTCCGTGCGCCTCGCAAGGGCCTGTCGGTGACGTTGTCTGAGTAGGTCCCGAGCATGTGCCCCTGGGAGAACTGCTTGCCCTCGGGACCGACGTAAGGAACGTAGAACCAGCGGAAATCGATCCCGAAATGGCGCCGAACCGATTCCTCATCCTGGAGTCCCAGCCGTCCGGCGCAGAGCTCCACGAGTTCCGGCGAGACGTAGCCTTCCATGACATCCATTGCGACCCGGTCTGTGGTCTCGAACCGGAAGGTACTCAGCACACGGTCGCGCGAGGTCATAGGACGCCTTTGTCCGTGGTGCCCCCGCATTCACACGTAGAGCTATACGCTCTGCAAACACTCATCGGATCGGCACCACCTTCGGCCGAAGCGTGAGAAGGCTCTCGCGTGTTGTTCCCCCAGGAGATCATCGCACGTCTCAGAACGTCCCTCCCTCACCGAGGCGGAGCGCCCTGCACGGGCGCTCCGCCCACATCCGCCAGTGATTGTCACCCATCCCTACCAGAGAGTAGGTGAGCCGCTTTGCTCTTCGAAGGTCGTGCCCGGGCCGCAATAAGTGGAGTACGGGCCCCAGGGCTCGATGCCCATGACCATGGGCCAGCCTCCCTGCTCTTTAGCCATTTCGGCATACTTGTCGACCAGGGCCTGTGAGTTCGTCCAGGAGGCGTGGCCGTCGAGGTAACCGATGTTCGTGCCTCCCAAGTGCCGTGCATAGTGCTTCAGAGCTTCCCTGTTCCTCAGGTGGTAGCCGTCCACGTCGCTCCAGTCATTCTTCCAGGCGGGGGAGACGATTTGCGCCCACTGGCTGCATGCGGAATCCCCAAACCCACACGCCTCCCAGTCGGCCCAACCCCAGCAGTTGGCGCACTCTACCGCGCAGATGTCGCTATAGGCGAGTAAGCCGAGGTTGTAGGCCTCTCCGTAGAACCCGCCATCTCCGCAGATCACCCAGTTGACCGGGTCTGGCACCTCGACCAACTTCCGTCCTGAGTTCGTGTTTTCGATGTTAAGACCGATGCTCTGCGCAAACAACTTCTCAACCGCAGCCTGGTTCCAGCTAATCGCCATCTGGTTCTGCACAAAGGAGTCGGTAATAACGCCGCCCCATCCCGGCGGGAAGCAGTAGTCCTTGATACAGATGTAGGGGTCACTGGCGCTGCCCCATACGCCCTCATTGGCCTGCACATACCCGAACCAGTTAGGGCCGGGAACAATCGCACCAGGTCCTCCGATCAGCTTCGCGCTGGGGCAGCGCCACACATCGCGGTTCTTGACATACTCGTCCAGGACCACGACGGGGCGCAGATACGGGTTGGAGCGGCCGGCGACGAAGCAGGGGTCATCCGTCCATCTCGTATCCCCTCCCGGCTCGGTGTTGAAGTACTCGACAACCTCCGGACGATGCTCGACGTCCTCCATAAGCGTGTCGTTGTTGTCCGCGAGGTACATCTGAATGGCGAGGGCGATGTTCTTCACATTGGACAGACACACCGCCTTGCGCGCGGACTCGCGCGCCCTAGCAAAGACGGGAAACACCATCGCTGCCAGAATCCCGATGATCGCAATCACCACCAGCAGCTCAATCAGTGTGAAACCACGCACTTGCTTGCATCCCATGATGAAATGTGCCTCCCGAATGTATAGTGGATACTCACGGACCTGCGTCAGGCACTGCGTCGCGTCCCTGGAGCGTTCGCCGCTCTCTGGTTCTCTCACCTCCAATCCGGGGCACGCAGGGCCCTCGCACCCGGCAGGGGGCCACCCGGACAGCGAAGTCACCCCTTGTCACCATAGCACTCGGGAGTAGGCGAGTCAGTGTACAAGTGTGTCTGTTTTGTGTACGGCCTGAGCATGGTTCGAGCGGGTCAGCAGGGCCGTTCGAGAGGCTTCCCGTCCAATCGACATCGCGCATGCGGGCCGGCTCGCCGTACTCACCCAGATCGCGGTCATTGGCGGCGATGGTCCTGATAGGGTCGCCGTCTGTGAAGTAGAGTGCCGCCAAGGGTACACCCAGCGCATCCACCGGATCGTATGGGTGGAGAGAGCCGACTGCTCGCGCCAAGGCGTTGACCAGAAACCGATCGTCAGCCGCTTCATCGGCGATCCCCAGCATCTCCCTGACGCGCTCGACCATGACACGTCCTCCGTTCTCAGGGCGCCGGAAGCCTAAGAAATCGGTCTCCAGTCCTACATGTACCAACTCCGGTCCGCTCAGACCGCCCTCCAGAGCCGCACTGACCATGGCGGCCAGCATCGCGGTGGCGTCCCGCGCATAGCCGATATCGAGGAAGTTCAGCTCGCATGCCCTCAGATAGGCTCGCCCCGGCTGGCCAATGTAGAGCAGCGAGGTAGATCAAACCGTGCAGGGCCGGGAAGCGCTTGTACCTGAGGGCATGCGCCGAAGCCGGCGACGGCCCTGGCGGGAACTCCGTCATGCCCAGGTGGGCGCACGCTACCTCACATCCCCAGCGGAGATACCGCTCCGCAAGCTCCTGGTATGCCCGGTATGGAGAGTGCGCGATCGCGGTATCGCTCTACGTACTCAATCGCCAGCAACTGCGAGTTCACGAAGCCTCGGTTGCGGACCACACAGTCTACGAAGAGGTGATTGTTGCGGGTATCATCGGTACCCGTGCCGCGCGGAGGGGCGGGTTCCCAGGTCGCGAACGGATCGGCCTGGTGGTCCTTGGCGTAGGGCAGCAGGCCGCCGACTCACGATTCGCCGGCCAGCTCCCGGACCTCTTCAGCCGACTTGGACTCCACTGGGCCGCCGAGGGCATCCCCAATCGCGTTTCCGAGCATGCATTCTAGGATCCGTGCGTGCGTAGTTGTGAGTGGCATCCGTTCTTGCGTTCTCTGGGCGTTTGATCTCGAGTCCGACCATCGCGCTTCCTTGGGGTCGCACCATTGCCGCGAAGCTAACCCGAACTGAATTCGTATGCGGCGTCGTACATTGCCACGATATTCTCGGGCGGAGTGACCACCTGAATGTTGTGACAGGGGGCAAGGATGTACCCGCCGCCGTTGCCCAGGATGCGGAGGTTGTCGATGACCTGCTGCTTGACCTCCTCAAGCGTGCCTCTCGCCAGGGTGCACTGGTTGTCCATCCCGCCGTGGAAGATCACGCTGGCTCCGAAGTCCCGTTTGAGGGCTTCCCTGTCCATGCCCCGGCATCGCCACTGGATCGGGTTGAGAATGTCAATGCCGAGGGCTACCAGCTCGGGAAGTATCTCGCGGATCGCCCCGTCGTTGTGATGGAAGACATAGGCTCGCGCCTGATGAATCAACTCGATCAACCGCTTGATGTGCGGAAGCAAGAACTCCCGGATGTGCGCCGGCGACATGAGTAGCCTATCTTGCGCGCCCAAGTCTTCATTGACGTACGAGATCGTGACCTGGCCCGGGATCGTCTCGAAGATCCGAAGCGCCTGCCCGTAATCGAGCGCGAAGAGTTTCCCGAGACAGTAGTGCACGAACTCCGGCCGGTCGATCAGGTCCTCGTAGGCCTTCGCCTGCCCCCGCAGCGTCTTGTACCGCGCGAAGGGCTCCGCGTGCCCGGCCGCTATCGGGAATTCCTCCTTGCCCGCGAGCTGGCTTCGAAGCTGCGAGTAGTCCCACCAGTCCGGGCTGGGCCAAGAATACTCCGCCTCCACCTCCGCGATGGAATCGTATCCGGCGAGGGCTGGCTGGACACACTCGCTGTATGTCCCGCCCTCATAGTCGACCTGCTGGTACCGGCAGCCGAACACGTCCGCCCCAACTGGGATCGACGGTCCCACGTAGCGCGGGCCGATAGGGACCAAAGGTTCGGTGTGGAGTCGCTCCTGCAAGTCGCCCCACTCTGTCACTCCCACATGCTTCATCAATTGCGCGGTCGCCTCGCGAGTCGCCCAGTAGTCCATCAGGACGCCATCCAACTTCTCCCTCCTGAGGACAGCCAGCCATCTCTCTCGTGAGGTCATCTATCTCTCCGGCATCTGCCCCGGTGAGTCCACCGACAGAGAACAACGGGCGCGCTCACTCCGGCGGCGAACTTCCCTGAGGCGGGTTGGGTCGAGTGCTGATAGGCGACGGACGGGTCCCGAGCGCGGTAGCACCATTCGGAACTGGCGCTGTACTTCAACACCACCACTTCAGGAGCCTATCACCACCAGCACTGTCGGTCGATGTACAAGTGTGCCTAGCTCATGTATAATGCAGCTATGCTCGGTCGTGGACTGCCGTTCGTGGTGGACCCTCGCCCCGACCGGTGGCTTGCCGGCAAGATAGGGGCCGAGGGGCCTAGCACGCGCGTCGATCTGGGAGTTTTCCTATTCCGGTGGGACGAGACTCTGCCCGAGCACGTCAGACTCGGGCACGCGCACGGGTGCCTCGAACTTGGGATCGTGCTTTCGGGGCGGATCGTGCTGCTCTTCGACGGGGCAGAGGTGAGCTGCGAGCCGGGCGACCTGTGGCTGTGCTCAATGTGGGAGCGCCACGGATGGCAAGTCGAAGAACTCGGCAGTTCGACTGTGTTCGTCATCTTCCGGCCTGACCTGCTCCTCGACCTTCCAGAGAGGGATCCTCCGTATCTGGAATTGTTCGCCCTTCGCCCCGACCAGAGGATTGGCGCCCTGGATGGCGCAGCGCGTGAGAGATTCGTGGCCATCGGGCACGACCTAGCGCGCGAGGCGGATGGCCAGGCGCCCTACTCGCTGGTCCTGTCGCGACTCGGCGTCCTCCGCGCACTGACGGAGTTGAGCCGGCTGCACGCCGCTACCGCGGCCGGCGTGTCCCCCGGAGCCTCCGGGCGCCGTGTGGCCCTCGCGCGGCTCATGCCCGTGATACGGCTCGTCCACGAGGAGCCTTGGCGAAAACTCACCGCGGGGGGGGCTGCGGCCTCGTGCACCATGAGTCTCTCGGCCTTCCACCGCACTTTCCGGCGGGCGATGGGGATGAGCTTTGCGAAGTTTCGCCAGAGAGTGCGACTCGGCTATGCGGCGCATCTGCTACTCCATACCGACCCGACCATCGCCGCAGTGGCGTCGGAGGCGGGTTTCACTGACATCAGTCACCTGAATCGTGCGTTCCAGTCGCAGTACGGTTGCACTCCGTCGGAGTACCGTGATCGCGAGCGCTGACCTGCCACCGGGAGTGGTGCGAGCGCACCCTCAAACTCGAGCGGCACTGCCCATCTGTTCTTTTGCAGGCTCGGTCACTGCCTTCACCAGATCGGGATCGAGACATGCGGGCAGCTCGGCCTCCTCGGCCTGCGCGGAGGTGTTGCGGAACGCGCGCATGCAGGTTCACGAGCGGCTGTAGGAGCGCTGGACAGTGGCGAGGATGGCGCAACTGACCCACATGAGCCCCTCTCGCTTTGCCGTGCTCTACAAGAGAATACTCGGCGCCAGTCCGACCGAGGACCTGATCGAGGCTCGACTGGCAAGAGCGCAGGAGTTGCTGACGAACTCGGGCATATCCGTTGGCCAGGTGGCCGCTCAGACTGGTTTCACGAGTCCCTCCTACTTGAGCCGCCTCTTCCGCCGTCGTGTGGGCACCACTCCAAGGGACTACCAGCGTCGTCACCGGTAGTCGAGACCGCGCGCGAGGCCGGCCGGACGGGGTTCGCCGGCCAGTGTCGCGCGGGCAGCGGCTTTCCCGTGGCTTGCCCTGTCACTTCGCGCCGTAGACAACCTCGTAGAATCGCCGCGCATTGCCCTCGATGTCGATCCCGTAGACCTGCCTGTTGGCCTTCAGGACGTCGGCCACCCAGTCTTCAGGAAAGGCCTTGGCGCCGCGGAGGGCCCCCGCCAGGGCTCCCGCTACTCCTCCCGTGCAATCGACGTCTCGCAGTTGCCTCAGATCGCCGCTCTCGTTGAGATCGCGGTCATTGGCGGCCATCACGATGCTGCGCACCGGGTCGCCGTCACAGTAGTAGACGGCTGCCGCGGGCTGGCCCAGCACGTCAATGGGGTCGAAGGCATGCCGATGGGTCACCTCTCTGGCGATAGCATCCACGAGTGACTGATCGCTGTCGGCCTCGTCGGCCAGTTGGAGGAACTTCTTGAGCTCGTCCACCACAATGCGCCGGCGGAAGTCGAACGGGTCGATCTCCAGAGCCAGCTTCACCATTTCCTTGCCCGAGACCTCGCCGCCGAGGGCCGCGCTGATCATGGCGGCCATCATCGCCGTTGCATCCCGAGCATAGCCGAGGTCCAAGAAAGACAACTCGAAGGCCTTGGCGTACGCCTTCTCCGGCTCGCCAGCGTACAGCAGCCCTGCGAAGGCCAGCGAGATGAGGCCCCAGAGGGTCGGGAAGGAACGCCCCTGGGAGGCGACCACCCAAGCGGGCATGCCCGACGGTAGCTCCCTCATTCCCAGGTAGGCGCACGATCGCTCATATATGTGGCGCATGTGTTGCTCGGCCAGCTCCCCGTAGTTGGGATAGAAGGCCTCGCGGTCGCGATAGCGTTCCACGTACTCCATCGCCAGGAGTTGTGAGTTGATCTTCCCTCCATTGCGGATCACACACTCGGCGAAGATGTGGTTATTTCGGGTATCGTCTGTTCCCGTCCCCCGCGGCGGCGCTGCCTGCCACACTCCCACTGGGTGGGTGCCGAAGTCGTCGGGGAACGGTAGGAATTCGTCGACCCATGGCTTGCCGGCCAGTTGCTCTACCCTGTCCGCAGCGCAGAATTCCACCACCGCCCCGAACGAATCGCCGATGGCGTTGCCCACCATACAGCCCAGTATCCGGTCGTAGACCTTCTCACACATGGTCCCTCCTGCCATCCAGTCTATGTTGCTCGACTGTCTTGTCCGCCCCGGTTGTCCTCACCGCAAACGCTGTCCGCCGCGTTGGCCATGATAGCGCATCTCGGGGGACCTGGGAAAGAGCTGTCCGGTGTCAGGAAGTGCTCCGGGCGAAGAGCTCAACGGTGTCCGGCCACAGCAGTGGCGCTGTGGCCGATCCGCGCCCTCCGGCAGTACTGCTCCGGGTACTCCTGCGACGGCCCATTGAGATGCTGCTGGTTCAGCAGGATGAGGTGGCCCAGCTGCTTCTGCAGCGAGGGACTCCGGCCTACCTGCGCTCGGATAACGGGCCGGAGTTCGTGGCCAAGGCGGTGCGGGAATGGTTGCCCAAGGTCGGAGTGAGGACGCTGTATATCGAGCCCGGCAGCCCTTGGGAGAACGGGTATCTGGAGTCCTTCAACGGCAAGCTCAGAGATGAGTTGCTGGCGCGGGAGGTGTTCGACACGCTGCTGGAGGCGAAGGTGTTGGTAGCCCGCTGGCGAAGGCACTACAACCAGGTACGACCACACAGTTCCCTGGGCTACCAGCCGCCGGCGCCGGAGGCTGTCTTGCCCCGGCAGCAGAGCCCGGCATCAGTGCCGATGTATGCGGTCGGTCCGAGATTGTGAGTGGTAACGTCGAGGGGGGCAGGTCAGGCAGGCAACCATGCAGAGTCCGAGGGAAGTGATCGACGCCCTGATGCGGGGCGGGAATGCCGAACGCGTGGGACTTTTCGATTACCCGTGGGGAGACACACTCGAGAGGTGGGTTCGCGAGGGCTACCCCGCACGAGAGGATGGCACCCCAGTCGATCCCGTTGACCACTTCGGCTTCGACCTGTACGTCGTGGGCGGCTGGTTCGATGTGATGCCTTTGCGCGGGGTCTCGGAGCGTGTCGAGGAAACAGATGAGTGGGCGGTCAGGAGGAACGGCGCCGGGGCCGCCCTCAAGTACTGGAAGCACAAGTCAGGCACTCCCGAGCACATCGACTTCCGGATGACGACCCGTGCGGTCTGGGAGCGAGACTACCGGCCCCACCTGCTCAAAGTGGACAGGGAGCGCCTCAACATACAGCAGGACGCCGAAGCACTGGCGAGGCGCAGGGAGCAGGGCCTCTGGGCCTATTACGGCCATCGCTTTATCTGGGAGAACATGCGCCAGAGCATGGGCGACATGTGCATGTACGAGAGTCTTCTCCTCGACCCGGCGTGGATCCACGACTACAACCGGGTCTACACCGACTTCTTCAAAGCGCACTACAGAGTTCTCTTCGAGGAGGCGGGCAAGCCCGATGGGGTGTGGGTCTACGAGGACCTGGGCTACAGGAACGGGCTCTTCTGCTCACCGGAGGTACTGGAACGCCTCATCTTCCCGTACTTCAGGGAACTCGTCGACTTCTTCCACTCCTACGACCTGCCGGTCGTGCTCCATACCTGCGGCGGTATCGAGGAGGCGCTTCCGCTCATCGTCGAGGCAGGGTTCGACGCTCTGAACCCCATGGAGGTGAAGGCGGGATGTGATCCGTTGAAGTTCGCCGAACGGTATGGCGATAAGCTCGCATTCGTGGGCGGCCTCGACGCCCGAGTGCTCGAGTCGGGGGATCGCGATCTCATTCGACGCACGGTGTCGGAGTACATCGAAGGCATGAAGGCGAGGGGCGCCCGCCTCGTATTTGCCTCAGACCATTCGCTCTCAACGAACATCGCCTACGCGGACTTCCAGTACGCGCTGGACGTCTACCGGGAGCACATGTCCTACGGCTGAGGTCGGCCCCACGCCGGTTGACCTGAGGTCACGTGCGCGTGTCGCCCGTCCGTAGAACCGTCACGAGCGAGTCATGGGCTTGCTCAGGCTCACTCCCTCCCAGATGATCTCGGACCGGCGGCGCCTGGCAGGGCTGATCCGGCTGCGGCACTTCCCCGAGCAGCGGATCGCCGTCTATGGGCTGCCCGCCTGAGTCGATGCCCGCTATAGGCGCTTGAAGGAACGTCTGTCATGGCTCTATCATGAGGCCTCGACACACGCAAATGGCACGAGCATCACCCCCGGAACGCTCAGAGAGTTCGGCAACCGCGCTACACGTCAGGCAGCGGCAGCTCATCCACACTGTAAGGCCGAGAGCCTTTGTCGTGGGGGCTGTGTGTGTGGCCGTGCTGTCCTTCGTCAATCCCTATGTGAGCTGGCTGACAGAAAGTTGGTGGCTCGTCGGAGCCGGCTCAATCCTGCACGGGACCGTCTTCACTCTCGTCGCTCTCGTCGCCGCCAACGGCGCGCTCCTCCGCTACTGGCCCGCCGCGGCCCTGACGCGTGCCGAGCTGCTGCTGGTCTACGGGATGATGATGGTCACGCTCGGCTTCCTGACGCAAGGGGGCATGCCGTACATCGTCTCTGTGACGACCTATCCCTTCTACATGGCCACGCCGTCGAATGACTGGCAACACCTTATCTGGCCGTATTTCCCCACCTGGCTTCAGCTCCATGACGTGAGCGCCATCGACTGGTTCTGGGAAGGGCTGCCACAGGGCGCGGGAGTTCCGTGGCGTGTGTGGCTCGGCCCGCTGGTCGCCTGGTCCACCTTCGCCCTCGCCGTCATGGTTGGGATGTACTGCCTCAGCTCCCTGCTCAGCAGAGACTGGATCGAGCGACAGCGGTTGACGTTCCCTGTGGTGGAGGTCCCTACCGCGATCACTGGAGACCAGCGCCTTCCCACATTGGGCACGAGCCTGCTCAGCAACAAGGTCTTCTGGGTCGGCGCTGCCATCCCGGCGGTTCACGGCACTCTGGTATGGCTCCGCCAGTTCTACCCGAGCCTGCCCGACCTGTGGCTGTATCGAATACCGATCGGTCGCGTGTTCGCTGGCATGGGACTGCCCTGGAACGCACTGGAGACGGTCCATTTCTCAATGATGTTCGAAGTCCTGGGCGTGATGTGTCTGATCCCGACCGAAGTGTCGCTCAGCATCTGGCTCTTCTACCTCCTGCATAAGATCCAGCTACTCGTGTGGGCGAGCCTCGGAGTGGCGCCAGGACAGAGCAACGCCTTCGTCGATCCTGCCGAATTCGCCGGGTTCATGGAGATTGGGGGCTTCATCGCCCTCAGCGCATTCCTCATGTACGAATCCCGACGGGCCCTCAAGAAGGGCTTGCTGTATGCGCTTGGACGTACCCGGGAGGACGCCGATCTGTTGGCCCCGCTTTCTGGCCGCGCGGCAGTGATCGGCCTGGTCGCGTCCACCGCTTTCGCGCTGTGGTACGCATCACGCACTGGCATGCAGTTGTGGCCCTTCGTCCTGCTCATGGCGTACTTCTACGCGGTTGCTGTTGCAGGCGCGCGTCTCGTTGGTACAGCCGGCGTCATGTACCTAGACCAGGGGGTCAGAGGATGCGCCGGTGTCGTTCGGGTGCTCGGCGCTCGCACGCTGAGTCCGGTGTCCGTTGTCATGTACTCCCTCTTCAGCGCCATCCACATGCAGGACCCAATGAACATGGCGATGCCGCAGATGATGAACAGCTTCAAGCTCACGCGAGCAGCACGGATCAAAGGGACGCTGCTATCCCTCGGGGCCCTGCTAGCGTTCTTCGCGATGATCGTGTTCGGCCTGGCTGGCATGCTGAAGATGGTCCATGTGCACGGGGCTACGACGCTGCCGGACTGGCCCTTCTCGGATTGGGGGAGGTGGACGTTCGGGGAGGTCGACGCGAATCTGCGCGTCCCGCAAGACGGCGACAATTGGCTGCGTTTGGCGGTGGTCCTGGGGTCGGCCATCATGGCCGGGCTCACCTGGCTTCACCTGAACCTGGCTTCGTGGCCCGTGAGCCCGGTCGGCTTCATCATCGCGAGCAGCTGGGCGGTCGAGAATCACCTCTGGAGCGCCGCCCTCATCGGCTGGCTGATCACAGCACTCCTGAAGCGGTACGGTGGGCTGCGGCTCTACCGACAAGTGCGGCCCGCGTTTCTCGGGCTGGTGATAAGTGCCTTTCTGACTCCCGCCATAACGGGCGCGATCGACACTGTCATCGACTACAGAGCGATGATGAGATGAAGACGCACGCAACGATTGCCGTCGCGCGCTCCACCGCGGGTACGAGTTCGCTAGGTGCTTCGAGCCCGATCAGAGACGCAAGGGCGTACCATCGTCCCAGCATCCGCACTTGCCGAGGGCTGGTATGTCAGAGGGCCATCGTGCGAGAGGCCCAGCGGCCTCACATCTCCATCTCTGGACCGCTCGGCTACTCTACGAGAGGCCTCTCTGAATCCAACCAGGCAGCGCGTCCGTCCACAAAGCCCAGGTTCACGCCGCCAGCGGCCCCGCTCGCCGAGTGCCACGGTCATCCCTGGTAGGGGAAGCGGCGGACCCGCATAGAACTCGTACTCTCACATGCAAGCCTGCAGGTACAGTGCAGCGCTCGTACTGACAGCCCCCAATCAGGAGTGGCGGACATGAGCAAGCAAGATCTCGAGAAGTATGAGGAGCAAGTCTACGCAGGTGTCCTTGGAAAGGTCATCGGGGTCTATATGGGCCGTCCGTTCGAGGGATGGCGGAAGCGTGATATCGTCGCCCATTGGGGTTTGGCGGACCGGTATGTGGCGGCCGACCGCGGCGTTCCCTTGGTGGTCACCGACGATGACATAACCGGCACGTTCACTTTCGTTCGCGCCCTCGAGGACTCCGGTCAGTATGCCGACACGCCGGCCGATTTCTTCGGCAAGACGTGGCTTAACTACCTCATCGAGGGCAAGACCATCCTCTGGTGGGGCGGCCTCGGCATGTCTACTGAGCACAGCGCCTACCTCCGCTTGAAGCAAGGTATTCCGTCGCCCGGCAGCGGGAGCCTCGAGCTGAACGGCCCCGTCGTTGCACAGCAAATCGGCGCCCAGATCTTCATCGACGCCTTCGGACTGGTGGCACCTGGTGACCCCCAGCTCGCCGCTCGCCTGGCGGAGCCTGCCGGAAGTGTCTCTCATGACGGAGAGGCCGTGAACGGCGCCAAAGTGGTCGCTGCCATGGTCTCCGCCGCCTTCGTCGAGAAGGACATCGGCAAGCTGTTGGACATCGGCGTCAGCGTCATCCCCTCGGACAGCCTGATCGCTCAGGTGCACCGCGACGTCCGCACATGGACGCAGGACGATGGCAACTGGCACCAGACCTACGACCGCATCGTCGAGAAGTACGGCCCTCACATCTACGGCGGAGCCTGCCACATGGTGCCAAACCATGCGCTCATGGTGATGGCGTGGGCCTACGCGCCCGACGACTTCCGCCAATCCCAGGCGATCATCAACACCGCGGGCTGGGATACCGACTGCAACGCCGCTAACGTCGGCGCTGTCATGGGCGTCAAGGTTGGCCTTGAGGGTATCAACCGGGACTACGCCTTCCAGTCTCCCTTTGCCGACCGCATGCTGCTGCCGACGGCCGAGGGCGCGCGGCTCACCTCCGACTGCCTCCAAGAAGCCCTGCACATCGCTCACATGGGCCGCAAGATCATGGGATGGCCCGACCTCGCGGCCCCGAAGGGCGGCGCCTGGCACCACTTCACCATGCCGGGCAGCCAGCACGGGTACATGGTAGAGCCAACCGACCAGGGCATGCCGGGCACCGGCGCCGTGCGCAATGTGAAGGGGCCGAAGGGGGAGCGCGTGCTCGAGATCAGCTTCCGCGAGGTTGCCCCCAACCACCCCGTCCGGGTGTCCACCCCCGTGTTCGCCGAACCCGGGCAGCCCGGCTACGCGATCGTCGGCACCCCGAAGCTCTACCGCGGACAGACCGTTGCGCTCGAGGGAACGGCTGAAGCTACCCACGGCTCCGCCTCGATCCGCCTCTTCGCCCGCTGCTTCACCGGCGAGGAGGGGAGCAACATAAGCAGTGGCACGAAGCTCGTCTACGGCGAAGCGATCGATCTCCAAGAAAGGAAGTCGTTCACGCTCACACTGCCGATTCCCGGCCAGCGCGGCTTCCCCGTCAAGGACATCGGCGTCGAGATCACGGGGGGACCGGGGGCCGCGGGCTCCGTGCTGGTGGATACGGCGCGCTACAGTGGATCGCCCGACATCCACATCCCCGACGAGCTGCCCCGCCACAAGGACGGCGACGTGCTGGGCTGGGTCGCCGATGTCGACCTCGTCATGGCCAAGTTCCCCCAGGACAGCCAGCCCATGACCTACTTCGGCAAGAACGAAGGCCGCGGCGTCCTTATCACCGGCACTGACGACTGGACCGACTACACGATCTCCAGCCGGTTCACCATTGCCGTGGCCGACTCGGGCGGCATCATCGCGCGCTACCAGGGCCTACAGCGGTTCATCGCCCTCCTCAAGACCGCCGACTCGCTCAAGCTCGTACTCCAGCACTACGGGGAACAGACGCTAGCGGAAGTTCCGTGCACGTGGGAAGTGGGCGAGCTCCATACCCTCGCGCTCACCGTCTCGGGGGCCGCCATCGTGGCCCATCTGGACGGCCAGGAGGTCCTCCGCGCTGAAGATGACACGCTGGGCCGCGGCGGAGCCGGCTATGTCGTGGAGCGCGGGACCGCAGGCTTCCGCGAAACGTCCGTCACCGCCGTACGCGATGGCTGATCGGCACTACCGCGTCAGCCGCAATCTGTGTCACGCGTTCTGAAAGGCGACGGAAAGCCTCGCAGGGTCTCTGTCGCGACTGCACATGCTGTCTATGTCAAGTAGGGTTGGGACACCATGTACGGGTCGAGCGCCAGTGCTACCCCCCTACTGAGTTTCGCCAAAGGAAGCAACGGCGAAACTCAGACAGACCACGTCTCAGAGCCGCAGGAGGGCTTCGGCACGTTACTTCTATCTGCGAAGCTCATTAGGTGCTCTCCCCGCGTATGGTGACTCAGAGCATTCAGTGGGTCCGCGTGGGTCCATAGGCGCCGTTCTATGCCCACAAACAGATGTTCCGCGAGCGCTGTCTTCAGCGCCCTCAGGCCGACGCGGGGTGCACAACTCAGGCAGCAGGAGAGAGGGTGAGGTTCTCCAGCACGACCTGGGGGAGCTGACCTTTGCCGAGCACCTCCTTGGCATCGAGGATCTCAATGCCCACGAGCGTCTCACCAGGGCCAATGTTGAGGGCGATCTCCTCGTTGAGCCGCAGTGTCCGGCATTCGCTCTCTCCATCGATCAACCGGATGTAGAGCGCATCAACCTCCGGGTCATAGCTGATCTTCATATCACCACTCCACACTAGAAGTAGAAGACCTACACGGTAATGACCACGATCTCGTTCGCCTCTTCGTTGATGACGGGCGCCACTTGCTTGACCGCGTAGTGATTGTCCTGCCAGCTTGAGTTGAACGTGAAGTTGAACCGGCACAGCGTCCGGCCCCGCTTGGCTGGCTCTCGAGTGCCCTCTCTCACGGCCTGCTCAACCTCCTGCTGATTGGTGCCCCGTTCGGCGCACTGCAGACGCGCGTGAGTCGTCAGCCGCAGCGGCTTCATCGCAGTCTCCTCAGCAGTCATTATAGCTGGTTTGGGAAACTATGGGAACGCCACCTGCGGCGGCGATAGCAGGGGAGTTCCGATCCAGGTGGACACGTCGGATGACGAGGAGATGGCAGCATCATGTCGTTTCCTGGCTGAATCTGGCTCAGATCTGGCACGATCTGTGCTTGTTACGCGGCGATGAAACCGGCCTTGACGGGTCAGAC
>CAZLHI010000047.1:0-22319 GCA_964559435.1 uncultured bacterium | reverse complement strand
AGTGCTCGGCGGTAGGGTGAATGCGCTTCGAGAGGGGGAGGGACATCCGTTCGGCTTCGCTCAGAATGACATCCGGGCAGGAGACACGTGGCTAGGTCGCCTCTCGCGACCGCTGGCTAGGCCTCCCCAGGTGGCCGCCATCCCGGCCCCTCGGGGCCTAGGGACATCCCGGCCGGCCTGGGGCCGGCCTAGGGACTCCTCCCCCCTCGATTCTTCCCCCTCCCCACGGCCCAAGACACCCGGGGCGCGTCTGCCACGGCCGGCGGGCAAGGGTGTGCCCGCCCTACACAACGGCCTGGGCTCAGCGCATCTTCGACTCGGCGCGCAGGTTCAGCTCCATCTGCGCGATGGCCAATTGGGGGGTGCCGACCCTCATCTGAGAGGTGAGCTCGAAGAGGTCCTTCACCTTCTGCCCGGCCGCGTAATCGAGCCAGGTAGTCTGCACTGTGTCCGCGCCGCCGCGGAGCATGATGCCCGGCTTGAGCGGCATCGCGATCTGCCACGAGGACTCCGTCACGACCTTCGCGCACGCCACATCGCCCACCATCTCGAAGCCGGCCAGCGTGTGGGTCATGCTCATGGGCACTCTGGCGTAGGACACCAGCCCCGTCGCCTCCGGCGGCACCTGCAGGCCCATCTTCTCTATCATCTTGGCCAGGTCGAAGACGACCTCCGTGGTCCAGGAGTCGCCGACCGAAACCGGCCTCTCCGGGAATAGAGGCCGGGCGAACGTGTCGAGCATGGCCTCGATCATCTTCCTGATGTCGATTTGCTGTCCCTCCGGTCCCGGCACCAGAGGGATCGGTATCTTCTCCAGGCCCTTGAGGGCCAGCGGCTCGCCGCGCTTGGAAACCACGGTGTGAATGGGCAGCGGCGGCAGCTTGATGAGCTGCGGCGGGCCGCCGCGGGGCCCCTGGAGTGACAGGTCCATGTGCAGGTCCGCGAAATCCATCGTCACCGCGAACGACTCGATCCGGCCCTCGAAGGTGAGGTCGCCGTTGTCGGCCACCTCCGTGATGCGGGCGATGCTCACCAGCGAACCCGATGCCCGGGGGTTGAGGGTGAAGATCTGCTCCGTCGTTTCGGGGTTGCGGACCTCGATGTGCATCTGCAAGTCCAGGGTCGTGTCGTACTTCATCTCCTGGCCCGGCTCGCCCTTGAGCTCCAGGGCCACCGACTCAGGGGCCGCGGAGGCAAGGCCGAGCAAGCAGGTCAGCAATGCCGCCACCGCCAGGCCGGCAAGCAACGTGCGCATCGTGATACTCCTCCTTTCGCGGTCGGACCGCATCGAGGCGCGGACCGGCGCTCCTGCTCTTCTACGACTCGCGCTCGGCCGGCCCCTTCGGCGCCAAGTGCCCAAGGAGCGCGAAGCGCCCAACGCCATGGCGGCCTGTCAGCGACTCGGCGTGCTGGGGGGCACGGCCGTGAGGCCGAGGAAGCTCTGTCACGCTAGGCAAGCAGGAGCCGGCGCTCTCCTCCTGCGGCCGCACGCAGGAGAGCCGGCGCTGGCTGTCGAAGCCCTAGCCAACGCACCCTCGCTGAGCTTCCTTACGAGCATTTCCAGCGCCGCCGCTGGGCGGCCAACGGGGAGAGAGGAAAGCCCGCAGGCCGCAACGTGGTGCGCAGGCGCAAAGGAGGGGAACGCTATGCGGCATTTCGGAACATCCGTGGTGACGGTCCTGTTGGTTCTCGCGGTCGTATCTCGGGCGTCCGGCGCGACAGAAGGAGCTGCACAAGAGCAGGAGCTATCGCTCCGCGTGCTGGTGGAGAGGTGCAGGCCGGCGGTTGTCCTCGTCTTGGTGCAGACCGACGCTGGCGAGGTGCAGGGCAGCGGAGTGATCGTCGATCCTTCGGGAAAGGTGCTGACGTGCCATCATGTCGTGGACGATGCGAAGTCGGCGGCGGTCAAGATGTGGAACGGCGGCTACTTCCCGGCGGAGGGACTGCTGGGGTTCATCCCGGCGAGCGATATCGCGCTGCTTCGTATCCGGTCCCAGGAGCTGCCGTCCGCTCTTATAGGGGACTCGTCGGCCCTCGCTCAGGGGGACAAGATCTTCGCACTCGGCGCGCCTCGCGGGCTGGAGCAGACGCTGTCGGAGGGCATCGTCAGCGGGATGCGCACGGTCGGCGATCTGCCGGAGGGGCTGAGGTCGCAACTATTGAGGAATGGCTGGCTCAAAGACCAGCGCCTCATTCAGTTCTCGGCCCCGACCTCCCCGGGGAGCAGTGGGGGGCCGGTGTTCAACATGCGGGGCGAGGTGGTGGGGATCGTTTCCTTCCTGCACACGACGGCGGACAACGTCTACTTCGCCGTGCCCGCAGACTACGCACTGCCCCACCTGCCCGCCGAAACGGTGCTGCGGTTCGAGGAGGCCGATCAGGGGATATTAGGGATATCCGGCACCGGCGCTGTGCCGCCCGCTCTGGGACTGTGCCCGCCGGAGTCGTCCGCGCTGACAGTGTCGGTTCCAAGAGAGGAGCAGCCGGTCGCGCGACTGACCGAGGGCGAGTTCGTCCAGCCGGAAAGCGTGCGCGTCAGCTACTTGGACAGTGGGAAGGCCCTCCTGCCTGTGGAGCAGACGCCGGAGGGCGGGCAGTTCAGGGCCGCAGCCGGCGGGCTGGTGTACTTCAGCCAGGACGACTCGGGTAAGAGGGTGCGTATCAGCTACCAGTACCGGCTCAAGCGAGTGGCGATTCTGGCGCCGGTGAACGAAAGCACCTACCCCGAGCTGGGCCAGGTGGTCCGGGAGAGATGGCAGGAGAAGATCGCCAGCCGCGGGTATGAAGTGCTGCCAGAGGCGGAGGTCGATGCCGCCGCCCGCGCCATCAACCTCAACCCGGCGGCCCTCAGGACGACGGGCAATGAGAGACTGGCGTCGAGAAAGCTGAAGGAGGTGGCCCGCGAACTCAACGCAGCGCTGGTGGTCTTCAGCGCCGTCGCTGTCGAGACCTACCCTCCGCAGTGGCAGGAGATAGGCATTCTCTGCGTGGTGTCCGAGGGCGCGACGGGCGAGATCGCCTACGCCAGAACGCTAAGCGACATCGACGACCTTACCTTCAAGTCCAACCGGCGAGCGCGAGAGAAGATGATCAACCATCTCACCGATCGCATGATGGACGAGTATCTGGGGCAGACGGAATGACACAGCCCATAGGACAGCAGGCCGGGAGGCGGCGTGCCTAGCGGCTGCCCCGCGTCTCCCGGCCGGCGGGCAATCGGTCCTACTCCGCCATGGCTACGTAGGATCTGCGATATGCCCGGCCTGCGGAGCCCGGCCGCCCGGTGCGGATGTCGGTCGGGCGGACACACAGTGGGGCGGGGTTGTGATAGAATGCCTTCGGGCGAGCGGTCCTACCCATGAGATTCCGAGGCGGAGCCGGGCTTCCGGGGGTGCTCGCCCACTTTCATAGGGCGGCCCCGCGCCGCAAAAGGAGGCCCGGCCATGCCGGACAGACGCGAGCCGCAGATCACCGACGAAATCCCCTTGGGCGAGGAGCGGCAGGAGTTCGACCGACTCATCGCGGATCTCGACAGGACCATCCCCTCCAAGGAGCTCGACCGAAACATCCTCATCGCCACCTGGAACATCCGCGAGTTCGGCAATGTGACCAAGAAGTGGCGCGCCGCGACGGGTGAGTCTCCCGCCCGCGACTTCTACGCGGTTCGCTGCATCGCCGAGATCATCTCCCGCTTCGACGTCGTCGCGATCCAGGAGGTGCAGGACAACATCAGGGGGCTGCGCTATGTCCTCAAGGTGCTGGGGCCGGAGTGGAACTTCACCCTGACCGATGTCACCCGCGGCCGGCTGGGCGACCGCGAGCGGATGGCCTTCCTGTTCGACACCCGCAAGGTGAACATGTCCGGGCTGGCCTGCGAGCTGGTGGTGCCGGAGGAGTGGCTGTCCGACATCGACGAGGATGCGCTGCAGCGGCAGTTCGCCCGCACGCCCTACGCGGTCAGCTTCCGCTGCGGAGACAAGACCTTCATCCTCGTGACGCTCCATGTGATCTGGGGCCGGGGCGCGGCCGACCGCGCGCCGGAGCTGGCGGCCATCGCGAGGTGGCTGGCCGAGTGGGCGGAGGAGATCAGCGAGTGGAAGCACAACCTCATCGCGCTGGGCGACTTCAACATCGACCGCCACCGCGACCGGCTCTACCAGGCCTTCACCAGCACCGGCCTCACCGTGCCGCCCGATCTGCACCGCGTGCCCCGGTCGATCTTCGCGGACCTGGAGGAGCCGCTCGGGAAGCACTATGACCAGATCGCGTGGTTCACCGGCCAGGCAAACGTCCCCGCGCTCTCGCTCACCTACCTCCGGGGCGGGCACTTCGACTTCGCCGACATCGTGATGAGGTGCCGCGACCTCAACCGGCGCCAGCTCTCCTACCGCATCTCCGACCACTACCCGCTGTGGGCCGAGTTCTCGGCCAGGGATTAGCACGCCACGGGAGGGTGTGACTTCAAGGTCTAGGTCTGCCGTTTCTGTCATCCTGAACGAGCGCGAAGCGCGAACTGAAGGATCACGCCTTTGTTCGGTTCCAAACGGCGGGATGCTTCGCTACGCTCAGCATGACAATATCGTCATCTCTTGCCTGACCTAGAAAGACAGGTCACACCCCACGGCAGGTGCGGCTGGTATTGCTGCCGCAGACTTGCTAACATAGCGGCGGCGCCGTCGCCACGGGCGCGGAGGGGAAGCATGAGGCGGACGTGCGCTGCCGCAGTCGTCGCCATGGGTCTCCTTGTCACTGTGGGCTGTGCCAAGCGGGAGACGGCTCGGCAGCGCGCCATACTGGGCCTACGCGCACATCGAGTGCTGTGTCGAGAACGATGTGGTGCAGGGCTACCAGGACGGGCTCTACCACCCCGAGAAGATCGTCACCCGCGACCAGATGGCGGTCTACATCGCAAGGGCGTTCGACCTGTCACCCTAGGCGTCGGGCCCGACACGACGTGCGTCCGCCACGCATCACCGGCGCCAAAGGTGCAGAGCGTTCGGGTCGGGGGAAGAGGGGGAGGGCCGGGGCAATGCTCGTGCGGGGCGCCGCGGCTGCGACTACCCCGACGCCGACCTGCTAGGAAAGCACCGCTGCGACTTCTTCGAGGAGATGGAGTGGGGATGGCGAGGCCAGACGAAAGGCACGCGACCGGAAGCAAAAAAGCACTCGTATGAGTAGCAAGCAGCAAGCGTGCCACGAACCGGCGAAACTCCCCCGCGCCGCCATGAGGGCCAGTGCCAGTGGGCATGGCATCATAAGGGTAAGGGGCCACGCGCAGGGGGGCACTGAGAATGACTGAACCGCAGTTGGACGAACTAAGGCCGTGGTCAAGGGTCAAGCACGCAATCGTCCGCGAGTACATCCAGGCCTATTCGAGGGTGATCGCAGCTCAGCCAAATCTCAAGCACGTGTACGTAGACGCGTTCGCGGGTGCGGGGATGGTTGAGAACGCAGAGACGGGCGAAGAGTCCGCAGGTTCGCCGATCATCTCGCTCAACATCAAACCTCCTTTCCATGACTACCACTTCATCGAGCTTGATGAGCGCAAAGCCCGAATCCTGAGAGAGCACGTAGGAGAGCGCGGAACAGTTCATACAGGCGACTGCAACAAAGTGCTGCTGGAAGTAGCCTTGCCTCTCTGCCGGTACGGGGACTTCCGCAGGGGCTTCTGGTTGCTCGATGCCTACGGAATGCACTACGACTGGAATCTTATCGCCGCCGCAGGCGCAGAACGAGGCGTGGAAGTTCTGCTGAATTGGCCCATCCATGACATCAACCGCAACGTAGCATGGCGAGATCCGTCTAGACTTCCGCCTGACAGAGTAGAGCGCATGCGAAGGTTCTGGGGGGATGACACGTGGCGGGAGGTCACTTACGAGAAGCAACCTGACTTGTTTGGCGGCGATCCTGGATACCGTAAGTTGCCCTATCGAGGTATTGTGAGCGCCTACTGTGACCAGCTGAAAAAGGTTGCTGGTTTTCCATTCGTAGTCGATCCCTTGCTCGTGAGACATCCGAATCGCCAGCCTCTCTACTACCTTGTCTTCGCCTCCCATAACGAGACAGGTGCGAAGATCGCAAGGGGCGTATTCAAGAAGTACACGCTTGCCGCCGAATGCGGCTCGCTGCCCGAAACCGAGGAGCATGGCTGCTAACTCGTCAATTGAGTGGACGGAGTCGACGTGGAATCCCGTGACCGGATGCACAAAGATCAGCGCCGGCTGCCAGAACTGCTATGCAGAACGGATGGCGCGCCGCCTGCGCGCGATGGGGTACGCGACCTATCGTAACGGCTTTCGTCTCACCGTTCATGAGAATCTGCTCGAACTCCCGTTGCGCTGGAAGGAACCGAGAACGATCTTCGTCAACTCGATGAGCGACTTATTCCATCGCCAGGTCCCGGTAGACTTCATCCGAGAGGTGTTTCGGGTAATGCGCGAAGCCTCTTGGCACCGCTTCCAGGTTCTCACTAAGCGTTCCCGGCGGCTGGCGGCGCTGGGCGCGAAGCTTGAATGGCCGACGAACGTTTGGGCCGGTGTGACCGTGGAGAACGAAGCCTGCCGGTTCCGTGTGCAGGGTCTGAAACAGGTCCCAGCACAGGTGAAGTTCCTTTCTCTCGAACCTCTGCTGACCGCGCTGCCGCACCTGGACCTGGATGGGATAGACTGGGTCATTGTCGGCGGGGAGTCAGGCCCTGGCGCGCGTCCCATGCGGATGGAGTGGGTTACCGATATCCGCGACCAGTGTCTCGCCGCCCGAGTTCCGTTCTTCTTCAAGCAGTGGGGCGGAGTCGCTAGGAAGAGCGCGGGCCGCAAGCTCGAGGGGAGGACGTGGGACGAGATGCCAGTGCTGGCCCGCGCTGTCGGCTAGGCCCTCTCACGGCACAACCCCCGTTCCGCTGGTTTCCTACCACCCGTTCGCGCCACGCTGCCAGAACGGCAGGAGGCCCCTCGACTTCGCTCGGGGTGAACGAGCCGCCTAGGGCGGCCAAGGTTCCGGCCCAACGATTCACGGTCCCACCCAACGGTTCAAACACACGTCGAAAACCTGTGCCACCAACGGCCGGCGGGGAGGCGGAGACCTCCCCGCCCTACAAACGCAGGTTGGAAACCTGCGCCCCCAAGAACGGCCAGGCAGGACGCGGAGCCGCCTTCGCCAAGGCTACGGCGTCGACGGGTCCTGCCCCACAGGCCTAACAGAATGGCCGGCTTCGATGCTGCCCTGCTTCGCCGAGGCTACGTAGGGCCTAGCGCATGGCCGCCCTACAGGACCGCGGTGCTCGTTGTTATCCAGCGCTCGGATGGTGGAACAAACTACCGACCCCTTGATGCGGGCGGGTGGCGTTCCGCGCCTGGGGGCAGCATTCGTACTGGGGGAACATGCAATGACTGCGATACGGATCGGCCGGAAGTCGTATCGGCCAAACGAGATCATCGAGCACGCGAAGAAGGCCCGCGGCTGGTTCGCCGCCATCGCCGCGCTTTCGTTCGTCAACTCACTGCTCATCATGTTCGGGGCCGAGATGACCTTCGTCATCGGCCTGGGCGCGACGCAAGTGGTTGACGCCATCGTCGCGGCGACGCGCCAGGAGGCCGCCGCTTCCGCCGCGACGGTACTCAGCGTGATCGGCCTCGCGATAAACCTGTGCATCATCGGCGTGGTGATGGTCATCTGGTGGGCGGCCGGCCGGGGCAGCGCCGCCGCCTATCTGGTCGGCATGGTGCTGTACGCGCTGGATGGGCTGATCTTTCTACTGGCGCAGGACTGGATCGGCGTGGGCTTCCACGTCTTCTTCCTCGCCATGCTGTGGGGCGGGTATCGGTTCATGAGAGAGTGGGCGCGAGCAGAGTCCATCCTCGCCCAAACCCCACCCGGCCCCCAGCCGGAGACTTACGTCACGCCGACGACGTAAGGATGTAAGGCAGGAGCCCTGGCCGCCTCGGGCGGCCCGCACGATCTCTCGCTGATAGAACTCTTCGTCGGGCCTGGCGAACAGCAGGGCGAGGATGTCGCGTCTCACTCCTCGAAACAAGGCGTCGATCATACTCTGCCCCCATTTTGGGGGCAGATGTCAACTGGCGGCCGCTCTCTGCATGCCAGCGGCCTGACGCTGTTGCGGCCTGTGCCGATGTTGGGCAGGAACTCGACTGTTGCCCGCAGGGACTAGAAGTCGGCCCACATGCGGCCGCCGCCTCTCGCGGCGGCGCCGTAGCCCCGCTCATAGAGGGCGTCGAACTCGTCTCCGGCCATGCCGGTGGCGCCGGCCTGGCGGACCTTCTGGTTCTCGTCCTCCAGCGCGGCCTTCACGGCCGCCTCGGCTCGCGGGTCGATGCTGTCGCGGAGGGCGGAGACAACTGCGGCGCGAACCAGCGCGCTGTCCTCCCCGGCGTGTGCCAGCAGGGGCTCGAGCGCACGCTCGTCCTGCAGCGCGCCCACCATCTGCGCCGCGGCCACCTTGACATTTGGCGATGGGTCATCGAGGGCGGCGATGATGTGGGGCACGGACTCCTCGTAGGCGAGGCGGCCGAGCGCGTAGACGGCGGCGGCTCTGACGCGGCCCGTTTCGTCATCCAGCGCGGAGGTGAGCGCATCGAGGAACTCCTCGTCGTCGAGTGCAGCGAGCGCGCTCACCGCTGCCTCTCGCACGCCGACATCGGGATCGTCGAGCGCGGCGACGAGGACGTCCTCGAGGCGCTCGTCGTCAACTCCCGAAAGCTGTTCTATCGCCTGCGCCTGCACCCCCGGCAAGTCGTGCTTGGCGAGGGCCAGCAGCGGCTCCGCGAGGCGCTCGCGATCGACCGCCCTGGTGGCCGAGATGGCCGCGCCTCTGACGAAGCTGCTTCGGTCCAGCAGCAGCTCGCCCACCGGCTCGGCCAGGCCGCGCTGCCTCACCCGCTTATACCGGAGCATGTTTCGGAGGCTCGACACGGCCGCCTCTCGCACCCGGGGGCTTTTGTCATCGAAGGCATCGAGGATCAAGTCCCGCACGCGGCGGCTCCTTCCGCCTCCGACTATCTCGATCACGGCCTGCCTCACTCGCGCCGACTCGTCGTCGAGCGCCGCAACGATCGGCTCGCGGGCGCGCCGGTCCTCCATCCGGGCGAGGGCATTGAGCGCGGCCACCCGCACGTTCGGCTCCGGGTCCTCGAGCATCGCGATGAGCGGCTCGCCGACGCGCCGGTCGGCCGTCTGCGCGAGCGTCGCGATGGCCGCCCCCCGCACGCCGGGGTCATCATCGCCGAGGGCCTCGAGCAGCGGCTCAACGATCTCTCCGTCGTCCAGAGACCAGAGCGCGCTGGCGCAGTTCGCACGCACCTGCGCATCGGGATCGCCGAGCAACTTGACGACGGCCGCTACGACCCTCGGCTCGTTGCGCCATCGGAGCACATTGACGGCCGCCCCGCGCACTGCAGGCTCCGAATCGGTGAGCGCGGAAAGCAGCGCCTCCATGGCGGCCGACGTGCCAATGCGACCCAGCGGGTCCGCGGACTTCTCCCTTGCGGGAAAGCTCGCATCGCGCAGCAGTTCGGCCAGCGTCGGCACAGCCAGCGATCCGAGGGATTCGAGCGCCGCCCTCGCCGCCGATGCGGGCGACTCGGCCGGCCGTCTATACCAGCGGCTGCGGCCCATGCCACCAGAGGCATCATCTTCCAACATGCTCACGAGGAAGGGGATGGCCGGGATCGCCTCCTCGCCGAGTTCACCCAGCCGGTCGGCCGCCTCCACCCGCGTCCGCGGGTCTTCGGAGTACAGGTCCTCGAGGGCCGACTTCACGGCCGCAGTCGCATCCGCCGGGATCTGCTCCTTGGGAATGGTCGGCTGCGCCGCAGCCGAGGGCGCGGTGAGGGCCGCGCCGATCATCACTGCCACCATCGCCGGCACACTGCCACGCATGGCTCCACCTCCCACTCGGTTTCCAGACTGCCGCATTATAGACTGTTTCGAAGGCGGATTGGTTCCGTGCAAGTCGGACATTACAGGAGGGGGACGGGCTGGGATGGAATCGTGTGGATGCAGGCTGAGGAGGGGAGCATGTGCTGGTGTTTCGGGAGCCTTGGGCGCCTCAGGCGCCTTGCTCGCGAAACCGCGTCCATGGCGCAGGTGTGAGTATGCGGCGCGGCTGAGGAGGGATCATGTTCATCGTCCACGTGCATGTCCATGTGAAGCCGGAGTGGGTGGAGGGGTTCCGCCGGGCCAGCATCGAGAACGCCCGCAGCAGCATCGAAGAGCCCGGCGTGGCGCGCTTCGATGTGATCCAACAGGCCGACGACCCAACGCGCTTCGTGTTGGTCGAGGTCTAGCGCGAGCCGGCCGACGCCGATCGACATAAGGAAACCGAGCACTACGCGGTGTGGCGAGACGCGGTGGCCGACATGATGGCCGAGCCGCGCTCGAGCGTGAAATACGCCAACGTCTTCCCCGCCGACCCCTGCTGGGGGTAGTTGCTTAGGGCGGCCACCCGGCGCATCGGCGCCGGCCGTTGATTGTTGTAGGGCGGGGATGACTCCGCGTCCCCGCCGGCCGTTGAGTCGTTCTGTAGGGCGGGCACTCCGATGCCCGCCGGCCTCTCTCGCTTAGCAAGCCATCCCGCAGGGATACTTCTTGCCCGCGGCGAAATGGGGATCGTCTCCTTCTGTGTCTTCGCGTTGAGGAGTGCCGACAAGACTCGCGACCGCGCCGCGATTGAGGGAGGAACGCCAAGTGGCTCAAACCGACTCAGGACCGCGACTGGTGGCGCTGTTCTCACATCCGCTGGTCGGGCCAGATCGGGAAGCTCGTCGCTGCGCTGGAGGGCGCTCAAGAACCTGGAGGACCGGGCTGGTTGTTGTCGCCTGGCGAGAAAAAGGGCGGAGAGGCGGGGATGGAGAAGTGAGGGCTACCAAGGGCGAGGGTCGTGCGCACAACGGCGAGACGGCCCCCAACTCCCTGGCGGAGGAGCGGCCGTGAAGCACCTTGCACTAGTGCTGTCGAGGACGGACCAGTCTGTGCCGCGCTATCAAGAGTACCTCGAGCGGGCCGTGCGGGAGGCGCTGGCGCTGGACCCTGAGGGAACGCGCTGTCTAGAGTTCTTCCCCACCCTTGGGCGCTGGGACTGCCTGTGCTTCTGCTCCTTCAAGGGGGATCGGCTGTCGGCGGATTGGCTGAACTTCGTTGAGTCGTTTCCCAGTCTGAAGAAGATGGACGTCCAGTACGCGACCGCCGAAGACGAGCACCTGGCCAAGTTCGAGGAGGTGCTCGAAGGGAAAAAGTACCCGCTGCTACTCCTGTCATATTTTCGGTTGAGGGACGAGCTGGCGCTGGCCCACGGTGCCGATGCCCTGGACCAGGTTCAGGACCGGCTGCGGGAGCTCGGCAAGCGCGGCCGCCTGCTGGTGGCCTGGCCGCAGGGATGGGCGGACTTCGCGTTCCTGCTGTGGGGCAAAAACATCGAGAAGATGCTCAGCACCGCCGAGCGTGCGTGGACGTTGGCTGTAGGCGACCTGGAGCATACGAGTGACCGGGAGGCCCGCTGGCTCCTTGAGAAGATGCGGGCGGATCAGCCGGCCTTCTCCCGGTCGTTCTCCGTTGTTGCCTTCCGCCAGGGGCGGCTGGGCGAAGTGGACGGGAAGCTGTACTCTCCCTCCGTACATCTGCGAACGCGACCCGGCTCCGACAAGAGAATAGAGGGTCTGGTGCAGGGCCTGAAGCTGAGGGACAGGGCCGCCAAAGACGCGAAGGCAGAACCGAAGAAGGAGACAGTTAGCCAGCTCGGGATGGATGACGCGGTGATACGGTTCGCCGAGCAGGACGACGGGCTGACATCACGGATGGAGGCGGGGGAGCTGCTTCCCTGGTACATCGACAAGCTGCTGCCCAAGCTCAGCCGCTTGATCCACGCCTCGGAGCTGAGGCTGGGCATGGAGCCGGTAGCGGAGGCGGGGCGCATCGGCGATCCCCCTCGTGTGAAGCAGGTTCAGTTCCCGCCAGAGCTGATCGAGCAACTGAGGAAGGCCAGCGCGACGCGGCCGCTGGCGGGGGCGCTGCGGTCGATCAGCCGAATGGTGAACTGGGGCATGGACCACGACGCCCTTTACAGATCGGTGGCCGATCTGTACTTGCATACATACGCGCTGGCGCAGAAGATCAAAGAGAGACGGCGCGGGGCGAAGGGCGAGGCCGAGTTCTCGCCCAACGAGCGGGCCCGGCTGACAGAGCTGACGAGCTTGTTCTCGGAGGCGATAGTCCAGCGATTGCAGGGCAGCTACTACGACATGATGTCGGACAGCCCGGAAGTAGTGCTTGAGCTGTCCGGCAACATGAGCCGCACCGTGCTGTCGTTGTGGGCGATTCAAGATGTCCTTCTGCGGGCGCTCAGCACCGCCACCAAGTCCCAGCCACGAGCCTACTGGCTGGTGTCCAAGGAGGGCGACCCCGGCGTCTGCAATCCGTTCGAGGATATCTTCGTGTTCCGGATATCCTCGTCTCTTCTCTTTGATTTGCGCGAAGGCCTGTACGCGATAGGGCATGAGATAGGGCATGCTGCCTTTATTTTACAGCGCCAGCTTGCTGATGATAAGATCGAGGATGCTCGTCGGCGAGGGACACCCGCGAACTTGGCCAGCTGGATGCGTACGCTTTCCGAGATGGAGCCGAGCCCCTACGGGGCCTTGGTCCAGCACTTGTACGGTGAGCTCTACGCGGACGCGTTCTCGTGCCTGTTCTTGCTGGACGGGGACGTGGGGAGCGTGCAGCAGGGCCTGGATGATCTGGCCGAGGCTTCGGTGGAGGCCGACCCGGAGGATCCCATGGGTGTGTACGAGATCGGCCTGCGCATGATGTTTAGTACGTGGATGGCCCGCGCGCTCGACAGCGGTGAGTCGGTGATAGATCTCTTCGCACGCTATGCACGCAACCAAGCCCCAGCCTTGCCAAAGCCCACCACTGCCAGTGAGGTGATAGACCGCGTGAAGGAGGCCTTGGACGCGTGCCGCGACGTGTACGGCCCGCAAGCATACGACCTGGCACAGCGGGCATCACTGCTGCTCCTCCGGAGCAACTTCCTTACCCCCGAGAGGTTCAGGGATTACGACTCCTTATTCAAGTCGGCCGGCGCGCTGCCGCTGTTCCTGCGGCTGGGCCTGGTGCCCCCGAAGAACAAGGAGGAGCTGTCCCGGATGCGGGAGCAGTTGCGCCGGCTCCGTAAACCCGATGCCGCCGCCGATAAGGTGATGGCACGCGTGGAGTTGTACGACCAAGCGCTAGGCCTTCTCGCAAGGCAGCTAAAACCACTGAAGCGCAGGGGTTAGCAACGGAAACGTAAAAGGCTCATCAGCCAGTCGGCACGGAAAGTCGCAAAAGGCTCATCATCCTCTTGACAAAGCGCTTGTCATTTACTAGAGTTGGTCGTGCCGTCCGATGCCGCCCGGGAGGCGCGGCGGTACGGGTCATCCGGCGATCAGCGTTACCACGTAGTCATCAGGCGGGGATAGCTGCCGGGGCGGACTATCCTCGCTTAGCCCGCCGGACATATCTGCACCACTGGAGCCGTGGATGAAGGACCCGGAAGTAGCGGCAATGCTCGAGCTTCTCGAGTGGGGGGCGAAGCGGGAGAGGGCCCCGCGGCGGACCTACGACGGTCCGCCGCAGAACATGCTTCAGGCGCGCATCCGTGGCTATGGCGGGCTGCGATCAAGCGCGCCAGCATGGGCATTCGACCCGCGGCCGGACACGCTCCAGGAAGCTGCCGACAAGCCTTCGGATCAAGAGTAACCTGAGGCGGGCGGAAGGGGAGCCACCGTCGCGCTAGTGTGTACTCTTCCTGTCTCTCGGCGCCCTGCGGCGCCGACTCTCCTCGGAATCGCTCAGACTGAGCGCCGCAGATAGACGTCTCGTGTCGCGCGACCTGTGTCGCCGGCCATGAGTGCTCAGCGCGCTGGGCTCGGCCCCATCGCGGCGCGGCTTCTTCTTTCGTGACGCGCCCCACTTCAGCAGGCGCAGACACGCGCTAATCTCCGGATCCGCTGGCATGGGTGATACCCCGTGTCCCCACGACGCTTCTGTCCGACCCCTCCCTTGCTCCCCTCCACAGACAGCTATTCCACGTTTCAGCCGCGCACGCGAATGGCACCTGCTCCAGGCCGCCCTGAGCGCAGGCTGGCCAAGCGGCCCCCGGCAGTCGTAACTCGCTGGGAATTGAGCCTGGCGCTCCTGTTCGGAGCAGGCCGAACGCCCCGGCGCCCCCCGGCGTTCGTGCGGCCGTGAGCAGAAGAGCGGCGGCCATTGGGACCTCCTCTCTGCCCTTGCCCTGTTCTCAGCTTACCCCGCTTCCTTGCCGCCGAATCCCACATCGGGCACGGCATTGTGCCACTCCCCAGAGCATCCTTGGGCGCGCCGCCGCGTGCTCGGCGGTGGGTGATTCAGCAGCACGGATGCCCTCCCTGCCTCGACCGCACCGAAATTGCGCGAACCTCGCGACGCGCCGGTCGGGAAGATGCAGCGGAAGCACCCGGAGGCCCAGCAGCAGGAGAACGGCAAGAGAAGCCAGTCCTCCTAACCGCTATACTCTGTATTGACTTGCGGGTGGTGGGTTTGGTATAGGATACGTGGGTTTCGTGGGGTGGAGGTGCCTTCGCTGGTTTCACCAGTGACGACGGGCGGCGGGGATGCGCCCTACTTCGCCAAGGCTACGTAGGGTCAGAGACATCCCCGCCCTACAAGGCAGGAGACACAGCGCCCGAGGCGGCCAAGGCTCCTGCCCTACATCTGACGTTCTGAGTTGATTGCCTCATGTTCGACTTTCGGGGGGCCTTCGCATTCCTCGAGGTGGGGTTCCATGTTCTCCCTTGGCGCCTGGGCGGCCGGCGCGATTTGCGTCGCGGCCGCCGGCGCGATCGCGGCAGCGGTCGCGGTATGGCTGTGGGTGCAGGAGCTGGCGCGGTGCCTCGATCTGAGGCGCAAGCCGGAGTGAGCAGTAATGGGCGGGGGACGACCGCCAGCGGCGGGCATGTGTATGCCCGCCCTACAGTCGGGTGAGGTGTGAGTCGAGGCGATGGCGAGTCGGACGAAGGGAACTACTACGAAGAGAAAGAGATCGGTGCGGCCGAAGGTCGATCTCGACCGGGTGGAGGAGCTGGCGCGGCTGCAGTGCTCCGATGAGGAATTGGCGACCGCGCTCGGCCTGGCGGCGGAGGAGTTGGCCGAACTGCGACACGATGACGAGGCTCTCGGCGCGGCCCTCGGTCGCGGCCGGCAGGATGGGATGAACTCGCTCAGGCAGGCGCAGTGGGAGGCGGCCCTCGGCGGGAATGTGCAGATGCAGATTTGGCTCGGCAAGCAGTACCTCGATCAGCGGGACCGCCAGGAGCAGGCGCTCTCGGGCGAGCTGACCCATAAGCACGGCGTCGACGGCCTCTCGACCCAGAAGCTCGACGCTATCGTCGCCGGCGCCCTTAGAAGGCGGCCGGCGCGCAGTAGGGGCGAGGACGATGACAGGTAACGGCCAGGGGACGGCCCATTCGGCTTCGCTCAGGGCAGGCCGGCGGCGGGGAGGCAGAGAGATCCCCGGCCTACAGGACGGCAACGGCCGGCGGCGGGGAGGCGGCGACATCCCGGCCCTACAGAAGGGTAACGGCCGGCGGCGATGCTTCGCATGGCCGCCCTACAGGGATGAGGTGTGACGGCGATAGCTGAGACACAAAGGGTGGGGCTGGACTTCGGGACCATCGACGAGCTCGAGCGGGAGGCCTCGGACGCGCTGGCGCGGCGGCCGGAGGTGGTCGAGGACGCCCGCGGCGATCCGGCTTCGTTTGTGGAGCGCTTCTGCTGGGGCGTCGACTTCGAGAAGCGCGAGGTGTTCAAGGCTCGGCTGTGGCCGTGGCAGAGAAGCTTACTAAGATATCTGGCCCGGATCGATGAGTTCGATGGGAGCCCCTACCAAGCCGATCCGCGAGATCCAGTTCGCCTCATCATCCTGAAGTCTCGCGGGGTGGGTGCGACCTGGGCGGTGCTGTGGTACGTGACCTGGCTCGCCTGGGCGCGGCCGCCGGCGGAGGTACTGCTCGAATCGGACATCGACGACAAGGCGGTGGCGCTCATGCGGCGGCACGAGTTCGTGGTGGAGAACCTGCCGCCGAGCTTGCCCTACCCGACGATCCCCAGGGGCAACCTCGACAACATGAGCACGAAGGAGTACGACAACGGGTCGCAGCTCTACAGCCTGACGGGCAACCCGAACAACATCCGAATGCATCATCCGACGTTTCTGGTGTTGGACGAGCACGCGCAGTTTCGCCAGCGGGCGATGCCGAGCGTGATGGGTCTGGACAGCGACGTGGTCGCGGTGAGCACGGCCAACGGATTCGGCAACGAGTTCGCGGAGGTGTGGCACGATGCCGAGCACGCGGGCGGAGCGGAGTGGGGGTACCGGCCTCTGTTTGTTTCATGGCGCGACCGGCCCGAGCGGAAGCGCCGGCCGAAGGGCCGACCGGATCTCGTCCGGCAAGAGTATCCGCAGACGCCGAAGGAGGCTTTTATCACCACCGGGGAGGCGTTCTTCCCGCTGGAGATGCCGGAGCAGCTGGCCGGCGAGCATCTTCGGGAGCCGGTGAGCGTGGAGGACAATGGTCGGCTGCTGATATGGACGCCGCCGCGGCGCGGCCGGGCCTATATCATCGCGGCCGACGTCGCGGAGGGGAAGACGGACCCGGGGGCGCCGCCGAGCGAGGGCGAGAAGGGCGGCCGCGATTTCTCTGCGGCCGTGGTGCGCGACTGGCGGAGCGGCGAGCAGGTGGCGGAGTTCCACGGCCGGCTGCCGGAGATCGAGTTCGCCAACAAGCTCTACGCGCTGCGCCAGCGCTACCCGGGCCTGATCGTGCCGGAGCGCAACGCCACCGGCGCGGTGGTCGCGCAGCGGCTGATTGACCTCGATGGCAACTGTGTCTTGTACGACCGCAGCGACAACCGGGCCGGCTGGCGCACGACGGTGACGAGCCGACGGGAGGCGCTGGCGCTGCTGCGTCACCTGATGGAGAGCGGGGGGTTGAAGTGCCCCAGCAAGGGGTTCTGGTCGGAGGTGCGGACGTTCCAGTATCAGCGGTCCGGCCAGCCGGCGGCGGCGGCCGGCTATCACGATGACCGGATCATGGCGTGGGCGATCTCGGAATGGGTGCGGCTCAACGTGTCGCCGCCCGCCCTGCCCGGCCAGACCCGCGGGCCGCTGCCAGCCTATGGGTTCGATTGGGATCCGATGACGCGCAAGCAGGTGCGAAACGGCCGAGGGCGGCCGTTCGGGCGGAGACGGTGAACGGGCAGGGGGGGACGACCGGCGGGCATGGGTATGCCCGCCCCACAGAACTGCACAACGGCCGGCGGCGATCCGCCGGCGGCGGATGGCCGCCCTCCAGGGCAAGGCTGCGCGGTGAGAAGGTTGGGAGGGATGAGCTTTGAGAGAAGGCGGTGAGGGACAGCAGAAGCCGCAGGCGCGGTGTGCGAGCTGCGGGCAGCCGCTGGCTGCGGGGGAGCGGCGGCATCCGCTGGGGCAGGCCGGGGAGGTGGAGTTCGCATGCGCGCTGTGCGTGGGGGAGCACGACCCGGAGGCGTGGGCGGCGGGATGGGAGTCGGCGAGAAAGGAGGCGGCCCATAGGGCCGGCTGCGAGGCCTTCGGGCGGAAGCAAGCCCGGGAGCAGGCGGCCTTCGTGGCCTCGTGGGCCGGGCTGGCTGGGGCGGTCTCGGTGCCGAAGGTGGAGGACGCCACCCCCGGGCCCGAGGGGGAAGGGGCTTTCGAGATGGTCCAGGGAGAGGGCTGCGAGATGCTGCGGCAGTGGTCCTTCTCCCGTGTGGGGACGGAGGGGGCGAACCGGCGGGCCGAGCTGCACGAGCCCAGCTATCGCTGCGGGTTGAGGCATGCCGATCTGAAGGCCGGCCGGCCGATCCACCTTTCGTTTCCGATCGAGGAGTTCGACGCAGAGAGCTTTGCGGCCGGCCTGAGGGACGGCCGGCGACGGAAGTAACCCGCTCGGGGCGGGCCGAAGGCCGGCCCGCTGGGCGAGCGGGGAGAGAAAACAGGAGGATTCACAGTCATGCGTTACAGCACCTGTCGTAGCACCTTGATGGTAGCCGCGCTGGCGGCGCTGGCGGTCCTGGGTTGTCAGGCGGCGGCCTGCGCCACCGAGGGCGGCACCGACCTCTGGGTGAGGACCGGGGCGAACTCGCTTCAGATCCGACGAGGCATTGGCATCACCGGCGGCCTGGGAAAGCTCCCGACGGTTCAGGTGATGCAGCAAGTCGCCGCCGCCAGCACCAACTACGTGCTGTCGGCCACCGCCATCCCATCCGGTGCGGCCACCACGACGGTCATCACCACCGGAATTGAGAGCCCCGATTGGTATCGCAATGTGACGATCACCGGCAGCGCGGCCGCGGCGACTTCGAAGGTGGTGATCCACGGAACGAGCTGGGACGGCCTCTATCAAACGGAGACCATCACCGGCAACGGCGCGGCGACGGTCCCGGGCAACAAGCCCTTCATGACGGTCACGAAGATCGCGATCTACGGAGTGCAGAATCCGGGCGGCGCGACCTACAGCGTCGGCATCGGCCAGAAGCTGGGCCTCTATCGGCCGATCGCATTGGATACCGATGTCGTGTGCATCGACCACAAGACGTCCGGCGCGAGCGCGTGGACGGCGGAGCAGAACGGATCGCTGCCGTCGGGCGCTTCGGTGAATGTCGCCTACGGCACCGTGCAGCCAGAGGCCACCATCGGGGCCAACAAAGCCTACAAGATCTACTACAACGCGTTGACCTGGTGAGATGAGAACACAGAGCGACAACCGAAGGAGTGCAGATCAAGGGAGGCGGCTGGACCAGCCGCGGCCTCGCCCCCGCGACAGCCGGACGAGCGCGGACCAAGGCATGCGCCCGGATCAGCCTCTGCATCGGTACGTGCTGAGGCGGCTGAACGAGTTCATCGATTGTTCGGAGCAGCACTTCGAGTCCCGCCACGGCGCCTACGATGACATCGAGATGCTGTGGCTCAACTACGTCGATCCCGACAGCGTCGACGACGACGGCCAGCCGAAGAACCCGAACAAGCGGGCGGTGGTCGTGCCGTTCACCTACGCGGCCTGTCAGACAGTGGTGAGCCACATCTATTCGGCCTACACGAGCCGCCCGGTTCTGCTGCCCTTGCGGGCCCTGCCCCCCGAGCACGACCGGGCGGCCGAGGCGCTGGAGGCGGTGCTGGAGGCGAAGCACCTCCGGGACCTCACCAGCGTGCGGCTCTTCGCCTGGATTCAGGACGCAATCAAGTATGGCCAGGGCCGGCTCCAGAGCAACTGGGAGTCGAAGCGGGAGCTGGTGACCGAGACCATCAAGGCCCCGGTCAACAGCCTGCTCGGCCTGTGGCCGGCGCACGGCCAGCGGACCAGGCAGGTGGAGCGGGTGGTGTCGGAGGGGCCGGTCAACTACAACATCCCGCCGCGGGATTACCTGCCCGACCCGCGGGTGCCCTCGTGGGATCCGCAGCAGGGCGAGTTCGTCGGGGTGAGGATGTACCGCAGCCGATCCTACCTGAAGCAGCGGCAGCGGGAGGGCGTGTACTTCAACGTGGATCGCATCCCGAGCGGCGCGGAGGTGGATCGGGCCACCGGCCACGAGCTGGTGGACAACATGCTGCCGCTGGCCGGGGAGGGATCCTGGCCGGCGAGCGACGAGCCGGTGCAGCTCCACCAGATCGAGGTGAGGCTGTGCCCGGGCGACTGGAAGGCCGAGGATGAGACGACGGTGGCGCCGCGCCTCACCCCTGAGGTGTGGGCCTTCACGGTTGCGAACCGCTCCACGGTGATCCAGGCGGAGCGGATTCCGAATCGCCACGGCAAGTTCCGGGTGGCGGTGATGGACGGCGCGCTCGATGCGCACGCGCTGCTGTCGCCGAGCCACGTGGAGATCGTGCGCGGGGTTCAGGAGTACTGCGACTTCGCCTACAACTCCCGCATGGCCAACATCCGGCTGGGGCTGCTTCAGGCGCTGGTGTACAACCCCGAGCTGGTGGAGGAGGAGGACATCTTCACCACTCAGGCGGGGATGCGCATTCGCCTGAAGCCGGGGGTTGACGGCCGGATACGAAGCATGCAGGAGGCGGTGCAGCAGCTCCCGGTGCAAGACGTGACGGCGCAGCTCGTCAACGACGTTGGGCTGAGCGGGCAGCTCATCCAGAAGGCGCTCGGTGTGACGGACACGCTGCACGGGGAGGTGTCGCCGGTGGCGCGGTCGGCCACCGAGATGTCGGGGGTGATCCAGAGCGCCCGCACGCGGGTGGGGCAGCTCGGGTCGCTGATGTGGGACCAGGGCGTGACGCCGTGGGGGATGCTGGAGATCTCCGACGCGCAGCAGTTCATGAGCGAGGAGGGATACTTCCGGCTCTCCGGCAAGCACTCGCGGCATTGGCCCAACGCGCAGCACGGCCGCTCGCTGATCGGCCCCCGCGACATCCAGGGCGAGATCGAGATCGCGCCGGTGGATGTGACGATGCCGATCAACCCGATGGCCGAGGGGCAGCTCTGGATGCAGCTCGCCATGCAGGTGGCGCAGAACCAGCGGCTGGATGCGCGCTACAACTCGGAGGAGATGTTCGAGGAGGGGGCGCGGCGGCTGGGCGCGAGCAACATCCAGGACTTCCGCCGCAGCCTGCCGCCGATGGGCGTGAACGTGATGCCGGATGAGCGCTTAGTAAGCCAGGTGCAGCAGGGCAATCTGATCCCGCAGCCGGCGGCGGGGAATCCGCTGGCGGCGCTGCTGCAGGCGGGCGGCGCGTGAGGGGTGTGACTTCGAGGTCTGGGTCTGCCTTCTCTGTCATCCTGAACGAGCGCGAGGCGCGAAGTGAAGGATCACGCCTTTGTTTCGTTCCAAACGGCGGGATGCTTCACTACGTTCAGCATGACAATATAGTCATCTCTTGCCTGACCCGGAAGAACAGGGCACATCGGGCATGAGCAGCCGACCGGAGGCGGACGAAGGTGGAGGTGCAAGCGTGAGGTGGCGGAGCATGGTGGAGGCGCTGGAGCAGAGGCTGCTGCCGGACCGCGCCGAGCGGGCGAAGCGGCGCAATCGGGAGCTGCGGGCGGCGGCGATCGACTACCATCGGCTGATGAAGCATCCCGGCTGGCGGCGCCTCGCCCGTCAGATCGAGGGCGACGTCGAGGAGGGCAAGGAGCAGATCCTCATGTCGGCGACGCTGCCCTCGAAGATCAACCCGATGGGGCTGTTCGAGGTGGCCGAGCGCCAGCGGGAGGAATGGCTGGCGGAGGCGAGGGGCATGAGGCATCTGCTGACCATGCCGGAACGAATCGTGGCGGCGGCGAAGAGCCGCGGGCTGCTGGACGATGTACATGAGATCGATCGCATCGAGGAGCTGAGCGGAGAGGGCCGACACGATGACGGAGATAGCGAGTGGGGTGGAGGAGGCGAGAAGGATGACTGACATCGACGATCGGCAGGACCTGGCCGGCGCCGAGTCGCAGGCGGCGCCGGAGCCGACCGCGGAGGCGGGAAGGGAAGCGGCCGGCCCGGCGGAGGCGCAGCCCGACCTGGAGCGCGAGGGCGACTACGGGCCGGTCGCGGGGGCGGCCGAGGGCGGGGAGCCGGAGGCCGACTACGACCCGGAGGCCGACCTGTACAACCAGATCGAGCTGCCGGAGGCGGAGCAGTACGAGGCCCCGTTCATGCAGGCCGGGCCGGACTTCTCGGCGGGTCACGGAGGGGCCGGGTACGAGCCGGGGCCGGCCTATGCGGGAGCGGCGGCGCAGGGAGACAACCGGCGCGGGCCCCTGGACGAGTATCTGGACATGCACTTCCCTGTGGAGGGATACCGGGGAGCGGAGCGGGCGGCGGCGATGCAGCAGCGGGAGCAGGCGGCGGCGGCGCTGAAGGGCGGCGTGCGGTCGCTGTTCCAGCAGATGGCCGGGGAGGCCCGCGCGGCCCTGGGGGCGCGGGCGCAGGCGATGCAGCAGCAGCAGCAGTGGCAGGCGGCGGTGGCGGGGCGCGCCTATTCGGTGGGGGCGAAGCTGCGGGAGAACGTCTTCCGGCTCGTCCCGGAGCTGGAGGTGTATCAAGACACACAGGAGGAGGTGGAGCTGCTGATGCCGCTGGCGCGGTCGGTGATGTTCGAGCATGGGATCGCCCACGATGGGATGCTGGGGGAGCTGGCGCGCCACCCGGATGCGTTTCGCACGTTGACGGTGACGATTGCGGATCGGCTGCGGCGGCACCTGGGCGAGGCAGCGAAGGCGATGACGGCCGAGGGCAAGCGCGGGACCCCGCTGGGGGCCCCGCTGGGGGCCCCG
>CAZLHI010000046.1:0-23165 GCA_964559435.1 uncultured bacterium | reverse complement strand
GCCCGGCCCCGTCTGGGCTCTCGCCAAGAGCCGTGGGACGCTCGCGACTGAGACGGTGCAGGCACTGCTGCAACACGGCACGCCCGCGGTTCGCGCGGCCGCGGTGCGTCTGCTGGCGAAGGCGAAGGGAGCATCAGCGCTGCCCGAGTTGCGCCGACTCTTGCGAGAAGGCCGCCCGCGCAAGCTCGCTCAGGAGGCCTGCCGCCAGATGCTGCGGCTGGGAGAGGCCGCCTACGGGACGGCGCGTGAGATGCTCGAATCCGAGCACTGGACAGAACGCAAGGCGGCCGTCGTCTTGCTGCGGCGCTGGGGCAGGCTCTCTCAACGCCAGGCCGAACGCGCGAGAAGTGATCCGCATGTAGCCGTTCGCAAGGCTGCCTAACGCGCAGCCCGGCGTTGGTGGCTATCGGCCGCACGCCTGCGCGCGGGTCGCTGACAATGACCTCTCACGCGGCGGTGGCACGACGCAGAGAGGCCTCTCAGTTGGCTGGCCCGCTTCCGATTCCTCGTCCGCCGGCGCGCTTCGGCCCCTGAGAGGATGGGCACCGGCTCGTGTCCGCTTGACCCTTTCCTCGCATAGTCATAGCATCTGCCATGCTGACGATGTGCCATGCGAGGGAGGGAACAGCGATATGAGTGCGCGCACCATGCGGGTCGGCCCGGCGTCAGTGTCCGGCAACGGGGCCGTGCTCGACGTGCGGCGGCAGCGCGGACAGTGGGTGGTCGAGTTCATGTCCGAGCCCCGCAGCGGCACGGAGCGCCTGTGGTTCAACCTCGAGTGCGCCGGCGCGGGCGGCCGCAAGGTTCGCTTCGCCTGGATGAACGCGCACCTGTGCCTGGGCACCAGCAGCGCGGAGGCGATGGAGAATGTGCGGCCGGTGGTGCGGCTGGACGGCGGCGACTGGCGGCGAGTGAAGAAGGTGCAGGTCCACGAGCGGCCGCTCGGCGGGCACTTCCTCATCTTCACCACGCCCACCCCCTGCCGCCGCGTCCAGGCGGCCTTCTGCTATCCCTATGGCCCGGATGACTTGAAGGCCACTCTCAAGACCACGAAAGCCTTTTGGGATTCGGAGGCGATCGGGCTGACGGGAAAGGGCCGGGAGCTTGTTCGCCTTCACGCCGCGGCAGACAAGAGGCGGCCGGGCCGGCCCGGGGCGTACATCGTGGCACGCCAGCACGCGGGCGAAGTGCCTGGCACGTGGGTGCTCGACGGGATCCTGCGGGCGGTGGCCGCGGAGGACCCGCCGGGGCGGCTGCGGCGAATCGAGTGGTGGGCGGTGCCGTTTGTGGACCTCGACGGCGCGGTGGAGGGGAACTACGGGAAGGACTCCTTCCCCATCGACTTCAACCGAGCCTGGGCCGACATGCCGATGCGGCCGGAGGTGGGGGCCATTCAGCAGGACATGCGCTACTTCGCGGAGGGGAGATCGCGACGATTGGTGCTGGACCTGCACGGCCCGGGAGGCGGCGAAACCCGGATGTACATGATGCACCCCCGCACGAATCGACCGAAGACGCAGCGGGAGGCGGCGCAAACCCTACAGGAGTGCATCTGCGCGCAGATCCCCGAGCAGCCGCCCGAGCGGCTGGGAGTGGTGCCCGAGTACGGCGTACGCTGGGATCTGAGGCACAACCTGAGTTCATGGGCCTGGGACGAGTTGGACAAGACCCTGGGCGTAACCATCGAGACCGCCTATCAGCCTATGAACGACGGGCAGTGGGAGAGCCGGGACGACTACCGCGAGATCGGTCGGCGGATAGCCTGCGCGGTGGCCCGCTGGCTCACGCGCAGGGCCCACAGGGGCCGAACGCGCCGATCGAAGGGGGCGGCGAGCCGCGCATCATAGGTACCCTGACACGGGGCCGTCGGGAGGGAGCGTGTTCACCGTGAGCGCGTCGAAGGGCCTCGTGCCGCGCTTATTTGGCAGGCTACGCGAAGCAGCGGAACACCCATCACTCCCCGCTCGGCGGCGCCTCTTTCGCCTTCAGCCGTGCGAAGTCGTTGTTGATGATCGGGCCCTTGCCGCCTGCAAACGGCTTGATCCAGAAGTAGACCCCAACCACTCTGCCTCTCTGGCCGAAGCCCACGTCCACGTTTGAGAGATCGGCCGCCGCCCCTACCTCGCGGAGCAGCGCGAGGTAGCCTCCCTTTGCGAGCGTCTCGTCCGCCGGCCGGATGGCTTCGGGGGCGCGAGCAATCACTTCGTCCACGGCTTTGAGCCACTTGTCCAGCGCGGCCTTCTGGCTCGGGGGCAGCGACGGAATGGGGAGGTGGATCTCCCGCTCGGCGAGGAACTTTTCGGCCTGCTCATCACTGAGAGAGCCGAACAGCTCGAATGATCGGGGCCACAGAATCTCCATCATCGCCGTCAGGAAGGCCTCCGCCTCCGCGCCAGCGCCCTCCGGCAGCACTTCCTCCTTGGAGATGAACCCCAGCACCTCGACTCCTCGCAGGAACTCCTTGGAGGGGTCCTCCGGTGCCCACTCGGGCAGGGCCGCCGCCTCCGACGTTTCTTCAGCCACCTGTTCCTCTGCCGCGAGGGCGGCAGGCGGGCCGCACCACACTAACACAGCCAGAACCACAGTCAACGCGCACGAGGGCCGGAACACCGCGGAGCACGGCCGTTTCACTTCCGCCTCCTTCACTCTACGAGAGTTCGTCGGGCACGAGCCCTTTCTCAGCATGGCTATTGGGCATCGGCGACTTGCCTCCTGCCCGCTTATTCGCTAAGCTACTGGAGCAGCGAACAAACGCAGGAGGTCGAGCATGAAGGCGATGGTGTTGGCAGTGCTGGCGTTGCTGCTCCTCGCGGGCACGGTCTGGGCGCTGTCGATGGAGTCAACGGGACCCTCCGACGTCGTGCAGGGCACCGGCACGGAGGGGCGGTTCCAGTTCGTGGCCTTGCCCAACCACAGCCAAGGGGGCATCCCCGCAAGGTGGGATCGCTACCTGGTGGACACCGCCACCGGCGATGTATGGGTGTGGCCCGACGGCGGAGATCGGGAGTTCGTGCACGTCGATTTGGTGGAAAGCACGAGCGAGGAATGAGCCCGGCAAGCATGTGTTGGGTCTGAAGCCGCTTGGGCAGCGGGCCAGCCGAAGCGACGGAAGGCGCGTCGTTCGCTCGTGAGAGAGGCAGGATGCGCCACTGCGGCTTAGCAAGCGCGCCTGCCGGCGAGCCCAGCGCTTGTCAGTAGCTCTCCAGTATCTTCCAGACGCTCTCCCGGACGATGTTTGGGAACTTGGTGCGTCGGGTGGCCTTCTCGGGCTCCTCGAAGTCCTTCTCCGGGTCGGACATGTGCCACAAGGAAACGCCGATGTAGTGCGGGCACTCATGATAAGGCTTGACGGCATCGACCGCGGCCCGCACGTACTCCTCCTGTTTGACCCCTGTCTCGACCCGGCCGCCGTCCCCGCCCGCGATGTACTCGAACTCTCCCCAGGAGGCCGCCGCCGGTATCCCGATCATGTAGTGCCCGCCCGTCTCTTCGGCCACCTGCTGGAACCTGGCGACTGATCCCTTCATGGCGGCCCGGTAGGCGTTCAGCTCCATGCCTTCTCCGTTGAGGTCATAGCCGGACATGACGACGACATTGCAGGACTGGAAGATCTTGGTCAAAAGGTCTTTCCGCTTGGGGCCCACGAACATGGTGCAGTACTTGCCCTCGGCATTGAGCATCTCCGTCAGATGTCGGTAGAAGGGCAGGTGGTCGGGCCTGAACGGCTCTATGTCGATCTGCACTCCGGCCGCATGGGGGTCGTCGATGATATGCTTCGCCACCTTGCGTGCGGCCTCGCGGTACTGCTCATCGGTCCAGCCGCTGAATTCGCCCTTATCGGCTCTGCCGCCCACGATGGGCATGATCAACGTGCCGGGCGGCAGCGTCCGAGCGTAGGCGCTGACGGCTTCGCTGTTGTAGCCCACCTCGGCCTCTCCCTTCTCACCGGAGAAACCGACCCAGCCGGCCGAAGGGAAGAAATATCTGAACCTGAGATGTGGCTGCGCCCGGGAGTTGAAGTTGTGCACCTGCCTCGATACGCCGTCACTATAGTGGTAGACCCAAGTGGAGATGCCCTTGGGCAAGGGCTCGAGCTTCACTGCCTCCTCCTTCTCTTCATCCATTTCGGAGCCGAGGCCGGCCGGGGCGACGTCCTTGGGCAGCGCCAGCTCACGACTCGGCGTCCTGCCGACGCCGCCAATCTCGAGCCGGTCGTCGAACAGATCGACGGTGGCGTAGGCGGTTTCGTCTGGCCCCTGCACCATGCCCTCGACTGTGATGTAGTGGGTTCCATCCCGATAGGCGTAGCCGCCCTTATGATCGTGGCCGCTGAAGTAGGCGACGACGCAGCCGGCGGACGCCAGCACCTCTCGGATCTCCTCGTGGTTGTGGAAGGAGGCCCACTCCCAGCGGGGGGCCGCCACTATCGGTATGTGGCCGAAGACGATGACCCTCTCGCCGCGCTCGCGGGCCTGCCTCAAGGTGTCTCTCAGCCACCGCTTCTGCTCCTCGCCGACGCCACACCGATTGCAGGTCTCCTCCTCTGACATGCCTTCGGCCCGGAGCTTCTCCACCCATTGGCGCGCCTGCCGGTAGTTCTCGCTCTCCTCCGGCCACCCGCCGCCCATGGCGATGTCCACCGTGTCCAGCACCACGAAGCGCCACCCCTCATAGGAGAAGCTGTAGTAGGCGGCCTCCAGGCCGAGCTTGCTGAGGACCCGCTCCCGCGGCATGGGGAAGTCATGATTGCCGAGCACGTGGTAGCGCGGCATGGTGAGGCGATCGAACACAGGCAGTATCCAGTCGAAGCTGGCCGCATCGCGGTCGATGAGATCGCCGAGCTGGATGGTGAAGTCGAGATGGCGGGAGTTCAGATCGGCGACACACTCCTCGAGCCTCCCCAGTGAAGCGCGGAAGTGCCGCCCCGATGCTGTGTCTCGGTCGGCGTACTGGATATCGGCGACCACGCCGAAGGAGAGGAGGGGCTGCGCTGCCCGTTCGACATCGCCCACGCCAGCGATGTGACAGAACAGTAGCCCCGCCGCCACAAACCCGAGCACCATCGTCCTGAATCGCATGACACCTCGCCTCCCGACACCGAGATCCCGGCCTATGTCCAGTCTTCGCCGTTCGCCCGGTCGGGCCGGCGGTCCTGCCCGCCTGGTCCATGTGCCCGGCGATGGAGCGTGCCTCCCGCCGGTCCGAGACCCTTGACAGCCGCTCGGTCCGGGCGCGAGAGTTCAGAGCGGAAGGCTGTTGGGCAGGAACTTGGCTGCTGTCTCTGGGCCTCAGCCCTTCGGAACGGCGCGGCCGGAGCGCTGGAAAGGGGGGAGTCGGATGAGAATCGGGAAGGACGAGTGGGAGAAGACGCAGGAGGAGAAGGAGCTCCAGGAGTTCGCGGGTTCGCTGGCCGAGGCCGCCGAGGCGGTCCGGCGAAGAGTGGGCGAGCAGGAATGGCAGCGGGTCCGTCGGTTCCGCCAGGTCGGTCTCGGGATCGGCGCGGTGGGCCCCGTCGCGGTGGGGCTTACGCTGCTCACCCTGCTGTGTTCCTTCGGCAGGTCATGGCTGTCCCGTGCGGGGCCGGCCGTGGTGAGCGATTGGGAGCCGCCTCTCGGGGGCGGCCTCGCACTGCTCGGCGTCGGCCTGGGCGTAGGGATGGCACTTCTGGCGGCGGGATTGCTGGTGGTGAGGTCGGCGGAGCGACGTCTGCGGCGGGCCGCGGGAAGCGACGAGGCCGCGGACGCTGCCCTGATGTATCTCTCACTGGGGTCGGAGATATGGGAGAAGACGGCCGGGCAAGTGGCGCAGGCGGCCGGGGAGGCGGCGGGGCCGACGCGAGTCGCGGCCCGGCTCGCGCCTCAGGTGGTGCAGCGGGATGAATGGGAGGATCGTCACTGGCTGCGGGTGGAGGTGTCGGGGGCACACCTGATCTGGTGGCTCTCGTTCCTCGCCGCCGTGGTGTATGGCCTGAGCCCACTGTGGCTCCTGCTCGGCGCGCCCCCCTCGCCAGGTGAACTCGATGCGATGCTGAAGTGGGCGCCGCCCGAGTGGCTCATGAGCGGAGTATTCGCCATCGCGGCCGCGGGCGCTCTGCTCAAGCTGATGGTGCCGCTCGTCTGGTCCGGCGCGTGGAAGGCCTCCGGCCGCAATCCCGAGACACGCCCGCAGCTCAAGCGCTACTACCGCTTCTGGGCCAAGGGGCTGCTGCCGGCGGTGCTGGCGCTGGCCCCCGCGGTGGCGTATTGGGGGGTGCATGTCCTGCTGTTCGCGTGACCGGGGTACATCTGGTCGGCAGTCCGCAGTCTTCCCGCTCAGTGTGGCCCGTCCACCTCTGCGCTTGACGCGCCCCCCTCCCGGCGCGAGAGTTGGGTGGGGATCTCCGGTGGGCAGGGGATCGCCTCCTGCCCCCGGGCGGACGAAAGGAGGACTGTGATGGACCTTGGTAACCTTGGCCCCGTGCTCGGCCCGATCCTCGGCGTGCTGGGAGGAGCCTTCGGGACCTACTGCTCCGTCAGGAACACCGAAACGGCCACCGAGCGGCGGTTCATGGTGAAGGGCGCGGTGTTCGTCTGGCTGTCCGGCCTTCTCCTCATCGGCTTGCCGCTCGTGCTGTGGACCCTGGGCGTCATCCCCGCTTGGTCTTACTGGCTAAGCTTCTCGCTGTTCTTCGTCTTGCTGGTGCCGATGATCCTCTGCATCAACAGGCGGCAGGCACAGCTCAGAGTGACACGAGGGTCAGACGATCACGCCTAGGAATACGAGTGCGGTTCGCGGGGCGCGAGCTTTCCTCCTGCGCCGGGAATATGCGGGTCGTCATGGATACCCTCACGCATCGTGCTGCTTCCATGGGGGGCCGCTACCCGGCGAGCGCGGACTGGGCCAGAATCGTGGAAACGAGTGCAATCACCAGCGACCTCGTGTGCCCTGCGCGGCGCGATCTGCCGTCAGGCTATGCCCTGAACTCGAGCCTGCCCAGGATTGTCGTCAGGATGGTGCGGAGTCCGGAGTCCGTGGTCTTTCTCTTCGAGAGCGATGGCGGCTGGAACACCGTCGGACGGCCGGAGTTACTTCCCGACCGGCCGCGCCACTTCGGCGGGGACAACTACGGCTTCGCTGACGGAAGTGTGAAGTGGCTCCGGCGCAAGAAGCTGCCCGATGGCAGTTGGGCCAAGGAACCCGATGCGCACTGGGTCATCTGGGAGCCGGTGTTGAGGGAGCAAGCGGCCGCAGCGGATTCGCCATAGCCATGACCTCGGCCCGGCGCACACCCCCGTCGGGCGGAATGGCCGCGCTGACCTTCGCATCCACTGTTGGGCAGGAGCCTTGGACGCCTCCGGCGCCTTGCCTCCTGCCACAAAGAACCACGGTCCCGTCAGTCAGGGGGCCAAGCCTGGCTTGATGAAGCGATACCGCCGACTGCCGCGCATTGACCTTCCGAACAGAACCTACTTCGCGTCCGCGACGACTGCGCGTTCACGCACGTGGTTTGGGAAGCCACGACATGCTGAGATGCTCTCGCGCCTCATCTGCGCAGAGCGCGGGGGGCTCGGCTCTGCTGCACGCGTTCGTTGTAATGCCAGACCACTATCACATACTGCTCACCCTCCTCGAGGACCATCGACTCCCTCGCGTCCTGCAACGGATCGACAGCCTCTCGGCCCGTCGCGTCAACGAGTTTGAGGCCCGGCGCGGGCGTGTCTGGGCGCGCCGGTGCTACGATCATGTGGTGAGAAACCAGGACGACTTCGATGAGTGCGTCCCGTACATTCACGACAATCCCCGCGCCGCCGGGCTCGTGGGCGTTTCGTCTGCATATGCGTATTCCAGCGCGGGCTACTGGGAAACCGGAACGTCCGCATGGGGCGAGTTCGATCCGCCTTGAGGTGCATGTCGCAGCAGCAAGCCGCCCGAGGCGCCCGGGGCTGCTGCCCAACAGGATGGCCGCACCCGCCCCGCGCATCGGAATCTGGGCAGGACACCTTCTCCTCACCGTTGAATTGGCAGCTAGGCTGATGGGGCCGCCCTGTGTGCTGATCACGGGGCGGGTTGTTGTTCTTTGGCCGGCCGCTGTCCAAGGCGTGATGGGAGACACGCGGGCAGGGCAATGTCGGAGTTAAGGACGCAGGAGGCACGTGGCTAGGTCGCCTATGGCGACCGCCATCCCGGCCCGTGAGGGCCTAGGGACTCCTGCCCCACATGAACGCTAATTCGCGCTGTGGAGGAGGACCGCAACGTGAGCGATGTCGCGCTTGCGCCGAGACAGGTGCCGCCTGTCGAGACGAAGTTCCGCAGAATTCAGACACCGATCCCGGTGCCGGAATCCATCCCGATCCTCGAAGGGCTCTACCGGCATGAGCCCCGCTCCATGCGCGGGCAGGGCTGTGTCGTCTGGGATCGGGCGGTGGGCTTCCAGGTCCACGACCGCTGGGGCAACACCTGGATCGACTGGAGTTCCGGCGTCCTGGTGGCCAACGCCGGCCACGGCCGGCCCGAGATCGCGAAGGCGATCTGCGAGCAGGCCAACAAGACGCTGCTGCATAACTACTGCTTCCCCAGCGAGATCCGCGCCGAGCTGGTGGCGCGGCTGGCGAGGCTCGCGCCTGACCCGCTGGACAAGGTCTTCCTGCTGACCACCGGCGCCGAGACCACCGAGGCCGCCATCAAGCTCGCCCGCACCCACGGCCGCGCGGTCGGCGGCGATAAGAAGATCGGCATCGTGAGCTACGAGGGCGCGTTCCACGGGCGCACGATGGGCGCGCAGATGATCGGCGGCATCCCGGCGCTCAAGGAATGGATCGTCAACCTCGACCCGGACATGGTGCAGGTGCCGTTCCCCGATGGGTTCCGCTGCGAGGACACGAGCTTCGACTTCTTCCTGAAGACGCTCGCGCAGAAGGGCTTCGGGCCGGAGCGCGTCGCGGGCGTGATCAGCGAGACCTATCAGGGCGGCAGCGCCGCCTTCTGGCCGAAGGAGTACGCGCAGAAGATGCGCGCCTGGTGTGACGAGCACGACATCGTGCTCATCCTCGACGAGGTGCAGGCCGCCTTTGGCCGCACCGGGACGATGTGGGGCTTCGAGCACTACGGGGTGGTGCCTGACGTGATGTGTTGTGGCAAGGGCATCACGAGCGGCCTGCCGCTGTCGGCCGTCATCGGCACCGCCGATCTCATGGACCAGTACCCGCCGGGCAGCATGACGAGCACCCACACCGGCAACCCGGTGTGTGTGGCGGCGGCGCTGGCGAACCTCGATGTTCTTACTAAGGACAACCTGCCGCAGAAGGCGGCCGCGAGCGGAAAGGTGCTGCACGCGGGCCTTCGCGAGATCCAGAACCAGCACGCTGAGGTCTGCGGCGCGAGCATGGGCAAGGGGATGGTCGCCGGCCTTCACATGGTGAAGCCTGGCGGCATCGAGCCCGACGCGGCGTTGGCGTCGAGCATCGTCGATCGCTGCATCGAGAAGGGATTGCTCATGTTCCACCCGGTCGGCTTCGGCGGGGCGACGGTGAAGATCGCTCCGCCCCTTATCACACCCAAGGAGGCGGTGGTCGAGGGGCTTGCGGTGCTGCGGGAGGCCATCGAGGAGGCGCGGTCATGAGCTGGGACAAGCGGCTCGACGTATTGCTCATCGGCGGGGGGATGATCAGCCAGGAGGTCGTCATCCCGACCTTGCTCCAGGAGCGCATGCGCGGCATCGTGGGTGACCTCCACATCTCCGCGCTCAACGCCGGCATCATCAAGCAGTGCGAGGAGCTCTTCCCCGGCGGGCAGTTCGTCGGCTATCCCGACCCCGGCGAGTACGCGGCCGACGACAACCAGCCGGCCATGTACCGGGAGGCGATGGCCAAGCTCCGCGAGCACGCCGTGGTCGTAGTCGCGACGCCGGACCATCTCCACACCGACATGACCCTCGAAGCTATCGAGGCCGGCCACGACGTGATCGTGATGAAGCCGCTCTGCCTGAAGGTGGAGGAGGCCCACAAGGTGATCGAGGCGGCCGAGAAGCGCAAGGCCTATGTCGCCACCGATTACCACAAGCGCATGGACCGGGCGGTGCGGCTGGCGCGCTATCGGGTGCGCCGCGGCGACCTCGGCGAGATGCTGCACGGCCACGCCTGGATCGAAGAGCCGAAGTACATGCCGCTGAAGTTCTTCGGGCTGTGGGCGGAGAAGTCGAGCCCCTTCGAGTACATCGGCGTGCACTACGCGGACGCCTATTACTTCATCACCGGGCTCACCCCGAAGCGCGTGGCGGCCTGGGGGCAGAAGAAGTTCCTCCCCTCCAAGGGCAGTGACGCCTACGACGCGGTGCAGGCGGTGATCGAGTGGAGCGACGGCTCGGTGCTCTGGATTCAGACCTCATGGGTGTGCTCGGAGAAGAACTCGGCCATGACCAACCAGGGCCTCCAGATCAGCGGCACGAAGGGCGAGTACTGGGCCGACCACAAGTTCCGCAACCTGCACCTCCTCACCGATGACGACGGCTTCGAGCAGATCAACCCGAATTTCTTCCGCCACTACGATAGCTGGGAGGAGGACGGCACGGTCGAGTACGTGGGCTATGGCTTCGAGAGCATCTCTCGCTGGCTGCGGGATATCCACAGCATCCACCTCGAAACCGCGGGCATGTCCGAGCAGGATTCTCTCGCCCACCGGAAGAAGAAGCTCGGGGAATGGGAGGCCGGTCAGCGGCCGCTTCCTCGGCAAGCCCTCATCGGCGTTGCTGTGAACCAAGCCGTACGGCTGAGTCTCGACAACAACAGCGCTTACGTCGTATTCGACGCACATATGTACCCGAAACTGTCAGAGTGAACGGACCAGGGGGCTCAGTTCAGGTGGGCCGGGCAAACGCTCGGCCCGCCGTTCTTCGCTGTGGGGCGGGCATACTTATGCCCGCCGCCGTTCCGGCCAGGCAGGAGGCAAGCCGCCCGAGACGGATAAGGCTCCTGCCCAGCAAACCAGTGGGTGGCAACGCATCAGCAGCAGAGCTCACCAGCCGGTGGCGGGCCGGCGGGACAGGGGGAGATGATGAGACGACGTGCGGCAGCTGTGTGTGTGGTGCTGGCGCTGCTGGTCTGCTCTGGCGGCGCGGTGTTCGGCGAGGCCGAGGAGCAGTCGGAGGTCAGCGATGTCGTGCGTACCCACCGGCTCGAGATCGTCGATTCGAAGGGCGCCGTGCGGGCCGTCGTGGGCTGCACCGAGGGCTTCGAGGCAGCTCCTGTCGTGCTCCTTTACGATGCCGAGGGCAGGGTCCGGGTCTGCCTGACATCCAGCTCCCTGGCAGACGGCCTTACGGTGTATGATAGCCAGGGCCAGCCCCGGGCCTTGGTCCTTCTCAACGAGGCCGTGGGCCCGGTCGTGGGCGTGGCCGCCGCGGACAGCCTTGCATCGGCCGGCCTCTACCTCCCGACCGAGGGTCCGAGGCTCATGGTGTTCGATCAGAGCGGCCAGTACCGGCTCATCCTCGGGCTCCATGGCGATGCGTCGGGCGTACAGGTGCTCGACAAGTCTGGCGTCCTTCGGGGGCAGATCGCACTCACCCAGGGGACGAGCACGATCGACCTTTTCGACAGCAGGGGGAGGCCGCTCTTCACCGCGCCGAGCAGCGGCGACCAAGACGAGCCGGAGCGCATCATCGTCCCGTGGCCGATCTTCCAGGATACGCGTCCACCTCGGCCGAGCGGGCCCATCGCATCGCCCGTTCCTCCGGGCCTCTACCTGAGGACCGGCTCCCGGTACAAGCACTGGGTGCAGAGGACCATGGACATGGGCAAGCACGTAACGCTTGAGGACGGCTCGATGTGGGAGGTGGCCCCTCTGGATCGACGCCGCGCGGCCCTCTGGCTTGGGACGCAGCGGATCGTCGTCAACCAGAGCGGGGACGTCACGTATCCATACTCCCTGCACAATCAGACCACTGGCGAGACCGTCAAGGCGAGGCTTCTCAGCCAGTAGTGAAGCCCGGGACGCGTGGACGAGGTGCGGGGTGCGTCGCGTTGCCTGGGCAGCGTGGTCGCTGTCCCACAAAGGCCTGTGTGAAGTCGCGCAGGCGAGGGACCGGTGTCAAGGGATCGGGCTAAGTAAGGCCCCTCGGCGCGAGCGGCTGGGCAGGAGACACGCCGCCCGACGCGGCCAAGGGTCCTGCGCCACGGGGAACGGCGACGGCCACCGGCGGATGGCCGGCCTACAGGCTTCGGCACAAGAAGCAAGAAAGCAGGGGACGACTTGTCGCCACTTCCCGGGCACGCGCCCTGCTCGCGTGCGCCGGAATCACGGTGGAGCCGTTCTTGAGGTGATCTCACGAATGTGTTCTATTGTGCGCAAACGAGTTCACCGCGGGCTTGACAACGCGCTCACGTTTACCAAGGTATGCAAGGTGAGGCTGTCGCCCATAAGAGCCACTTAGGAAAGGAGGGAAAGGACGGCAACCACACGAGGAGGGAAGACTGATGAAAGGCAGTCTTGTGACGTATGTCGTCTGTCTTACGCTGTGCAGTTTACTGATGCTTGCCTCGAGCGCGCTGCTCGAGGCCGGCAAGCCGCAGCCACCACCACCGACGCCAATCACCAGGGCCGTTAGCATGAGCGTCCGCGAGGACTGGGACAAGGGCGATGACTTGGCTACGGAGGTCGCCCCTGACTTCGCCCTGGTGAACGAACTCGGAGTCGATGAACTGATCATGTCTATCGGCTGGGACGACTATGAGCCCAGCCAGGGGAACTATGACTTCGCCTGGCTGCATGACTTCGTGAATCTGGCCGACCAGTACGGCATCAAGCTCCGCCCCTACATCTGCTATACGCCGGCCTGGGCGGGAAACGGCGAGTGGAATTCGCCTCCCAACGACTACCAGGATTGGTACAACTTCTGCTACGCACTCGGCACCGCGATGAGCACTCACCCGAACATCCTCTCCTATGAGATCTGGAACGAGTGGAATGACGAGACCTGGTGGAGCGGGACCTTCAGCGACTATGTCACACTCTTGACCACCGGGTCGAGTGCCCTGAAGGCGACAGACACCGATGCCGACATCATCCTGGGCGGCCTCGTCTGGCCGCACTGGGAGGCGATCGACGCCTGCACCCAGGGCACCATCGAGCAGGCTTACGAGATCGTGCCCTTCCACTGCTACCGGGAGTGGTACGGCAAGCGGGATCCACTGGAGACGTACTTGGATGCCCAGTATACGGACTGGTTCGTTCCGACCGTCAATGACAATGGCGAGGGCGAACCCATCTGGGTGAATGAGTGCGGCTTCTCCACCCTGGATAGGACTCAGGAGATGTAGCGGTTCTACTTCGCGCGGGCGGTTCCCTATCTCCTCGCCTCCGACGAGAGCCTCGGCGAGATCGACCACTTCGACGCCTACGAGATCAAGGACCTGGGCCCCGATGAGCCTGTCATTGGACCTGAGGACATCCGCTACCTCGGGCTCTGTGACCAGTATCGCACCAAGAAGCTGGCCTTCGACACGGTTGCCCTGTGGGTCTCCCTGCTGGATGACTACACCATCACGACACCAGTCAATGGTGATGTCACCCTCGATGCCACCAGCGGCCGCTTCGGTGACGACTATCACTATCTGATCTACCGCGACGAGGGCGGCGGGGCGACCAGCCAGGTCTTGGTCATCTATGACAAGCGGAGCGAACTCACCTGCGAGGCGACCCTGACCATCCCGGGGAGCACGTGCACGAAGTGGAATCTGGACGGGACTTGGGTGGATTGGTCGGCCAACTTCGATGGCACGACCATCTCCAACATCCCCATAGTGAACGAAGATGTGGCCATCTTCGAGGTGATGCCCTAACCCCACATCGCAGTAGCAATAGCAGCACAGTTGTAGCGGCGCGGTACCTGGCCCAGAGAACTTTCTCTGGGCCAGTTCGTTCCGGACTGCACTTTCGGCCCGAGCCTGTTCGGCAGCGGGCACGCTCCCGCCCCTCCGTCTTACTCAGCCCCGCCCCTTGACACCCGCTCCCTCCCGGCGCGAGAGTTGATGCGATGGCTGGTTGGGACGACCTCTATGCCGATGCGGCCTGGCTGGCGTGGGCCCAGCGCCCACCGCTGAGGGTCACGCGGGAATGGATCCGTCGCCTGCGGCTCTCTAGCGCGACACGCGTCTACGACATGGGTTGTGGTTTGGGCCGCCATTCTGTGTACATGGCGAAGGAGGGGCTCTCCGTCGTCGCCACGGACATCTCACCGCGAGCCGTAGCGGCAACCCAGCAGGCCCTGAGTGCAGGAGGACTGGAAGCCCACGTTGCCTGCGCCGATATGACCTCGATACCGTTCCCGGATGAGCGCTTCGATGGAGTGCTCTCGATCGACGTGCTCGAGCATGGCACGCGAAGCGCGATGGAACAGGCGGCAGCCGAGGTGCTCCGCGTGCTCCGGCCGGGAGGATTGCTGCTTGCGTCGTTCACGCCACGCATCCGCTGGATTGCTCAGACTGAGTGCCCGCAAGGCATGCTTGAGGACAACACGCTTCGCTGCTATGGCCCGGAGCAGACCGTTCACCACCTTGTGGATGAAGCTGAGATTCGCGAGCTCCTGAGCGGCTTCCTCATAGACTCGGTAGATGAACAGGCAGAGACGTACGGAGGCTGCAGCTCCCTCGGGTTGTTTGCCTCCGCCCAAAGACCAGAAGGTTCGTAGGGCAGGACCTCCGCGTCCTGCCTCGCCCTTCTGTAGGGCGGATGTCTTGGGCCGTGGGGAGGGGGAAGAATCGAGGGGGGAGGGTGTCCCTCCCCCTCTCGAAGCGCATTCACCCTACCGCCGAGCACTCACGTAGCTTGACACCCGCTCCCTCCCGGCGCGAGAGTTGGGGAGATGGGGCGAGGGGCACGCGGGCGAGGGAGCAGGCGGGCCCGGAGACCAATGGCCGGCTAGCAGGGGCCGCCTGTGCTCACCCTTGGGCGCCTGCGAGGTTAGGGATGAGTCGCTCTCTGATGATCCGAGAGAGTTCCTTGCAGCTCTCTCCTGCAGCGCGGAACGTGATGTACCATCCGCCTGGACCGGTGGCACCTAGCCAGACTTCCGCGGTCAGGCGAGAGTCTCCTATGGCGTTCTGGAAGTCGAAGGACGTGCACTTGATATCGATAGCGACGACCCGGCCTTCCAGAGGCGCAATGTCGAAGTAGTCCTTTCCCATCGGGTCGGCGCACTCTGTTATCCCGCGATCAGAGAAGAACACGAAGTTCGGATACGAAGTCTTGCCCTCCTCGTCGCGGATCTCGGACACGAAACAGTCTTGGACCTTCGTACCGAACGCGGTTGACACACGGCTTGCCAGTACATCCAAGCGCTTTATTCCTTCTTCGGAAAGCTGCTTGTAACACCAGGAGTCCCTATAGTCTGCCATTACGTTCCTCCAGCCTGCTCGCGGACATGCATGATCATGCCTTCGAGGTAGTGAAGCACGTGACCCAGGTAGTTCGCGGCGAACTGCACTTCGCTGTATCGCCACTGCCAGGGGATCGGCATCGCTGCTTCAGGCTCAAGAAGTCGCCGTTGCTCGTACTGCCTGTGCATGAGAAGCTGTACGACCTCCTGAAGTTGCGTAGTGATCTGCACCTCACAGGAACACTGGATTACCTCAGTGTCAAAGTCCCTCCTCGGTACCTCCAAGGTCAGCGGCAGGTCGACGTGCGCGGCGTAGTAGCCGTCGGACCGGCATTTGAACTCGCAACTCGGTTCAACGCTGTGCTCCGCGCAGATCTCGCGAAGCGCGTCCACCAGGAAGGCCGGCCCGTCGAGATACTTCACTATGAGACGCGTCCGAACAATGTCATTTACCCTGGTGAACCAGGTATCTGGGCACAACCAGCCGCCAGGGGGAGGATCGGGGAAGCGATCGTTATCACGCTTGTTCAGCCGAAATGACTTCTCGAGCAGGGACTCGAAGGGCTTGATGGTCCAGTCCGGAGGACCGGGCTCCACAAAGAGGTGGTGCCCGTCCCGCTCCCAGTGGTACCGCTGTTCGATCTTCTGGTAGGATTCGCAGAAGCGGTGCCAAACTGGAGAATCTACGACCTGACGCACCATGTAACCTGTGACTAGCTCGTAGTACTTCTCCTCACGGGGACCCAGGTCCCATTCCATGTTTTTGGTAGCCCACGTGAGGTAGTCACCGAAAGGTGTCCCGGGACCCGCTTCAGGCACGGTATCCCCCCTTCCCTCGCGGAGTGGCTTCGTTCCTAAGCCAGAGTTCGCCGCCGGGTCGGGCACTCCCTGTCGGGGGCTGGGCGGACGTCACGGGGAGGCGTGCCGTGGCGGGACACACGCCTCCGCAGGCGGCCAACGCTGCTTCTCCACGCCCCACACCAGCAGGCCCCCGCCCTTGCTCAGTAGAAGTAGCGGGAGAGCGTAGGGCGCATCGGCTTCGGCAGTACACTACCGAAGCAAGGGAAGTACGGGAGGATTGTGGAGCGAGGAGACGGAGAGCAGAGGGTGACGGGCCGGGCGATTATCGTCGCCACCGTGGTGGCGGTGGCGGCGGCCCTCATCACCCCCTACACCGCCTATCTGACCCGCACCTGGCACTTCGGCTGGGGCACGCTTCCCAACGGCCCGGTGGTGATCGCCTTCGTGCTGGTGGCGGCAAATGGGCTCATGGTCCGCCTGTGGGCCGCCCGGGCGCTCACCCGCGCCGATGTGCTCATCATCTACAGCATCGCCACCATCGCGGCCGCGCTGATCGTGGTGCACGTGCCCTACACCATCGGCCTCGCCGCCTATCCTTATTATAGGTCCCGCAGCGAGTACGGCTGGGAGCAGCACATCCTGCCCCACCTGCCCACCTGGCTCCACCCGCGCGATCCGGAGGTGAGCGCTTGGTTCTGGGAGGGGCTGCCGGCCGGCTTCCCGCTGCCCTGGGGCCAGTGGATCACGCCGGTGGCCGGCTGGGGCGCGTTCACGCTCGCCCTGCTGGCGGCCATGATGTGCCTGGGCGCGCTGATGCGCAAGGACTGGATCGAGCGCCAGAGGCTGACCTTCCCGCTCATCGAGGTGCCGATGGCGCTGGTGAACTCCGAGGCCCGCCCGACGCTGCCGAAGAGTTCCTTCCGCTTCAGCGCCTTCTGGCTCGGGTTCGTGCCGACCAGCATCGTGATTATGCTCATCTGGCTCAATGGGCTCTTCCCGGCCGTCCCCGCGCCCTCTCGCGATTATCCCATCGGCCAGAACTTCACCGGGCTCGGGCTTCCGTGGAGCACGCTCACCGAGATGCGGGTCCGCATCGCCCCGGGCACCGTCGGGGTGATGGCGCTGGTGCCGGGCGAGGTGTCCTTCAGCGTATGGGCCTTCTACCTGCTCTTCCGGGTCTACCTGCTCGTGTGCGGGGCCTTCGGCGTGCCGCCCAGCGGAACCGCCGGCGCGGGGGGCTTCAACCCACGCGCCTTCTTCGACTATGCGGCCGACGGCGGCTTCATCATCATCGCCGCCATCGCGGTGTTCCGGGCGCGGGACGCCTTCGCCGCCGGCCTCCGGCGGCTGCTCCTCGGGCGCCGGGAGCCGGACGACCCCACCGCGCCGATGAGCAATGCCGCGGCCGTGGTCGGGTTCATCGCGGCCAACGCGTTGATGCTCTGGTGGGCGCGGCGGGCCGGCATGTCGTGGGGCAGCTATGCCCTCATCATGGCCGCCTTCTACGTGGCCCTCATCGGCACGGTCCGGCTGACCGCGGCCGCGGGGCTGCTGCAGCACCGGCCGCCGACCCATGAGCGATGGATCATCATGCGCACCCTCGGCGCGAGGGCGATCGATCCCGCCTCCCTCACCATGTACTCCTACCTCAGCATGGGCTATCTGCTCGAACCGCAGAACTGGGCCATGAACTACATGGTGAACAGCTTCAAGCTCATGCACCGCGGCCGCATTCGGGGGCGTGGGTTCGCGCTGGCGGTCGCCATCGCCATGGTGGGCGTGCTGATCGCCTGCAGCGCCAGCGTGCTCTATGTCGCCTACCGTCACGGCGCGGTTTCCCTGGAATGCTGGCCCATCTACGCGGTGCCGACGTGCGCCTTCCGCGAGCTGAACACCAGCCTCACCTCCCCGGAGATCGCGGACAACTGGCTGCGCCTCGCGCTCGTCGTGGGCGGGGCATTCACGGCGGGGCTGTCGTGGATGAGCTCGCACTTCGTGTGGTGGCCCTTCAGCCCCATCGGCTTCGTCATCGCCAGCGTCATGCATACGAACCGCGACATCTGGGCGAATGCACTCATCGGATGGCTGCTGGCGACGCTCATCCGCAGGTTCGGCGGCCTGCGGTTGTACCACAGCCTGCGACCCGCGTTCGTGGGGCTGATCTTCGGCCACTACCTGACCGATGCGGCGATGGCCATCTTCGCCACCGCCGTTCTGAGGGCGAGAGGCGTGACATCGCTCGTGCCGTGATGTCACCGCGGCCGTCGTCTGGGGGAGATACTGATCGGGATGGGGCTGATCACGCGGGAGGATCTGGAGGAGGCCCTCGATTATCAGCGCTCCCAGAGCGATCCGCGGCAGGGAGCGCCATAGCGGCCGTGTGACCGCGCCCGGTGACCGACGGATCAGAAGACAAGCTGCTGCCCGATAGACAGGGCAGCACTCACTTATGCAGCGCCTCCATAAGCGCCGCGGGGTTCACGATCTTCCCTTCCCGTCCTGTATACCGCGCCATGGCATCGTCGGTTATCAGCTCGATCATGAGGTCGCGGAATTCGGCCTCGCTCACTTCGGGCGCGGGCTCGCCGGTCATCTCCTCGTACTTGACCTTCAGCAGCCGCGCGACTTCCTCCTCGCCCCCGCGCTGCTTCCGCGCCGCGATGGAGGTGTCGAACCAGAGTGCCATCTTCTCTCGCAACTCCTCACGCGAGGGCGGGGGCTGCGAGCTGGGAGAGGGGGGCGTGCCCGTCGCCAGCGCCGTTTCCCAGAAGAACTCCGGGGTGACGCCTGGGTTCACCTGGCAGGCGAGCGCGTAGAGCCCCGCGAGGTAGGGCGCGACCCAACTCCATCCGCCCTGGCGGTGGAACATGTAGTCGCTCGCGCCGGAGGGTGCGGCCGTGGTACGAGCCTCCATGGGGATCAGCAGCGTCGGCTCTGCGAGGCCCGGCCCCCAGGCGGTGACGGGAGAGTAGGAGGCGGGGTGTTCCGGATCGTTCAGGGGCTCCCGCCCCAGCCCGTGGAACCGCAGCCCGTGGGTGTCGCGCAGGCAGGAGGAGATGACGAACACGCCCTCCTGCTTCGCCCGCTCCACCGCCGCCATCGCTTCCTCGTAGCCCGGCTGACCGGGCGCCCAGCCGACCTCGATGGAGATGGCGCGGATCTTCCGCGCCTCGGGCAGATCGCGATTGATATCGAGCAGGCGCTCGATGGCCCGCGCCGCCCACACGAAGTCCACCATCTCCCACCCCATCTGGGGTTCGGCCGCGGCCTCGCCCTTGGAGGACTTCAGCTGGAACAGGACCACGCGTGACAGCAGTCGCGCCCAAGGGACCGGATTGGAGGTCACCCAGAAGCTGGAGATGTAGTAGAGGTCGGCCTCGGGGGCCACGCCCACCGTCTTGCCGACGGCGATGGAGGCGACCGCGGTGCCGTGCATGGAGGCCTTTGGCTCCCAACTGTGGAGCTCTTCGTAGAGCCGGAGCCGGTCCGAGAACTCGGCGTGCTCCACCAGCAGCCGGTGGTCGACGATGGCGATGGAGACGCCCCGTCCCGTGATCCCTTGCTCGTGCAGCGCGCGCAGCCCTAGGCCGGGGTTCTTGCCGAGTTCCATCGACCGCGCCGGGTCGAAGCCGTCCGGCAGCTCCTCCGGCCACTGCGTGTGGGTGTCGAAGTTCGCCTGGAGCAGATCGGGCAGCCGGTCCAACACGTCGAACCCGCGCAGGTCCTGGCCCTGGAGGCGCACCTGGTGGGCATTGACCGAGGTGGGATCGTAGCGAGGCAGCGAGGTCAGCGGCCGGGGCGAGGTCATCTCGGCCGGCGGTCGGGCGGCGATACCCACGCCACCTTTCGTCAGCTCGGTGCGGAATCCGTAGAGCTTGTAGACGACGACCCCGGCCACCAAGACGAGGCCGCACAGCACCAGCAGCGCCCACGCTATCTTCCGTCGCATCCAGTCCTCCCTTCAGGCGTCACAAGTCATTCACCGTCCTCACTGCCCCGGCACCCGCGACGATGGTTGGACGCGCCGCCGCCCAAGGAAGTTCTCGCTTAGAGCTTGTGGCGAGCCGCGCTGCCGAGTTTTCGTACGGCAGGACCTCCGTGTCCTGCCCAGGCTGCCTGGGCGAAGCCAAGCGGGAACCCTACCGTTGCCGATCGCCCGCGGCCTCCAGAGTAGCATACGCAAAGGAGGAGCGGAAGGTTTCGCTCGCTGCCGCGCCGGGAGTTTTGGGGAGCCGCGTGGGAAGGGAAGAGGCAAGAGACACGCTCCTGCCCCACATCACCCCTCCCCACTCTCGCGCCGGCAGCGAGGGCCCGTCAAGGGGGCGGCCGGCTCCTGCTTTCCTCCGAGGAGTGTTGTCGTCCCCCTATGGCCGATGGTAGAATGGTTCTCAGTTCGCAGCCGAGAGAAGCGATGACACGCAGACTGGCTGTTCTCTTCACCGTGCTGGTAGTGCTTATCATGTTGTACGCCCTGGTGCTGCGCCTGGCTCCCTCTCCGCGTCTGTCGAGACCGGCCAGGGCGTCGGCAGGGCCGGGCAGGGAAGGCGAAGACATGCCGTTCCGGCCTGGACCATACCCGGCCGAGTACGAGGAGGTAACCGTTACCATCGACATCCCTCCTCTCTCCGAGTTTCCGCCCGGATGGGCGCAGGTCGATGGCTGCCCCCACATCAGGATCAGCAGGACGCTCGGCGTGGCGATGGGGCCCGGCAACGGGTGCCCGATCCTCAGCGTTCAGCCCGGCGGCCCCGCGGCCGAGGCCGGCATCCAGCCGGGCGACCGCCTGGGAAAGGCCGGCGATTGCTCCAGCACGCTCTATCGCTCCTTTGCACCTCGAGAGGAGCCGCGCACCATCGAGTGGACGATCCGCCGGCCAGAGGCAGCGGAGCAGAAGAGCCCTGTTGCTGATCCGCCTGACGCCGAAGGCGCTCGGCAGGAGGCGAGCGGCTAGAGCCGTTTTCACGGGAACCACCCCCCGTCGCGCTGGGCCGCGCCCAGGGGCTCTCGGCCGACCGACGTTATTCACCCAAGTGCTCGCGTCAGACATCCCGCACGGATGCAACCTTTTGCGGCGAACCGTTGACATTGCTATGATGGTGGCCTGGAGGCAACGAATCTCGACCCGGGGGCGGGAAGGTGGCGGACCGAACCGACGCTCAGCTCGTGGCAATGACGCGGGACGGCGATGCCGAAGCCTACGGCGTCCTGGTGGCGCGCTACCACGGCCATGTCTACGGCCTGGCCTACAGCCTGGTCGGCGACTGGACCGACGCGCAGGACATCGCCCAGGAAACCTTCATCCGCGCCTACGTCAACCTAGGCCAGCTCAACGACCCCGCCCGCTTCGCCGCCTGGCTGCGGCGAGTGACCTTTGGCGTGGCGATGAACTGGCTAAAGGCGTTCCGCCGCGGCGTCTTCGAGAAGCTCGAGGGCCGAGTCGATCTCGACAGCCTCGACATCCCCGACTTCAGGCCCGGGCCGCCCGAGATCGTCGAGAGGCGGGAGCTGGCCGAGGCGGTGGTGCAGGCGATCTCGTCGCTGCCCGAGAAGTACCGCCTGCCGCTGACGATGTTCCACCTGGACGGCCTGTCGTACCAGAAGGTCGCCGACTTCCTGGACATCCCTCTCGAAACGGCGAAGTCTCTGATTCATCGCGCCCGAGAGAAACTCAGGGGTGCCCTGGCGCCCTACGCTGCGGAGGAGGTAAGTCCCATGGTGGGAGAGGTCTTCAACGAGCACAAGCTGGCCGCGGAGTTCCCTCGAAAGGTGGTGTCGCTGACGAAAGTGGACGAGCTTGCCAGCGCGTGGTGGGAGTCATTGGCGGAGGCACAGACGGCCAACGAGGAGGCGCAGAAGGCGGAGGCCAAGCTTCTCCAGGCCATGGAGGCGGACATCGGGGAGATACCCGAATGGGCCCGCCATGTGAGAGTGGCGATGCCGGACTGGGGCTTCGAGCCATGCGCTCACCGATGGCTGGAGGGGCTGGATCGCCTCATTGGGATCATCGGAGCAGAGCAATTCCGTATGACCAGGGCCGGCAGATGTGGAGACGTGCCGGGCAGTGTGGCCGACCAAGCCGAGCGAGTGGCCCTGGCTGCGCAGCGTTGGGTCGATGCCGCGCAGGAGGCCGCACAACCCCTCGACAAGCAGGTGGCCGAGTGGCTGGGCGAGCCGACGCCCGAGAAGCATGAGGCGGCGAGGTGCTTCGTGGAACTTGTCCGGGCCGCTTTCTTCAGGCCCAGGGAAGAGATGAAGGCAGTCGCCGAACAATGGCGCAAGCAGGTCACCGCGGACGGAATCCTCGAGCGCGTGTTCTACGGCGACGGCCTTGATGGCGGGCTGGAGTCCCGGTGTGGGTTCGAGACCATCCGCCGCCTGACCGTCTACCTTCGGATCATCGGCGGCGACGATTCCCAGCTAGAGGAAACTCGCTGGTTCTGCAACACGCAGATGCGGTACGTTTTGCGCGACGATCCTCCTCGACTCTACACTACGCTCGGCTACCTCTGGGGGTGGCAGGCCTACCTGCTCGGCCGGGATGAGGGATGGCTGCGGGAGAACAAGCCGGAGGTGGCGGGAGCCGCCATCTATGCGCTTCAGGGCATCTCACGCGCCGGCCCGCCGACCCCGCTGCGTCGCTGGCTCGTCGCCTCCCTTCTGAGCAGCACGAAGTTCTGGTATCAGCGCGGCCTGAACTTCGCGGGGGCAGACAGCGCCCCCGCCTTCACCCGGGACGTGCCCGACCTGGCCGCGGCCCTTCGCGGCTAGGTCGCGGCCGAAACGTGCGGGGTGGCCATGCGAAGCATCGCCGCGCACCGGATGTAGGACGCGGGGCAGGAGCTTTGGCTCCTGCCCCGCGAGCGCGAGCACGTATTTGTGCCCGGCGTGAGGAGGCAAGTGACTACTTACGGCAACCCTTCGGGCTCACCCGGCGCGGGGAACTCGGCGTCTTCGACCACTAGGGGACCCCTGCACATTCCGAGCCCCGGATGAGTTCTGGCGGAGTACGGCCTCC